>JAUZRP010000014.1 GCA_030950395.1 Desulfonauticus sp. | reverse complement strand
TAACGTATTCTATCAAGGTAGTCTTGCCTGTGGACTTGGGACCATAGAGCCAGAGAATCTCTTTTGGTACGTGATCTACCCAATCTTTTAGGTATTGTATTTCCTTTTCTCTATCTATAAATTCATCTTGCCTGAATTCTCGTACTTGCATAACTCTCTCCCTGGAACCAGTGATCTGTGAGCTGTGAACTGTGATCGGTGATCGGTGAGCTGTGATCGGTGATCCCACAACTAATTACAAATTACTAATTACTAATTACCAATTACAAAAATATCACGGGCAGACACATAGGTCTGCCCCTACAAGCATTCCATCCACAAATCACTGTTCACAGTTCACAGTTTACTAGTCACCCCCTATCCACCTCTAAAACCTCTACAACATCTACAACCTCTATAACATCTAGAACCATTGCCTTTAGCCTTTGGCCCATAGCCCCAGTTACTAATTTTACTAATTCCTAAGTAACCAGATTAACGCCGTTTATAGTTGTTGCGTTTATTATTGTTGTTTTTGGGTTTGGGTTGAGCATAGTCTTTGAGATCTATTTCTTCTCCTTGTTCTTCTTTGAGTACAGCAATTTTACTCAGGCGTATTTTGCCGTTGTTATCTATTTCTACCACTTTAACTTTAACAATATCTCCCACTTTTAAAATATCTTCTATTCTGTTTATTCTATGGTTGGAGATTTGGGAAATATGGAGCAATCCATCCACTCCGGGTAATATCTCTACCACTGCTCCAAAATCCAGAATTTTTTTCACTGCTCCTGAGTAATTTTTGCCCAGTTCTGGTTTTTGATCAAAATAGAGGATCATTTCTATGGTTTTGTCTAAAGCGTCTTTGTTGGGAGCAAAAATAGTAATGGTGCCGTTTTCTTCTATTTCTACTGTAGAATGAGTGGTAGAAGTGATTTTTTTAATGTTTTTACCCATAGGACCTATAATATCCCGAATTCTGTCAGGAGAAATGTGTAAGGTATGCACTTTGGGTGCATAAGGAGATACTTCAGCTCTTGGTTTATCCAAAACTTGAGTCATAGCCTCAAGGATGTAAAGTCGAGCATCCTTGGCTTGTAAAAGGGCTTTTTCCATTATTTCACTAGGGATACCAGTTATTTTGAGATCCATTTGAATGGCAGTAACCCCGTCTTTGGTGCCAGCTACTTTAAAATCCATATCTCCCAAGTGGTCTTCATCGCCTAAAATGTCTGTCAGGATGTAGTAATTTTCTCCTTCTTTAATCAAACCCATGGCAATGCCAGCTACAGGCTCTTTAATAGGTACTCCAGCATCCATTAGAGCAAGGGATGAACCACACACAGTGGCCATAGAGGAGGAACCATTACTTTCCATAACTTCCGAAACTACGCGTAAAGTAAAGGGAAATTCTTCTTCTGAAGGCAACACAGGGCTGATAGCTCTTTCAGCCAAAGCACCGTGTCCTATTTCTCTTCTGGAAGGTCCTCTTAAGGGTTTTACTTCTCCAACACAATAGGGGGGGAAGTTGTAGTGGAGCATAAAGCGTTTGCTACTATCTCCAGCCAGAGTTTCTATTCTTTGCTCGTCTGCCGAGGTGCCAAGGGTAGCAATACTTAACACCTTTGTTTCACCTCTGGCAAATAAAGCAGAGCCATGGGTTCTTGGCAGCAAGCCAACTTCGATGTTTAGCGGACGAACCGTGGTGAGATCTCGTCCATCAATGCGAGTTTGAGTGGTAACGATTTTGTGGCGAACGATTTTTTTCTCTAATTCTTCTAAAATTTCGTCTATATAATTTTCTTGTTCTGGATGCTCGGCGATCCATTCTGCAAGAGCTTGTTTTACTTCTTTATAAACTGTCTTTTTGGCAGTTTTACGTTGTAATTTTTCTGGGATAAAAAGAGCTTGCTCTAATTTGACTTTAGCAAGTTCAGCAACTTTTTCTTTTAGATCTTCTGGGATTTGAGGAGGCTCAAACTCTATTTTTGTTTGGCCACACTTGGCCTGAAGTTCTTTTTGGATTTCTAAAATGGGTAGAGCTTGTTTTTGCCCCCATTCAATGGCTTGAGCCAGTAATTCTTCGGATACAAATTTAGCTCCGCCTTCTACCATCACCACCCCTTCTGAGGTGCAGGCCAAAGTTAGGTTTAATTGGCTTTTTTCTAATGTTTCTAGGTCTGGATTTAAAATAAAATTACCATCAAAATAACCTATTTTTAGCCCTGCAATCGGACCTAAAAAAGGAAGATTAGAAATACATAAGGCCGCAGACGCCCCTGTCATGGCTAAAATAGCTGGATCGTGGATCTGATCTGCAGATAAAACTGTAGCTATTACCTGAATTTCATAATTTAATCCTTTTGGAAAAAGGGGTCTAATTGGCCTATCAATGAGTCTAGAAACCAGGGTTTCCCTTTCACTAGGTCTTCCTATTTCTCTTCTAAAATAGCCACCAGGAATGCGACCTGTGGCGTAAGACATTTCTTGATAATTAACTGTTAAGGGCATAAAGTCTGGATGATAATCTATTTGTTGTCCAACAGTAGTAACCAGAACCACAGTGTCTCCCCACTGGGCCCATATCGCTCCATTGGCCTGAAGAGCCATTCTCCCATATTCTAAAATAATATCCGTATCTCCATAAGGAGTTTGGACTCGAATTTTGTTGTTGCTCATGGATTTTTTTTCCTCTTTTTAATGATTTTATTCCTTATTTTTTAAATAATTAGACCTCCAAAATATACTTTGGAGGTCTGTAGGCTGGTTTATTTTCGTAAACCAAGTTTTTGAATAATAGCCCTATAACGTTCTATGTCTTTTTTCTTGAGATAAGCCAAAAGACCTCTTCTTCTACCAACCAGTTTCAACAAGCCCATTCTGGAATGAACATCTTTTTTGTGAACTTTAAAATGTTCAGTCAAATGTTTAATCCTAGCGGTTAATAGGGCAATTTGCACTTCTGGAGAACCTGTGTCTCCATCGTGACGTTTAAACTCCTCAATGATTTTTGCCTTTTCTTCTGGTGTCATTACCACAGCCATTTACCTCCTTTTTTTTGTTTTAATTCCAGAGTCCCCTCAAGATTTTCCACTTTGGATAAAGATCATCAGTGCACTCCATAATGGCCAGAGGCTTATGGTTAGAAGTTAAAAATAGTGCTTTTTGCCTTGCTTTAGCTGGTAGGGGAACATCCTGAATTTGAAGCTGAGAGCCGTTTTTTATGCGGTTTTCCAGCTCAGGAGTTACGCTAATTTGAGGCCAACTAGACAGGGCTTGCTGGATACTCAGCACAAAATTGCTTAGCTCTCCAGAAAGCACTGTCTCCAAGTCATAAGCCTGTCTTAAGACAAAAGGAGTACACTCCGTCCTCACCAAATCCACCAGTACCGCGCCGCACTTTAAACGTTTCCCCAGGCTGTGGGCCAGGGAACGTATATAAGTGCCAGCACTGCACTTTACCTGAAAATGAACAAAAGGGAACTCTATTTTAGTTGCTTTGGCATAAAAAATAGTTATGGATTTTGTCTTAGTGGGAATAGTTTGACCTTTTCTGTATAAAAAGTAAAGAGGTTTTCCTTTGTGTTTGGCAGCAGAAATAGGAGGAACTTCTTGCTCTGTTAGATTTTCCCAAGCCTGAATTTCTTCTTTTACCTGTTCTGGAGTTATGTTTTCCCAGTTGCCCATAGTTGTTACTTCAGTGCCCAGATCATAACTAGGCGATGTTTTACCCAGTTCTAATGTACCTTCATAGGTTTTGGGCGTGTGCATTAAAAATGGGGATAATTTGGTTGCCTGTCCAATAAATACGAGTAAAAGCCCTTTAGCCAGAGGATCTAGCGTTCCTCCGTGACCTATTTTTTTGAGCTTAAAGTGCTTTTTTATTTTATTTAAACAACCAGTAGAAGAAATCCCTTTGGGTTTATTTAAGAGTAATAGTCCATCTATGTGCATAAGTATTGCTTTATTTTTTCTATAATTAAGTTTTTGGCCTCTTGTAGAGATACATCTAAAATACCACCAGATGCATTTTTGTGCCCACCTCCTCCAAGGTCAGAGGCTATGCGTTGCACATTTGTTTCATAGGAACGCAAACTAAATTTTATTTTGTTTTGTTCTTCTTCTCTTAAACTAACAGCAACTTTAACACCTTTAATGTTTCGTACATACGTTATAAAACCATCACAATCTTCAGGACCTGTTTGAGTTTGTTGGAGCATATTTTGAGTGATAGTGATTAGGGCTATTTGATCATTACAAAAAGTTTCTAGACTATTCATTACTAAAGAAAGAAGCTTAATTTTGTTAACACTCCAGATTTGGCTAAGCAGCATGTTAATTTTGCCCACGTCAAGTCCATTTTTAATCATTGTAGCAGTTATATTGTGGGCATAACTGGTAGTACTGCTGTAAGAAAAAGAGCCAGTATCACTTACAAGGGCCAGATAAATAGCCTGAGCCAAATCTCCCTCTAAACAAATATTTAATTCTTCTGCAAAATGGGCAATAATTTCGCCCACAGAAGATGCTGTTTCTTGAATAAAATTAAGGTCCCCAAAATGGGGATTGTCTAAGTGGTGATCTATGTTGATAATCTTAGTTTTTTTTAAAATAGGTTGTATTTGTTCTCCTACTCTAGATATATCGCCACAATCTAAAACAATGGCCCAACTTGGATTAAAATCTGGCCAATTAGAGTGGAACTGCACAGGCATGCTAAGCCAAGAAAATTTGTCTGGCAAACCAGACTCGTTGTAAAGATAAACTTTTTTTTGGAGCTTAGTTAGTATGATTGCCAAAGCCACACTGGAGCCTATAGCATCTCCATCTGGATTTAGGTGAGAAGTAATAAGAAAATTATCCTCTCCTTGCAATACCTCTAAAATACGTTTTTTATCCATAAATTTATCCACAAAATTTAAAATTTTATTTTTTGAAAACCGTTAGTCTTTTGTCTTCCTTTTATAAAACGTGACTGCAAAAGTCCAAAATTGACGTTTTTGATTAAATTTTTAAATTGTAACTAGTTTAATTTATTGAAAAATTTTTTGTTTAAATTGTATTTAACTGCTTAATTTTTGTAGCTTATAATTTTTTAATCATTTTTATAACTCTTGATTATAAATAATAGTGTCCAGGTATTGGTCCCAGACGAATTCAAGGTCGGGAATAAATTTTGTTTTTATTTTTTTCGCCAAACAAGTACGAAGAAACCCCTTTGCCTTTTGAAGTTTTTGGGCAATAATTTGATTTTCTCCTTTAAAATAGGTATAAAATATCTTGGCTTTTTTTAGATCAGGACTTAATTGTACTCCTGTTATAGTAATTTGAGTAAGTAATTCGTCATTTACGTCTTGTACAAGAGTAAGGGATAGAATTTCTTTTATTGCTTCTGCCATACGTAGTTGTTTAAAAGATTTTTGATGCATTTTTTCTCACAATGTTTATAATTATATGTTGTTTTAATTAAAAAATTATCTACTTAACTAAGATGTAACTGCAAAATCTCAAAGTTTGTGTTTTTAATTAAATTTTTAATTAAATTATAATCAATTTAAATCTCTAATTAATTGATTTGTAAAATTTTTGTAGCTAACTGTTATATTTCATAAGCAAAAATATCAGAATTTATTTCTATTATCTCTTCAGAAGAAATAGATTCTATATAATCTTTTATTTTGTTTAAAATTGATTCAACGTGTTTTGCATCGTTGCTTACAGTTACCAAAGATATTTCTAAAAAGTCAGACGTATTTTGATGTTTTGTTTCTGCAATAGAAACGTTGTATTTGTTTTTTATTTTTTGTTTTAAACTTTGTGATATTTTTCTCTTTTCTTTTAAAGAGAAAACTGCATGTAATTTAAATGTAATTTTTAAAATTCCTATAAACATTTTTGTTTTTATATGATTAATCAGTATTTGTAAATACTCTATTTCTAAAGTTATTCACGCTAATTATTAATCAAGTTTTGCCTTTTCTTCTACTTCTTGAAATGCTTCGATAATATCGCCAATTTTTATGTCATTGTAATTTTCCAAGCCAACACCACATTCATAACCTTTTTGAACTTCTTTTACGTCGTCCTTAAATCTTTTTAAGGAGCTTAATTTTCCAGTATAGATAACAACTCCATCTCTTAATAATCTAATATTAGCATTTCTCATTAACTTGCCATCTATCACCATACATCCAGCCACTGTCCCCACTTTGGGTACGTTAAAGGTTTGTAAGACTTCAGCCTGACCAAGGTATTCTTCTTTTATTACAGGCGCAAGCATGCCTGCCATGGCGTCTTTGATATCGTTTACCAGATTGTAGATAATGTCGTAAAAGCGAATTTCTACATTTTCTTTTTCGGCTGTAGCCTTAATTTTGGCTGTAGGTCTAATGTTAAAGCCAATAATAATAGCTTCGGAGGCAGCGGCTAACATGATGTCTGTCTCTGAAATGGCTCCTGTGTTGCTATGAATTATATTGATTTTTACTTCATCAGAATTGAGTTTTAACAGGGCATCTTTTACTGCTTCTAGAGAACCCTGGACGTCTGTTTTTAGCACAATGTTAAGATTTTTGACATCTTCGTTGATTTTTTCTTTAAGAAAGCTTTCTAAGGTAATGCGATTCTTTTTGCTTAATTCTTTTTCTTTGTGTTTGGCCTGTCTATTTTCTGCTATTTTACGGGCTATTTTTTCACTTTCTACTACTATAAATTCATCTCCGGCCTGAGGAACGCCGTCAAATCCTTGGATCTCTACAGGCATAGAAGGGGTTGCAGTTTTTATTTTTTTGCCCTGGTCGTTTAAAATGGCTCGAGCCTTACCTGATTGTAGACCACAGACAAAGGCATCTCCTTGTTTTAACGTGCCTTCTTTTATGAGAACGGTTCCAACAGGACCACGGCCTTTGTCTAATTTGGCTTCTATAATATACCCTCGGGCAGGTTTATTGGGATTAGCTTTTAGTTCTAAAATTTCTGCTTGCAATAAAATCATTTCTAAAAGTTCGTCTAAACCGATTTTCTTTTTGGCTGAAACTTCTGTAAAGATGGTATCTCCACCCCAATCTTCAGGAATTAGACCAAGCTCTGCTAGTTCTCGTTTTACCCGTTCTGGATTAGCTCCTTCTTTATCTATTTTGTTTACCGCCACTACAATAGGGACGTTAGCTGCTTTGGCGTGGTCTATAGCTTCTCTTGTTTGTTCCATTACTCCGTCATCAGCAGCTACAACTAAAACTACGATGTCTGTTACCTGAGCTCCTCTGGCGCGCATGGCCGTAAAAGCCTCGTGTCCAGGAGTGTCTAAAAAGACCAGGTCACCTTTAGGAGTTTTGACATAATAAGCTCCAATATGTTGAGTAATGCCTCCTGCTTCCTGGGACGTGATGTTAGATTTTCTAATAGCATCTAGTAAAGAGGTTTTGCCGTGATCTACGTGTCCCATAATGGTCACTACAGGCGGTCTGGGTTTGAGATCTTCTGGTTTGTCTGGAGTTTGAGTGCCTAAATATTCTTCCTCGGTAAATCCTTTTTTTTCTACTTCAAATCCAAATTCTGCAGCTACTAAACTGGCAGTATCTAAGTCTATGGATTGATTTATATTAGCCATAATGCCAAGAGAGAGGAGAATTTTTATAATATCTTGAGCTTTTACTCCCATTTGTTGGGCCAGTTCTGTAACCCTTATGGCTTCTTCTATCTTGATTTTTTTCTTAGAGCTTTTGATTGGTTTGGTTGAAGGTGCTGGGGCACTTGGTTTTTCTTTTGTTTTTTTGTTCTTAGCTTTTTGGCTAGCAGGAGAAGAGGGCATTGTTTCTTCTAGTGGTTCTAAAATATCTTCTTTTTCTTCCTCGTAAAAATCAGAAAAATCTACTACTCGTTTGTGAGATTTTTCTTTTAGAGCTTTTTTTCCTTTTTGTTTTTTCTTTTTTTCCTCAAAAATATCGTTTTCTTCCCATTTTGATTTTGTTTTCTTTTTGCCTTTTTTTCTGTCTGGGCTTTCATCTTCTGATAAAGACTGAGGTTGAAAAGGGGGCTGCAAGGATGATGATGTCTCTGAACGCACTTCTACAGTGAATTGGGAAGTTGGCTCTGGTGTTGATTCTGGTGTTTTTTCTTCTGGCAAAGGTTGTTCTTGTGTGGATGTGGCTTTTTGGGGAGGTTCTGGACGAGCAATAATTTTTGCTTTTATTTCTTCTTTTCTGCCTGAAAAACGTCTTCTTTTTTTAGGTCTTTTTTTATCTTTTACAGATTTTTTATCTTTTTGAGGTGTTTTTTTAGGAGAAGAAGTGAGCTCTTTTGACGTGGAGCCAGTTTGTTTTTGGTCTATGTCTTTGTCCAATTTCTCTTTATCACTATTAGAGGCAGGGGATGAAATAATTTTTGCAGCCGGGGAGGTATCTTTTTTTTCTTTAGATGCTGAGGTTTTTGGGCTAGTCTCTGTTTCTTTGGTTGTTTTTTTTCTTCTCCGGATAATCACTCCATCGGGTGCCTTTCTTTTTATTACCTCTGCTTGATCGGTTTTTTTGTATTTTATCTTTTCAATAATTTTACTTACTTCTTCTTCAGTGAGTCCACTCATGTGACTTTTGACCTGAATCCCCAGTTCCCTGGAAATTTTAATCAGTTCTTTAGTGGAGATATCTATTTCCTGTGCTAAGTCTCTTACGCGTTTTTTGGCCATTATTTTTTAACCCCCTTACACTTCTTTAGCCAACCCTTGAACGTGGAAAGTTTTTTCTCACACTCTGGGCTACAGACATAATAACCTCTTCCTGGCATAATTTGGTTCATATCTTTTATTAAAACTAATTTACCATTTTTGTCCTGCCGACAAACAAAGCGCACTAACTCCTGCTTGGCCGCTTTTTTTTTACAAATTATACAAGTTCTAATACTAATGTGCTTTATTTTGCCCCCCTTGTACTTTTTTAAATTACTAGGAATTATTAGGTTTTAAGAGATTAATAGCGGCTTTAAGGTCTTTAATTTTGTCTAGCGATAAGCCTTTTATGTTAAGTAATTCTTCTTCAGTTGCTTTTTCTATGTCATCTAAATTTTCAAAGCCTGCATCTAAAAAGTTTTGGATGGGAATTTCTGCCACACTGGCAAGTTGTTCTAAAGTTTTTCTACCTTCGTTAAGCTGGTTGTAGCGCGTTTCAGTATAAACGTCTATTTTCCAGCCTAAAAGTTTAGAAGCTAATTTTACGTTTTGACCTCTTTGACCAATGGCAGGTGTCAGTTGATCGTCAGGCACAATAACTTCGAGTATTTTTTCATCTTCATCTACAAATATTTTAGAAATTCTGGCAGGAGCAAGCGCATTGGCAGCATAGGTAGCGATGTCTGGACTCCATACTACGATGTCAATTCTTTCTCCCTTTAGCTCTGAAACTATGTTGTGAATCCTAGATCCTTTTACGCCTACACAGGCCCCTACTGGATCTACATCAGAGTCTTGAGTCATAACAGACACCTTGGCTCGTTTACCTGGATCTCTGGCTACAGCCATAATTTTTACAATACCTTCAGCCACTTCAGGCACTTCTCTAAAAAATAAAGCTTTTAGATAATCTGGATGGGAACGGGAAACAATTATCTGTGGGCCTCGTCCTTCTTTTTTTACATCTATGATATAAGCTTGAATCCGATCGCCTCTCACATATCTTTCAGAGGGAATTAACTCGTTTTTAGGTAGAAGGGCTTCAGTTCTTCCCAGGTTTATAATCCAACCCATTTTATCTCTGCGTTGGATAATACCGCTTATTATTTCCCCAATCCTGTCTTTGTATTCTTCGTAAATTATTTCTTGCTCTGCATCTCTCATCTTTTGAATAATGATTTGTTTAGCTGACTGAGCTGCTATTCTACCCAGATCTTCTATGTTTAGCTTAAAGCCAAGTTCATCTCCTATTTGAACGTTTTGATCGTGAATACGAGCTTCTTCCAGGGTGAGTTCATTTTTAGGATCGTTTACTTCTTCTACAACAATTTTAAATTGATAAACTTCTATTTCATTTGTTTCTTCATTAAAACTAACTTCAACATCAATGTCATTTCCGTATTTCTTGTATACAGAAGCTCTTACTGCTTCTTCTAAAGTGTCGATTAATAAATCTTTATCAATTCCTTTGTCTTTAGAAATTTGTTCAATTACTTTTTTTAATTCTAAATTCATTTTGCTCCTCTCTAAATCTAAAATTTAGGTTCTAAAGTCACTTTTTCGGTTTCAAAAAAGTCAAAATCCATATTTTTTTGATTTATCTGTAAAGTAAATAGATTATCTTTTGCCTTCACAAGCTCACCTTTAAATATTTTTTGTTTGTTTATAGGTGACTTGGTTTTTACTTTTATTTGTTGACCAATAAATTTTTGTAGTTGTAGAGGGTTAAAAAATTTTCTATCCAGTCCAGGAGAGGAAACTTCCAGAGTATAAGAGCCAGGAATAACGTCTTCTATATCTAGAACCACTTCCAAATCCCTGCTCAATTGAGCAAGTTCTTCTATATTTACACCATTTTCTTTGTCTACATATATTCGTAAAAAGCCTTTTTTGCCTTTTCCAAAGGAAAATTCCATCCCCCATAACTCTAAATTATGTATAGAGCATTGTTCTTTAGCTATTTTTTCTAAAATTGCCTGAATGTTTTTATTCATAGCTTGTGTCCTTTTAAGCCCAGCATCTTTGCCAAATACAGGGAAATATTTTTTAAAAAAAAAGTGGACCCATAGGGGCCCACTCCATAAATATCCTCTGGAGTGGAGCGGATGACGGGATTCGAACCCGCGACTCCAAGCTTGGGAAGCTTGTACTCTACCAACTGAGTTACATCCGCTCAAGCACAAGTGTTCTATAATCTCCATCTTTCTACACTTGTCAAGTAAAAAATTGGTATATTGTGTTAGTTTGGTGATAATTGTTGGGATAAAATCTCTAAAAATTATCTTAAATCCCCGGATGACTAGCAGCTAATAGCCAGATAATTAATTTCATTGCTTTGATTCTGAGAGTTAAAATAGCAAAAAAATTGGTCTGATATTTGCTATAGAAATAGTGAGGGAGGTAAAAAAGATGCAAAAAGCCATGTATTCAGCTTTATTTGGTTCGTTAACTCAGGAATTTCGTTTAAATATGATTGCCAATAATTTGGCCAATGCTAATACCACTGGTTATAAACGAGATAAAGTAGCTTTTGAAGATGTTTTTTTACACTTTGCTTCAGATTTTGTGGATCCTAATGATACAGTAAAGCAAAGGATTGTTTGGCCCAAAGCCGAGTTGATTTCAGAGACTAGGCTTTCCAAAACCTATGTAGATTTTAGTGGTGGTAGCCTAAAAGTTACGGGGAATCCTTTGGACTTGGCTATAGAAGGCAAGGGTTTTTTTAAGATTCAGACCGATCATGGCATTCGTTATACCAGAGATGGGAGGTTTAGCCGAGATCCCAAAACAGGTTATTTAGTAACTCTTTCAGGTTATAAGGTATTGGGAGAAAATGGCCCTATTCAACTTCCAGAGCAGGGCAAAGTAATTGTCAATGAAAATGGAGAAATAATAGTAAATAATGACGTAGTGGATAAAATTGCAGTTGTAGATATTTCGGATTTAAAATTTTTGCAAAAAGAAGGAAAAAGTTTGTTTTACATAGAAAATAACAAAGCCAAAGAAGTACCTTTGGAAAAATATTTTGTTAGACAGGGATGTTTAGAAACCTCAAATGTCCAACCTGTTAAGGATATGGTAAACATGATAGAAATTTTACGTTCTTTTGAATCTTTACAAAAGGTAATGCAAACTTCAAGTCAAGAGGATGAGAAGGCTATTTCTCAAGTAGGAGTAGTGCGTTAAACTATAAAATTATATAGGTTAGAGTTTTGTTTGGCTTAAACAAAAAATTTTATAAAAGGAGTAGTTATTATGATGCGTTCATTGTGGACAGCAGCAACAGGTATGATAGCTCAGCAATTAAATATTGACGTTATTGCCAATAATTTGGCCAATGTTAATACCACAGGGTTTAAAAAGAGTAGGGCAGAGTTTGAAGATTTTATGTATCAGAATCTAAAGATTGCTGGCGTAGAAAATTCAGGCTCCAGAATTCCTGTAGGGATGCAGGTGGGTCTTGGAGTTCGACCCGTGGCTGTTCATAAATTGTTTTCTGCTGGTGACTATCAAAATACAGGCAATCCCTTAGATTTGGCTATTGAGGGCGATGGATTTTTTAAGGTTATGGTCAATGGAGAGCCTGCCTATACCAGAGCTGGGGCGTTTAAATTAGATAATCAGGGTAGGATCGTTACTGCCAATGGTTATATTTTGCAACCAGAGTTTATTGTGCCACCTGAAACTCAAAATATCGTAGTTACAGAAAAAGGACACATTGCAGCTTTGGATAAAAAAGGAAATGAACTGGCTGCCACAGACATTCCTCTTTATACCTTTATTAACCCTAGTGGTCTTAAAAGCATGGGAAGGAATCTGTACCTACCCACTCAAGCCTCAGGGGATCCTATGGAAGGTGTTCCTGGAGAAAACAACGTGGGCACAATTGCTCAAGGTTTTTTAGAAAAGTCTAACGTAGAATTAGTAGAAGAAATGGTAAATATGATAGTTGCCCAAAGGGCTTTTGAAATTAATTCCAAAGCCATTACCACCTCAGATCAAATGTTGCAAATTGCCAATCAAATGAAAAGGTAAATTAGCGTGAAAGGTAAGTCTTCATTGTTAGTTTGGTCCAAAATAGGAGTTAAAAACAAGAGGTTACGATGAGACAGATAGTTTGCACTATCTTTTTAATCTTAGTTGTATTTGGTTTTACTTTGCCTTGTAAGGGAGAAAGTTATTTTTTAGTCAAAAAATATGCTTGTTCTCCTGATGGAAAATTTTATTTTAAAGACATTGTGAAATATAATCCAGACCTGAATGATCTTTGGTTATTATTAAAAGATAAATACATATTTTCTCTTTCTGGTTCTAATGTTTACATCATGAATAAACAACAATTGTTTCAATATTTAAAGGAAGGCATAGGAAAGTTTGTTTCTTTTTGTCTGTTGCCAAGTAGCATTACTTTAAAAAAGGCCTATAAAGTTGTAGGGGCTGATGAATTGGAAAAAAGAGTGGAAAATTTATTTTTAAAAAGATTTTTGCACAGTGAGGATATAAATTTTAGAGATTTTAGATGTAGTGGAGGTATTTATTTAGATAAGGGGGATCGTTTAAAAATAGATGTAGTTGGTAAATTAGAGCCTGGTTTAAATGGCCTTAGATTTGAAGTTATAGATGGATTTGGACGTACTAAAGCAACTTATAGTGGGAGTATTTTTGTTGATGTGTGGAAAAGTGTGCCGGTTGTAGCTGTGCCTATGCAACGCGGGGAAAGACTGCGTCCTGATAAAATCGGTTATAAAAAGAAAAATTTAGCTTATTGTTCTGGTAAAATTTGGGATGGCAAAGATTTTAATTTTCGAGTGAAAAGGAGTCTTGGGCTTGGAGAAATTATAACCTTAAATAAATTAGAGAGAATGCCTATGGTTAGCAGGGGAGAGAAGGTGACTATTTTATACCAGAGCCAGAGTGTTTTATTAGAGAGTGAGGGGATCGCGCTTGAAGATGGTATGCTGGGGCAGGAAATAAAAGTTAGAAATACCGGAAGTGGTAGGATTATTTTTGGTAGGATTATAGGGGAAGGCAAAGTGGAAGTGTTTTAAACAAGGAGGATATTACAGTGAAAGTAAAATTATTGTTTTTTGCTTTATTTTTGGTCATGTGTTTTGGTTGCGCTCCGCGCACAAAAAAAGTTACTCCTGTGGCTCCTCTTCATCCTTTACCTGTAGTCCAACCAGAAAAGCCTCAAAACAATTATGGTAGTTTATTTAACGAAGATACCGCTCATTTTTTGTTTTCAGACAATAGAGCCAGGCACGTAGGGGATATCGTTGTGGTCAATATAGTAGAAAGCATTACTGCCAAAAATAAAGCTACCACTAAATCCAAAAAAACATCTAGCCTTGATTTTGGAGTAAGCAGCTTTTTAGGTCAGCAAAAGATGCACTTGGTGCCTTTGGGAGCTTTAGGCCTGGGGGCATCCCTTGGCCCAAGAGTTCCTATAGGGGATACTCCTTTGATCGCTGCCAAGAGCAATGGTGATTTTAAGAGTGATGGAGAGACCACTAGAGAATCTGAAGTAACAGCCAAGATTGCCGCGAGAGTGGTCAGGGTGTTGCCCAATGGTGTTTTGCAAATAGAAGGAGCCAGACGAATTCAGGTAAATGGAGAAACTCAGATTATTGTGGTGCGGGGCCTGGTTAGAAGTAGAGACATTGGCCCAGATAACTCTATTTCATCTGATTATATAGCTAATGCCCAAATAGAAATTTATGGCCAGGGAGTTTTGGCAGACAGACAAAAACCTGGTTGGCTTACTCGTTTGTTGGACAATCTCTGGCCTTTTTAGGAGTGGTGACCATGCTTAAAAAGAGTTTTTATGTGTTTTTGAGTTTATTTTTTAGTGCCAGTGTTTGTTTGGGGGTTCGAATAAAAGATATTGCTCAAATAGCAGGAGTGCGTTCTAATCAATTGGTAGGATATGGGTTGGTAGTGGGTTTGCCGGGTACTGGAGATAAAAGCAATCCAGAATTTACTCTTCAATCTTTGGTGAATATGTTAGAAAACATGGGGGTCAGAGTAGATAAAACCAAGTTAAAAGTTAAAAATGTTGCTGCTGTTATGGTTACAGCTAAGATGCCTGTATCTGCTAAGCCAGGAAGTAAACTAGACGTAACTGTCTCTTCTATTGGAGATGCCTCTAGTTTAATGGGTGGAGTATTGTTACAGACACCTTTAAAAGGAATTGATGGGAAAATTTATGCTATTGCTCAGGGCGCTTTAGCTGTAGGTGGTTTTTCTGCTGGAGGACAGGCTGCTGCAGTGGCTAAAAATATCTCTACTGTAGCCAGAATACCTGGTGGAGCTATTGTAGAAAGAAGTGTGCCTTTTTCTTTTGCAAAACAAAAACAGATTGTTTTAGAATTATCTACTTTTGATTTTTCTACTACCAATCAAATTGTAAATAAAATAAATAACTTGTTTCAAAAAAATATAGCTTATGCTCCAGATGTTTCTACTATCAAAATCAAGGTGCCCAATAAGTTTCAAAATAATTTAATCCCTTTTATTGCAGCGTTAGAAAATATAGACATTACTCCAGATAGTCCGGCCAAGGTAGTAGTAGATGAAAAAACTGGCACTATAGTTTTAGGAGAGCACGTAACTATTTCTCCTGTGGCTATTTCTCATGGTAACCTACACATTGTAGTTAAAGAACAGCCGCAGGTATCTCAACCCAATCCTTTATCTCAGGGACAGACTACTGTAGTGCCAAGAACTGCTGTAGCTGTGCAAGAAGAGAAGAGAAATTTAGTTATGTTAAAAGGGGCTACCATACAGGAATTGGTAAAAGGTTTAAATGCCATAGGCGCTACACCTAGAGATCTAATTTCTATTTTAAAAACTTTAAAAGCTGCAGGTGCATTGCATGCAGAATTGGAAGTGATTTAGAAATGAGTATGGATTATTTTAAAAATTTAGAAAGCGTTAGTTTAGAAAAATTAAATGCTACCAAACTAAAAAATATTTCTAACCTGGCGAAAAAGAAAAAAGATTTAAAAAAATTAAGACAGGCCTGTATTGATTTTGAGGCTTTATTTATTGAAAAGCTGTGGAAAGAAATGCGCAAAACTGTGCCTAAAGAAGGCTATTTGCATAGCGAACAAGAAGATATGTATTTGAGTATGTTTGATCACGAATTGGCTAAAGTTTTGGCCAAAAGTGGTGGCATAGGATTGAGTCAGTTTATGTTTGAACAACTAAAAAGCACTGTTCAATCTTCTTCATCACCCAGAGATTTTAAAAAGATTCCTCTTTCTCGTCAGCAGACTGGGTTGGATACCAGAATGGATAGATTGGCCAGACAAATAGAAACTAAATATGGTCCAGCTAAAGGTGGTATTCCTGAATTAAAAACAGAAGCTATAAAAATAGATAAATTAGAATACAAATTAAACCAAGAAACCAATCATTTTGTTTGGCCTGTAAAAAGAGGTCGGATAAGTTCTAAATTTGGTTGGAGAATAGATCCTTTTACTGGTAATAGAGCCTGGCATCCTGGAGTGGATATTGCAGTGCCTGTAGGCACAAGCGTGAGAGCCTGTATGTCTGGCAAGGTTATTTTTGCTGGTCCCAAAAAAGGTTATGGTAATTTAGTTATTATCCAGCATAAAAATGGTCTTTTAAGTTATTATGGACATAATTCTAAATTATTAGTGGAACCTGGACAATTTGTACGTTTTGGTCAAAAAATTGCATTATCAGGAGATAGTGGAAGGTCCACAGGACCTCACCTTCACTTTGAACTTAGAAAAGAGGATTTGGCCCTAAATCCATTAAAATTTGAAAGGGTGTTGGTTGCAAAAAAGTAAAAAATTATTGTCTCCAATTTTTGAAGAATTTTTTCTAAAACCTTTTTATATGAGAGGAGAGTTTTGATGATGAAGGAAAAATTAGTTAGAATGGTTAAGGCGATGAATATGTTAAAAGATTTTTTAGAGGAAGAATTTTCCTATTTAAAAAATAGAAAATTGGATAAAATTTCCAGTTTAGAAGTTTGCATTCAAAGTTTATTGGAACAGTTAGAAGTTGAAAAAAAAGAGTTAAGAAAAATTGCTTACCAGGCTGGACACACCAAAATCAATGAATTTTTAAATTTTATAAGCACAGAGAGAGAAGAATTAAACACTTTAGTGAAAGAATTAAGCGAGCTGGAGAGAAAAGTAAAAATTTTGAGTGCCAAAAACAATGCCTTAGCTATGGCTTTGGCCAGGCAGGCTGTTAATATGTTTAGTTTTTTGCAAGCAGAAATTAGTAAAAAAGGAGAAGATAATTTTATTTATACCAATACAGGTAAATTACTTGGACGGCCAAGATTAAGCGTGCGAGGTTAAAGATGCCAGGTCTTGATTCTATCCTTAATATAGGCAAAGAGGCTTTGTTTGCTCATCAATCAGCCATAGAGGTAATTGGCAATAATATAGCTAACGCCAATACTCCTGGGTATAGAAGGCAGGAGGTGCGTTTAGAAGAAGCTTTGGCCGTGGATTATTATCCTGGTCAATTGGGGACAGGAGTAAAGGCAAAAGAGGTTATAAGGCATTTTGATCAATTTATAGAAAATCAATATAATACGCGAGCTTCTTTGCGAGAACTTTACGATAAACTCCATACTTCTTTGCAAAATGTGGAAGTGTTGTTTAAAGAGAATGAAGATGGTGGTATAAATAAAATTTTGGCGGATTTTTTCAGCAAGTGGCAGGAACTTACTCAAAGGCCAGAAGATACCAATACAAGATCAGCCTTATTGGGGAGTACGCAAAATTTGCTTAATGCTATTCATTTAACAGCTGATGATTTAGATAAATTACAGGGGCAAATGGATGATTTTATCCAGCAAGATGTGAATAGAGTTAACGAAATTTTAAAACAAATAGCTAGTCTAAATAGTAAAATTACTATTCACGAAGATCCTGGGAAAAATAATGCCAATGAGCTACGAGACAAACGGGATGCTTTAGTAAGAGAGTTGGCAGAAAAGATAGATATAAATTATATTGACAATGGTTTGGGACGGGTAATTATCACTACGAAAGCCGGGCATACTTTGGTGGATGGTACCAATTATTATTCCATCAAATTTGAAACTCCAAAGGTGCTGACCAGTCTTTCTCCAGATTCTTCTTTTACTGACAAAATTTATTATGAGGGAAAATCAGATAAAGAATATACAATAAAAATAGTCCAGGGTGGGGCTGCTGATGGTACTGCCAAGTTTAAAGTTTCCATAGATGGAGGTAAAACATTCTTAAAAGATGAGTATGGCAATGATTTAATATTTTCAGCTAATGATTATGATCACAAAATTACTTTACCTAATGGAGAACTAACTATTTGGTTTGGCTCTGCAAATAATGAGCAAGATCCTGCTACATCGAATCTTAGTGTGGGAGACACGTTTACAATTGTGCCCAAGACTGGTTTGTATTGGTATGAGAATTCTTCTAGTTTTGTGAACATTACTCCTCAAGAAATGCCAGATGGTAGTTTAAATGAGCGCAGGATTCAGGGAGGTACTATTGGAGGATATTTTCTGTTTAGAGATGCCTATGCGGGTAAGTACAAAGAAAAATTAAATGCTTTTGCCAAAGCTTTGGCCTGGGAAGTAAATAGAATTCACTCTCAAGGGGCAGGCTTAGATAAATTTAACTATAGTAATGGAACTTATAGTGTGACCAATACCAGTGTGGCTCTATCTGATCCTGCTTCTGGACTTATTTTTGGAGATAAGTTGCAAAAAGGCAATTTTACGATTTTTGTTTATGATAGCAGCGGAAATGTTGTAGAAAATAGTGCTTTGGATTTTGACTCTGCTACTTCTGGAATTCAAAACTTTGACCCCAGTGTTCATTCTTTAGAAGACGTGAGAGATGCTATTAATAATTCTTTTTCTCATGTTTCAGCAAGTATTGTGGATAATAAATTGGTTTTACGAGCTGACGATGGATATTCTTTTGCCTTTAGTAATGATACTTCAGGTCTTTTGGCTGCTCTAGGATTAAATACGTATTTCCAGGGCTCTACGGCCAGTGATCTTGGTTTAAATCAATTTGTGAATAGCAATATTTCTTATATAAATGCAGGTCATGTGAATGGGGCCGGAGAGGTTAATGAAGGAGACAATACTATAGCCTTACAATTGGCAGGATTAGAAAATAAAAACGTATCCATATTTACTACAAGAGAAGGACTTACCTCTCAAACTTTACAAGAATATTATAATAGTTTGGTTGGAAATGTAGGAGCTGATACAGAAATGGCTAATTTTAATTATACTTACAATAAAACCTTAGCAGACGACCTAAACGATAGGCAGGATGAAGTTTCTGGAGTAAATATGGATGAAGAAATGGCAAATTTAATTAAATTTCAAAATTCTTATGCTGCTGCTGCAAAGTTAATTAATGTAGCCAATGACATGATAAAAACCGTAATTAATATGGCGTAATTAGTGATTGGTGGTTGGTGATTGGTTGATGGTGTATAGTGAATGGGTTATGGGTGATGGGCGATCTGTGATCTGTGAACAGTGACCAGAATGGTTGTAGGGGCAGATCTATGTGTCTGCCCGTGATGTTTTTGTAATTGGTTGTTTGTAAGTAAGGAGTGGGGGTTGTTATGAGAGTATCCCAGAGAAACTTATTTTCTAACTTTATCAGTGAATTTGATAGAGTGTCTTCTAGGTTAGTAGAGCTTAATCAACAGGCTTCTAGCCAAAAAAAGGTCAATAAACCTTCAGATGATCCTATAGGCATGACCAGAATTTTAGACTATAGGGATTCTATTGCTGCCCTTGGGCAGTATAAGAAAAATATTGATACAGCTAAGGGCTGGTTAAATCTTGCAGACGAGACCTTAACTCAAGTAAATAACATTTTGATACGTTTAAAAGAGTTGTCAGAACAGGCTGCTACTGGTACTTTAAGCAGAGATCAAAGACAAAGTTTGTCGTATGAGGCCAGGCAGTTGTTTTCCCAACTTATAGCCCTTTCTAACACTGAATACGAAGGCAAGTCTATCTTTGCAGGCCATAAGGTAAATCAAGACGCTTTTACAGAAACTCTTTGGGTGACTTCAAGCAAAGATGATAATGTGGATGATTATATTAACTCCATAAGTGGAGCATCTTCTCAAACTATTTTGGTGCAGTTTTTGACCACAGGCACTGTAGGAACAGATAATATTGACTATAGGTATTCTGAAGACGGAGGAGAGACTTGGCAAACAGGAAGCATTAGTGCAGGCAGTACTACTTTAACTGCTGGTGGAGTTCAGGTGGATTTTAACTCTGGCTATCAGGTACAAGCTAATTCTGCTACGGATTATAATGATACCTCTGGAACCTGGCTTTGGATCAGGCCTTCGGCAAAATATTTGGGAGATGCAGAAGATAATATAAATGTAGATTTGTATGCCCAGAATACAGCTTTGGCTGCTCAAGCCTATGGAAAATTTTCTCAAAATGTCGCTGTAAGAATTGATGATATAAGTGGCGGCATGGTAACTTATTCTTATTCTCTGGATGGAGGCAATAATTGGAGTACAGGCCATACTACTAGCGATAATAGATTGTTAGTTCCAGGTGGTAGGATAGAAGTTAATGACGTTGCTAATTTGACTGTTGGAGATCAGCTTGTGATAAGGCCTGAGATGGCCAGATTAGAAGTAGAAATATCTAGCAGTGAAAAGATACAGATAAATAATATAGGAAAAGAAGTTTTTGGTGGGATTTATAATAACAAACCAGTGTTCAATGGAGCAGGTAAAAATCTTTTTGAAACAGTTGGCAAATTAATAGGTTTTTTAGAAACAAATAATCAAGATGGAGTTCAAGAGGCCTTAGAAAGTATCAATAAGAGCTTAAATCATATCTCAAGTCAACTTGCTTCTGTAGGGGCTAGAGAAAACAGGTTAAACGTAGCTGATACAGTACTTTCAGGCCTGTCTATAAACGAAAAGGAAAGATTGAGTAAAATAGAAGATGCTGACGTGGCTGAATTAATGACCGAACTTACTAACCAACAAATAGTTTATGAGGCTGTTTTAAAATCATCCTCCATGATCATGAGAATGAATTTGGTGAATTATGTTTAATTAGGGGTAAGTGTTAATAATAGGATATCTAGGAGAAGGCAAGAGCCAGATTTGATGTTTTTTTTAAAAACTAAAAAAAAACTTGCCATTTGTTTTTATTTTAATTTGAAATTTTTTTCAATACTTTCCCCTAAATTTTTTTCTATAGTTGTCAAATAATGCATATAGGAAGTTGAACCTTAAATGTTTTAGATATAGATGCCTATCCACAAACCCAGTCATCTTAACTACATAGCACTAATCAAAAAAATCGTTGACATTTTTATGTTATTTACTTTTATTTTGTTGCAGGGTTTTAGTGAGGATTAGTATAAAGCTAATAAACAAAGTTTTTATTTTTAACCAAATCTAAATAATTTTATCGTTATTTACTGAAGAAAAGAGTAATTTTTAACTTTTTCAATTAGGGAGGAAATTATGACCAAGGTTTTAATTGTAACATGTGGGGCCTATACTAATAGTTCTTATGGCTGTCCTGCTGATTGGAAGTGTTTTTTAGGGGCAGCTGAAAAACACAGCCCCTTTGCTCAGTATGAGGGAGAAGTTAAGGTGGTTGGTTTTTTAAGGTGTACTTGTCCTGGTAGATCTCTAATAAGTAACATTGCAGTTACTAAACAAAAGGTTGATTTTGATGTTATTCATCTTTCTAATTGTATGGTAAAGGCCGTACCTGGTTGTAAAAATCACGACATGGAGCAATTGCCCAAGGTAATATCAGAAAAGGTTGGTGTCAAAGTAGTATTAGGAGTTCATGATTTAGGATAATTATAAATAAATTGTGTTACAAAGTATTCTATGCCCCAAAAAAAAAGGGGGGGCAATAATCCGTAACGCAATAGTTATTTTGTGTTATTTTTTTGTTTTTTATTTCTGGCGGAGAGGGTGGGATTCGAACCCACGTGCCCTGTTTTCACAGGACAAAGCGATTTCGAGTCGCCCCCGTTACGACCACTTCGGTACCTCTCCTTGTTTTCTTTTAAAGCGAAAGAAATGTTGTAACAGCCTTATACTTTCTTCAGCTAAAACCCCTTCTATTACCCAAAACTTATGATTTACTCCTTTTAAACTGAAATAGTCAAGAGTGGAGCAAATAGCTCCTCCTTTAGGATCTTTAGCTCCAAAGATTATTCCTTGCAACCGGGCCTGTAAAATTGCCCCCAGACACATTAAGCAGGGTTCTAAGGTAACTATTAAAATGCAGTTTAACAACCTATAGTTATTTAATTTGTGAGCAGCCCTGCGAATAGCAAGGATCTCTGCATGAGCTGTGGGATCGTTTAGGTGAATAGTTGCATTGTGCGCTGTAGAGATAATAGCATTTGAGGTGCTATCTATTATTACTGCTCCTATTGGCACTTCGTCTTTTAACAAAGCTTTATGGGCCTGTTTTAAGGCCAGGGTCATATAGTTTCTGGAGTTTTGACATACGTGAACTTTTGGCAATTTAACCTTGTGCATAATTTTTTTGATTTTTTACTGAGATTTCAAATAATTTATGCCTCCTTCAAATAGTGTCAAGCCCAAAGGGCTTTGACACTTTCTGGTCCAGGCAGGATGATTGGTAAAATGATTGTACGCTTCTGGATGAGGCATTAAACCCAAAATTTTCCCTGTAGGATCTGTTAATCCTGCAATACCCAGAGGAGAGCCATTGGGATTAAAGGGATAGGTTAATGTTGGCTTTTTGGTTTTGGGATCTATATAGTGCAGGGCAATTAGATTGTCTTTTTGTAATTTAGCCAAAATCTGCTCGTTTAGGGGAATTATTTTGCCTTCTCCATGTCTTATAGGTAAATATAATTCATCTAAATCTTTGGTAAATACACAAGGGCTGTTGGGATTTGTTTTTAAATGTACCCATCTATCTTCGAATTTGGCAGAATCGTTGTAGCTAAGACTTACTTGACGCTCAAAATAATTTCCTCCCAGGGCAGGTAAAAGACCTAATTTGGTTAATAATTGGAACCCATTACAAATACCTAAAATAATTTTATTTTCGCTTAGAAAATCCTCCAATTGTTTTTTTAAGGATTTTCCAGAAATAGTTTTTGAGTACTGCCATCTTATGGCAGCAGCCTGAGCAGCACCTAAGTCGTCCCCATCCAAAAAACCGCCTGGAAAAATTAAAAAATTATAATTGTGTAAAAATTCTTTTTCATAAATAAGATCAGAAAAAAAACACACGCAAACCTTGTCTGCTCCTGCTTTTTGAGCTGCAAACGCTGTTTCCTTTTCGCAATTGGTACCATAACCTGTAATAATCAGCACTTTTACCTTAGACATATCTAACCTTTTTTTAAGAATTAAAAACCTCTTTTAATCTTTGCATAGCTAGAGTAACGTTTTCCAAACTATTAAAAGCACTAAGTCTTATGTATCCTTCGCCACTTTTTCCAAATCCTGAGCCAGGAGTAGATACAATACCTGCTTTGTGAAGTAAGAAGTTAAAAAAGTCCCAGGAGTCTTGCTTACATTCTATCCAGATATAAGGTGAATTTTCTCCTCCTACGCAATGAAAACCTAATTCTTGAATAGTTTTGCGAATCAATTGGGCATTATTTAAATAATAGGCAATGTTATTTTTCACTTGTTGTTGACCTTCTTCTGAATAAACGGCTTGAGCTGCCCTTTGCACAACATAAGAAACGCCATTAAATTTTGTGGTTTGTCTTCTAAGCCAAAGTTTATGAAGATTAATTTTTTCCCCTTGACTATTGTAAATAAAACATTCTTTGGGTATTACAGTAAAAGCACATCTAGTGCCGGTAAACCCTGCTGTTTTAGAAAAACTTCTAAACTCTACAGCTACTTGTTTGGCTCCAGGAATTTCAAAAATAGAATGGGGCAAAGTGCTATCCTGGATAAAGGCTTCATAAGCTGCATCAAATAAAATTAACGCCTTGTGTTCTAAGGCATAATCTACCCACACCTGGAGCTGTTCTTTGGTAATAGAAGCTCCTGTAGGATTGTTGGGAAAACAAAGATAAATTAGATCTATTTTTTGAGAAGGTAAGTCTGGAAGGTAATTGTTGTGTTTGGTAGAGCGCAAATACACAAGACCTTGATATTCTCCGTCTTTAAACTCCCCAGTTCTTCCAGCCATAACATTACTATCTACATATACAGGATAAACAGGATCTGGCACTGCTACTTTAATGTCTTGGCTAAATAATTCTTGGAAATTGCCTGTATCACATTTGGATCCATCACTGACAAATATTTCTTCTGGGGATATGTCTATGTTTTTTTGTTGATAGTCATGTTTGGCAATTGCTTCTCGTAAAAAAGAATAGCCCTGTTCTGGACCGTAGCCTTTAAAAGTACTGGCCTGCCCTAGTTCGTCTATGGCTTTATGCATTGCTTGAATGCAAGCCTTTGGCAAAGGGAGAGTAACATCTCCTATACCCAAACGAATAATTTCTACTTTGGGATTTTGAGTTTGAAACTCTTGCACTCTTTTAGCTATTTCTGAAAATAAATATGAAGATTTGAGCCGTAAAAAATTTTCGTTTACTTTTATCATAAAACCTTTTCCTCCCTGAAATAATATCAAAAAACAAAAAATATTACTAAATAAAACTCGTGTTTTGGTCAATCGTTGAAATTAGAAAGTACAGGATAAGATCTAGTTAAAGTTGTTTTTTTATAGAATCTATCTTTTGCTCCAATGCGTTGGTTCTGTTTTTTCTAAAGTCTAATTTTAAGTTTAGATAAATTCTATCACATTCTGGTTCTAAGGTTTTAAAACATTGTTTTACTACTTCCATTACTTGATCAAAGTCTCCTTCTATACACGTACCCATAGGCGTTAATTTATAAGAAAGATTACTATTTTGAATTACTTTTACGGCTTTGGCCACGTATTGACTTACACTTTCACCTTTATCTAAAGGAAATATAGCCAATTCTACTAGTGTACTCATAATTAACGCTCCATATTAAGTTTTAATTTTTCTGGAAAAATTATTTTATAGGTATAAGTTATTATTTTTTCTTCCTGTGGTTTTAATGTTAGATCCCAAAATATTTTGTTGTATTTTTCTTTGGGCTGGATAGAATAATTGGCTTGTATTTTTATACGTTTATCACCAGCCTTTGGTTTGGCATCTTCTATTCTTATCTGAACTTTTTGTGTTTTTAAATTTTTTACACTTACTTTATAAGTATACAAAATAACTTTTTTGTTTTCAAACAATCCTTTTTTATCTTGTTGTTTATAGGCATAAAAAGAAGTTTTGATTTGAGGATCTGACCCTAAATACAAGTTTAAAGTATCTGTCCATACTTTAAATAATTTTTTTCCAATAAAGGTGTTATCTACAAACAAACTCGCTAAACCGTTGGGTATTCTTTGGGCAAGGTTAAATTGTACTTTAGCCCATAAAAAAGCTTTGGTAGATCGATAGGGTCTTATAAGGTAGGCAAATTTGGCTTTTAATGTTTTTTGTAAAATAATAAAATTTTGATTTTGTCCAGAAGAGAGATTTATGTTATGAAGTGCATATTGATCAAAGAAATCACCTGTTTTTTTTAGGGGAAGCAAATCCTTTGATCTTTTTGAGATTAAAGGCGCTCTGGCAAGGTTTTTGGAAAAATTCATAGTTTTAGTTAGAGGTGCTGGTTGAATTGGGGAGATTTTCCAATCGGGAAGGTTGGGTGGGGTTAATTGTCTGGAGAAATAGCCACTGACCAGGATAACAGGAATGTTTTGCCAATTTTGACCTGTTTTTTGCCAGATGCTTGCTTGCCAGAGAAAATTTACTGTGCCTTGTTTAGGAAAAGCAAACAACGAATAATTACTTTTCCAACCTGCTTGCTCGTCAAAATAAGAATAAACTAATCTTCCCTTGCCCTGGCAAATAAGATTTATTACCCAGACTTCTTTGCTATTAGAGGTAATTTCTTCTATTTGTTCCTTTAAATTTTTTATTTGTTCCTCCAGGGAATGAATCTTAACTTTTATTTTGTTTATTTTGGTTTGCACGTTTTTGGTTTGAGTAAAAATAATCTGGCTAAAACGAGCGATGTTTTTGAGAGAAAGATCATTTTTTTTGGCCTGACTATGCCAGAATTTTAAAACTGTTTCTAAAGCCTTGTAGGTAGGTTGTAATTTTTGTTTTTGAATTTCTAAGTTTTTAATTTTTAGTTTTAATTGTTTTATTAAGGGAATGTCTTTTTTAATTTTTTTGTAGCTAAAGTTTTTCACAAATAAGTGTTTGTGCCCGTAAAATATAAGAGAATTGGGGTTGGCAGAAATGGGCAAATAAAAAGTAGTTTGTTTGTTTTGTACTTCAAGGCTAACAAAAATCTTTGCTCCTCTGGGATATAATTCTACTTTGGTTATTTGAGCCAAAAGAGAAGTAGAAAAGAAAGAAAATACAAAAATCAAACCTATTACTTTTTTTAACATGATTTGCTCCTAGGAATAATTTAGTTATTTATATTTTAAAGATTCCACTGCAAAAATTATTTTAAGCATTTATGTACACGTTTGATAAGAAAATTTTTCAATAATTTAAGCCAGTTATAATTGGACAATTTAACCAAAAACACAAATTTTAGACTTTTGCAGTTACGTCATTTAAAAGGTTTTAATATACAGTTTTAAAAAAATTGGGGACAGAGGACTCCTGTAATTAACCTTGATTGTGGTCGTTTTTAGCCTATAATTTTTTTATTAGCTTCAAGTCGTAGTAAAGTCCATACTTTAAACAAACAAAAAAATTCAGGTCAAGCATCTAGTTTTAGCCCTTGATTAGCTAGAAACTTTGCCTACCAGCTTTTTGGGATAATGGTGAATTTATTTATTCGTAACAATTTTAATCTTGGCTAAGCACATTATTAAGATCCAGCTGTAAAAATTAACTTTAGAAATTCAACAATAAAATGTAGTCAAAAACGCCAATTTTGGTCTTTTACAGTCATCTCTTATAAGTTACCCTAAAATATAGTAAAGAGAAACTAAAATTTTAGCAGTAATAAAATTACAAACTCCCTTCTAAAAAGTTTTGTTTGATGGTTATCGAAAACCAACGCCTGTTAACAAATATTTGCGGTTCAAAAAAAAATTTGTTAATGAATAGAACAAATTGCTGTTAAATATTATAAAATTCAACAGCAAAAATTATTTTGATCAGTTGGATATACGTTTAAGAAAATTTTTTTAATGATTTTATTTGGTTATAATTTGACAATTCAATTTAAAAATACAAATTTTGTTTTTCTGCAGTCACATCTGATAATTGGCCTAAGATATAGAATTTATAAGCATTTTAAAAACTTGGAGTTTAGCTTTTGATGCTAATTTTAGCTATATAAAAGGAGATGTTAATTTGTTTGGATTAAATTATATATTTTCTTTATTTGCTAATTTATGGGTTAAATTTGCTGTTTTTTTATTAGTAATTTATTTGAGTTATTTTTTAAGTAAAAATATATTTCTTAATTTTTTAAAAAAATTTTTTGTTAAAACTAAAAATATAAAAGATGATCTACTTATAAAAAATAAAATTCTCGATTATTTGGTTTTAATTATACCTGGTATTTTATTCTATTATTTTGTAGATATGTTCCCATATATAAGTTTGTATGGGAAAAAATTGGCATTTATTTATTTAATAATTATATTTATATTAATAACCGTAAAATTTTTAGATTTTTTAAACGATTTATACAATACCTATGAAATATCTAAAAATAGACCTATTAAAGGATATCTACAGCTATTAAAAATTTTCATTTATATTTTAGGTTTTATTTTTATTATTTCTTATTTATTGGACAGGTCTCCTTGGGGGTTAATCAGTGGTATTGGAGCTCTTACTGCAGTAGTTCTAATAATTTTTAAAGATACAATATTATCTTTTGTCGCTAGTTTGCAAATAAATTCGTACGATTTGATTCGAGTTGGAGATTGGATTGAAATGCCTTCTTTGGGAGTAGATGGCAATGTAATTGACATATCTTTGCATATAGTGAAGGTGCAAAATTTTGATAAGACTATTGTTACTGTTCCAACGTATAAATTTCTGGACATGTCTTTTAAAAATTGGCGAGGAATGTATGAAACTGGAGCTAGAAGAATTAAAAGGTCTCTTCTTATAGATCAATCCAGTGTAAGATTTTTATCTTCTGAGGAGGTAGAAGACTTAAAGAAAGTTAAATTGCTTCAAAATTATTTACAAAAAAAAGAACAAGAATTATGTCAGGCCAATGCTTTTCATAAAGATAGTATTGTTTTAAATGGACGTTATTTGACCAACCTGGGCACTTATAGAGCTTATGTTTTAGAGTACTTATTGCGCCATCCTCTGGTAAATAAAAATTTGACTTTACTGGTAAGACATCTTCAACCAGAGGCAGATAAGGGATTGCCTTTAGAAGTTTATTGTTTTGTTAAAGAGACCAGATGGGCAGAGTATGAAAAAATTCAGGCTGATATTTTTGATCATCTTTTAGCAGCGTTGCCTTTTTTTGGTTTACGAGCTTACCAAAGAAATGCTTTAATAGATAAAAGAGATAAACTAGCAATAGGTTTTATTAAATAGCTCAAACAAGCGATGGTTTGGTAATTAGTAATTGGTAATTTGTAATTAGGAATTGGTGGTTGGGGGATGGGCTATGGTTAGAGGGGTTGTAGAGGTGGAAGATGGATGTAGGTAGTGGGTGAATGGGTGAACAGTGATCTGTGAACTGTGAACAGTAAACTGTGGACGGAATAGTGGTAGGGGCAGAGGTGTGTGTCTGCCCGTAAATGTTAAAATATTTGTAGGAGGCGTAAAATGAGTAAGTGTTTTTGGATTGGTGTAGGAGATATTCACGAAAGTTATTCTCAAATATTATCTTTGCCAGAATTAAAAGACGCCAAAGGCCTATTAATCTCTGGAGATATTACTAATAGTAAATTTCACAAAGAAAAAATTCAGGGATTTTTTTCTAATTTAATGGAAATTAATCCTCATATCTGGGCTCAAATTGGCAATATGGATACTTTTGAAGTAGAAGAATTGTTGGACGAATTAGGCATAAACGTTCACTTAAAATTGATCTCATTAACAGAAGATGTTTATCTGGCTGGAGTTGGTTATTCTACTTTTACTCCTTTTAATACTCCCTCAGAAGTAAGTGAAGATACCATGACAGAATGGTTAAAAGAATTAAAATCAGCTTTACACCAAAAGAGTGTGTTAGATAAACATTTAATATTTATGACCCATACTCCTCCTTATAATACCAAATGTGATGTCATAATGGGAGGTTCTCACGTGGGGAGTAAAGCTGTGCGGGAGTTTATAGAGCAAGTTCAGCCAGATATTTGTTTTACTGGACACATTCACGAATCTAAAGCCATAGACGAAATTGGAAAAACTTTGATTGTAAATCCCGGGGCAGTAGAGCAGGGGGGATACGTAAAAATCATTTGGCTAGACGATCACTTAGAAGTTGAGCTTATCTAATTTTATATAGACATCGTTAATAGTTTTGATTGATATTTTATTGTGGGAATAGGTAAATATGACTTTTTATTCCTGGAATGTAAATGGTTTTAGAGCTATTTTAAAAAAAGGATTTTGGGACTGGTTTTATTCTAAACAAGCAGATGTAATTTGTTTACAAGAAACAAAGGTCCATCCTGATCAGCTTAATACAAAAGACAAATCACCTTTGGGATATACGGCTATATGGAATTCTTCTAAAGTAAAAAAAGGCTATTCAGGTGTTGCATGTTTTTGTAAACAAAAACCTCTACGTTATAGTTTTGGTTTGCCAGATAAAAGGTTTGCTGGAGAAGGCAGGCTTATTGCCTTAGAATATGAAAACTTCTTTTTATTAAACGTTTATTTTCCCAATGGTCAAATGAACGAAAAACGGCTTGCCTTTAAACTAGGCTATTATGAAAGTTTTCTCATCTATTGTGAACAACTAAGACAGAAAAAACCTGTTATAGTGTGTGGAGATTTTAATACAGCTCATAAAGAAATAGACCTTAAAAACCCAAAACAAAATGAACAAACATCTGGTTTTTTGCCAATAGAAAGGCAGTGGATAGATAAATTTATTGCCACAGGGTATGTAGACACTTTTAGAATGTTTGTGCAGGATGGTGGGCATTATACCTGGTGGAGTTATAGATTTAGAGCCAGAGCAAGAAATGCGGGATGGCGTATAGATTATTTTTTTGTTTCTCAAGAAATTGCAGATAAAGTAAAAAGATCCTGGATAGAGCAAGATGTTTACGGATCTGATCATTGCCCCATAGGTTTAGAAATTGATTTTTAAATCTGTGCCATTTATTTTAGACTCCCTAATTTTTCACTCAAAATTAGTTTAAATATTTTTTTGTTGCTAGGAGGAATTATTATGCGGGCTACTAATGTGAGGAAAATTAATTTTTCTAACACGGTTGCCTATCTTGATTTGTCTCAAGCCATAACAGGGATTTTTCTTTGTTTATTTATGCTGACTCACACCTTGCTGGTTTTTAGCATAATTTTTGGGGAAAAGTGTTTTAATAAAGTTGCTTTGTTTTTTGAGAGTACAGGTCTTGCTTGGAGTAGTGGTATATTTTTGACTATTATTTTTTTATTCCATTTTTTACTGACGGCTCGAAAAATACCTTTTTCTTTTACAGAACAGGCTAAATTTTGGAGTCAAGCAAAGATGATAAATCATCAAGATACCTGGCTTTGGCTAGTGCAAGTGCTAACAGGAATAGTCATTTTACTGTTTGGTAGCATCCATATATGGGTTATATTAAACGATTTACCTATTACTGCTTTAAAATCAAAACATCTTATGCAAAAAGGAGGGTGGGTTTATTTTTATGTTTTATTCCTTTTTAGCGTGGCTTTTCATCTTGGTTTAGGGTTGTACAGAATTGGGGTAAAGTGGGGATTTATCACCAGTCAAAATAGATTAAAGAGTAAAAAATACTTATTTATTTTAGTAGGCACGTTAATTATGATTGATAGTATAAGCCTTTTGTTTTTTTATTTTTAAAGATTCAACTGCAAAAATTGTTTTTAGCAGTTAGATACAATTTTAACAAAAAAATTTTTTCAACTATTTAAACTGATTACAACGTGGCAATTTAATCAAAAATTAAATTCTTGAGCTTTTGCAGTTACATTTTTGAATGTTTTAATTTAATTTTTAACATTTATTGCTTAATTTTAAATATAAAAAGGGCAAGTTATGGAGATAATTTATAGCGATCTTTTATGTATAGGTGCTGGTCTTGCAGGAGAAAGAGTAGCCATAGAAGTAGCTCAAAATGGATTTAAGGTTGTTTGTTTGAGTCTTGTTCCTGCAAGAAGATCTCATTCCAGTGCTGCTCAAGGGGGAATGCAGGCAGCTTTGGGTAATTGTATAAAAGGAGAAGGTGATAATCCAGATATTCATTTTGAAGATACGGTAAAGGGTTCTGATTGGGGATGTGATCAGGAAGTAGCAAAATTATTTGCCCACACAGCACCTATTGCTATTAGACAGTTGGCTTATTGGGGAGTTCCCTGGAATAGGGTAGTATCTGGCAGGTCGTTTTATTACAAAGGTGGAAAAAGATTTGAAAAAATAGAAAGAATAGAAAAACATGGTTTAATTACAGCTCGTGATTTTGGTGGCACTGCCAAGTGGAGGGCCTGTTATTGCTCTGACGGCACAGGCCATTCTTTGCTCTATACTATTGATAGTGTGGCTATAAGCAAGGGAGTTTTGGTGCACGATAGAAGCGAGGCTATATCCTTAATTCAAGATGGTGAAAATTGTCTTGGAGCAGTGGTAAGGTGTTTGCGCACTGGAAAGTTAAGAGTTTATTTAGCTAAAGCAACTTTAATTGCCACTGGTGGTTTTGGGCGTATTTATAGGGCATCTACTAATGCGATTATTAATGAGGGAGGTGGTTTAATTATTGCTCTGGAGACAGGTCTTGTACCATTGGGCAATATGGAAGCAGTGCAATTTCATCCTACAGGGATAGTGCCTGGAGATATTTTAGTTACTGAAGGATGTAGAGGTGATGGCGGTGTTTTGCTTGATATAAATAAATATAGGTTTATGCCAGATTATGAGCCTGAAAAAGCAGAGTTGGCCTCTAGAGACGTGGTAGCCAGGAGAATGGTAGAGCACATGCGTAAGGGCTTTGGGGTGAAAAGTCCTTATGGAGAGCATTTATGGCTAGACATAAGGCATCTGGGAAAAGAACACATTACCACCAAACTCCGAGAAGTTTATGATATTTGTCTAAATTTTTTAGGTATTAATCCTGTAGAAGAGCTTATCCCTGTGAGACCAACTCAACATTATAGTATGGGTGGAATAAAAACAAATGTGTATGGAGAAGCCTATGGTTTAAAAGGTCTTTTTGCTGCTGGGGAAGCTGCTTGTTGGGATATGCATGGATTTAATCGTCTAGGAGGGAATTCTTTGGCAGAAACAATTGTGGCAGGAATGATCGTTGGAAAACGAATTGTAGAATTTTTGCAAGAAAGAGAAGTTAATTTTAGCTTAAAATTAGTAGAGTTAGAACTAAAAAAACAACAGGAAAAAATAAATAAATTAATTTTTGGAAAAGGTAGAGAAAATGTCTATAAAGTGAGAAATGCTATGCAAGATATCTTAATGGATTATGTGGGGATTTTCAGAAATGAAAAGGATCTTCAGCTGGCTGTAGATAACCTGCAAGAACTTTTAGAACGCTCCAAACAAATAAAATTACGTTCTAATGGACTGGGAGCAAATTCTGAACTTAGCTTAGCCCTTAAAATAGAGGGCATGGTAAAGTTGGCTCTGTGTGTTGCTTATGGAGCGCTCCAGAGAAAAGAAAGTCGGGGGGCTCATACCAGAGAAGATTATCCCTATCGGAATGATAGAGACTGGTGGGTTAGAACTTTGGCATATTTTAAAGAAAAAGATAGCTTGCCTACTTTAGAATATGAACCAGCAACTAAAAAAATATTTTTACCTCCAGGAAAAAGAGGCTATGGGGGAACGAAAATTGTCCCTTATGATTATCCGAAAGACGCTCCTTTGCCAGAACTGTAATGGGAATAAAAATTTGTCAGCAAAAAAAAACACAAAGAGGTTAATCTTGCCATGTCTAGAATATTAGAGATCAATATTTTTCGTTATAATCCTGAGGATCCCGCATCTGTTCCTCGAATGCAAACTTATTACTTAGAGGAAACTCCTAATTTAAATCTTTTTATCGCCTTAAATCGCTTAAAAGAAGAACAAGATCCTTCGTTAATGTTTGATTTTTGTTGCAGAGCAGCGATCTGTGGAGCTTGTGCCATGGTTATAAATGGAAAACCACAATTGGCTTGCAAAACAAAGACAAAAGATTTTCCTAATCAAATCAATTTGATGCCTTTACCGGGATTTAAATTGATAGGAGATTTATGTGTGGATACTGGCAGTTGGTTTAGAATCATGAACGAGAAGTTAGAAGCCTGGGTGCATACGAATAAAGAGTTTGATCCAGAGGCAGAAGAAGAACGTATGGAAAATAGTTTGGCAGAACAAATTTATGAACTGGATAGATGCATTGAATGTGGTTGTTGTATTGCTGCTTGTGCAACAGCTCAAATGCGTTCTGGTTTTTTAGGAGCAGTGGCGTTAAATAGAATTGCCCGTTTTATTCTGGACCCTAGAGACAAGAGGTCTGAACAACAGTATTTTGAGATAATCGGCACAGATCAGGGGATCTTTGGATGTATGGGGCTTTTGGCCTGCGAAGACATATGTCCAAAAAATATTCCTTTACAGGATCAGCTTGGATATTTAAGAAAAAAAATGGGTGTTTTGGCTGTAAAAAATTATTTATTTTGGAAAAAACGTTCCTGAAAAAATTTTTTCAGACAGATAAAATTTTAAAGGAGAATCTATTATGCCTGAATTAGCTCTTGAAAGCAGAGTAGATTATTTAGAAGATGCTCTTATGATGCTTGCTCGTCAAGCCCAAAAGACAGAGCTTCAAATAGAACGTCTTGCCTTTGAAACAAAACGTTTTCAAAACGAAATGAGAGTATTTAAAAATGAAATAAAAGAATTTAAAGCCGGAGTTTTGATTTTTCAGGAGGAGATGAAAGAGTTCAAAGATGAGATGAAGGAATTCAAGGACGGGGTTGTAGTGTTTCAGGAGGAGATGAAGGAGTTTAAAGATGAGATGAAGGAATTCAAGGACGGGGTTGTAGCGTTTCAGGAGGAGATGAAGGAGTTTAAAGATGAGATGAAGGAATTCAAGGACGGGGTTGTAGTGTTTCAGGAGGAGATGAAGGAGTTCAAAGATGAGATGAAGGAATTCAAGGACGGGGTTGTAGCGTTTCAGGAGGAGATGAAGGAGTTCAAAGATGAGATGAAGGAATTCAAGGACGGGGTTGTAGTGTTTCAGGTGGAGATGAAGGAGTTTAAAGATGAGATGAAGGAATTCAAGGACGGGGTTGTAGTGTTTCAGGAGGAGATGAAGGAGTTTAAAGATGAGATGAAGGAATTCAAGGACGGGGTTGTAGTGTTTCAGGAGGAGATGAAGGAGTTCAAAGATGAGATGAAGGAATTCAAGGAAGAAATGAGAGCGATAACAAAAGATATGAATAAAAAGTGGGGCGATCTCGCCAATAAATTGGGCACAGTAGCAGAAGATATTGTTGCTCCAGGGATTCCTTTTGTTATAAAAAGGAATTTTGAATTAGAAGTAGATGAACTGTGTGTTAGAAGAAGAAAAAGATTAAATCATAGGATAAGAGAATACGACGTAATAGCTGTAGCTGGAAAATATATTTTTGTAGTAGATGTTAAATCTACCTATAAAAGTCGTTATATAAAAGAATTTGAACAAGCAATAAAAGATTTTTATTTATTTTTTCCAGAATATAAGCAATATAAACTCGTGCCAGTAGTAGCTTCTTTTAATTTGACAGAAGAAATTATAAATATAGCTTCATCTAAGAATTGGTTGGCTTTACATATGTTTGGAGATTATTTAGAATTTGTAAATATAGATCGAGTAAATATTGAAGAATAAAAGTAAATGTATCTATTTTAAAAATAGATTAGGAGAAAAATATGCGAATAATATCTGAAAATCAAATAATAGAAACAGTAGCAGAACTGGTGCAGGAGGCCAATATTAATTTGCCAGAAGATGTAAAACAAGCTCTAGTAAAAGCCTTAGAAGAAGAAACCAATCCTGTTGGCAAAGAAATTTTACGTCAATTGGTTGAAAATTATAAACTTGCAGAGCAAACCCAATTGCCTCTTTGTCAAGATACAGGGTTGGCTATCTTTTTCGTGGAGCTGGGACAAGACGTATTTATAGAAGGAGACTTAGTAGAGGCAATAAATCAGGGCGTAAGATTGGGGTACGAGGCTGGTTTTTTGAGAAAATCTGTTTGCGATCCGTTTACTAGAATAAATACAGGAGATAATACTCCTGCTTTTATTCATCTAGATCTGGTAAAAGGAGACAAGTTGAAGATTAAATTTATGGCCAAAGGTGGTGGGAGTGAAAATATGTCCAGAGCTACTATGTTGACTCCTGCTCAAGGTTGGAAGGGGATAAAAGAATTTGTTTTAAAGCGAATTGCTGAAGCAGGTCCCAACCCCTGTCCTCCTATAATAGTAGGTATCGGCATTGGTGGCACTTTTGATTATGCTCCCATTTTAGCGAAAAAGGCCTTGTTTAGACCATTAACCCTAGAACATTGGGATAGCGAACTGGCTGCCAAAGAAAAGGAATTATTAACTGCCATTAACGAATTGGGCATAGGGCCTATGGGACTGGGGGGTAAAATAACCTGTCTTGGTGTTAAAATAGAAAAATCACCTTGTCACATAGCGTCTTTACCTTTAGCTGTAAATATTCAATGTCATTCTTCCAGACGTAAGGAGGTAGAAATATAAATGAGTGAATATAAATTACAAACCCCACTTACAGAAAAAGATGTTTTACAATTAAGAGCAGGAGATAAGGTATTGCTTTCTGGTTTAGTTTACACGGCTAGAGATGCAGCTCATAAAAGAATGTTAGAAGCTTTAGCTAAAGGTGGAGAATTACCTTTTCCTGTAAAAGGATCAGTTATTTATTATGTAGGTCCAACTCCAGCACCTTTAGGAAGACCTATAGGCTCTGCAGGTCCTACTACTAGTTATAGGATGGATACCTATGCCCCAACACTCTATAAATTAGGACTCAAGGCCACTATAGGCAAAGGTAAACGCTCTCCAGAAGTGATTGAAGCTCTTAAGACTTATAAGGGAGTGTACTTTGGAGCTACAGGTGGAGCAGGAGCCTTACTTTCTCAATGTGTAAAACAAGCTAAGATTATAGCTTATGAAGATTTGGGGCCAGAAGCTGTTAGAGTTCTTCATGTCCAAGATTTTCCTCTCTTAGTAATAAATGATGCCTTTGGTGGAGAGTTATACGCCAAACCCCAGTTAATATTATAAGATGAACCTGCAAAAGCCCAAAATTTATTTTTTTTGCTTAAATTGTAACTAACTAAAGTAAAATTATTGAGAAAATTTTTTTTGTTGAACCTATATTTAAGTTTAAAATAATTTTTGCAGTTGGATTTTATAGTTAATAAAGTAAGGAGCGATTTTAGACAAATCGCTCCTTTTTTATTGTTATAATTTATTGTTATAATTTTTTGTGACAGAACCACCAATCATAGCATTCGTATTGTTTGCTTCTTTCTGCAGCAGTTTTTACATCTGTGGCTGGTGGGATTATTACTCTATCTCCAATTAAATCATTGTTGGGCCAATTGGCAGGCATGGCCACTCCATTGGCATCAGAAGTTTGCAGACCTTTTACTGCCCTTAGGATTTCGTCTATATTTCTTCCTAACTCCTGAGGATAATAAATCATTGCTCTAATAATCCCATTGGGATCAATAATAAATACTGCTCTAACAGTGTTAGACCCTTTACCTGGATGAACAAGACCTAAAATATTTGATATTTTACCTGTATCTGCAATGATAGGAAAGGTTATCTCTACTCCCAATTTTTCTTTAATCCAATCCACCCATTTTATATGGGAAAATACTTGATCCAGGCTCAAGCCAATTAACTCACAATTTAATTCCTTGAACTTATCACTGGCCTTTTGAAAGGCTACAAATTCTGTAGTACAAACCGGGGTAAAGTCGGCAGGATGACTGAATAAGACAAACCATTTTCCTGCAAAATCATCAGGCAAGGTCATAACTCCATGTGTGGTTTGGACCTCCATCTTGGGCATGGGATCACCAATTAATGGCATTTTAGTTTCATTACCTACACAACTCATAGTTTTTCCTCCTTGTTAAAAAATTATTTTTAGTAATAATTACTATTTAGATATATAAATAGTTAAAATCTAAATGTCAAGATGTTTATATTTGAAAAATACAATTAACGTTTCAAAAAATTAGTATATTTGATAATGGAGAATATTAGAGTATTATGGATAAAGAATATAGATTACTAAAAAATATGTGTTCTACTTAGATGGTTTTTAATAACTTTTCAATTGTTTCTAATAAAAATTCCATAGAATATGGTTTTTGGAGAAAGATGAAACCTTTTTTTTGAATTATTTTCATATACTGTTTATAATCACTTAAGTAGCCACTATTCAAGATAACTTTAATTTTTGGATTACTGGATAATAATTCTAGCACTAAATCCAAACCATTTTGATCTGGTAGAGATATATCACTAATTATTATTTGAAAATTATTTTTATAATGTTTAAAAATTTGTTTTGCCTGTTTTGCTGTTTTGGCTTTATATACGTTATAATTTTGTTCTTGAAGGGTTAATTCTAGTATTTCTAAAATATCTTCATTGTCTTCTATTATTAATATATTAACATTTTTTAATTTATTGTCTATATTTTTACCCTTATTTTCCTTATTTTGAATTTCGTCTTGTCTCTTTTTAGTATCTGAAATAGCTGGTAAATAGATTTTAAAAGTCGTACCTTTATTTAGTATACTATTTACTTCAATCCAACCTCCATGATTTTCTATGATTTCTTTGACTACAGACAATCCAATGCCTGTTCCTTTTTCCTTAGTAGTAAAAAAGGGATCAAAAATGTGTTTTAAGTCCTCCTCACAAATACCACAACCAGTATCTGTTATGGAACACAATATGAATTTACCTTTTTTATCGTTTGGATCTTTAATATTTTTTATAGTTATGGTAATACTTCCTTCTTTTGAACCAATAGCATCTCTAGCATTTAAGATAAGATTTAAAAATATTTGCTCTATTTTTGATTTATCAGCTCTAACAAGATATAAATTGTTATCTAAGTTTGTATTTATTGTTATATTTTCTGGAATTATATTTTTTGAGATTCGTAAGGTATTAAATATACTTTCTTTAATATTTATATTTTTAAAATTAAATTGTTGTTTTTTGCTTAATAATAGAAGTTCATTTATAATATCTTTTGATTCTATAATTATATTTTGTATTTTTTTAAGATAAATATCAATATCTTTATAATTTAAATTCTTTAAAGCCAAATCTACATATCCTTGGATAGATATAAGCATATTATTAAAATCATGAGCAATTCCACTGGCAATAATAGACATGGATTTTAATTTTTGAAAATAAATAATTTGTTTTTGAAATAATTTTTCTTTTGTTATGTCTCTATGTACGCTTACAAAATGAGTGATATTTTTTTGATTGTCTTTTATAGGAGATATAGTAATATTTTCATAATACACCTTCCCTTCCTTGTTTTTACATTTAATCTCTCCTTTCCAAACATTACCTTTATCTAAAGTATCTTTTATTTGTTTTAATTGTTTATTTGATATAATATTTTTATATAGATCATAGATATATTTACTTATCACTTCTTTTTTTAGATATCCAGTAACTTTAGAAAAAAAATCATTTACGTATATAATTTTATAATTTTTATCAGTTATAATAATACTTTCTTCTGCTTGTTTTATAGCCCTAGCAAAAAGTTTTAAATTTAGTTGATACCTATCTTTTTCTTTTATTATCTTTTTTAAATAATATATAAAATCTTTTTTTTGCATTATATATAAATATATAATAGTCATTATTATTAAAAATAGACTGAAAACGATAACTAATATATTTTGATATACAAAAATAGGAGTTAAATTTGTTAATTTACAAATACTCCAATTTTTATGTGGGAAGTAAATTTGGGTCAAAAGATAAAATTTACCTTGTTTATCTTGTAAAATATTACCCTTTATTATTTTATAACCAGCAGAATTCAGGATTTTTGTATCTCCAAATATTTTATTTTTTACTATTTCTTTAGGTAAAAAGTGTTTATTTTCGACTAAAAAATGATTTTGTAAATAATTTGGTCCAAATAATATTGCTCCACTTTTGTGCATAAAAAATATTTTTGTATTTGGATGTAAAAGAATATTTTTTAAGAGTTGTTTTAGAGAAAATTTAAAACTTATTTCTCCTATAATTTTATTATCTCTAATTAAAGGTCTTTTTAACATTAAGAATATATGACCATATTTATCTTTTGCATAAAAATAAAGGCTTTTACCTTTTAATGCTTCTTTTTCATAAAATTCAAATTTACATTTTTGTCCAATCATTTCTGGATTAGAACTAGCAATAACAATACCATTTTTATTAGTAATAAAAATTTTATTAGCGTTAATTATAAACGTTAAAGATTGTAATAAGTTATTTATCTCATTTAAATTGTTTTTATTTATATTTTGAATTAAAGGATAAATAGATAGAAGTTTAGATATTTTTTGAGAATTTTCTATGTGTTGGTTTAAACTATTATAAACTAATTTAAGAGTAAAATAAGATTTTGTAAGATAAATATCTTTTTCTTTATCAATAAGATGTTTTATAAAAAAATATGAAGTTAAAGAAATAAAAATTAAAATAATAAAATATATTATAAAATAAATAATTTTTTGGTATTCATTTTTTTGAAATAACATCAAAATAAATAATAAAATTATTATAGTTAATGCACATAATTCTATCCAATATAAACAATACTTATTTACGATAAACTCTCCAATATTAATAATTATTACAAAAGAAAATGAATATAATAAAAATTTAAGTATTCTTTTTGTTTTTAATTGATATATATAAAAAATAAATAAAAGTAAATTTATTATCAGTAGTATAATTAAAAAGTTATGTAATAAATTTATATGCAATTTATAAATATATAATATATTATGAATTATTAGATGAATTATTTTTATAGAAAATGTAATATTAATACATAAAATAATATTTCTTATAAAATTATTTTCTAATTTAAATTTATTTTGTTTTGTGAATAAAAACGGTCTATAAAATAAATTTACTAATAAAAAAATTAATACAGAGGAAAATATTTGAATGATTTGACTATCGTAAATTATCATCTTATCTCGTCCACTACACCCCAAAAAATATCTGGCAATTTTAAATTTAATTGTTTAGTACGTCTTTTATTTATAATTATTTTGTAACAACAAGCATATTCTACGGGTAATTTTTTTATAGGATATCTTTGAATTAAATATAAAACCATATCTCCAGCCTGATAACCCATTCTAAATATATCTGTACATACTCCTCCCCAAAAACCTAAATTTACAAAGGCAAAATTAACGGCTAGATCCAATTTTTTTATATTATTCAATAATATAGGGGAAATTTTAGCAACAGATAAGTATTTATTATTAGAGGTTTTTATTTTTAATATTGCTGGAATATATGCTTTTATCAGAGGAGATTTATTTATAATTTGTATTGATTTTTTTAGATCTTTTAAATTTTTTACTGGGAAAAATTTTATTTTATTTTTTAATTTGGTATTACTTAACTCATTTATAACCTGAGCTTTTATTATATTCCCCATATAGTCAATAGAATGTAATATAGCTATATAAAAAGGCTCTTTAAATATTAATTTTAATAATTGAATTTGTTTATCTATATTGATAGCCTCATATATGCCTGTTATATTTTTTATTGGGATTTTATTATTTTTTAAAAAATTGTATTTTTTATTATATATTTTTATTGGTGTATTTATACCGCAAAATACTAAAAATTTTCTTTTATGTTCAAACCATTTATAAAAATGTTTCATAATTATTTCAAAAGCTAAATCATCTAAGGTAATAATTATTTTAGGATTTATTTTTTTTATTAATTGAATAGCTTTATTTATATTTTTTTGTAAATTTTTGGGATTAACTCTACGAGAATCTAAAAAATATGAATATATAGATATATAGGAAGATAATCTACTATTTTTTAAAGCATATAATACTCCTTGATATTCTGGCTCAGATAAGGAGTCATTTTTGTTATAACTAGCAAGTATAAAAATAGAAGTTTTTTTAGCTAAACAAACATTTGAAAATATTATTATTATAAATATAGAATAAAATCCATATTTAAGAAAATTATTTAATTGATATGAAAAATTTGTTTGTCTCATAATTTTTTTAGTTTAAGAATAAAGCTTAATTATTTTATTTATTAAATTGGTAGTAGAATAACCTTCAATTAAACTTAAACTTATAACTTGGCCGCCATTAGCTTCTACTATATCTTTTCCTACAATTCTGTCTATAGGCCAATCTCCTCCTTTTACCAGAACATCGGGCTGGATGGCTTGGATAAGCCTATATGGTGTGTCTTCTTCAAATAAAATAATAAAATCCACACATTCTAAGGCTGCCAATACTGTTGCTCTATCTTTCTCGTTATTAAGAGGACGTTTACTGCCTTTTATTTTTTTGACAGAACTATCTGAGTTTAAACCAATAATTAAAATATCTCCTAGTTGTTTTGCTCTGGTTAAATAATCCACATGCCCTACGTGTAAAAGGTCAAAGCATCCATTGGTGAAAACGATTTTTTTTTCTTTAAATTTGTTCTTCAGTTTTAAAAATTCTTCTAAACCAATTAGTTTGCTCATATTTTGTTTCTCCCCAATAATAACAAGCTAAAAACAGTAAAAAAAAGACCAGCCCCCATAAATAACCAGCTAGTATATCTAAAGGATAGTGTTTGCCAAGATAAATTCTAGAATAACCAATTACAAGAGGTATAAACCAAAGATATTTTTTTAGCCTTCTAAACTTAAATCCAAGTAGAGCACAGAGTAAAAAAGAATTGGCTGCATGCGCAGAAGGGTAAGACGTACCCCGAGGCTTAGATGGAGTAAAATTTTTAGGTCTTGTATGCCAGACATTATCTTCAAAAAAATGACAACCTGGCAACGCATTTAAAGGTCTTATTCGGCCAATCTGTTTTTTAGGTATATTAGATGTAAAATCATTGATTCCCACCCAACACAAGGCCAAGATAAGATAAATTACAAGATAAAATCTCTTTTTCCCCAGACAATAAAGCAAAAAACACGCAATTATTATACCCCAGAAAGTAGAGCTGGATAAAATAGGCATTAAATAATCAAAAAAAATATTTTTCCAGCTGTGATTTATAAGCCAGAAAAGATGTAGTTCCCAATCTAAAGGTTTAAAATAAGAAGGTATTGACTTAAGCATAATATTTTTTCTAAAAATTTAAATTTTTTGTAATGGCCAATTTACTACAGAACATTTAATCCAAATATTTTAATAAGTTTTATTTTGCGGTTTTGGCCACATTCCATTATAATTGTAACAGAGAATAATAGTTACTATTTGCCCTGGCTTTCCTTTTTGTTTGGAATAAAAAATAATGGGATTGCTAATAGTGTGAAACATTTTTTTTAGTTGTAACGGGACGTGTTTACATATGCCTTTGGTGATAAAAATAGCGTCCCATCCAATTTTATTTTGACCAGGAGATGGCCAGATGTCGTATTGATTTTGTTTTCGTCCAAAATTTACACAAAAGGCTCGTTGTTGTCCAGGAACATAGAAAGAAAGTTGAGAGGTTATTCCATAAGAGTCGCTAAAAATAAAAATTTTATCTGGATATTTAAACTTTGTTTTTTTTAATTCTTGAATATAATGGCCAATATTTTCATATCCCCGCATTCTTTGTAAGATATTTAATTTACCTGAGGGAAGAGAAATAAAAGGAACGGCATGGAAAAGCACAAAAACTGCAATACTTGCTCCAAGTAGGATTTTTTGTGTTTTGGCAGATAAATCTAAAAACGTTTTGGCCAAAAGGGGTAACGCTATTACATAACTTAAGGCCGGCCAATTAGCTTCTACTTTTGTGTGAAAGCTCAAAATAACAAAACTAAGCCAAATAGGCCAAAAAAAGATACATAACAAACTAGCTTCTAATCTGGGGAATTGTTGATATTTTCTTTTAACATAGGCCCAAATCAAAATAAAAAACCACCAGGGAGTTAATACTCCTAGTTGAGAACCTATAAATTCAAAAAAATGATTTATTTTAAAAAAATTATTTTGACTTTGTCCTATTAAATGTCCACGATAAAGCACGTGTTTAAAACCTACAAAATTATATTTTATGTTCCACAACAAAATAGGCACTAAACCAAGTATGCCTCCAAGGATTAAAACAATTGTAACTTTGGAAAGTAAGTGTTTTTTTTCTTTTAGACAGACAATAAAAGCCAAAGGAATAAAAATTAGCATAGTATATTTGCCCAATATTCCTAAAATCAGACAGGGAAGCATTAAAAATAAATAATACGTTTTTTCTGTTTTTAAAAATAAATACAACAAAAATAAACAACAGGTGTAAAAAAGAACCAAAAGGTTATCTGTAGTCATAAGAATGCCTGTTACTAAAAAAAGAGGAGTAGAGCAGGCAATTATGAGGGCAGCAAAAGGAAGAGCTGACGTACATTTGGGATGATTTAAAGAGATTTTTTTTAAACCAAAATAGATAAGTAGTTGTAATAAAGCCAAATTTAAACAGGCTCCAAAACGAACTGCCAATTCTGTATTACCAAAAATAAGGGTCCAAAATTTTATAAAGTAGGCAATAAGTGGTCCTTTGGAATAATAAGAAAAGTCTAAACTTCTGGACCAATCCCAATATTGGGCCTCATCATAATATAAATTAATTTCACCACTGGTAATAATAATTAGACGTAAAATAAAAGATCCTATAATAATACCTAGGGCCAACAAATCAAAATTTTTTTGTTTTTCAAAAATTGTTTGAGACATATTCACCTATTTTAAAGACGTGATTATAAAAAGTCCAAAATTGACGTTTTTAATTAAATTTTCAAATTGTACTTAGTTTAAATTATTGAATAATTTTTTTGTTTAATTTGTATCAAAGTGCTTAAAATAATTTTTGCACTTGGATTTTTTAACTTTTTTATTTTTTAGATAAGCAATTCTTTTTTTTGTTTCTCTCATCTTAAATAGTGAGAATAGATAATAATGTTATTATTTTTACATAATTAGTTTTGTTTTAAAAACATTTTTAAAAAATTATTACTGTTTTGTTCCAATTGGAACCAGAATCTTGTTTGTAAAAGAGGATGTTCTAAAATGCGTTGTTTTTCTTTTTCTGGTAAAAATAGGGGGTAGTCGGAACCAAATAAAATTTTTTCTGGATTATGTCGAGCTAAAATTTGCTTTAAAATTGTTTCAGGGATAAAAGGTAAACTGCTGGATGTGTCTAAGAAAATATCCTGTCCAATGATATAATCTAAAGCATACTGCCAGTGTAAATAACCTCCCAGATGAGCTATGATAAGTTTTGACTGTAACTTAGGAAAATTTTTTAAAATAAAAGCCAATTTTTGGGGAGAAGAAGGATTTTGATCTGGAGAAAATTTATCTCCTATGTGTAAAATAATCCAAAATTTATCTTGAATAGTTTCCCATATAGGAAATAGTTTTGTATCTGCCAGATCAAAGCCTTGAAAATCTGGATGTATCTTTAGTCCTGAAATGTCATGTTTGAGTAATCTACTTAATTCTTTCTCCCAATTTTGATAATCAGGGTGAATGGTGCCAAAGGCAATTAATTTGGAATGTTTATTTAACTCAATTGCCCAATTATTGGCAGGGATAACCTGATGCGCACCTGTAGCCGCACATAACACTATAGCTTTGGAAAATTGTCCTGTTTCTAAGTGAACTAACAGATCGTCTAACAATCCCGTCCCTTGGGGGGTTATAGCGTAATGCGTTTTTAAAGCCTGACAGGCTTTCTCTGCAATTTTGGGATGAAAAATATGAGTATGAACGTCTAACATATTTATTTACAAATGCAGGCTTGTTTTAGCCAATCAGGTACTGCAATGGGTTTGCCTGTTGCATTTACGCAAGGATGAATTGTATAACCTGTTGCTATGACCTTTGTTTTACTTTCATTTGTTATTTCGTAAATAAACTTAAAAGAAGCTCTTTTCCATTCTCCAATGCCAGCTCTAATATATATAATATCGTCAAACCTTGCTGGCTTGTAATATCTACAATGGGCTTCTCTTACAGGCAAAAACACACCTCTACTTTCTATTTCTATGTAACTTAATCCTTGTTTGTGGATATAACTATTCCTCGCTATTTCAAACCAGGTTAAATAATTGGCATAATAGACGACTTTCATAGCATCTGTTTCGCCGTAAAAAACACGATGTTTGTGCCAGACTTCTGGTTGGGGAAAGCTTTGGCTTATTTTAGGCACCAGCTTGCTCCTGAACAAAGTTTAAAAATTCATCTCCTCTTGGAATAAACAAGTTAGCATTTTGGGCCGTCTTTTCACAAAATTGAGGAAATCCTTTATATTTGTAATTAGAACGATAAATTAAAAAAGGGACAGGTTCTGCTACATGGGTACGTAGCCTAATCGGGGTAAAATGGTCACACAAGATAGCTAAAGTAAAGGGCTCTTTTAATTGGCTTAAAATAGGTGCAAGAATGAGTTTGTCAAAAAACTCAATGGCTTTTATTTTGGCCTTTACATCTCCACAATGCCCCGCCTCATCTGGTCCTTCTAAATGTAAAAAAACAAAGTCCTTACTTTTTAGAGCCTTTAAAGCTGCACTTACCTTTCCCTTATAATTGGTATTGGTCAAACCTGTAGCTCCAGGTACCTCAATAACTTCTAAACCTGCCGCTTTTCCCAGCCCTTTTATTAAATCTACAGCAGAAATAACAGCACCTTTTAAACCTGTTTTTTGGGTAAAATTTTCTAATTGAAGAGGAGTTCCCTGTCCCCATGGCCAAAGGGCATTGGCTTTGGGCCAAATAGGATTATTGGCCAATAATTGAGCTGCCTTAGTTAAAAACTGAAAAAGAGGAGGGTATTTTTGATAGATTTGTAGATCTTTGGCAATGCTTTGATTTAAAATGTCGTGAGGTGGATTAGGGGTTAAACCCAAAATTTTATGGGGAGCGTTGGGTTGAATAAGCAAATGTCTATATTGAAGTCCAAAAGTAAGTTTAAATTCTTTGTCTTGTAGTTGTTGATTTAACCAATTGATTAATTTTAAAGCTTGCTCTGAACTTATATGACCTGCTGCATAGTCGAGCATTTTACCTTTGGGACCAAACTCTGAAACACTCACTAAATTGCAACGCCAGATAACATCGTTTGCCTGAGCAAGGATGCCTTTGGCAGCAGCTTCTATAGGACCTCTTCCGGTATGATACTTTTCTGGCGCATAGCCTAAAAGGGCCATGTTGGCTACATCTGATCCAGAAGGAAAGCCTTTAGGAATGGTTTGACACGTACCCAGCAAAGAGTAGGGGGCAAGGCGATCTAAATTAGGAGTTCTAGCTGCTTCTAAAGGAGTTTTGCCGTTTAATTCTTCTAGTGGCCAATCGCCTAGACCATCTTCTATTAAAAATATTATTTTCATTTTTTTATGCCAAAATCTAATTTTTCAAAAGTAAACTTCTAGGCTTAATTTTTTTATTCAATAATTGGATAATGAATGGTTGGTTCTAAAATAAAATCAAATTCGTTTATTTTGTTAATAGCCGCAGTTACCTGTTTTAACTTTGCCCTGTGGGACAAGAAAACAATAGGCACACCTTGTTTGGTTTTAGTTTGAGTTTTTTGAATAGCCTGAGCAATGCTTATATTATATTCTCCCATCACACCAGACAAAGAAGATAATACTCCTGGTTTATCTTTCACTTGAAATCGAAAATAATGCTTACATTCCCAATCCATAAAATCAAGACATTTTGCCTGTTGAAAAGGATCATCTTTAAATCCCGTATTATTTATTTGAGAGTTATGTTTAATCAAAGAAATAATGTCTGCTAAAACACTGCTCCCCGTAGGTAAGTCGCCTGCACCTTGACCACATAAGACCACAGGACCTGTGGCATTACCTTGCACTAAAATAGCATTAAAAGCTCCATCCACTTTACTAAGGATGTGATTATTAGGAAAAAAAGCGGGGAATACTCCTGCTCTTAGTCCATTAGATTCTCTTTGCACCTGGGCAATTAATTTTAAAATATAGCCTAGTTCTTTGGCAAAATTAATATCCAATAAGTCCACTTGTTTTATGCCTTTAATCCAGAGCTTTTCAAAGGGATAAATCTCTCCATAAGCTAAAAATATAAGAATGACCAATTTATGAGCAGCATCAATACCATCTATGTCTAGAGCAGGATCAGCTTCAGCATAACCTTTTTCTTGGGCCTGTTTTAAAGCCAGGTCAAAGCTTAAACCTTGTTGGGACATTTCTGTTAAAATGTAATTGGCTGTTCCATTTAAAATACCAGAAATACTTGTAACTTTGTTGGCACACAGGCTTTCTTTGAGAGTTTGAACAATAGGAATGCCACCGCCTACACTGGCTTCAAAATAAAGACCTACGTTTTTAGCATTTGCCAATTGCAAAAGTTCTTTTCCTTTTATGGCCAAAAGAGCTTTATTGGCAGTTACTACGTGTTTGCCAAATAAAATAGCTTTGGAAATAATTTGATATGGTAATTCAAGGCCACCAATTAGTTCTACTAAAATATCCCAATCTTTATTTTGTAAAAATTCATCCACGTTATTCGTAAAAATAGGTTCTGATTGGGGAATGATTGGTCTTGGTTTGTTTAAATTTTTTACCAGAATTTGAGAGACAATAATTTCTTTGCCCGTTCTTCTTTTTATCCAATCTTTGTTTTCCATTAAAATTTTAACCAGGCCCGTACCTACAGTGCCAAAGCCTGCTAAAGCAATTTTAACTACTTCCTTCACAGTATATCTATCCTCCCAATACTTTTTTAATCCCTCGAAGAGCTTGTTTTATTCTATGTGGATTTTCTACCAAAGCAAAACGCACGTGATCGTCGCCATAAGAACCAAAACCAAGACCAGGAGAAACAGCTACTTTGGCTTTAGTTAAGAGTAATTTGGAAAACTCAACAGATCCTAATTGTTTAAATTCCTCTGGTATCTTAGCCCAGACAAACATAGTGGCTTTGGGTTTTGGTACGTGCCAGCCAATACGATTTAGACCATCCACAAGTACATCCAGCCGCTCCTTATAGACTTGATTTATTTCTTGCACGCATTCTTGTGGACCATTTAAAGCTATAATAGAAGCAATTTGAATGGGCTGAAAAATACCATAATCAAGATAACTTTTTATTCTAGTTAAGGCGTGTACCATTTGAGAATTACCTACACAAAAACCAACCCTCCACCCAGCCATAGAATAACTTTTAGACATAGAGAAAAATTCTACCCCAACGTCTTTGGCCCCTTTGGCCTGTAAAAAACTTGGGGCCTTGTAGCCATCAAAACACAGATCAGCATAGGCCAGATCGTGCACTACGTACATTTTATGTTCTTTGGCAAAATCAACGATTTTTTGAAAAAATTCTAGATCTACGGTAGCAGTGGTAGGATTGTGGGGGTAACAAATGATTAAAAGTTTTGGTTGAGGCCAGGTCTGTCTGGTAGCAGTCAATAAATCTTCAAAAAAATCTCTATCCAAACCTATAGGAATACGTCTTACGTCTGCTCCTGCAATAATGGCTGAATACGTATGAATAGGATAGGTGGGATCAGGAGCAAAAACTACTTCGCCAGGACTTAACATAGCCAAAGCCAAATGGGCTAAACCTTCTTTGGCCCCCATCGTAACTACAGCCTCTGTTTCTGGGTCAAGGTCCACCTCGTATCTTCTTTTGTACCAGTTACAAATTGCTTTGCGTAAATTAGGAATACCCCGCGAAGCTGAATATCTATGATTAACACCTTTTTGAGCCGCTTCTAATAATTTATCTACGATATGTTTTGGGGTGGGTAAGTCAGGATTGCCCATACCAAGGTCAATAATGTCTTCTCCTTGCCGACGCAATTTCATTTTAAGTTCGTTTACTACGGCAAATACATAAGGGGGAAGACGGTGCATACGTGGAAATTCGTTCATTGGAGCCTCCTCTAAAACAGTAAGGTTAAAGTATTATAAAAGGTGTAGTTATAATGTCAAACAGTTATTTTTTGGTTGACTATTTATTCTTTTTTGAATAAAAGAAATATCCTTTGGGAGAGGTGGCCGAGTTGGCTGAAGGCGCTCGCCTGCTAAGCGAGTGTAGGGGCTAAAACCTCTACCGAGGGTTCAAATCCCTCCCTCTCCGCCATCTCTAAAGAATTATACGGAGGGATGGCCGAGTTGGTCGAAGGCGGCGGTCTTGAAAACCGCAGACCCTTCACGGGGTCCGGGAGTTCGAATCTCTCTCCCTCCGCCACTTAGCATAAATTATCCTTTTGTTTTTAGCGTTAATCCTTAAGAAGGTAAAAATTATAGATAATTTTATTATAGATAATAATCTTATTTAGATTGATGTTTGGTTAATTCTTTTAAAGCACTTTCTAATTGAATTAAATTAGCTCCAATTATTTTTGTGCCATTATCAAGTAGAAAAGTTGGAACGCCTCTAATATTTAACTTGTCTCCAATTTCTTTAGAAGTTTCAAGAATTTTCTTACCTTTGTTACATTGATATTTTTCTATATCATTTTCCTTTTCTTTTTTCCACTGTTGAGATAAGTATTGTTTTAAATCAAAATTTCTACATATTGCTTCAATGGCCTTTTTGGGACCAATAATTGGATGTACAGGATATAAAATTATTTTTAAAATAACGTTATACTTATCTACAATTTGTTTTATCTTTGTTTCTGCTTTATGACAAAATGGACATAAAGGATCTGTAAACATGTACAACACTTTTTGGGCAGTTGGAGAAGGCTTATATACAATTGCAGCAAATTTATCTAAATTTTTTCTTTGATTAAAAAATTCTTTTTCTGTTTCTTTTGTTTGTTTTAATTTTAATTTTTCTATCACAGGTTTGCTAATAGATTTGCCATTAGAATACATCTGTCCAATAATTAAAAAATCTTTAGTTAAATAACAGGTATAAAATCTATTACTTAATTCTAAGATAACTTCACACATATCCTTTATTTTTCTTTTACTGGCTATTTTAGCTTTAGAAAAAAATGATTTGGTAAAAGCGTTCTTAGGCAAATGCCTAATAATGTCTTGTTTGTTTATATTGTTACAATCAAGACTAAAGCCTATTCCTAAACTGAATCCCCAAAAAATTAGAGTTATAAAAACAATACGCTTCATTTTTTACTCCTACAGTTAACGTTAAAATAAAAATAAATTACGTTTTTTTTTATTGGTTTACAACTTTTTTAATCAAAGATTAAACAACTATTTTTTGTGTTTAAAAGCTTAACTTTAAAAAGTCAAATTTTGTATTGAATCCCAAAAGTCTAGATGTTTTCTAAGTGAAGTTTAGAGGTCATGCTGTCTTGGGTTATTATACTTCTCAAATTCTTCAGGGTTAAATTTGGGGGGATTCTGATTTAATTGAACTATAGACCTGGGCAATGGGTTATAGGTGATTATTTATAGGCTACCTGTCCAGTGCTCAGGAGGGCAGTATATTATATCAATTCGAATTGAGCGGTTTAAAAAAATTTTTTGCAGATATATCCTTAAATCTAAAAAAACTGTCCCCTAAAAAAATACAAATTGTATCTTAATAGGTTACACTTTTATTGGGTTAATATTTTGATTTTCTTAGAGCCTAGCTATTTTTTAGGTTGGCATACATATTGCCCATCTTTTCTTTAAGAAAAAGTTATTAAATTTAAACCTGAAGAAGGAGGTGTCTAATGGGAGTATTTATTGAAAAGCCTTTGCCTCATGGAGGAAGGTTAGTGGAAAGAGTGGTACGTGATCCAGAGTTAGGTAAAAAAATGGCCAAGATGGCCAAAGCTGTTTACGATATTAAGCCTACTCTTCACTATGAAACAGGAGTGCCTGTTAGAAACGTTTATCGGGAGATAATGTCAATTTGTTATGGTTTTTTTTCTCCAGTAGAAGGTTCTATGACCAAGGCTGAGTTAGAGAGAGTTTTAAAGGAAAGAAGGTTATTAAATGAATGGGTTTTTCCATATCCTATGCTTTTTGATATTAGTGAAGAAGATTATGCCTCTTTAGGGGTAGAATTAGGTGACAGGGTACTTTTAAGATTAAAAGGTAAACCTTTTGCCATTATTGATGTTGAAGAAATTTACAGAATCGATCCTGCAGACGTGGCCACTAGGACTTTTGGTACTCCAGAAGATAATCCTGAGGTCGTTCAGCAAGCATTTGACAAAAAACATCCTGGTTGGGTGATTTATCGAAGCATGAATCCAGTAATCTTGGCTGGAAAATATACTATTATAAATGAGCCTAAATTAAGACCACCATTTGATAGATTTTGGTATCCGCCAAGAAAAGCTAGGGAAGAGCATGTCAAAAGAGGGTGGAGAACTGTAATAAACCATCAAACTAGAAACGTACCTCACGTAGGGCATGAGATGTTAATGAAAAATGCTGCTTATACTGGAGACATAGAGCCATGTCATGGTATTCAGGTAAATGCTATTATCGGGGTGAAAAGAAGAGGAGATTATCCAGATGAAGCTATTGTAGAAGGACATGAAATGGTACATTTGGCAGGTTACATTAAACCAGAAAGACATTTAGTAACTATTTGTTTGTGGGATATGAGATACGGTAATCCTATAGAATCTCTATTACACGGAATAATTCGCCAAAACATGGGTTGTACTCACCACATGTTTGGTAGGGACCATGCAGCAGTAGGTGAATATTATGATATGTATGCTACTCAAATCTTGTGGAGCAAAGGCATACCTAGTTTTGGCTTTCCTAAATCGGTTAATGAGGTTCCTTATGGTCTTCAAATTAAAGCGCAGAATATGGCAGAATTTTGGTATTGCCCACATTGTAATGAAATAGCTTATAGCGGTTGCTGTAATCATACCAAAGAAAAGCAAAAATTCAGTGGTAGTTTTGTTCGAGGCATGGTGGCTGAAGGAGTATTTCCTCCAAAAGTAATTTTTAGGCCTGAGGTTTATAAGGTGATTGTAAAATGGTGGAATAAATTTGAATATCCTTTCTGTAATGAACATTATGTGCAGGAAAAAGAAGAGAAATTGGAGATAGAATTGCCTGATATGGAAATTTAAAAAAATTAACCAGAATAAGGAGGATAAAAAATGGCTCATTTTTTAGTAATTTTGCTGGATGATAAAAGATTCAGTGCGATCAAAGGTACTGAAATAGAAGAAAAAGTGTCCAATTTATTTGGTGGAGCATTAAAAGCAATAAATGTAGAGGTGCCAGAAGATGCTGAAAAAAAGATAATGGAAACGTTTACTTCGGCTAGAATTGACTCTAGAGGAGCAATTACCGATGTGCCCATAGCATTTACAAGAGCAATATTTGAAGAAATAGCTGCACAAAAATCAATAGGTGCAGAGATTTTTGAAAACGTTTTCTCTAAAATAGAAGAAATAAAAGAAGCAGCAGCAAAGGAGTCCTCTTGTTTGCCACCACCTGATATAGATATTTCTGACATAGAAGAACTACAAAAGCATCCTTATCAGGGTGAGTAACATAATTTAAGATGCGGCTGCAAAAACTAGAATTTTGTGTTTTTAATTAAGATGCCAAACTGTAATCAATTTGAATTATTTAAAAGAGTATTTTTTATTAGCCTAAATTTATCTGTCCAAAGAATTTTTTACAGATAAATCCTTTAAATCCTTTAAAAGAGGGACCTAAATTTTTTTAGGTTCCTCGAATTTAACATTATAATGTATAAATTAAAGGGGGTACAATTTATGGAAAAGATAAAAAAACGTTGGTTAAAAATTGCATTTTTTATTTTAGCTCCTCTAGTAAGTATTGCTACACTTTATGCTGCTCAAATCAATCCGCAAGTTGCTAAAATGACTCAGCATACAGTGGGTATGAGTCCAATAATGTTTTTTATTATGCTCCTTATAGTTACTACTATTATGGGGATTGTTGCCGTATTGGCAGGTGTAGGTGGCGGCGTAATATTTACGCCTATTATGATGGGATTTACGCCTATAGATTCCTACATTATTCGTACTACAGGATTATTTGTGGCTATGGCTGGTGCACTTGTAGCAGCGAGGCCTTTTTTAAAAAGAGGAATTACTAACATTAGACTATTATTTTCAGCTGCAGTTCCATATGGAGTATGTGCTGTTATTGGAGCATTACTGGCTGGTTATATTCATAATACCATGGGATTAACGGGTGAAGCTTTTATTAGGGGGGCTCTTGGTATTATAGTAATTGGAATTGGTTTTGTGTTTATACTTGCTGGAGGAAGGACAGAATGGCCAGAGGTAAAAACTGTTGATGGATTTACGGAAAGAATGGCGCTAGATATGAATTATTGGGAAGATTCATTAAATAAAGTAGTGCATTATAAGGTCACAAAGGCCTGGCTTGGTCTTCTGCTTTTTTGTGGCGTTGGTTTAATATCCGGATTATTTGGAATGGGTGCAGGTTGGGCTATGGTTCCTGTGTTTAATCTAGTAATGCTTGTGCCATTAAAAGTTGCTGCTACTTGTAGTAAAGTATTAATCAGCATAGGTGATAGTGCTGCAATATGGCCTTATATAGAAGGGGGGGGAATGTTTCCGTTATTTGCTGTCCCTTGTATGATTGGTCTAATTGTAGGAACAATAATTGGTACGAAAATTATGTTTAAAATCAAAGCAGGATGGGTAAGGTGGCTAATTATAGTAATTATGTTCTTTGCTGGCATTAGATTGCTTCTCAAAGCAGGAAAGATGCTTCATTGGATATAAACTCTAATGTAATATAATTTTTATAAATAACTAAATTATTCGTAGGAGGAAATTATGAAACAGGAAAGACCAAAACCACCTATTTCTGGGATTATATATGGAGAATTTGCCTTTTGGATTGCCATTATAGGGTGTACTATCGCCACAATAGGAATTATGTGGTATATATTTGGTTCTCATCACGTCATGGATCCTCAAATTTTTCTTACTCATCTCTTAAGAGGTGATACTGTAGACCAAATTTGGAAGGCCACTACAGGAGACAAAAGTCAATATGGTTACTGGTTTCTCAATAAATTGTCTTATAGTGATGGTTTAGCTTTAGCAGGAGTAGCAATTAGTTGCTGGGCAGCAGTAATTGGAACATGGGGAGCTTTTGTAGGTATGCTCGTTTCTCCTGAAGAAAAATCAAGGAAAATGTATTATCTTTATTTAATATTTATCTTAGTAATGGCAATTATATTAACTCTATGTGCAATGGGAGTTATTCGTTTACGTCATTAAATAAGTTAAAGAGTAAGTTAAAGAGAACAGACATACTTACAAATAAAAAAATTGTAGGTATGTCTGTTTTTTTATAAAAATATATAAAATGCTAATAACTCGCTAATAATTTTAATTAATAATTGTCAATAATTATTTCTATGATTTCTATAAATTGAAAATTAGAATAAAAAAACTAACATTAAATTGAAACGATTAAAATTAGAAAAATATAATTTTAACAATGATATTAAACGAGGTAGAACAAAATGTTAAATGTGAAAAGAGTTAAAGTTACCACTAAATTATATACAGGTATAATTCTTATTTTAATAGCTGGTATTATATCTTTAAGTTTATTTTCTATCTATCAAGCTAAATTTTATTTAACAAAAATGGGGAAAAATAGTGTAATATCTTCTTTAGATGGTCTATATCACGTTTTTAAAATGAAAAATAAAGCAGCTCACTTTAGAGCAAGATATACTTTAGCAACTTTTGAACAAAAAATAAGTGAAGTTGGGGGGTGGCATCTTGATTTTACACGTAACATCAATCTTACTCTAAAAAATAGTTTAGAAACAGTTAACATCCCTGTTCTACTTTTAGGAGAAGAAATTGTTTATAATAATTCAAAAATATTAAATGATGTTATAAAAACTATTCATTCTAAAATATTTATCTATAAAAAAGTAGGAACTAAATTAAAAAAAGTATCTACTACTTCACAAATATCTATTTATCAAGTATTTAAAGATAAATTAATTAAAATTAATACTACTTTTACTAATCCTGATGGTTCAAAAGATATTGGGAGTTATATTGATTGTAATAATCCTATTTATAAGAAGATAATGGAAGGAAAAAATTTTAGTTGTAAAGAACATATCGGTAAAACATGGAAAAATTGGTATATAAGTGTATATCATCCAATTAAAAATAGACAAAATAAAATAATCGCTGTAATTCAGGCAAGTGTAAAAATCTTTAGCCCTAACTTTACACATTTTATAGAAAGAACTAAATTGGGAGGAAAAGGAGCTATTTTTATTTATGATGCAAATAAAAAAACAATAATTAAACATACCAATCCCAATTTTATAGGTAAAAGCATATTAACTGTGATATCAGATAAATTTAAAAATGTTGCAGATAAACAAATTGTAACTTACAAACGTAACGGTGACTTGATATTTACTTACGTCCGTTATTTTAAGCCATGGGACTGGTATATTTGTGTTAGTTTAACCGAAAATGAGCTAGCAGGACATTTTATTCAAACATTAATTATTAATAATCTTGGACTTGGTTTGGGAATTATATGTTTGGGAATTGTTTTAGTTTTTTTTATCATAAAAATAATATCTGGTCCTTTAGAAAAGATTGCTGAGATAAGCGAAAGAGTTGCTGAAGGAGATTATAGGCCTGTTGATTTTATGTATTTGGCAAATGATGTGATAGGTAGGGTAGTGGAATCATTTAAAAAAATGATTCAAAATAACCAAACTATGCTTCAAAATATTCAAAAAAGCACAGAAAATGTGTATAATTCTTCTTTAGAACTAAATGAAATTTCTGATGATGTGGCAAAAACAGCAACTAATATGACTCAAATCTCTGACACTGCCAATAAATTAATAAAGGAAAGTGTTGATAACATATCTTCTGTTTCCGCATCCATGAAAGAATTAACGATTAACGCCAATACTATAGCTTCTGCTGCAGAAGAAATGAGTGTTACTATCAATGAAATAGCATCTAATACAACTAAAGCTAAGGAGATTACCTCTATCGGAGTAGAGAAATCTCAAATAGTTTCTTCTAGGGTGAATGAATTAAATAAAGCCGCCCAAGAAATTACCTCTGTAACGGATACTATTGCTAGTATATCCTCTCAAACTAATTTATTAGCTTTAAATGCAACTATAGAAGCAGCTAGGGCAGGAGAAGCAGGAAAAGGTTTTGCTGTAGTTGCCAATGAGATAAAAGAGTTGGCTCAGCAAACAGCAAAAGCAACCGAGGATATAAAGCAAAAGATAGAGGGAATTCAACAAGTTACAAATGTATCCATAGTAGAAATTGAAGAAGTTACAAAAATAATTAATGAAATGAATGAAATAATAAATACCATTGTTACAGCTATAGAAGAACAATCAATTACTACGCGTGATATTGCCCAAAACGTAAATCAAGTATCTCAGGCTATAGGAGAAGGCAATGAAACATTGGCAGAAATTGCCATTAACGTAAAAGAAGTTGAAAAAGAAATAGCTGTTGTTCATAATATTTCTGAACAATTAAATAAAAATGGAAATATTTTGCGTCAAAATGCGAATAATTTATCCGCATTATCTGAAAAATTAAAGGAACTTATTACTAAATTTAAAATTTGATAGTACTATTATAGACAATTTTAGGCTTAAAAATGTCACTGTAAATTTTTTCTACAGGGACGTATAAAAAAGAATATAACTAAAAATTTGTATTTTTAAGACATAACTGCAAAAGTCTAAAATTTGCGTTTTTGGTTAAATTGTCAAATTGTAACTAGCTTAAATTATTGAAAAGTTTTCTTATTAAACGTGTATATAACTGCTTAACATAATTTTTGCAGTTGGACTTTTTAATTGAATTTTCAATTTTTAACTAGTTTGAATTTTTGAAAAAATTTCTTGATTAACTTTGATCTAGCTATTCAAAAAGATTTTTTATAGTTATATTTTTGAAATAACTATTTGTTTAGTTACTAACTTTTTAAAAATTTTTGTTACATGTTGCTAATTTATGGAACAAAAAAATAAAAGAATTTCTTCTTTTTTTCTAGCAATAGGTGTTTGCATCATTTTATTACTTTTTTGTGCTCTTAATTTAGGTATTTATTCTGTCAGGGAATTAAAGGCTATTGTTGCTCAACAATTTAATAATCAACAACTTATTTTGGCTCGTCAAGCTGCAGGTGAAATTGAAAATAGTTTTAAAGCTATAATAGAAGAATTATTTATTTTAAAAGATTTTTCTTCTCAATTAAATAAAAAATTGTTGCAATCTATTTACTATAGAATATATAAATTTGGGGTAAGAGGATTGTTTATTGTAAAAAATAAAAAAGTTACCTATAAAATAGGTAGTAAACAAAATTTTAATATTTTCTCTTTTAACTTAAATAATTCAGATATTAAGACAATTATTAATAAATCAGGTGTTTATATTTTAGAATCATTAGAAGATTGTTATATAGTTATTTTTGTAAATCCTTACATACTAGTAAAAAAACATGTTAATAAAATACGTTCTGGAAAAACAGGTTATGCATGGGTAATAGATGAAAATGGATATTTTATATATCATCCTTTTAAAGATTTTATTGGTCAAAATATATTTAAAGCAAGACAAAAAAAAGCACCTTATTTTTATTTTACAGAAATAAATGAAATTCAACGTAAAGATATGTTACGGGGTAAAGAAGGGACTGGAGAGTATACGTCTTTATGGCATAAAAATTTGAAAGGATATATAAAAAAATTTGTTGCTTACACACCAATTCATATTCCATATAGTTCTCATTTTTGGTCAATAGCCGTATGTGCTCCAGTAAAAGAAGTGAGTGCAGTAATTCAACGTCTTTATTTAAAACAACTTATTATCCAAGGAAGCCTTGTACTTGTCCTTATTGGAGTGGGAATATTGGGTCTTTCTCTGGAGAGACGTTTTAATCAAACCTTAAAACAAGAAGTAGAAAGAAAAACTAAAGCTTTAAAAAAATCTGAAGAAAAGTATAGGTTACTGATAGAAAGTGCAGATGATTTAATATTAACTATAGATTTAAACGGTAATATAACTTCTTGTAATAAAGCAACTTTGATTTTCTTTAAAAAAGATTTTTCTCAAATTTATAATAATAAATTTTATTTAATTATGCAATGGGAAAAGGATAATTTTCTGCAATATTTAAAGGAAATACAATCTACTGGACAGAGTATATTAAAAGAACATTTTATAAAATTAAATGATAAATCCATTTGTCTAAACACAAAATTGATGCCTTTATATTTAGATAATAAACTTAAAGAGGTAATTTGTATTGCTCGTGATGTGACAAAAGAAAAAAATATGCAAAAATATCTTAGTAATGCAGAAAAAATGGCCTCTTTAGGAGTATTAGTAGCAGGGGTCGCTCACGAAATAAATAATCCTTTAGGAATTATAGTTGGGTTTAGTGAGTTGATTTTAGAAAACGTTTCAAGTGAAACTCAGATATATAATGATGTCAAATTAATATTAAAACATGCCTTGCATTGTAAATCTATAGTGCAAAATTTACTTAATTTTGCTAGACCTGTTGGAGAACTTACTGAAACAATAAATATTAATCAGATCATAAAAGAAGTAATAAACGTAATAAAACGGACATTAAAAATGCATAATATCATATTTAAATGTAATTTTACAGATGATATCCCTTTAATTTTTGGCAATAGAAGACAACTTCAACAGGTATTTTTAAATTTAATTATTAATGCTATGGATGCTATGCCAGGAGGTGGAAAACTTACTATTACTACAAAAATAAATAGTGGCAAATGGGTAGAAATTCAAATCCAGGATACAGGGTGTGGAATTAAAAAGAAACATTTAGAAAAAATTTTTGATCCATTTTTTACAACTAAACCAGAAGGTAAAGGTACAGGTTTAGGATTGTCTATTACTTACAGTATAATTAATAACCATAATGGTTATATTTATTGTAAAAGTGAAGAAAATAAAGGAACAATTTTTAAAATTGAGTTGCCATTTAAGAAAGAGGAGGGGTCATGTCAGGTAAAATCTTAGCTGTAGATGATGAGATAGATATGTTAAATTTATTAAAGAGAATCATTGAAACTAAAACTAGATATGAAATTGAAATTATATCCCAACCAGAAAAGGTAATGAAATTTATAGAAAATGAATATATAGATTTAATCTTGTTAGATTTGAGGATGCCTGGGATAAATGGTTTAGAGCTATTGAAACAAATAAAAAATAAAGATCCAGAAATTGGAATAATCATTATAACTGCCTATGGTACAGTGGAATCTTCTGTTGAAGCTATGAAAATGGGAGCTTTTGATTTTGTGCTTAAACCATTTCAACAGGAAGAACTGTTGTTAACCATCCATAGAGCGATGGATATTCAAAAATTAAAAAAAGAAAATAGAATATTAAAAGAAGAGCTAAAAAAAGAAAAGGAAACAGATTTCATTATTGGGCAAAGTCCTACTATGCAATCCATCTATAAAACTATCTTGCAAGTGGCAAAAAGTGAAGCTAGTATAGTAATTACAGGAGAAACAGGTACTGGAAAAGAATTAATAGCACGATCAATTCATAAACATAGTTTACGTAAAGGAAATTTCGTAGCATTAAATTGTAGTGCTGTTCCAGAAAACTTAATAGAAAGTGAATTATTTGGACACGTGAAAGGATCTTTTTCTGGAGCTTTAACCAATAAAAAAGGGTTAATAGAAGAAGCAGAGGGAGGAACTTTATTTTTAGATGAAGTAGGTGATTTAAGTGAATTAATGCAAACTAAATTATTACGATTTTTACAAGAAGGAGAATTTAGACCAGTTGGTGGAACTAAATCAAAAAAGATAAATGTACGAATTGTTGCTGCTACTAATAAAAATTTAGAGGATATGGTAAAACAAGGTAAGTTTAGAAAAGATCTTTATTATAGATTAAACGTGATTCATTTACACCTTCCACCTTTAAGAGAAAGAAAAGATGCTATACCTATTTTAGCTCATCATTTTCTTGAAAAATATAATGCTATTAATAACAAACAAATTCATGGATTTTCTAAAGAAGCTTTAAATTATCTATTAACTCAAGATTGGCCTGGAAATGTTCGTGAATTGGAAAATGTGGTTGAAAGAGCAGTAATTTTGTGTCAGGATAAATACATTAAATTAGAACATATTGAACCCTTAAATAACTTAAAAGAACAGACTTCCTTGGAAGAAATTTTGTCTCTTCCCTTTAAACAGGCTAGAAAAAAAATTTTGCAAGAGTTTTATTATAATTATTTAAAACATATCTTATCTCAAACCCAAGGAAATATTTCTAAAGCCGCTAACTTGTGTGGGATAAAAAGACAATATTTTTACCGTCTTCTAAAAATTGCTGGTCTTGATAATAAACTAAAGAACTAAATTTAGCAATTGTTTTAAATTGACAATACGAAAAAGAGAAATTTGTTTTTTAACTTATTTAAATTTTTTATAATTTGAAGTAAAAATAAGGAGGAAGTTAGATGAAATATTTAAAAAAAATTAAATCGATAATATTTATTGTGATGTTATCTAATATATTTTATGGATGTTCACCTGGTCCTGCTTGCAAAATATTGCCACCTTCTTTAATGTTTCCAAATATTGAAAATTGGTTATTTTTTATTTTATTATTTATAGCTGGATATTTAATAGGATTTAGTTTAGGTAGAAATAAAAAAATATCAAATTATTCTAATGAAGAAAGTAAATTGGTTAGTTTGGATATACGTCTAAGGAGGGTAGAAAAAGAATTGAAGTTGTTAAAGAAACAAATTAAAAATACATATGAATAAAACCTCTCTTTAAATTATGTTTGTAAGACTTTGTTAATATGTAGGGTGTATAGCTTACTTGCATAAGAAGGTAAAAAAAGGAAAAGCCTAGTTTAGCCTTCAGGAGTTTTAGTATAAACTCTTTTGTAGCTGGTGAGTTCAGAAGTTCCTCTAAGATTAAAGAGGCTTCCTGGTTGTCTAGGTTGTATTTTTTTTTATCACTTCAAGGCAGCTATCCCCTTTTTTGTTTTAATAAACAATTTAGGTTAATACCATTCCTCTCGCTTATACTTTGATATTGTGGTCGAAGGGACTCCTAGTCTATTAGCCATTTCTTTACCCCTGAGTACTGGACAGGTTAAGAGAATAAAGGTAAATTTTTGGATCATGAGCGATGGAGAAAAGACAATTTGGGAATGGTTATGAGCAATATTGACTTAGAGTTTGATCAAAAACACATTTGGCATCCTTATACTTCTGCTATTAACCCCTTACCTGTCTACCCAGTAAAAAAAGCCTCTGGGGTTTATATTGAATTGGCAGATGGTCGAAAATTAATAGACGGAATGTCTTCGTGGTGGTGTGCTATACATGGCTATAATCATCCTGTCCTAAATCAAGCCTTAAAAGCTCAATTAGACGATATGTCCCATGTAATGTTTGGCGGTCTTACTCACGAGCCAGCTATAAAACTTTGTAAATTATTACTGGAAATCGTTCCTGAGAATTTACAAATGGTTTTTTTAGTTGATTCTGGCTCAGTGAGTGTAGAAGTGGCTTTAAAAATGGCTTTACAGTATTGGCAAGCTAGAAATCAGCCAAAGGTTAAGTTTCTTACTATTACTAGAGGATATCATGGTGATACATGGGGTGCTATGTCGGTTTGTGATCCTGAAACAGGAATGCATAATTTATTTAAAAGATTTTTAGCTCAAAATATTTTTGCTCCAGCTCCCAGTAATGGTTTTAATAAATTTGTCAGGCAGGATTTTGAAAATTTTAAACAAATATTGCTTGCTCACAAAGATCAAATTGCCGCAGTTATTTTAGAACCTATAGTCCAGGGAGCAGGGGGGATGCGTATTTATTCTCCAGAATTTTTAAAAAATGTGGCTAGCTTATGTAAGCAAGAAAATATTTTATTAATTTTAGATGAAATTGCTACTGGATTTGGTCGTACTGGAAAATTATTTGCTTTAGAACATGCAGAGATACAGCCCGATATTTTATGTTTGGGCAAAGCTTTGACTGGTGGATATATGTCTTTGGCAGCAACTCTATGTACTCAAGAAATAGCTAATACTATTTGTAGTGCTCCACCTTTTGTGTTTATGCATGGACCAACTTTTATGGGTAACCCCCTTGCTTGTAGCGTAGCTTTAGCCAGTTGCCAATTATTGTTACAATCTAATTGGCAAAAACAAGTACAAACAATAGAAAACCATCTAAAATCTTATTTACATCCTTTAAAAAAATTGCCTCAAGTAAAAGATGTAAGAGTATTAGGAGCCATAGGAGTAGTGGAAGTGGATAAAAAAGTGGACGTTGCTAAAGTACAAAAATACTTTGTTAATAGGGGAGTATGGATAAGACCTTTTTTAAACCTTATTTATATTATGCCTCCTTACATTATAAAAACTAAAGAATTAGATGGTTTAATCCAAGCTATAATTGAAGTTGTGGAAAAAAAAATTTATGTTCCCAGCTAAAGTTTTTATTACAGGAACAGACACAGGAGTTGGCAAAACTTTAGTTTCAGCCATACTAGTAAAAGCTCTCAATGCCTATTACTTTAAACCCATTCAAACTGGTAGTATAGAAGGAACGGATTCTAATTATATTCAAACTTTAACTAAACTGCCTTCTAATTATTTTTTACCAGAAGTTTATACATTTAAAGAACCTGTTTCTCCTCATCTAGCGGCTAAATTAGAACAAAAAAAAATAATATTGGATAAAATCACTTGTCCCCTTCATTCGCCTTTGGTTGTAGAAGGAGCAGGGGGGCTGTTAGTTCCTATAAACAAAAAATTTTTTATGTTAGACATTATAAAAAAGTTCTCTTTACCTGTAATTTTAGTTGCAAGAAGCACTCTTGGAACTATCAACCATACTTTAATGAGTCTTAAAATTTTAAAAGATAACAATGTATCTATTTTGGGAGTTATTTTAAATGGACCTATAAATAAAGATAATAAAGAAGCTATTGAATTTTATGGAAAAATAAAAGTTCTTACAGAAATAGATTATTCTCAGAATCTAAAAAAATCTTTTTTACAATTAACCAATAAAGTCGTAAACGATATTTTGAAAAATAGTGGATATTTGGGTTAGCCCAGTATTCTCAAAATAAGTAAGCAAAACAACCTATCTTGTCTTTCCTTTTATAATCCCATTCAAAAAAAATCTCGTAGTTTGAGCAAAGCTTTTGAGTGTATAAAATCTGCACATTCCAAGTGTTTGCTTAGCCTCTGAAAACCAGAGCTAAAGTTATTTTTTAAAGTTTACATAATTTACATTATGGGACATAATTTTTAATCTTAATTTTTCTGGCCTAATCTTTACAACCTTCTGAAATTTTTAAAATTTTAATCCAGTGACTGTAAATTAAGAAGAAATTGTAAATAATTAGTTAATAAAATTAATTAGTTATTTAATATAGTTGAAAATTTATTTGAGAATTATCTTATAATTGTAGAAAATATTTAAAAAAATTATAAAAAGACAAATATTGGTTGTTTGAAAAGCGATTGCTTACGAGTGTTGGAGAGTTTTAGGGCAATTAAAAATAAATAATTAATTGAAATTATTAGTTATTTAAATTGGTTTAAAGAAAAATGGCTATCAAAAACAAGCCCAATGATTAATCTTGATTGTTTTAAGACTAGATATAAGCTAAATTTTTAGTTTAAGATTTTTTTTTATCATATTAAAATAATTATTTTTTTAAGATGTTAATTTGACTTGAGTTGAACTTTAAGAAGATACTTGGGTGTTTTTGAAATGTTTTTAAAAAATCTTTGATGTGATTACCGCCCTGAAGAAACAGGGCATAAAGTCTAAAAAAAATGTTGTTTTTCTAATGAATACAGGAAAATTAAGGAAAGGAGTTAAGAGACAAGGACTAGAGCTAAAGAGTAAAAAAAAGTAGAAAGGTTATGTTTTAACTATCTTGAGATTGGGTATTAGATTCATTTTCTATTTGTTTCAAAAATTTATCTCTGCATTCATAACTGCAAAAACATTCTACCCTATCTCCTATTTTTACTCTAATATCGTTATTTTTAGGTACAAAAGTGCCACAAATAGGATCTTTTACCATTTCTCCTGAAGCTACTGTTTTGCTTTTTGCTCCAGATTGAGTGGCTTTATTTTTTTTATCGTTTTTCAATAGTTTATAAAGTAGATAAATAGCACCAATTGTAATTAATAATTTAAACATATTTACTCCTTTTTAACTTTGCCATATTTTATTTTCTATTACGTTATAATTTAATTTAGATAAATAAAAATCAATCGATTTATTTTCAATTAACAAGTCTGGAGCAATTTCTTTCAGGGGTACTAGGACAAAAGCTCTTTTTGTGAGTTTAGGGTGAGGTATAGTTAAAGTGGGTGTGGCTAAGGTTTGTCCTTCATATAATAAAATATCTATATCCATAGTTCTTGGACCATATCTTTGTTTTCTTTCTCTTCCCATTTGACGTTCAATGTCTAAAACATAGTGTAAGAGTTCTTGCGGCTTAATATGGGAAGAAATATAAAACTTTACCACCTGATTGGCAAACCAAGGTTGATCTAATTTTTCTTGCGGTTCTGTCCAATAAATTTTAGACTTTTGACTCAACATTAAAAACTTGGCCTGATCCAAAAGCTCTAACCCTTGCCCTAGATTTAGCACAGGGTCACCCAAATTAGAGCCAAGACAGAAATAAACAAACTTATAATCAAAACCCATCGAACTACCTTATAATATGACTATTAAGAAAGAGCAAGAATTTAGTTAACTCTGGTTAAACATTTAACATTAAGCAAGGAACTTGGATGGATTCTTTGGAAGTACATCTTAAAAATTTTTCTTATTATTTACTTAGCGTAAAAGGATTGTCGCCTCAGAGTGTAAAATCTTATTTAAATGATCTTCAGGCCTTTATTTTGTTTTTACACGAACAAGGGATTGAGGATGTAAAAAAAATTTCTGAAGATACTTTATTTTTATATTTAGTTTATCTTAGACAAAAAGGATTAAAAAATAGAAGTATTTCTAGACAATTATCTTCTTTGAGAAATTTTTTTTCTTATCTAGAAGAATATAATCTATTAACCACTAATCCTGCTTTATTGCTAGAAAACCCTAAGCTACCTAGATTACTCCCCAAAATTCTTTCTTTAAAAGAAGTAAAATTATTATTATCTATGCCCAACCCCTCTACTCTACTTGGCAAACGAGACAAAACTATATTAGAAATTTTATACGCAGCAGGACTTAGAGTTTCAGAGTTAATAGAATTACAACCTTTAGACTTTGATCCCAATGTGGGCATTTTAAAAGTATGGGGTAAAGGCAATAAAGAACGTCTTGTTCCTTTGCACGACCAAGCTCAAAAAACATTAAACCTATATCTTTCTGAAGTTCGTCCTCTGTTTAAACCTAAACAGGACTATATTTTTTTGAATCGCTCTGGCAAAAAACTTTCTCGCCAGGGCGTCTGGAAAATGATAAAAAAATACACTTTAAAAGCTGGATTAAACACCAACATTTCCCCTCATACCTTAAGACATTCATTTGCTACCCATCTTTTAGAAGGGGGAGCAGATCTTAGAACTGTCCAAATTTTGCTGGGACATGCAGATATTACTGCCACAGAAATTTATACTCACGTAAACAGCTTGAGATTAAAAAATATTTATTCTAATTTACATCCTCGCAACATTAATTCCGACAAAAATTTTGATTAATAAATGTACTAGCTACTAAAAATAATTTTTGCAGTTAGATCATATTGAGATTAGTTGATAACGATAATGGTTTAAGCTTTATGAAGAAAAAAAATAAAATAAAAGCAGATACTATAATTACCTGCCATTTGAATGCAGATTTTGACGCATTAGCAGCAATGATTGCAGCTAAAAAACTTTATCCCAACGCAGTGCTTATTTTTCCTGGTTCGCAAGAAAAAAATTTACGCAATTTTATTATAGAATCAGCCAGTTATTTATATAATTTTAAAACTATAGAAGATATTTTACCTGAAATGATAAAATTATTAGTAATTGTAGACACAAGACAAAGAAAACGTCTAAAACACATAGAAAAAATTTTATCTAATCATCAAGTACAAATTCACATTTACGATCATCATCCCCCCTCTTCTGATGATATAAAAGGAGATTATATCTACTACAAACCATGGGGAGCAACAACAACCATCTTAACTCTTTTACTAAAAGAAAAAAATATTCCCCTAACAGATGCTGAGGCCACTCTTTTAGGACTTGGTATATATGAAGATACAGGCCTATTTACTTTTCATTCTACTACTTATTACGATTTTATGGCTGCAGGTTACTTAAAAAAATATAATATGGATTTAAACATTATTTCAGAGTTTACGAAAAGAGATTTAGATGCCAAGCAAATCTATATTTTAAATTCTCTTTTAAAAAATTCATCTACGCATAATATAAATGGTATAAGGATAGTTATTGCTGAAATATCACTAGATGAATATATAAAAGATTTTGCCTTACTCGTTCATAAACTTATGGAAATAGAAAATATAAAAGTTCTTTTTTGTTTAGCTAGAATGAGTGATAGAGTACATATAATTGCGAGAAGTAAATTAAAAGAAATAGATGTTGGATATGTATGTAATTATTTTGGTGGTGGTGGACATAAATTTGCAGCTTCTGCCTCTATAAAAAATAAAACATTGCCCCAAGTAAAAGAAGAATTAGTTGCTATCTTATACACTAAAATTAATCCAACAATTTATGTAAAAAAACTTATGTCTTCACCACCTATTTACCTTGAAAGCAATAAAACTTTAGAACATGCAGCCTCTTTAATGACTAGACTAAATTTAAAATCTATACCTGTAGTTGATCCTGACACAAAATATTGTGTAGGTATAATTGATCATCAGGTTGCTAACAAAGCTGTTACTCATAATTTAGGACAATTATTCATTAAAGATTATATGCAAACCAATATCGTCTGCGTGTCCCCTCTTTCCTCTTTAAATGAAGTAATAAAAATTATATTAGAAAATAAACAGAGATTAGTCCCTGTTGTAGAAAATAAAAATTTAGTGGGAGTATTTACAAAAACAGATTTAATTAATTTTTTAGCTCAAGAATCTATTTCTATTCCAGAACATTTGTTAAAACAAGGAAAAGAGAAAAATATCAAACATATTTTAAAAGAAAAATTATCTCCTTTATTTTACGATTTCATTGTTTTAGCAGGAAATTTAGCTAAAGATCTAGGCTGCAATGTTTATATGGTAGGCGGTATCGTCAGAGACTTACTTCTAAATTTTCCAGCTTTAGATTTAGACTTAGTAGTAGAAGGGAATGGACTTGAATTTGCCAAACACTTTGCTCAAAAATTAGATGCTCGTTTAAAAACTCATAAAAAATTTCAAACAGCAGTAGTTATTACTAAGCAAGGACTAAAAATAGACATTGCTACAGCAAGATTAGAATATTATGAATATCCAGCCGCCCTACCTTCTATTGCAGTTTCTTCTTTAAAAATGGATCTTTACCGAAGAGACTTTTCTATTAACGCACTTGCAGTAAGTTTAAATCCATCAAAATTTGGTAATCTTATTGATTTTTTTGGAGGACAAAAAGACTTAAAAGAGAAAAAAATAAGAGTTCTTCATGCTCTTAGCTTTATTGAAGATCCTACCAGAATTTTAAGAGCAGTTAGGTTTGAGCAAAGGTTTGGATTTGAAATAGGAAAACAAACCAATAAGCTTATAAAAAATGCTCTTCAGTTAAATATGTTAACTAAAGTATCTGGACAACGTATTTATAACGAATTGAAATTAATTTTTCAAGAAAATAGAGTAATAAATATTTTATTTAAATTAAACGAATATAAAATTTTGGAGTCTATACATCCTCTTTTAAAAATTAATACAAAAATACAAGATACTTTATTAGAAGTTACCAATATTTTAAATTGGTATCATTTATTGTATAAAGATGAACAGGTAAGAAAAGAAATAATATACTTATTAACATTACTGTATGATGTAAAATATCAACAATTTAATGAAATTTTAGATAGAATTTCTGTATCAAAGAAGCATATAAAATTATTACTAGATTTGAAATTAAAAATAAAAGAAATACTATCCTTTTTACATAGAGCAAAGAACGACCAATTTAAAGGCAATTTTTATATGACGTTAGATAATCTACCCATTGAGGGAGTTCTCTTTATTATGGCCAAAGTCCAAAAAAATAACACGCGTAAAGCTATATCCAAATATATTTCCAGCTATAGACCAATAAAAATATCCTTAACAGGACATGATTTATTAAAATTAGGTTTGTCTCCTGGTCCTAAAATAGGTGAAATCTTAAATAAAGTTAAACAAGCATATTTAGATGGTTTAGTTAGCGATAAAAAAAGTCAGTTAGATTTTGCCAAACAATTAATAAACCAACCCTAAAAAGTTGTTTGCTGATTAGCCTTGAACAAAAGCCAATAATTTGGTTGTAAATTTTAAAAATTTTGGTTAACATGATTCTATTTACATGATTTGATGGCAAAAGACCAAAATTTGTGTTTTTGATTAGATTGTTGAATTATAACTAGTTTAAATTATTGAAAAATTTTTCTTGTTAAACCTGTATCTAACTGTTTAAAATAATTATTAATTGGATCTTAACATAGGACAAATATGCTTAGGTTAGAAAACGTTTCTAAAAATTTTGGTGGTATTAAAGCCATTGACAATGTTTCTTTTAGAGTTCCACAAGAAACAATTTTGGGAATTATTGGACCTAATGGTGCTGGTAAAACCACTTTATTTAACCTTATTTCAGGAGTACTGAAACCATGTAAGGGAGAAATAATTTTAAATGGACACCAGATAACTAAAGCACCACCTTACTTACGTAGCAGATTGGGATTGTCCAGAACTTTTCAAAATATTAGTTTATATAAAGAGCTTAGTGTGCTAGAAAACGTTGTTATCGGGGCCTGTACCTGGACCCGACCTAACCTTAAAAATTTATTTCAATTTAACAATTTAACTTATAAAAATTTATTAAAAAAAGCTCAAATGTTACTTGAACTATTAAATTTATCAGATAAAGCAAATTATTTTCCAGAACAACTATCCTATGGACATCAGAGAACTGTTGAAATAGCACGCTCTCTAATGGGTAAACCTAAAATTATTCTGTTAGATGAACCAGCTGCCGGTTTAAACAATCAAGAATCAGAAAATCTTGCTCAGTTACTTTTATTTTTAAAAAAGAATTTAAAAATTACTTTGGTAATTATAGAACACGATATGGACGTAATTATGAACATATCAGATCAAATTTTAGTGCTTATAGAAGGCCAGACTCTTTTACAGGGAAGTCCTCAAGAAGTGCAAAAAAATCCTGAAGTAATAAAAGCCTATCTTGGAGCAGAAAATATTTTTGAAGATATTCCATAACATGGGGATAAAAATATTTTTTGCAAGAAGTAAAATTTTAATAACTTTTTTAAATATCAAAAAATGAAGTTAATAAGATGAAAAAAACAAAAATTCTTTTTTTATGTACAGGAAATTCTTGTAGAAGTCAGATGGCTGAAGGATTTACTAAATTCTTTTGGAGCAATTTTATAAACCCTAAATCAGCAGGTATAAGAAAATATGAAGTTGATCCTTTAGCCATTAAAGTAATGAAAGAAGAAGGTATTGATATAAGTAATAATTATTCAAAAACCATTCAAGAATTAGAAGAAAAAGAATTTGATTATGTTATTACTTTATGTGACCATGCCAGAGAAACGTGCCCTTATTTCCCTGGTAAAATTCTTCATAAGGGCTTTCCTGATCCACCCTACCTCACATCTCAATTAACAAACATAGAGGACAAACTTAAAGTTTATAGAAAAGTGAGAAATCAAATAAAAGACTTTATTCTCAAACTTCCTCAACATCTAAGATTAATTTCTTAGTTGGTAGCATATAAAATTTGTGCATGGATCAGTATTTACATTTTGATGTAGTTGTTTTTTCTTAATATTTTATTTTTTAGGCGATAGAGCAAAATCTTTTTTGACTAGTTATTAATAAAAAATTTATTTTTATAGATGAGTAGCTTATTAGAGGATTGAATTTTTATTCTTTTACCCAAATAAAAAACATCTATCTCTCCTAAATAAGAAGTCGTATAAATTTTTATCTTTCGTTTTCTAAAATAAGTTAAAATTTGCTTAGCAGGAAATTTAAATCTATTTAATAGACCACAACTAATAATAACTATTTTGGGGCTTACTTTTTGGTAAAATAAGGGATAAAAACTACTTTTACTCCCATGGTGAGGTAAAATAAGTACTGGAGTTGCTAAATTTTTAACATGATGCACTAAATACTTTAATCCCTGTCTTTCGATATCGCCACACACCAAAAATATTGGTCTATTTTTTTCAAAGATCTGGAATACTAAAGATTTGTTGTTAATTTTAGCAAAATTAACTTTTTTAGGTGGATGAATAATTTTCAAATAACTATTTTTGCCTAGTTTTATAATATTATTTTGAAATACATAAGAATAATTTATATTTTTTAATAACGATAAAAATTTTTTTCTATCTTTATTTCCTGTAGGTAGTTCTCCAGTAAAATAAAAATTATTGTATTTAAAATTTTTTAGAATATAATATAGGCCACGTAGATGATCTATGTCTGGATGAGTTAAAAATATTTTATCTAATTTTGGAAAATTTTTATAGGTAAGAATTTTAGATAAAATCTGTTTTCCAAAGTCAAAATCAAAATTTACACTTCCACCACCATCTATAAGAATTTTATTTATGTTATTTGTGTATAAAATAGATTGTCCTTGACCTACATCGAATACAGATAGTTTAGATATAAATTGATTTTTATTATAATTTATAAAAAAATAAATGATGATTAAAACAGTTAAGAAAAATAATGTTAATTTTTGTCTATATTTTATAAAGATAATAAATATAATTGAATAATAAATTATCATCATTAACCCATCAGGGCGAAAAGATAAATGATATTTGAATATATTATAAAAATGATAATATATAAACTCTAGAAATTTTATAAAAATATTTATACAATAAAGCATAACATAAAATAATAATTTAGCGATATTACTGTTTATATATAAAAATAATATACCCAAAAAACCTGTTGGTAAGACAATAAAAGTTAATATTGGAATCCAAATTAGATTTAGCAATATAGACAAAGTGTATATTTTATTAAAGTAATATATTTGTAATGGCAAAATAAATAGGTTAGCTGCAACACTAGCACAAAGTAAAGAAAGTAGAAAATAATATAATTTTGTTTTAAATTTAATTTTTTGTAAAAAATTAACATAAATTAAATAAATACCAAACACTGCTAAAAAGGAAAATTGAAAAGAAATATCGAATAACATATAAGGACAAACAATAAGGATAATAGCCATAGCTATAAAGTAGCCATCTATAAAAAAATGTTTTCTATTTATTAAATACAAAATTGCCCAAGATAAAAACATTATCTCTGCTCTGACAAGAGAAACAGGAAATCGAGAAATAAGTAAATACATTAACGATAAGAAAAGAGAAATTCCTATTCCTATTTTCTTCCTAGGTAATAAATTACAAATTTCAGGGAAAATAAAAGATACAATCCACGCTAAAGCAAAACCAAAACCAAAGACTATGCTTAAATGTAAACCAGAAAGGGCTAGAGTATGACCTAAAGAATAATCCTGGATAAAGTTTAACCAATAGTAGGATAAAAAACTTTTATCATTTAATAATAAACAAAAAGCTATTCCCTTTGCGATATCAAAATCTTCAATATCTTGAAAGCAATAAATTAACTTTGTTCTAATATTTTTCCAAAATTTAAAAATTATTTTTGGAAAAATATTTTTATTTATTTTTTTTAAATAAAAATTTTTTTTATTAGTATAAACTTTAAAAAAAATATTTTTACTTAACCAATAAAATGCATACCCAGTATATCCATTATTTTTCAGACCAACTAAAGGTTTTATTTTAAAAATACCAGATATTCTATCACCAATATCAACAACGTGTAAAATATCATCTATTGATTTATCTTTAACTTGATAATCTAAAATTAAATTATGTGAATTAAAATTATTATCTATTTTTAGTTTATTTAAAATAAATCTAATTCTTTTTTCAGGGAGTAAAACAATATTTTTTATATTACCTTCAATTTTATGCTTTTTATAAAAGAAATTGATATTTTTATTTATCCAAAAACTAGGGATATTAATGTAAATATAAATAATTCCTAATAAATAGCTAAACAATAAAAAAAATATTTTTTTGTAATCTTTAGAAAAAAATAGACAAAAGATAATAATAAAAAGTAAAAAACTATAAAAAGAGAATCGAATAAATAAAAGTCCTATTAACCAACAAATAAAACAACGTTGCCAGAAAAATAAAGATATTTTGTTCAATTGTATAACTTAAAGGAATGATTGGTATTTTTTTAATAAAACATAGAAGCCTTATATTAACAAAACTCTGTTGCGTCTTAAAAAATTATTTTTTTATCAATACTTGTCTTGGTTTACTGCCCTCTGGTGGACCTAAGATGCCATCTTTTTCCATTTGTTCAATAAAAAGTGCGGCTTTATTAAATCCAATTCTAAATCTTCTTTGAATTAAAGAAATAGATATTTTACCTTGCTCTATTGCGTATTCCACTGCTGCTTGATATTTAGGATCATTTACTATATCATTGTACTGACCATTGTTTACTGTATTCTCTTCTTGTTGGCCTTTCTTCCAATTTTTAAAATCTATTAGATAATCGGGCTGAATTGTATTTTTCCAAAAATTTACAACGCTTTCTATTTCACCTTCTGTTACATATGCCCCATGTACTCTAATTAATTCTCCACCACTAGATTTAAACAACATATCTCCTTTTCCCAGAAGATATTCTGCTCCATTAGCATCTAAAATTGTTCTAGAGTCATGTTTAGAGCTTACTTGAAAAGCTATTCTGGCCGGAAAATTGGCTTTAATAATACCAGTTACAACATCTACTGAAGGTCGTTGGGTAGCAATGATAAGATGAATCCCTGCAGCTCTAGCTAACTGAGCTAAACGTACTATACTAACTTCTACTTCTTTAGCTCCAGTTAACATTAAATCAGCCATTTCATCAATAATAATCACCATATAAGGAAAAGGATCTTTTTCTTTATGTCCCAAGACCTTTTTATTATAAGTTTGTATGTTTCTTACCCCTTCTTTGGCCATCAATTCGTATCTTTGCTCCATTTCAGATACAGCCCATTCCAAAGCTACTTTGGCCAGAGCAGACTCTGTTACTACGGGATGGACTAAATGAGGTAATTCATTGTACACAGACAGTTCTATTCTTTTAGGATCTATAAGTAATAGTTTTAATCGGTCAGGAGTGTGAGAAAAGAGCAAACTTAACAAAAAACCATTTAAACAGACACTCTTACCTGCTCCTGTAGCTCCTGCTACCAACAAATGGGGCATCTTGACTAAATCTACGACCATAGGCATTCCTTGAATATTTTTACCCAAAGCCAAAGGCAAAATTTGATGTTGGGGATTAAAGGCTGGACTTTCTAAAATCTCTTTAAAGTAAACAAATTGTCTGTGGACATTTGGTATTTCTATGCCCACAGTGTTTTTTCCAGGCAAAGGAGCAATTATTCTTACTCTAGAAGACTTCAAATGGACGGCAAGATCGTCACTTAAATTAGCTATTTTACTTACTTTAATGCCAGGAGCAGGTTTAAATTCTAACATACTAACAACAGGTCCAGGGGTTACAGTTTCTATAGTGCCATCTATTCCAAAATTATTTAGACACTCTTTGACCCGTTTAGATAATGTATTTAGGTAATCTTTAGTTATAGAGTGTTTTTGTTTGGGAATTTCTGGTAATAAAGATACATCTGGCAGGCATATATTTTGAAGAAGATGGTTAGTATCTTTATTTTTATATATTTTGTTTGATTTTTTATTTTGTTTCTCAGAAAATTTATTGTTTTTATTCTCAACTTTCTGAGAAATTATTTTTTCTTGATTTTTATTCTTAAATTTTTGCTTTATTTTTTTAAATTCAAAAATAATATTTTCTTTTATTCTAAATATTTTAAAATGCTCAAACAACGATGACCAACAAAAATTAAATACTAATTGAAGATTTATTAAAGTAAAAGTCAAAAGAACAAGAGTACCTCCCCAATATTGTAAGTATTTATTTAAAACATTGTAAAAATAAAAACCAATAACACCCCCACCTCGAATACTATGAAAAGAAAGGCTTTGCATAAAAGGATAACATAACCAAATTAATAAACACAAATATAATCCCAATAAAAAAATCCATCTCCACCACGAAAACGTAGAATTTTTTTTTAAAAAAAGTATAAGATAGACGAAAAAAGCAACGAGCAAAAAGGCTCCTAGCCCAAATAAATCAAAAAGCAGGCCTGCTAGATATGCTCCAATAAGGCCTGCTTTGTTGTGAACTGACTTACCTATAAAACCTGAAGAATTAAAGGAGGGATCGCTCGGAGAATAAGAAAATAAACTTATGGCAATAAAAATTGTTAAACAAACAAAAAAAATAATCCCAACTTCTTTCCATATATCCCTTTCTTTCAACTACACATTCTCCTGCCCAAATATAAACTCACTTTTTAATTACTGTGACTTTTATAGTTCACAATACCCTAATATGTTTTATTCTCTACCAATATATTCTCCACTCCGCGTATCTACTTTTACTAAATCACCTTCAGCAATAAACAAAGGCACTTGAACTACCAATCCTGTTTCTAAAGTAGCAGGCTTAGTTGCTCCAGATACTGTATCTCCTTTTATGCCTGGTTCTGTTTCAACGACTTTTAAAACAACTGAAGCAGGTAAATCTAAATCTAGGGGATTATTTTTGTACACCAGAACTTTGACTTCTTCACCCTCTTTTAAAAAATTACCTTTATTTCCAAAGACATCTTGAGAAACTTGAATTTGTTCATAAGTGGTCATGTCCATAAAAATCAGATTGTCTTGTTCCTTATAAAGATACTGATAGACTCTGGTTTCTAAGTCTGGCTTTTCAAATTTTTCCCCAGCGCGAAATGTTTCGTCTATAATGCTCCCGTTTAATAAATTTTTAAGCTTGGTGCGAACAAAAGCTCCTCCTTTACCAGGCTTTACGTGTAAAAATTCCAAAATTTCATAAGGAGTTCCATCAATTTCTATTTTTAATCCTCTTCTAAAATCTGTTGTGGAAAGCATTTATCCTCCTTGTTCTATATTTTTTATCAGGGCCTGAACCCCCAAGACATACCCATAGATGCCAAACCCACAAATTACCCCTATAGCCTTAGCTGAAAGAAAACTTTTATGTCTAAAAGTTTCTCTAGCATAAATATTAGATAAATGGACTTCCACATAAGGCAGCTTGATCCAACTTAAACAATCAGCCAAAGCAATGCTTGTATGTGTATAAGCTCCAGCGTTTATAACAATACCATCCCACTCGTTTTCCCACAATGTTTCTAAATAATCAATTAAAGCCCCTTCACTATTTGATTGATAAACTTCAATTTGACAGGGGGTTTTAATATATTGATTTATATAATTTTTTAAATTGTCCAAACTCACATTACCATAAATATCTGGTTCTCTTTGGCCAATGTATTTTAAATTTGGACCATTAACTATAGAAATCTTCATTTTTATATACCTATTTAAGTATGTTAGGCCATGATTAAAATTAAGTTAAATAGATTTTTAATTTTCACCATTTTAGGATAAAATTTATTTTATACAAATAGGCTTAACCTGCTCCAAAATGAACTTTATTTGGTTTCTTTTGGCAAATCTGGTTCTGGTAAAAGTTTAGGCTGCACAACCACTTCAGATTGCAAAGGGTTAGCCTTGAGCATTGGTGGATTTATAGCCTCGACTGTCACAATTGGCAAGAAGATTAAATCCCCCACTTCTACTTCTCTTTGAAGCTCTAACATTTCTCCTTCAGCTAATAACTTATTAGAATTATTTCTTTTTTGGGTAATAACTTGTAAAATTTTTCCCATACCTATAATATTTACAATTTGTTGTTCGGGAGAAAATTTCCCCACAAAAAAATAACTATTTTTTAACTCATTCAAACCAATATCATTTTTAAAAAAATTAATGTAACATAATTCATTTTCTCCTATAGCATAAGTATTTTCTTTAAGACTAACCACTCTTCCTGCCAAAGTTATATCTGGTAATAATTTAAATTTTATTTTAAATTTTTGTTTATACTCTGTTACGTAAGGATCATAAATAGGATTTAATTGGCCTATTTTTTTTAATAGAGATGACTCTATATGAAGATTAGATTCTACGGGCTGGAGTATTAAATATTGTTTTAATATTAAACGATTTATTTTATTAAGTCCCTCCTGCAAGGCTTTTTTCCAAAAAAAATCTTTATTTTCTTTAACATAATCTTTTTTAGAAATTGTAACAGTTATTTCTGTGGAAGTAGAAAAAGATTGACATGAATTGCTATGAGTAAAAATCAAATCCTTTTGTATGAGTTCTTCTTTTTTAGCACATCCAAATAAGACTAATATTGCTAAAATAATCATCAATTTTTTTTGCATCTTTAAGCTCCTTACAGATATTTATAAATTTTTTTATAAATTAGTCTTAAAAAAATAAAAATATTTTGTTCCAAACATGCCACCTAAGAATAACATTGCTCAAAAACAGTATAACCTAACTAATACTAAAATTGACTAGAACAAAAATTAGCAAATTTAGCTTGTAGAGTTTTATAACCCCATTCAGGCTTTAGCACCACTCAACTATTGTAAAATCTTTAAAAACTTTTTTAAAATCCCACTGCAAAAACTAATTTAATTAGTTAGACAGAAGTTTAACGATAAAATTTTTTCAGTCATTTAAACTAGTTACATCTTGAAAATTAATCAAAAAGGCCAATTTTGGGCCTTTGCAGTTACGTCTTTTTAATATTCAATTCGCTCATTGACTGAATAAAAAAAAGATATACTTTTTTAAAAAAAATTTCTACACTTTTTTTATGAATAAAGAGCTAAAATTAACCAAGACTATCTACACTCTAGATCAATTAACTGTCGAATCTTATCCCCAAATTGCCCTAGCAGGCAGGTCAAACGTAGGAAAATCTTCTTTAATAAACTGCCTGGCTGGGAGAAAGAAATTAGCCAAAATCAGCTCTTCTCCTGGCAAAACTAGAAGTCTAAACTTTTATTTAGTACAGCCAGACAATTTTTATTTAATCGACCTTCCTGGCTATGGATATGCGAAATGTTCTAAAAAAGAAAGAGAAAAGTGGGCAAAACTTATTACTACCTATTTTGAAAAAGCTCAACCTTATCTGAAAGGAGTTATAGTGTTACTAGACTCTCGTTTATCACCTCAAACTTTAGATTTGGAACTAATATCTTACTTAAAACAATATAACTACCCCATTGTTCCCGTGTTTACAAAAATTGATAAATGTAGCCAAAAACAAATCTCTACAACGACCAAACAATGGTTACCTATACTAAATATGTCAATAAAAGACGTAATACTATTTTCTAGTAAAACAGGAAAAGGAAAACAATCTTTATGGGTAAGAATATTAAATATAATACGATCTATTTAAAAACTGAAAATAAAGAATGTTTCTAAACACATTTTTATAATCATTCATTATTAATCAGATTATAGAAATATAACTGCAAAAGTCACAGTTATGACTATTATTTAAAAAATTTTATTCGGTGGTCTATATCTTTTAACTACTCAAAATAATTTTTTCAGTTGATTATTATCAATATATCTTTTTAGAAGAAAACAAGATAGTCAACAACAAAAAAACAATATTGGCCATCCAGGCTCCAATAAAAGGATTTAAAATATTTTTATTGGCCAAACTTGTTCCTATTACAAATAGCATATAATAAAAAAATATACAGATTAATCCAATAAATACACTCTTATATATACTTTTAAAAGTAAATGAGATATAACTTCCTAAAATACTTAAGATTACTATAGCAAAAGAATAGGCCAATTTACCATACAAAGTAGTTAAAACAGAGATAACATTGCTACCATTTTTCTTAAAATGGATAAGAATACTTTTTAACTTCCATGCAGAAAGTGCGTCTTTAGGAATATCAGAATGTAAAATAGCTACAGATTTTAAATCAAGATCTGCTGGAATTTTTTTTATTTTATATTTTAAAGTCTTAAATAATCTAGGCCAAACAATGTATCCATTTTTTAGAGTTATTTTTTTGTTTTTATAAATAAAATTATTAGCAACATATACTTTTTCAATTGTATTATTTTTAAAATTAACAAAATAACATTTTATATTTTTGCCTCTTTTGGTGCTTAAATTATATTTTTCAAAATATATAATTTTGTCTTTATCTCTTATCCAATACTTAAACAAAGTATCTTTTACAGCTTTTTTCTTTCTAACTTTTTCTTTCCAAATTTTTGCTGTTTCAAATAATCCATAACTACCTAACTCTTGAATAAAGAAAAAATGAATATTTACAAAAATAAAAGAAATAATTAAAATTAAATTAACAATTTTTTTATACTCTATACCTCCAGACATTAAAGCTGTCATTTCATTTTTATGAATTAACATTGACAAAAATAAAATTATTGATAAAAAAAATACTCCTGGAGAAATTTGACATATAATCAAAGGTATTTTTAATAAAAAATATTTTATTATTATCTGCAAACTAACTTTATTTTCTATAAATTCATCTACCCTATCCAAAAAATCAAATAACAAATAAATACATATACCTGCTAAAATAAAATTAGTAAAAATAAAAACTAATTCTCTAACTGTATATTTAGTTAAAACTTTCATGACTAAAAAACCTATCTAAAAAAATTTTTTAGATAATAATTAAAATACTATTAACGTTTTTTTATATAAACACTACTTCCAGCTAAATATTAATAAATAAGTTCCACATTTTCTTGCTTAAATCCTAACTTTGGCATTAACCACCTTCTTATATCCTCATATCCTAAGTGGACAGAGACATAACTTTGCCCTTACAAATTTATTCACCTATATCCAACCTCCACTACCTATCATAACCCAATTACCAATTACTAATCTCATAATTCATAATTGCATATTGCTTGTTTAAGCCAACATTTTACGCCGTATCTAGTAAATTCAGGATAATCATCATTTTAAAATTTTAATAAATTTATAGATAAATTGATTGTATTTATCGGATAAACTTATGTAAAAATTTATAAAAGAAAGAATCATAAAAATAATATTTGGCATCCACATAGCCAAATTAGGATTAATTTTACCTGTCTCTCCAAGAGAATAAAATAAAGTATATAAAGAATAATATATTATAAAGAATAAAAGACAAAAAATTATCCCAAACTGTTGCTTTATTCCTGACATACTAGAAGCAAAAGGTAAAATAAATAATACTAAAATAAAACAAGATAACGGTAAAGCTATTCGTCTTTGTAATTCCATTTTTGCGATTCTAATTATTTTTTTATCTTTAGAAGAATTTATCAATTTATATATATCTTTAGAATACATTTCTTTTGGTTTCTTTTCATTAAATTTCAAACCTCCAAACATACTTTTTAAATTAATAAGAATATTATATAATTTAAAATTAACTATATAATTATTCTTTAAATTGATGTTATAAATTTTTCCATTCTCTAAATTAATAACAGCCTTTTTGTTTTGAGTATTAAATTCAACCTTTCCTTTACTAGCTAAAATTATACTTCTATTATATTTTATAAATACGTGCTCCATTATATTATTTTTGGGTTCTAAATTTTGAAAATAGATTAACATATTAGTAAAATTTGAGATAAATATTCCTGGTCGTAAATCAAGTTGGGTTCTAGATTTTATAATATCTACGCATTTATTTCTAAAACTATCTATTCCTTTAGGAATTAAGAAAAAAGAGGTATAAAAAGTAACCAAACAACACAATATAGAAAAGAAAAGAGGAAAGAAAAATAGATTTTTAAAACTAATACCACAAGCTTGTAAAGCAATTAATTCACGATCTGAACTCATTTTTAAAAAAGATAAAAATACACTTAACATACACGAGGCAGGTATTAAAATAATTAGAAATGAAGGAGATAAATAGATAAATAATTCTACGATATCAAGCAAAGATACACTTTGTCCAAATAAAAAATTTTTTAAATGTAAAAGTTTTCCTATTAAAATAAATATTAAAAAAGAAAATAGACAAATTAAAAAAATTAAACCAATTTCTTTGGCTAAATATTTATTTAAAATACGCATAAATAACTGCTCATTGTTTTTTTTTAAAGTTACGTAAAGTTAAAAAATAAAAATTCAATCTTCTGGATATAAATTTTTTATTTTAAAATAAAATTCGTCAAATTTGGATGCCAAAATAGCCTCTCTGGCTTTTTTAACTAAATTTAAAAAATAAGTTACATTGTGTAGCGTATTTAAACGATAAGCAAGAAGTTCTTTTGTAACATATAAATGACGTAGGTAAGCTCTAGAAAAATTTTTACAAGTATAACAATTACATTCTGGATCAAGAGGAGATAAATCTTTTTTATATTTTTCTCGCTTTATATTTATTTTTCCTTCAGAAGTATACAGTGTACCATTTCTAGCATTTCTAGTAGGCAACACGCAATCAAACATATCAATCCCAGCGCGTATTCCTTCTAAAATATCTACAGGTTTTCCAACACCCATAAGATAGCGAGGTTTATTGTATGGCAAAAGTGGTGCTGTAAAGTTCATAAATTTTAACATTTCCTCTTTTGATTCTCCTACACTAAGTCCTCCAATAGCATAGCCATCAAAAGGAATTTGGGTAATCTGTTTTGCGCTTTCTTCTCTTAAATCTTCAAAAAAACCACCCTGCACTATGCCAAAAAGCAGTTGTTTATGGTTCGTATGCACTTCTCTACATCTTTTGGCCCAAGCCGTGGTTATAGCTAAAGAGGCTCTAGTATAATCGTAATCTGCTCCATAAGGCACGCATTCATCTAGAACCATCATAATGTCTGAACCAAGATTTTGCTGGATAAAAATAGCCTTTTCAGGGGAAAAAAAGTGTTTTGAACCATCTATATGAGAAGAAAATTCTACTCCGTCAGGTGTTATTTTACGTAATTTTGCCAAACTAAACACCTGGAAACCACCAGAATCAGTAAGAATCGGACCATTCCAAGACATAAAGGAGTGTAATCCCCCAAGATCTCGAATTAATTCATCACCAGGTCTTAAATATAAATGATAAGTATTTCCAAGAATAATTTGAGTTTGAGCATCTTTTAAATCTTGAGGAGAGAGACTTTTAACGCTCGCTCTAGTGCCAACAGGCATAAAAATAGGAGTTAAAATTTCTCCGTGTGTAGTTTTTAAAATACCTGCTCTTGCTTGTTTGTCTGCTGCTTGAATTTGAAACATTTACACGTCACTTCTGGATATTTTTATCGCAAATATCATTTAAAGGACAAAGTTCACACGCTGGTTTACGGGCCTTACAAATATCTCGCCCCAGATAAACCAACAAGTGATTTACGTTACTCCACTCTGACTGAGGAAAAATTTTTATTAGATCCTGTTCTATTTTATTGGGTTCGGTTTGTTTAGTTAATCCAAGCCGAAAAGACAATCTTTTTACGTGAGTATCTACAGCTATGCCTGCCTGAATTCCAAAAGCATTACCTAGAATAATATTAGCTGTTTTTCTACCCACTCCAGGCAAAGCAGTTAATTTTTCCATAGTATTGGGAACCTTACCATTGTATTTTTTTACTAATTCTTTAGCCGTGTTGAACAAATTTTTAGCTTTATTTTTAAAAAATCCAGTAGGACGAATAACCTGCTCTATGTCTTCTAGTTTTGCTTTAGTCAAAGCCAGAGGATCCGGCCATTTAGCAAAAAAAATAGGAGTAACCTGATTTACTCGAACGTCCGTACATTGAGCAGCCAAAATAGTAGCTACTAAAAGTTCCCAAGGAGTTTTCCAATTTAAGGCAGTCTTTGGTTTTCCATAACGATTTTTTAATCTTTTTAAAATTATTTTACCTCGTTCTTGCTTGGTCATTTTTTTAATCTCTCAAAAAAAATTAACTAAAAAATGTAAAATTTAACATCTAATTGTGTTAAGCTGTAAAACACCTTGGGAGCAAAAAGCCCTCTCCCCGTCAATTTTTGGATGGTTTATCCCTGACTTTTAAACCAGATTAGCAATTACCAATCAATGGAAATTATAAAAAAATTATTCAACATTTTTCCCGGATGTGTCTTTTTTGGTCAAAAAAGTTCTTTCTAAAAACTGGGTTTCGTTAGGGCTTAAATTAAAATGCATACCTACTTTTTCAATCAGTTCTAATAAACTTTTTCCTTCTTTAATGCCTTCGTCTATCCATTTGATAGCTCTTTCTAATTTTTGTTTATCCATAATTGTGCTCATAATTTCTCCTTTTTTGTTCTTGCAAGTTTACTGCTCTTAGCGTAAAGAGTTCAACCATTAAATCTACGACGTAAGGAGGTTAGTCAGTGAAAAGGTTATTGGCAAGCATTTTATTAATGATGGGTTGTGTAATTTTATCCCACACCAGCTATGCTCAGGATAATTCCTGGCAAAGAGTCAAATCTAAAGGTGTATTAGTTATTGGTTTGGACGATGCTTTTCCTCCCATGGGGTTTAGGAAAGCAGACGGCACTTTAACTGGTTTTGATATAGACGCTGCAGAGACCTTAGGAAAGCGTCTAGGTATAAAAATAAAGTGGCAACCAACAGCCTGGGATGGTGTAATTCATTCTTTGTACGCCAAAAAATTTGATTGCATCTGGAATGGTATGACCATTACTCCAGAAAGAGCCAAAAAAGTTAATTTTACCCGACCATATATTATGGATGGACAAGTGGTTGTTGTTCGGTTTAATGAAAACAAAATTCATTCTTTTAAGGATTTAAAAAATGCAGTAATAGGGGTGCAAAAAGGTTCTTCAGCTGTTGAAGCTGTAAAAAAACTACCAGTTACTCCCAAAGAAGTAAGGGAATATGACTCTAATCCCAAAGCATTTTTAGATTTAGAAGCAGGAAGACTTGATGCTATGGTAGTAGATAATGTTGCTGGACGATATTATATTTCTGTTCAGCCAGGTAAATATAAGATTTTACCCGGCTTTATCACCAAAGAACCTTTTGGGGTGGCTTTTAGAAAAGAAGATAAAAAGTTATTAGAAGTTATTCAAAAAGAATTAGATAAAATGGTAGCTGATGGTACTATGGCCAAAATCTCCATAAAATGGTTTGGAGAAGACATAACAAATCCTAAAAAATGGTAATAAAAATTTTAACTAATAAAAACCAAAAGAGCAGGATGATATTAGGCCTGCTCTTTTTCCTTTTTATTTTTTTAATTCCTATAGCAGGAGAGTGTCTCTCCCTTTATCAACAAGGAGAACAAGCTCTTGCTATGGGCAATTTGGCTAAAGCAAAACATATTTTTTATAAAATTCCTCCTTTTGTAAATAAGCAAAAAAATCCTGATTTTTTAAAGGCAAGATTACTTTTGGCAAGACTTTATTATAATCAAAAAAAATACAATTTAGCTCAAAAAGAATGTTTGACCATTCTCAAATACTTTCCCAATCATAAAGAAACAAAAAGTTTATTGCACGAAATCCAAAACTTAAATCAACCAGTTATTATTCAATTTTTTAAAGACACGTATAAATACTTACCTGCTCTACTCAAAGGCACCTTGATGACGCTGATACTAGTATTGTTTACCATGCTTGTGTCTCCTTTTGGCGGCCTTCTAATTGCTCTGGGTAGGATTAGTCGTTTTTATCCTCTTAGTAGTTTGTGCTGGTGCATTATCTGGCTTTTCCGGGGAACCCCTCTGCTTCTACAGTTATTTTTCATCTATTATGGCCTACCTGCTCTTGGCATAACGCTCAAGCCTTTAACTGCAGCTTTCTTAGGTTTGGGTCTAAATTATTCCGCTTACCTGGCAGAGATTATCAGAGCCGGCATTCAAAGCATTGACGCTGGCCAGATGGAAGCTGCTTTGGCTTTAGGTATGACTTATTCTCAAGCCATGAGACGCATTATTATACCTCAGACCTATAAAAGAATCATTCCACCTATCGCCAATGAATTTATTGCCTTGATTAAAGATACTGCTCTGGTTTCCACTATTGCTATGGTAGAATTAATGAGATCTGCAGATCAACTTTTTAATACCTATTTTGACGTAAAAATTCTAATTTTGGCAGGACTAATCTATCTTATTTTAACCAGTATATTTACTCTTATCTTTGAAAAAGTGGAAAGAAAAGTTGGGGCTTATGAACAAAAATAATAGTCCGTTATTAGAACTAAAAAATATTCATAAAAAATTTGGTAAAGTTATAGCCATAAAAAACGTGAACCTAAAACTTTATTCTGGTGAAAAATTATGTATTATAGGTCCATCTGGATCAGGCAAATCAACTTTACTTAGAACAATAAATTTTTTAGAAACAATAGATCAAGGACAAATTTTCTTTCAAGGTAAGGAAGTTGGATATGTTTACAAAAAAGGAAAACGAATTTTAGATAAGGCTAAAAATATCTCAACCTTAAGGGCTGAAATTGGAATGGTTTTTCAACATTTTCACTTGTTTCCGCACATGACTGTATTAGAAAACGTAATGGAAGGTCCAAGAACTGTTCAGAAAAAAAGTAAAGATGAGGCCAAACAAATCGCTTTAGATATGCTTTCTAAAGTGGGTTTACTAAATAAAAAAGATGTTTATCCTGTTTGTCTATCTGGAGGACAAAAACAACGAGTGGCCATAGCCAGGGCTCTGGCTATGAAGCCCAAATTAATGCTTTTTGACGAACCAACCTCGGCACTGGATCCAGAGTTAGTGGGAGAAGTTTTTGAAGCTATTAAAAAATTGGCTGAGGAAGGAATGACTATGATTATAGTTACTCATCAAATGGGTTTTGCCAAAGAAATGGCAGATAGAGTTATTTTTATGGAAAATGGCGAAATTATAGCCCAAGCACAAAGCAAGGAATTTTTTTCTTCTTCCAACATGCCCAAACGTATTCAATCTTTTTTAAATAAAATATTGGAGTAAGAAGTTTATGCTAATTTATTACAAGGCAATTATTCTTGGTATTATTGAAGGTTTAACAGAATTTTTACCTATTTCTTCTACTGGCCACTTAATTATTGCTGGCAAATTGCTTAATTTTACAGGACCAAAAGCGGAAACTTTTGAAATCGTTATCCAACTGGGAGCTATTTTGGCCGTGGTATGGCTTTATAAAGATTTTTTTATCAATCTCTTCTTTCCTTCAGACTCTAATCAAAAAAATAAATTTCAGGGGATATATGGATTGTATTTACTCTTTTTAACCACTTTACCAGCTGGTATCTTAGGATTATTAACTCATCACTACATAAAAAAATATTTATTTTCTCCTCAAACAGTGGCCTGGGCCCTTTTGGGAGGCGCTATTTTTATTCTTTTAGTAGAAAATTTTACTCCCAAAAAAAAATTTTTTACGCTAGATCAATTAACTCCCCGTTTAACTTTTTTTATCGGTTGTTTTCAGTGTTTGGCCCTATGGCCTGGATTTTCCCGCTCTGCTGCAACTATTTTAGGAGCAATGCTTCTTGGAGTAGAAAGAAAATTAGCAGCCAAATATTCTTTTTTGGCTGCTGTTCCCATTATGTTTGCAGCCACTGGTTATGATCTATTGAAAAGTTATCATTTATTTAACTTCAACGATTTTATTGTCTTGGGTATAGGATTTATTACTTCTTTTATCTTTGCCTGCATTGCAGTAAAAGGATTTATTTATTTATTAGAAAAAATAACTTTAAAACCCTTTGCTTATTATAGAATAGTTCTTGCTTTGATAGTTTTAATTCTAATGACCTAATCCATTAGTGAACAAAATAAAAATACTTATTTTTTTATTTACAAAAGTTATAACACGTGATTTATAACCACAAACAAGAGGTTTGATATGAAGCAAAAAACTATTTTAACTGCTCAAGAAATAAATAAAATTATTGAACGCCTGGCTTACGAAGTTTTAGAAAAAATTTCAAATCCATTAGAATTAGCCTTAGTTGGTATTCAAAGAAGAGGGGTGGATATTGCCTCAAAATTACAGAAAATTTTATATGAAAAAACTAAAATCAAAATACCTCTAGGAAGTTTAGACATAAATTTATATCGCGATGATTGGACCAATCTAGCCAGCACACCCTTTGTCAATGCCTCCAATATTCCTTTTGAGGTGGAAAACAAAGAAATTATTTTAGTGGATGACGTTATCTTTACAGGCAGGACTATCCGAGCAGCTTTAGATGCTTTGCTTGATTTTGGACGACCTAACAAAATAAAATTATTAGTTCTCATTGACAGAGGACACAGAGAACTGCCCATTCATCCAGACTTTACAGGCAAAAAACTTAATACCTCCTTAAAAGAAAAAGTCCACGTTTTTACCCTGCCTCAGGATGGAAAAGAAGAAGTGGTTTTAGAGCAACAAAATTAATTAATATTTTAGACTATTTTTCCTGACTCAAAGCAAATCCACGGCTAAATTGTTCCTGGAGAAGTAAAAATACTATAAGGGCAGGAATAAGAGAAATAATAGCGCCAGCCATAACCACGCCCCAGTTAGTTGCGTCTTGACCAGTAATCATCATTCTCAAACCAATTTGAATCATTTGACGAGAGTTTTCCCTGATAACCACTAAAGGCCATAAGTATTGATTCCAAACGTAAACAAATTCTATTACAGCCAAAGCAGCAATTACGTTGGCAGACATAGGCAACAGGATGTTCCAGGCAAAACGAATGGGGCCTGCCCCGTCAATACGAGCAGCATCCAGCAAGGAAACCGGAATTTGCAAAAAATGCTGACGAAATAAAAAAGTACCTGTAGCGGAAGCCAAAAACGGAACAATAAGAGCAGCATAAGAATTGGCCCAACCAATTTTAGCAACTAAATCAAAAAGAGATACAATCATAATTTCTGTGGGCATCATTAACGTAAATAAAATAAAGACAAAAAACCAATTTTTTAAAGAAAATCTAAAATAGACTAAAACTAAAGCAGCAGCAAAAGCTATAATAGTTTTACCAATAGTTACTGCAAAAGCTATGTATAAAGAATTTAGCATATACTTTCCTAAATGAAAAGTAGTCCAAGCTATTTTATAATTTTCTAAAAAAGCTGAACCAAAAATAAATTTAGGAGGATAACTAAAAATTTCTCCAGGAGTTTGAGTGGAAAACAAGATTGCCAAAATAATTGGAGAAGCAATAACAAATACACTAAATAATAACCCTAAGTGGATAAATATGCGTTTTTTACTTTTCATAGTTTTAATAAAAATAAATGTTATAAATGTGTTAACGAGAATAAGATACCCAATTTTTTGATAACCTTAACTGTAAAATAGTTAAAATAACGACTATAATAAAAAGAATAACAGATTGTGCAGCAGCCATACCAGTTTTAAAATATTCAAAACCATCGCGGTAAATACTATAAATTAAAAGAGTAGTGCTGCCAGCTGGTCCACCTTTTGTTAGAATATCAACAAAAGCAAAACAATCAAAAAAAGCTGCAATAGTGTCCATAATCAATAAAAATAAAGTCATAGGAGAAAGTAAAGGGAACGTAATGTGCCAAAATTTTTGCCAGCAAGATGCTCCATCGATCTCTGCAGCTTCTAATACATCTCCAGGTAGATTTTGTAAAGCAGCCAAATAGAATACAACGTTGTACCCAATATTTTTCCATACCGAAGCTAAAATAATAACAAACATAGCTAAAATGGGATTAGATAACCAATCTGGCTTTATTCCTATAAAATGTCCTAAAAAATAATTTATAATTCCAACTTGAGTATTGAACATAAAAAGAAATATTACTCCAGCTACTGCAGGAGGTAAAGCATAGGGCCAAATTAAAAGTAATCTATAAATACGCCAACCTTTTACCTTAGTGTTAGCTAATACGGCCAAAAGCAAACCCAATCCCAAACTTAATCCTACATTAGATACTACAAAGATAAAAGTATTATAAAAAATTTGTTGATAATTAGGATCTGTAAACAAAGTTATATAGTTCTCAATCCCTACAAAAATCTTAGATAAACCTAAAAATCCTACTTGATAAAAAGATAAAATAAAGGTTTTGAAGGTTGGATAATAAAGAAATAGCAAAAGAATTATCAAAGTAGGAAAGGCTAATATAAAAGCCAAATATGAATTTTTAAAAACTTCCCTTTTTTCCATAACCCTATAAATCTACTTCTTTAAAACTCGCTTTATTTTATCAGGAAGGGAGTTAAATCCCCCCCTGACACTAATCCTTAATCTACTATCTTACGGATCTGTTATACTTTTTCAAAGCAGCATCAGCTCTTTTATCTGCTTCATTCAATACGGTTTTAATTGGCTTACCATCAAAAATCTTTTGAACAGCATCAGTTACAATATTTCTCAATTCAGGGAAAATACCTAACAAGGCTCCTCTAGTAGCATAGTTAGACTTGGTTTGTAAAAGCTGATCAAAAGCAGCTCTATAAGCTGGATGTTTATCAAACCAATGCTCTACTTCTAAGACGTCAACAGCACTTTTACGAACAGGGAAATAACCAGTTCCCTTGTGCCAACGAACCTCGTTTTCTGTATTAGTAAACCACAATAAAAAGGTTTTAGCCGCTTCGTTTTGAGCTTTAGAATGTCCTTTAGTCATCCATAAACTTGCTCCACCAACAACAACGCCATTTCTCTTAATTCCGTCTGGCACTGGTAAAAATCCTGTGCCCAATTCAAAATTATGTTCATAAGCAGCATTTTGTAAAATAGTAACATCAGATGTAGAAGTAATCAGCATAGCTGCTTGCCCAGAAACAAACAAATTATTAGCTCCATCCCAATCTTCTGGCTTGCCTGAGTAAGCGTAGTATCCTTTTTTATACAAATCTCTCCACCACTTCATTATTCTATACATGGCTTTGGAGTTTAAATATACGTCTGTTGCTCTGCCTGCTCGACCATTTTTATGATTAGCCAACAAAGCACCCTGCTCAGCAATCCATTGTTCCACAAACCAACCGTGCAAAGGCCAGGTAATACCATAAGGAGCAACCCCTGCTTTTTTTATTTTAGCACAAGCTTCCATTACTTCTTTAAAAGTTTTAGGTGGACGATTAGGATCCAGTCCAGCTTTTTTAAATAAAGTTTTGTTATAGTACAAAATTGGATTGGAAGAATTAAAAGGTATAGAATTAAATTTACCATTAATTCTATAATAGTTGGCAATACCACTAATAAAATCATCTAGCATAGCATAGTCTGTTGGTTTTACTGTGTCTTGAAAAGGTAAAAAAATACCAGAGTCTAATGCAAGCTGGCTACCAACTTCAAAAATCTGAACAATATTTGGGGCATTTCCCTGTTTATAAGCTAAAATAGCAGCATTAAGTGTGTCTCTGTAACTTCCTTTATACTCTGCTTTTACTTCAATGTTGGGATGAGTGTAATTGAAATCTTCTACCATACGTTGAATAAAAGCAGTCCTTGAACCTCCCATAGCGTGCCAAAATGTAATTTTGACTTTTTCTTTAGCAAAACTAAAATTTGCTAACATTAAAACAACAATTAAAGCTCCTACCAAACGTTTCATTTTTCTCCTCCTGAATTTTTTATTTTACTTTAACCCACGTGATTTTGTATTTAAAATCACGTGGGTTTAAACCTCGTAATTAAAAAAATTTTCTTATTAAAACTTGACTGCAAAATCCCGCTATTTGTATTATTGATCAAATTGTCAAATTGTAACCAACTTAAATTATTAAAAATTTTTTTGTTCAACGTATATCTAATTATTTAAACGAATTTTTGCAGTTGGATCTTATTAAATTTTTGTCTAACTACTTAAACTAATTTTTTACAGTTAGATCATTTAAACTAGCATAAGATCAGCATGACTCAAGCAAGTTCCATCTTTTTTATCAAATATGTACACCTGTTCTGGATAAAAACCTAAGCTCACTGAACCCTGTTTTTGGGTTTGACCAATAACTTTTACCTTAATTTCTGTGTCTCCCAAGGTAGTATATAACAGAGTTTCTCCACCTAAAGGCTCGTTTAATAAAATCTTACTCCTCCATATAAACATTTTTTTTGAATTGACCTTATCGTCAACTATATAAACATGTTCTGGTCTAATTCCCAACAAACATTCTTTAGCATTAAAAGAAGATAACTTTTCTTTACTAAAAGGAATAATTAAATTAGGAGATACTTTAAATTGGTTTTCTGTTACACGCACTGCTGGAATAAAATTAATAGCAGGAGAACCAATAAAATTAGCCACAAAAGTATTTGCTGGCTTATGATAAACTTCTTCAGGTGTGCCTACTTGTATTATTTGGCCTTGATTTACCACTGCAATGCGATCAGCCATGGCCATAGCTTCAATTTGATCGTGAGTTACATACACTGTGGTAGTATCAAGCTGACGTTGTAATTTTTTTATGTTAATACGCATCTGATTACGTAACTTGGCGTCCAGGTTACTCAAAGGCTCGTCCATAAGAAAGGCATTGGGTTGTCTCACTATGGCTCTGGCCATAGCCACCCTTTGTCTCTGTCCCCCAGAAAGCTCTCTTGGTTTACGATCAAGCAAACCTATTAAATCTAACATCTTGGCCACATTTAACACTGCTTGTTTTTGATATTGTTTGGGAACTTTGCGCAGTTTTAAACCAAAGACTATATTTTCTTCTACTGTCATATGGGGATAAAGGGCATAATTTTGAAAAACCATGGCAATATTTCTATCTTTTGGAGACAAATCATTTACACGTTTCTCACCAATAAAAACATCCCCTCGCGATTGGACCTCAAGTCCAGCAATAATCCGCAAAAGAGTGGTTTTGCCACACCCAGAAGGACCTACTAAAACCACAAATTCACCATGTTTTATGTCCAAATTAACATTTTGAATAACCTGAGTATTACCAAAATATTTATATATACCCTTTAAACTAATTGAGGCCATTTTTTACCTACTTTAAGTTTCACGTTGAAATATCCTTATCGATTGGTCTAACCTTTAAAACAGGCTTTGGCTTTAAACTAGTTTGGCTACATTTTTTTTACGACTAGGTTACATTTTGTTTGCAACCAATTATTGCGTAAAATTCATAAAGACAATAGTCTGTTAGATAAAGAGAAATGTCCGTAGAGTTTGGTTGGGAGTAGGTTGATATTTGATAGCATTTAAGATACTTAATAAAAAAATAATTTTTAAGGAGGCTTACTTGTCTAACAATCTTTTTTCTAAACTCCCCTCAATGGAAAAACTTTTACACAAAATGCAATCTCATTTTCCAGATGTTCCTACCCTTCTTTTAAAGGACAAAATTAATATCTATCTAGAGCACATACGACAAAAAATAAAAACAGGATCTATTGGAGAGCAAAACTTAAAAAGCGCAACTTTTGAAAATCACCTAAAAGATTTTTTATATCACAAATTACAACCTAACTTTAAAAAAGTGATCAATGGTACAGGAGTTATTATTCATACCAATCTTGGCCGATCTCTTTTGGCCAAACAAGCAATAAAAGCGGTTACTTTAGCCTGCAACAACTATTCTAACCTAGAATTTAATCTGGAGACAGGCCAAAGAGGAAGCAGATATGCTCATGTAGAAGAATTACTTTGTTTAATTACAGGGGCGCAAGCAGCTTTAGTAGTAAACAACAATGCAGCAGCCGTGTTGATAGTGCTTGAAACTTTGGCCAAAAACAAAGAAGTAATAGTTTCTAGAGGAGAATTGGTAGAAATAGGTGGTTCTTTTCGTATTCCAGACGTAATGGCCAAAAGTGGAGCTATTTTAAAAGAAATAGGCACTACTAATCGCACCCATCTTAAAGATTATAAGCAAGCCATAAACGAGAATACTGCAGCCTTAATGAAAGTTCACACCTCAAATTATCGCATCTTAGGCTTTTATAAAAGTGTTAGTTTATCCCAACTGGCATCTTTGGCCAAAGAACATCATTTGCCTCTTATAGAAGACATGGGTAGTGGTAATTTACTCTCTTTTGCTCAAGTAAGTAAAAATAATAATTTTTTAAAAGATTTTGACGAACCCACAGTTCAAGAAAGTATTAGAGCTGGTGTAGATGTTATCTCTTTTAGTGGAGATAAGCTTTTAGGCGGACCTCAGGCAGGCATTATTGTTGGCCAAAAAAAATTTATTGATCAAATTAAAACAAACCCTCTTAATAGAGCAGTAAGAATAGACAAAATGACTTTGGCTGCCTTAGAAGCCACTCTCAGGTTATATCTAGATCTGGAAAAGGCTTTAACAGAAATTCCCACCTTAAAAATGATTTTTATTTCTCCTAGCACTCTAAAAAACAGAGCAACTAAACTGGCCCATAAATTAAAACAACTTCCTGATATTTCAGCTAAAACCTGTCGCTCTACTTCCAAAATAGGCGGTGGTTCTTTACCAGAAACAACTTTACCCACGTATTTGGTACAAATAAAAATTAAAAATTTAACTCCTGAACAAATTAGAAAAAAACTTCTGCAAGCCAATCCTCCTATAATCGGACGTATAGAAAATGATATTTTTTGTTTAGACGTAAGATGTTTACTTTCTTCAGATTTACCTATAATAGTAAAGATATTTAAAAGTATTATTCGTCTGGATAACTAAATTCAAAGGAGAAATCTAATGCTAAATATACCCAAACGCATTCTAATCACAGGTGGAGCCGGATTTATTGGTTCTCATTTATGCGAACGTCTTTTAGAGCAAGGACACGAAGTTATTTGTTGTGATAACTTTTACACTGGACAAAAACAAAATATCTATCATCTATTAAATAATCCTCGTTTTGAAATGTTAAGACATGATATTACGTTTCCTCTATACATAGAGGTAGATGAAATTTACAATCTAGCCTGCCCTGCTTCACCCGTTCATTACCAATTTGACCCAGTGCAAACTCTAAAAACCTGCGTTCACGGTAGTATAAACATGTTAGGCCTAGCCAAAAGAACAAAAGCGAAAATTTTTCAGGCTTCAACTTCAGAAGTATATGGAGATCCAGAAGAGCATCCCCAACCAGAAACTTATTGGGGACGTGTAAATCCTATAGGACCTCGAGCTTGTTATGATGAAGGCAAAAGATGTGCTGAAACCCTTTTTTTTGACTATCATCGTCAATATCGCTTAAAAATAAAAGTGGGGAGAATATTTAATACTTATGGACCTAATATGCATCCAAACGACGGAAGAGTTGTAAGTAACTTCATTCTACAGGCCTTGCAAAATAAACCCATAACTATTTACGGTACAGGAAAGCAAACCAGATCTTTTTGTTACATCGACGATCTTATAGAAGCAATATTAAAGTTTATGAATACGCCAGACACAATAACCGGTCCTCTTAATTTAGGTAATCCTGCAGAAATAACTATTTTGGAATTAGCTGAAAGAATTATAGACATTACCAACTCCAGATCTAAAATAGAATTTAAACCTCTTCCTCAAAATGATCCCAGACAACGACGTCCAGATATTACTCTGGCCAAAAAAATTCTTCAATGGGAGCCCAAAATTAGTCTGGAAGAAGGCCTAAAGAAAACTATAGCTTACTTTGAAAAACTTATTTAATAGATAAATATCTCAATGGCCAACAACAAAAATATTTAACCAAATTTAAGTAAGCTAAAAGGAGCCATAATTGGTTTTAACCTCTAGTAAATAACTTAATTTATAGTAGGAGGAACCATGGAGCTAGAAGTAAAAAAAACAACTGCTTGGGAAGCGTTTTACGATAATTTAGAGTTAAACCAACTGGCAAATAATTATCTAGATTTTTTGTCTCAAAACAAAACAGAAAGAGAAACTATTAGCTGGATAAAAAACGTTTTAGAAAAGCATGGCTTTGAACAAGATTTTTCCCAGGATAAGGTCTTTAAAACTTTACATAACAAAACTATTTTTATTGCCAAACGGGGCAAAAAGCCTCTAACCTCTGGCACGAGATTAATATGTGCTCACGTGGATAGTCCTCGTCTGGACCTAAAACAACATCCTTTATACGAAGAATGCGAAGTGGTTTTGGCCAAAACCCATTACTATGGAGGTATCAAAAAATACCAATGGCTCGCCAGACCTTTAGCTCTCCATGGAGTTATAATAAAAACTAATGGGAAAAAAATAAACTTTGTGCTTGGAGAAAATCAAGATGATCCTGTATTTACTATTTCAGATCTGCTTCCCCATCTAGCTCACAAACAGATAGAAAAAAAAGTAAAAGACGCGTTTGAAGCGGAAAAATTAAACATAATTCTTGGTCACATTCCTTTAAAAAATAAAGACAACAACAAAAAACAAGAAAAACGGATCAAAAAACACTTATTACACTTATTATTTGAGCGTTTTGCTATTGGAGAAGAAGATCTCTATAGTGCGGAAATTCAAGCCGTGCCTGCAGGTAAGGCCAGATTTGTAGGATTAGACAAAGGTCTGATAGGCGGTTATGGTCAAGACGATAGGGCCTGTGTATTTTTAAGCTTAAACGCTTTTTTGAAAAGTGATACCCCTAATTATACCCAGATACTTATATTCTGGGATAAAGAAGAAATTGGCTCAGACGGATCTACTGGAGCAAAATCTTTTTTTCTTCAGTATTGTCTGGAAGAACTTCTTGATGCCTGGAAGGAAAAGGGAAAAATTTCCCAGGTATTTCTAAACATGAAGGCGATCTCAGCAGATGTACATGCCCCCATAGAGGCAGACTATCAGGATGCCCACGAAAAGTTAAATGCTTCTCGTCTAGGCTATGGTCCTGTATTTTGCAAATTTACAGGACATAAAGGTAAATACGGAGCCAACGATGCCCACGCAGAATATATAGCCTGGCTTAGAAACATTTTAAATCGCAAACAAATCCCCTGGCAAATGGCTGAACTCGGTAAAGTAGATTTGGGAGGCGGGGGAACAGTGGCAAAATTTTTAGCTTCTTACGGAGGAGATGTGATTGATTGTGGACCAGGCTTGCTTAGTATGCATAGCCCTTTTGAAATAAGCAGTACTGTAGATCTATATACTACTTATTTAGCTTACAAGGCGTTTTTTGAAGAAAGCACTTAAATTTTACCCCTAATAACTCCAATTTATTATAAACCGGGAGTAAAAAGAAAAAAAAGCTCCTCAAAAATTATGAAAACCTAAGGCTGGCTACCTGAAACTTAAAGCTATTTTTTACGCAAATTAGCCCGCCTTAGGTACAGGGAATTACGTTTTTTAGTTGTTTTTTTGGGCTGCCTTATTCTTCAAATCAATATCCAATATGCCCAGTGTTATCTATTGCCCCAAGATAACATTACTTTGCCAGATTTTACTTATTCAAGCTATTAACGAGTCTAGTAAGTTTGGAAATCTTCCTAGCAGCGTTTCTCCAATGCAAAACGCCTTTTTGGGATGCTTTACCAATAACAGAGGTAGCTATTTTTAACTTCTCAGTGGCTTGCTCTGTGTCTTTCACTTCCACAGCCTGACGCACAGCCTTAATAACATTTTTCACTCTGGTCTTAATGGCTTTATTTCTAGCTCTTCTTTTTAAACTTTGCCTATGTCTTTTAATTGCAGATTTGTGATTGGCCAAAGTACCTTTCCTCCTTAAAAGTTTTTATATTTGTAATGCATCAAAATCAGCCAAATCGGCGAGCAACATAGTCATATTTTTTAACATGGTCAAGCGATTTTTTCTCAAATCCTGCTCTTTACACATTACCATCACGTTGTCAAAAAAATTATCTACCACTGGTTTTAAATCCAAAAGCAGCTCTAAAGCCTGTTTGTAATTTTTTTGCCTAAAAAAAGTCTCAAACCTGGGCTTAAATTCTTGTATTTTTAAATACAATTTTTGTTCTTCCGGCTCTTTAAGTAAATCTACTTTAATTTCTAAAAAAAATTCGTTTTTATTGGCCTGTTTTTTTATAATGTTGGCCACTCGTTTAAAAGTAAGCACAGCAGATTCAAACTCTTTTTCTTTAGAAAATTCAGTCAACGCTTGTAACCTTAAATAAGTATCATAAATATTATCCCACCCTGCTCCAAGAGTTGCCTCAATAACCTGAGGAGTCAGTCCTTGCTCCTGCCAAAAATATTTTAAACGTTGTTTAAAAAAGTTCATTAATTTTTGAACCGTATTAATCTGGTCTTCTTTAAAAGCCACGTCTCCATATAAACTGTAACTATATTTCAACAACTCTGTTAAGGAGAAAGACAAAGCCCTTTTTAAAATAATTTGAATTACTCCCAGAGCATTTCTTCTCAGAGCATAAGGATCTGCTGCTCCTGTAGGAATTATGTCCAGACCAAAACAACCCACCAGAGTATCTATCTTATCTGCAAGGCTAAGTAAGGATCCTTCCAAACTAGCAGGCAACTCACCCTGTCCTTTAGGTAAATAATGCTCGTAAATAGCTCTTGCAACTATAGGTGACTCCCCTTTATGCTCTGCATATATCCCACCCATAATTCCTTCTAGTTCTGGAAACTCTGTAACCATCTCTGAAACCAAGTCACACTTGGCCAAAAGAGCAGACCTTTTTAAGTCTGATAGACATTCAGGATAAAACCTTTCTCCTAACCACTCTATAATATTAACCAATCTGTCAGATTTAAAACGCATACTTCCAAGAGGTGCTAAAAAAGTAACCTTTTCTAATTTTTGTAACCAATCTTCAAAAGAAGATTTTAAATCTGTTTGCCAGAAAAAATTGGCATCCTCTAAACGTGCTTTTAACACCCTTTCCCAACCTATTTTTACACTCTCATAATCTTTGGGCTCTAAATTTATTATGGTCAAAAAATAAGGAAGAATTTTGCCCTCAGTTTTAGATCTAAGACCAAAACTTTTTTGATGCGTTTCCATGCTGGTAAGTAAAACTTCTTCTGGCAATTGCAAAAACTTGTCTGAAAATCGTCCCAACAAAGGTTTAGGATATTCCACCAGATAACTAACTTCATTTAATAAAGACTCATTCCAAATTATTTTCCCCTCTATAGCCTCAGCCAATTGGTTGCCCTTAGTTACAATAATATCTTTTCTTTTATCAACAGCAAGAATGACCTTACCTTTTTGCTCTAAAACCGATAACAAATTTTTGGCTTGAGCAATTTTAAAAGGACCAGGTCCCATAACCCTATGTCCATAAGTTAGATTAGAAGAACTAACATCGGCCAGTTTAAAATTAATAATTTTATCCTCAAACATGGCCAAAATCCAGCGTATAGGACGACCAAAAGTAAAATCAGAACTCCAGCGCATCTTTTTGGGAAAATACAACTTGCTAATAATCTCTGGACAAATTTTTTCTAAAACATCAGTACTGTCCTTTCCCCCTATTGTTTTACGAACAGCCAAATATTTTCCTTTATCTGTGTCTTTTTCATAAACAGCATCTAGCTCTACTTGTTGAGATTTTACAAACCCAAATCCGGCCTTAGTTAGATGACCATTCTTGTCTTTGGCTATATTTACTGGTGGACCAATGATTTCTTTTTGTTCCACTGCCTGCTTGTTTGCAATATCTATAATTTCCCCAATTAACCTACGAGGAGTAGAATACACTCTTATTTCTTTAAAATTGATTTTTTGTTCATCTAATTTTTGAGTAAATTGATTTTTTAAATCTTGTTCCAAATTGTTTAAAAAACGAGCAGGCATTTCTTCAAAACCTATTTCCAAAACAAAATAACTCATCATTCTACCTCTTTATATTTAAGTTTTATAGATATAAAAAATTACTTTTCAAAAGCGCATTTTTTTAAGAGAGGATAACCAAGTTGCTTTCTTTGCTCTGCATAAAGTCTGGCAATTTTAGAAGCAAGATTTCTAACTCTATTAATATAAGAAGTTCTTTCTGTAATGGATATAGCTCCTCTCGCATCTAACAAATTAAAAATGTGAGAACATTTTAAACAATAATCATAAGCAGGCCATAATAATTTGTTCTCACATAACTTTAACGATTCCTTTTCACATTCCTGAAAAAAATTAAAAAGCATTTTTTCATTGCTATAGTCAAAATTATAACAAGAATTCTCTAGTTCTCCTTGATGATGCACGTCTCCATAAGTAATTTCACTATTCCATTCCAAATCATATACTGACTCTTTTTTTTGTAAGTACATAGAAATACGCTCTAAGCCATAAGTTATTTCCACACTAATGGGATCCAAATTAAGACCGCCTACTTGTTGGAAATAAGTAAATTGAGTGACTTCCATACCATTCAACCACACTTCCCAGCCAAGTCCCCACGCACCTAAAGTAGGAGATTCCCAGTCATCTTCTACAAATCTAATATCGTGCTCAGCCCCTTCTATACCTAAGGCTTGCAAACTATTAAGGTATAGTTGAATAACATCCTTAGGAGCAGGTTTTAAAATAACCTGGAATTGATAATAATGTTGTAATCTATTAGGATTTTCTCCATAACGTCCATCTGTAGGGCGTCGTGAGGGCTCTACATAAGCAACTCTCCATGGTTCAGGACCAATTACCCGTAAAAAAGTTGCAGGATTAAAAGTGCCTGCACCCACTTCAATGTCGTATGGTTGTTGAAGAATACAGCCTTGCTTAGTCCAATACTCTTGTAGAGTTAGAATTACGTCTTGAAAATACATACTATTTTTCTCCTCCAAATTATTAATTCAAAATATAAATACAAATAGGGACAGTAGCTATAAAAATTTGATTGTTAAAAACAAAACAAAGTTTTTTACAAACTAACGGCTAAATGATATTCAGAAAAAATACTTACTATTTTATAACACATTTGCCTTAATTCAAGAGCCAATTTTACATTTATCCAATCTTTAGGTTTGGAGTTAGCAATATATTGCAAAAAGAGAACATGCCTATAAGACATAGCAAAAGTAAACTGTTTAAATTTAACACAAGAAGAACAATAAAAACCACCTTCTTTTATAGAAAAAAAGACCCTTTCTGCCCCTAATGCTTTGTTGCAGACTAAACACTTGGAAAAAAGTGGCAAATAGCCTAAATTAAATATTAAATTAGCCTTGAAAAGTAAAGGCAAATACGAAATGTTAGAAACATCAGGTAAAATAGATAAAAAATCTACAAACAAGTTAAATATCTTTTGGTATTCATCAGGAGTAATTTTAATTTTTTCCAAAAAAGAAGTTACATTATAAATAACACCTATCTTATTAGGATAATCTTTTAAATTGGCAAATTTATTAACCAAATAAGCTTCTTGTAACGTAAAATAATGGGAACGTTTATTTTGACTGATTTTACCATACAACAAATTAAAAATATCTAAACAACCACAAAACCTCCTTCTACTTTTTAATCCTCCAAAAGCAAAATAAGTGTTAAAACCCAAATTAGGAGATAATACTTTTAACCATAAATCATTTTCTTTAAATTTTCCTTTTTTTAAAATAATAAAATACTCATTAATTTCCATTTGTTTTATTAAGCCAACTATAAAAATTATTTTAATCAACCAGACATATATTCAATAAAAATATTTTCAATAATTTAAGCTGATTACAATTTAACAAATCAATCAAAAAAAAACAATCTTCTAACTTTTGCACTTATCTCTTATTTTTCTGAGGAGGAAAATGTAAAATCTTCACCTGTCCTTCTGTTGCATTGAAACTTATCTTTTTATCATTAAAATAAACGTCAACTCCAGCAGCATTACCTAATTTTAAATCCAAATAATTTTTAAATTTTAAATTTACTTTATCATTTTTGTAAAGATAATATTCTTTTATAATATCATCCATTTTAGCTTGTACCCAACATTGCTCTTTTGCGATAATCTTTACTCTTTGTTCAAAAACTGCTGTAGAATTATTTTGCTTGTTTTGTTTTAAAATTGTATCCTTAGACTTAGGAGTTATCTTTAATTCTTTAGTATTATTTTTATTATGATTAATATCTTTAGAAGACTTGCTTTGATTATTTTCAGAAGAATTAAATTGTTTATTGCTTAGATCCTTTTTAAATTTAGGAATTATCACATTGGATGAATTTGAAAAAGAATTATTCAAAGAATTATTCTTTGTCAAAGATGAGTTGGTAAATAATTTTTGTTTCTTAACTAAATGTTGAGAATTTTTATTTAGCAAAATGATTACAAAGATAACAATAATAATAACAATCCAGATAATCTTTTTTCTATAATTTTTATCAGAACTTTCACTAGTGGTTGGTAATTTGTCAATTTGATCTACTCTATTATCAATATTATAAAATTCACTATATACATCTACTATTCTTTTCCAATCTAACCCTAAAAATTTTGCGTATTCTTTTATAAAACTTCGAGTATAAATAGGATGAGGTAATCCTTTGTCATTACCATCTTCAATTGCTTTTAAAATATGAATACCAACTTTTATTTTTTGATGTACTTGCTCTAAAGTTATTTTCTTTTCTTCTCTGACCTCTTTTAATTGTTTACCAATATCTCCTAAAGACATAGTTTACTCCATATTTACATTTTTAATTTTATTAAAATTAAAAACAAAACATCTAAAATTTTCACCATTAAATAGAAACATATATTTAATTTATAATTTAATATCTATTACTGCATCTTTTCTTAGTTTTTGAATAAATTCATTAAACAATTTAACGAATTTTTGTCTATAAATCTCTTGTCTAATCTTTTCTTTAACATTTTTCAAAGGTTTTGCTGACTCTTGTTTTATTTTTACCAACTTTAAAATAACCCACCGGTTTTGAAATTCAAAAGGTAAAGCAATTTCACCTGGTTTTAAATTAGCTAATACTTTTTTCCAGGAACTATTTAAATCACTATAATTAAGACATCCCAAATCTCCATTTTTATAAGGTCCTATGCTATAGATTTGAGCAGCTCTTTCAAAGGTCAAATTTCCTTTTTTTAATTTCTGATAAACCTCTTCTGCCTTCCCTTTAGAAGACAACAAAATAATTTTTAAACAAAATTTTTTCTTCATAGATTGTTTAAATTTTTTCTTATAATAATTTAAAATCTCTTCGTCAGTTACTACTACTTTTCTTCTAACCAAGGCAGAAACAATTCTATTTCTCAACATATCATCTTTTACTTTATTATAAAATTGTTTATAAGTTAAACCTTGCAATTTTAGCTGCTTTTTAAATTCATCTAAAGTAAGACCATTTTCTTCTCTAATCTTATCTATATAATTTTTAACTTCTAAATCAGAAACTTTTAATTTGTACTTTTCTGCTACTTTTTTTATAAGAATATCATCAATCATTTGATCTAATATCTTCTTTTTTAATTTTAAAATTATTTTTTTATCTTGATCTGTAAGTATTCTTCCTTGAAATTGTTTTAAATAAGGTTTTAATCTTTGATTTAAATCCATTAAAGTAATAATCTCACCATCTACAATAGCTACGATTCTATCAACTACTTCTGTTGCAAATACTAAATAATTTCTAACTTGTAAAAAATAAAATATTACCAAAAATAAAATAAAAATTTTTCTTAATCCCTTCATATTAACTACCCTTATTAAAACATAATATTTTAAAAATTTATCCCAAAAAAATCCATTAAAATATTAAAACACCTTATTTTATATAAAGATCGATCCTAATTTTTATATTTCATAAAATTTAACAGCATACAAAAAAATTATTTATTTTCTAATAACAATTTACTTATCATTATATTAGATGTACTCAATTTGTTCTTAAACCAATTTAACAAATAAGCATTAAGCTTTTGTTGCAAAATAACATTTTCTATAATAGGATAAGCTTGAGCTGGTTCCAAATACTTTGCTGGATATTGCCTGTTTATAAAAAGTAAATAAAAACCTCTTTTGTCGTTTTTTATTGTACTAAAATTACCTTCTGGTGTAATTTCAATGACTTTTTTCCAAAGGGAAGGAGTCTGATTTAATTTAAACAAATAATGATGCACAATTACCGAAGGATACTTCTTTTTTATTTCATCTATCATCTTATTATCATCTTTTTTAAATTTTAATTTGCTATTTTTAATCTTTAGTAAAATATCCTTATCAGTAGAATAAAATACTGTAAAACTGACCATATTAGGAATATAAAAATCTTTAAAATGCTTTTTATAATAATCTTCAACTTCTTTAAACGTTATTTTAATCTTTGGTTTTACTACCAAATTAATAAATTTTTTAATATTCAAGTTCATTTTTAAAAATTTTTTCCAACTATCATAATCTATACATTCTTCAATCAACATCTTTTTAAATTCTCCAGGAGGATAATCTGATTTTATTTTATTGATCTCTTTTTCTAATTCTTTATTTCCAACCAATAATCCTTTCTCTTGCAAAGTTTGTTTTACTAACTTATAAAAAAATAAATTTAAAAGTTCTTTTCTATACTCTTTCTTTATGTCTGCAATATTTAAATTGCCTTCATATTCAAAATGAATAAAATCATATTGTTTTTCTAAGTCATCCAAATAGATATAGTCGCCATTAATAGATGCAACAGCCCCCACAGGGACTTTATTAAACTTACATCCCCAACATATCAAAATAAAAATCAAGATAAAACAAATATGCTTGCTAAAACTATCTTGCAAAAAAAATCTTTTATCCATCTTACCTAATTATAATTTAAACATCTCTTTAAATTATTTAGTTTAAAATAAATACCTTATGGCTTACAACCATCCCAAAAAACTTTCAATAAAACTATCTTTAAATATTGGACATTAAACTCAAATTTATCTATTTTGAAAACTAATGTATAGACATTTTACCATTGTCATTTAAAACTATCTTTTGTATATCTTTCAATATATTCTTAATTGTAGATAAAATATCGTTTGTTTTTAAATTTAATTTTATTTCTCCAGTAGGAAGTAATTGTGCTTTATTATTTTTTATCCAGATTATTAATTTGTTAAGATCTAAATTAAAACTATCTTGTTCCCATTTTAAAAAGCAAGAATTATTTTTAATATAAATTTTACTTATACCAAGTAATCTAGCCTGACTTTTTAATTGCATTAGATTAATAAAATTAACTAATTGTTTTGGAAACGAACCATATCTATCTTTAATTTCTGCTAAGATTACATTTTCTCTTGAATCATTACAATTAGAATTGGCTAATAAGCGATAATAATGCAATCTTTCTTTTTTATCAGTAATATATTCAGCTGGGATATAAGCTTCTAATTTGAGATCTATTTCTGGTTCTTTTGGCGAATAAACTCTTTGTCCCTGTAAAATTTTTACTTCTTCGTGAAGCATTTCCAAAAATAAGTCTAACCCTATCTTTCCTATTTGTCCACTTTGAGCTTCACCTAAAATATTTCCTGCTCCTCTAAGTCGTAAATCTTCCATTGCCAACCGAAAACCTGCTCCAAGATAGTCAAAAGATAAAATTACTTTTAAACGCTTTTTAGCTTTGGGGGCCAATTTTTTTAAGCTAGGCACTAAAAAATAAGCAAAAGCCTGCTTATCGGAGCGACCTACCCTACCCCGCAATTGATACAATTGTCCAAGACCAAACAAATGAGCATTATCTATAATCAAGGTATTGACGTTAGGAAAGTCTAGGCCCGATTCTATAATTGAGGTACAGACTAGAATATCTATATGACCTTTATAAAATTGATACATTACCTCTTCTAATTCTTTTTCTCTCATTTGACCGTGGGCTATAGCTACTTTTGCCCCAGGGGCTATATGTTTTACTCTCTCAGCCACAGCATTTAAGCCTTGCACTCTGTTGTAAACCCAAAAAATTTGCCCATGTCTATTTAATTCAAATTCTAAAATAGATTTTAATTTTTCTAAATCTCTTTCCAAAAGCTCGGTTTTGACAGGCTTTCTTGCTGGTGGTGGAGTTTCTATAATACTCAAGCTGCGAATGCCAGACAAAGATAATTGTAAAGTCCTTGGAATGGGAGTGGCTGTAAGGGTTAAAACGTCCACTTCTTTTTTTATCTTTTTTAACTTTTCTTTATGCTTAACTCCAAATTTTTGTTCTTCATCTAAAATCAACAAAGACAAATTAGGTATTTCTACATCTTTTGACAATACTCGATGAGTTCCAATTAAAATATCTATCTGTCCTTTTTTTACTTCACTAATAATTTTTTTTTGCACTGAAAAACTAACAAATCTACTTAACATCCCCACTTTCACCCCAAAAGGAGACATTCTTTTTTGAAAGTTGCGAAAGTGTTGCTCCGCCAAAATCGTTGTAGGACACAATACACAAACCTGATGACCATCTTTTACAGCTCTAAAGGCTGCTCGCATAGCTACTTCTGTTTTACCAAACCCAACATCTCCACAAATCAACCTGTCCATAGGCTCTTCTTTTTCCATATCAGCCATTACTTCTGCAATGGCCTTACTTTGATCTAAAGTCTCTTCAAAACCAAAACTTGCTTCAAATTCATAATACTCTTCATCTAAAGGACTATAAGAATGACGTTTAGCTATTTTTCTATAAGCATAAATTTCTACTAAATCTTTAGCAATTTTGGCAATTTCTTTTCTAACTCTTTCTTTTACGTTGCTCCATCTTGTGCCACCCAGTTTATCTAAGGGTGGTACTATTCCTTCAGGCCCTTTGTACTTTTGAATTAAATTTATTTTTTCTACAGGTAAATAAAGTTTGTCTTCATTAGCATAAACTAGAAGTAAGTATTCTCCCTTTATATTAGAAAACTGAAGAGTTTTTAAACCAGAAAAAATAGCTATACCATAATCTCTATGAACCACTAAATCCCCTTCAGAAAGTTCTTCGTAGGATTTTAAGCCTTGAAAATCTTTTCGTTTATATTTAACAGTAGGAAATAAAAGATCTGTGCTTAAAATAAGACTATTATCCCATTTTAAGATATAACCTTTAGTTAGAGGAGAAATTAAGGCATACAGACCTGGGATATGAAATTCAAAATTATATTTTACGTTAAATAAATTATCACCTAAGGCCTTAATCACTTTATCTCTAATTTGGGCAGATTTAAAACTCAAAATTACCTGTTTATATTCTTTAAGCCAATCTGGAAGATATTTTTTAAGAGTTTTAAATGGTCTAATTTTATCTTCTGGTTTCCAAAATAAATCATCAGAGGAAAATAATTCATCTTCTTCTAAAGTAATCGATTCTGTTGACGTGCTTTTTTGGGGAATATAATAAAAAAATACTTTTTTTTCTTTGGACAACATTTTTTTTAATTCTTGCTGTTGAAAAAATAAATAAATGAAAGGAAGTTTGTTCTCTTTACAAAAAAGGCTTATGCTCTTTTCATACTCTTTTGAAGAGAAAACAAACTCTTCAGCATGAGGTATAAATAAAATCTTTTTTTGAAGATAATCTAAAATGCTAATCAAATTTTTTTGATATAAGCCAAAAAAATTATACTCTTTTACATCTTCTATTTCACCTATGGATTTTAAATAGTTTAAAGAATCTGTTTCTGTGCTAGATAAAAAATAGGGTGTAATTTTTATAGAATTTACTTGTTTTATAGATTTTTGAGATACAGGTTCAAAAACTCTAATTTGATCTATAGTATCCCCGAATAACTCTATCCTAAAAGGAGAATTCATTATTGGACAAAATATATCCAAAACATCTCCTCTTAGTGCAAATTCTCCTGGTTCTGTTACTTGAACAACCTTTTTATAATTAAATACAGTTAGAGTCTCTAAAATGTATTCTAAATCTATATCCTCACCAACATTTAAGTGAATAATATTATCTAAAAAAAATTTTTTTTCTGGTACACGTAAAAATAAAAAAGATAAAGGAATAAAAATCAACTTAGGTTGTTGAGAAAAAAGAAGGGAATAAAAAGAACTAAAAATATTAGGCCATAAATTTTGAGATTGTTCGTGTAAAAAATCAGGGAAAAATATCGTATGAGACAAATTAAAAAGTTTAACTAAATTTTTATAATCTTCTATTTCCTCTTTAATTAAAAAAATTACATTTGTACCTCGCTTTATAAAAAAAGAACTGAGTTTTATTTGGCTACATGCTCCAGATTTTTGAATGTAAATTTCATTAGTTTTGTTTAGACTATCTATTAATTTTTTCAGGATCATATTTTAACTAACTAATTTAATTAAAAAATTAATTTGTCGACCACACCCTCTTTTGGCAAAAATGTCCTATAAGACGTAACTGCAAAAGCCCAAAATTGGCGTTTTTGATTAAATTTTTAAACTGTAACTAGTTTAAATGATTAAAAAATTTTATCGTTAAGTTTCTGTTTAACTTTAAATTAGTTTTTACAGAGGGATCCTATAAACTAAGAGCCTTTTTTTGTCTATAAAAAGCTAGGGTTATTTAAAAAAGTTAGAATTAATCGCTGCTCAGATGAGAGTTATGGGTATTTGGGCAGTCAATTTACAAATTGACCCTATCTTCCTATTTTTTTTATTCAATTATTTTTGAATCCTGTAATTAATAGTTGTCAAAGCACTCTATCTTGAGTTATAAAATTACCCTTGAAAGGAGGACGTGAATGGGAAAAGTTTTATTAGAAAAACTGGAGCTCACTTTAGAAGAAGAAATAAAAACATTAGAAGACGAAGAGCTTTTGGATTTTTGGGAAGAGACTCATTTTTTAAATAGTTTTTTAGAAAAAAATTCTTTTTCTTTAAACCAAAATTACGAAAGCATTATTTTACAGGAATTACAACTCAGAACCTGTAAAAAAATGCTAGCCAACCACAAATAAACATATAGTTAGCGTTTTATTTTATACTCTAACTCTTTTTTACCCTTATGCCAGTTAAAACTCATCTTATTGGAGCTGAATCTATTCTGGAAAGTATTTCAGATGGAGTTTTTACAGTAGATTTAAACTGGCGTATTACGTATTTTAATCGGGCAGCAGAAGAAATTACTGGATTAAAAAAAGATGAAGTTTTAGGAAAACTATGTGCAGAAGTTTTTCGCTCCAGTATGTGTGAAACAGATTGCGCTTTGCGTCAGACTTTAAAAACAGGACGTCCTATTATAGGGAAAACAACTTACATTATTGATTTTAACGGCAATAAAATTCCCATCAGTGTTTCTACTGCAGTACTACGTGATTCCCAGGGCAAAATTATTGGCGGCGCAGAAACTTTTAGAGATCTTAGCGAACTAGAAAGCCTTAGACAAAAATTAGAAGGTAAGTATAAAGTTGGCAATTTAATTAGCCGCTCTCCTAAGATGCAGCAAATTTTTGAAATTCTTCCTGCTATATCCGAAAGCTCTAGCACGGTATTAATTTTAGGAGAAACAGGGACAGGAAAAGAAGTAATTGCCAGAACTATTCACAATTTGAGTCCCAGGAAAGACAATCCTTTTATTGCCCTAAATTGTGGGGCTTTGCCAGAAAACCTTCTCGAATCAGAATTATTTGGTTACAAAAAAGGGGCTTTTACTGGAGCCACAAAAGACAAACCAGGACGCTTTGTTTTAGCTCATAAAGGCACTTTATTTCTGGATGAAGTAGCAGAGATGCCACTTATTACTCAGGTAAAACTGCTTCGTGTATTGCAGGAAAAAACTTTTGAACCCTTAGGAGGCACAAGCTCTCAAACAGTAGATGTAAGAATTATAGCTGCTACCAATCAAGATTTAAAACAGTTAGTTCAAGAAAAAAAATTCAGAGAAGACCTTTATTATAGATTAAACGTGATAAAAATAGAGCTACCTCCTTTACGAGAAAGAAAAGAAGATATCCCTCTATTGGTTCAGTTTTTTATAAAGCGCTTAAATAGAATAGAAAAAAAATCTATTCAGGGTATAGAACCAGAAGCTCTTTCTTTATTAATGGCTTATCACTGGCCAGGAAACATTAGAGAATTGGAAAACATTATAGAAAGAGCATTTATCTTATGTCAGGAAAAAATGATCCAGACAACGCATTTGCCAGAAGAAATTGTATCTATAAAACGTTTTACTCCTGAAATTTCTGATTTAAAAAAGAATAAACAAGAAATGGAAAAAGAAATTATTTTAAAAGTGTTAAAAAAAAATAATTACAATAAAACCGCTACAGCCAAAGAACTAGGCATCCACAAAACCACCTTATTTCGTAAACTAAAAAAATTTAACATTGTTTAAACAATACATCGCTGCTATAGACCTACCTCTTCCCCTCAATCCACAGAGCATAGTTCACTGTTCACAGGTTACAGTTCACTACTCACCATTCACCCCCTAGCTACATCCATCTTCCACCTCTAGAACATTTCGAACATCTAACATATCTAAAATATCCCATAACCCATAGCCCAATCACCAACAACTAATTACCAATAAGAAATTACGAATTACTAATTAATGTTAAAAAATCTTCTTCGTTTATAATTTTTACGCCCAATCGTTTGGCCTTTTCTAGTTTACTGCCTGGGTTTTCTCCTACTACTAAAAAATCTGTTTTACTAGATACAGAGTTGCTTACTTTTCCACCCAATTCTTCAATACGTGTTTTGGCCTCATCTCTAGTAAAACTTTTTAGACTTCCAGTTAAGACAAAGGTCTTATTTTTTAAAGGAAGAGTTTGTTTTAAAAAATCTTTTGGCTTTACAGGAAAAAGACCAATTTTTTTAAATTGTTTTAAAAGCTCTTGGTTAGCAGGTAAAGTAAAAAATGAGACAATAGATCTAGCAACCTCTGGACCAATATCTTTTAATTGTCTTAACTCTTCTTCACTAGCTTTGCTTAATTCATCTAAAGATGCGTAATGCTTGGCCAAAATTTTGGCAGTTTGCTCGCCCACATGCCTTATACCCAGGGCAAAAATAAGTCTATCCAGAGTTATGTTTTGTTTTGCTCTATTTATGGCTTGAAGCAAGTTTTGAGCTGATTTTTCTCCCATTCTGGGTAAAGAAAGTAGATCTTGTTTTTTTAAATAAAAAATATCTCCAGCACCCTTAATTAACCCCGATTTAATGAGCACAGGAATCCACTTCCTGCCCAAACCTTCAATATTGACCCCTTTTTTAGAAACAAAATGGATCAAGTTGGCTTCTAATCTGGCAGGGCAGGACATATTTAAACAACGAATGGCAACTTCTCCTGATAAACGTTCCAGTTTGCTGCCACATACAGGACATTGAGCAGGAAAACGAATGGGCTTTTCCTTTCCTGTTCTTTTCTCCAAAATAGGTCTTACCACTTCCGGAATCACGTCTCCAGCCCTTTGCACCAAAACATGATCGTTTATTCTTAGGTCCTTGGCCCTAATTTCACTTTCGTTGTGCAATGTTGCTCTGGAAATCCTGGCCCCAGCAATTTCCACTGGGTCTAAAATAGCCACAGGGGTTACCACACCTGTTCTTCCCACCTGAAAAATAACGTCCTTTAAAACAGTTTCTGCCTGATGAGCAGGGAATTTTAGAGCCAAAGCATACCTTGGCGATCTGGCAGTATAGCCAAGCTCTTCTTGTAAGGCCAGATCATTTACTTTAATGACCAAACCATCAATCTCATAGGGTAATTGTTCTCTTTTAGCCTGTATGTGTTGAAAATATGCTTCTATTTCTTCTGAGTTGAAGCACTTCCTGGCTTCAGGGACAACTGAAATCCCCATTTGTTTTAAATGATTATATATTTCTTCCTGAGTGCTAAAACTTATCCCCCTCACTTGCCCAAGTCCATAGGCATAAAAACGCAAATCCCTTTGGGCCGTAATTTTAGGATCCAGCTGTCTTAGAGAACCTGCAGCTGCATTTCTGGGGTTGGCAAAAGGCTTTTCTCCTGCAGCTATTTTTTGTTCGTTTAACTTATAAAAATCTTTTTTTAATAAAACAACTTCTCCTCTAATTTCAATGTATTCGGGAAATTTCTCCAATAACCTCAACGGAATATTTCTGATAGTTTTTAAATTTTCACTAACGTCTTCCCCTACAATCCCATCTCCTCTAGTGCCGCCAGAAACAAATTTGCCCTTTTCATAAACCAATTCAACCGCAAGGCCATCTAATTTTACTTCTACCCAGAACTCAACTTTTTGTTTTAATTGCTTATAAACTCTAGCTAAAAAATCTTTTAATTCTGCAAAAGAAAATCCATTATCCAGACTGTACATAGGTAAATTATGTCTAAATTCTTTAAAACTAGAGAGAGGATGTCCGCCTATTTTTTGAGTTGGAGAAGTAGGATCTTGAAGCTGAGGATAGATAATTTCTAATTGTTTTAATTCTGAAAATAAACGGTCGTATTCTGCGTCAGAAATTTCAGGATCATCTAAAACATAATATCTATAGTTGTGATATTCTATAATTTTACGTAATTCTTCAACTCTTTGTTTGGCCCATTTGGGACAAGACATTAAAGTATCTCCTCTATACGTTTTAAATTTTCTCTATTACCAACAACAATTAGAGTATCCCCAGCAGAAATTACTGTTTTTGGACCTGGATTAAAAATCATCTCTCCATTGACTTTTTTTATGGCAATAATGATTAGGTTATAATCTGGTCTTATACCTGAATGAATCAAGTCTTTACCTACTAAAATAGAATTCTCACTTACCGCTAATTCTTCCATCTGAAGCTCTAAATTCTTTTCTAATAAAGCCAACTCTAAAAAGTCTGTAACATTAGGACGTAAAACCACCTGAGCCATTCTTTTACCACCAATTACATAAGGAGTTAACACTCTATCAGCTCCAGCAAACTCAAGTTTTTGCATAGAATTCTCGTGCTCTGCCCTGGCAATTATTTGGAGTTTAGGAACTAATTGTCTTGCCGTAAGCGTAACGTATACATTCTGAGCTTCCTCACTCAAAGTCGTAATTAGGGCTCTAGCTTTTTTTAAATTTGCAGCTAACAATACTTCATCAGAAGTAGCATCTCCATAGATGTATAAAATACCTTCAACTTTAAGATGTTCTATTATAGATTCGTCATTTTCAATAACTACTACAGGAAAACCTTCTTTTAAAATTTCCTGAGTTACAACTGATCCTATTCTACCATATCCACAAATAATAAAATGATCTTCCAACTTTTGAATAATTTTTTGCATTTTTTTCTTCCCCACTAAATCCTGCAAATGCCCCTCTACTAAAATCTGCGTAAAAGATCCCATTAAAAAAGCAAAATTACCTACTCCCATTAAAATAAGCATAGACGTCAGCATCCTGGCCTTATGGCTTAAAGGATGAACTTCCATAAAACCCACAGTAGATAAAGTAATAATTACCTGATAAATACTATCACCTAAACTCCATCCTTCTATGTGCCAGTAAATAAAAATACCAAACAAAAAAACCAAAGATAAAGATATGGTACCTAAAATAAGAGGGAAAAAATGACCATATTTTACCTTCCAGCGCAAATATTGATTGGACAAACCCACATTAAAGCGCATTGTTTTAATTCCTAATCTGACCTTCTCCAAAAACAATAAATTTGGTAGTGGTAAGTTCTTTTATCCCCATAGGACCATAAGCATGCAATTTGGACGTAGAAATACCTATTTCTGCTCCCAAACCAAACTCACCACCATCATTAAATCTAGTAGAAGCATTGACCAATACAGCAGAGGCATCTACTTCTCTTAAAAAACGCATAGCTGTAAGGTAATTGGTAGTAATGATGGCTTCAGAATGATTAGAACCATAGCAAGAAATATGTTCACAGGCTTCTTCAAAGGAAGAAACCATTTTTACGGCCAAATCAAGGGATAAAAACTCCCTACCCCAATCTTGTTCAGACGCTAATATACTATTTTTAAAAAATTTATTAGACTTTGCACACGCGTGTAAAACAACTCCTGCCTGCTCTAATCTTTCTTCCAATTTAGGCAAAAAATTAGCAGCAATATTTTGATGCACCAACAGACATTCTAAGGCATTACAAACTCCAGGTCTTTGAACTTTTGCATTATAAACAATATTCAAAGCCATTTCTAAATCCGCATCCTCATGCACATAAATATGGCATACACCCTTATAATGTTTTAAAACAGGCATTCTAGCCTGATCTACTACTGCTTTAATTAAACCTTCCCCTCCTCTTGGTATGACTACATCTATATAATCTTCCAATTCCAAAAGATATCTCACAGCCTTTCTATCAGGACTAGGTAAACTTAACACTGCATCTTCAGAAATACCTACTTTACCCAAAGCCTTACTTATCAAAGAACTCAAAATTTGGTTAGAATAAAAAGCCTCAGAGCCACCTCGTAAAATTACTGCATTGCCTGCCTTTAAACATAAAATAGCTGCATCTATAGTCACGTTGGGCCTTGATTCATAAATTATGGCAATTACTCCAAGAGGGATACGCATTTTTCCTACTCTAATACCACTAGGACGAGTAACTACATGTTCAATCTGTCCCACAGGATCTGGAAATTGAGCAACTTCCCGGCAAGACTGAACCATAGAGCAAATAACTTTATCCGTTATTTTTAACCTATCAATCTTGGCTGCAGAAAGCCCTCTAGCTTTAGCGGCCTCCAAGTCTTTTTTATTTTCATTAAAAATACTTTGTTTGTTTTCTTCCAACAAGGAAGCTAACTCCAACAAAGCTTTATTTTTCTGGTTCGTATCTACATAAGCAAGCTTTTTAGAAGCATTCTTGGCCCTTTTAGCCAAATCCAAAATCTCTTCTCGTAAATCCATACTGACCTCCTCAAAGTTGTTTGGTTAAATTCTAAACCTTAAACATCCAATAACTTCCCTTTACTCAACTCTTAACGCTTAACTCTTAGCGCTTAATGCTAATTCAAATAAAGCTCAGCTCCTTTTTTCATTATCTGAAAATTAAAAACGATCTCTCCTGTCTCTGCCCTAACAAATAAAATATCCTTGTCTATTACTATATTTAACACTTCTATCTGCAAATCATTATTAGAATCCCTTAACACATAATCATCTTTAATTATCTTCCTCATAAGCTCTATAAAATATTCTCGTCTAGGCTTGGTCTTTAAGTCTATCATAGTAAAATCAATTTTACCACGCATCAACATGGCTTCTCTATTTAAGTAAGACTTTAACTCAAAATTAGGCAAAATATTTCTATTGGAAAGTAAACTCTGAATATTAAAAGGACAACCGCCAAAATATTCCCACACCAGATCTATCTCTGCCAAACTAAAACTTTCATCTTCTAACCATTCTCTTATAACTTCATAATTAAAGTGATCAAACAAAATAAACTCACTAGTCTGAGCCAATTTAGAATTGTTATAAATCTCATCAATAAACAAAGAAGAACTGGTCAAAACTATAATATGAGCTAAATGCGTCTCTTTGGTCAATCTCAGCAAAAACTTAAAAAACTCGGTCAAAAGATATCTCTTCTTTATATCTCTATTCATATGTATATCTTTTAACTCCTGAACCTCGTCTATAATCAATACTGGCATGCGACCCTTGCTCTTTATCTTCTTTAAAATCTCAAATATCACTTTAAACGGATCCAAATCATTTCGCTCCATAGCCTCACACAAATTTAAACTTATAGCAAAATTTACTCCCTCTTCAGGTAAACTCACTTCTCCCTTTAAACTACCAAACGCTATCTTAAATTTATCTGACATCTTAGCCAAAAAGGACTTATGCTCCTCTCTGATGGGAAAATATATTTAAAAATGAAGAATAATTCACCAAAGCATAACCACGAAAATTTATATAATTCACATAAAATCTATCCCTCTTTTTACTTAACTTCTCCTCTACTATGTATTCTATAAAATTAGTCTTGCCACTAGACTTCGGTCCATAAATAAATAAAATATTATTTGCTTCTTCTTTTAATCTATCTAAAATAAAATTTTCTTCATCTTCTCTATCTACAAATGATACTCCTCTATATTTTATTTTTCTTATCATTCCCCCTTATACTTAATTAATTGAACAAAACATAAAGATATAAAACTGAAAATAGCCCCTCCAATAAATGGTATTCTATAATCATACATCCACAAAACTCCTCCTACTACAGGTACAATAACGGCGATAATGTGATTAATTGTAAAGCCAACTGCCATACTAGGGGCAATATCTTTAGGATCAGCTATTTTTTGAAAAAAAGAACGAATTGCTATGGCGAAATTGAAAAAAATATGATCTAAAATATACATTATTCCAATTAACCATTTATTTTCTCCAAAAGCATACACTAAAAAAATAAAAATAAGAGAAAAATATTCTAAACTTAAAATCCATCTCTCTCCAAAGCGATTAATAGCTTTACCTAAAATAGGACTAAAATAATAATTTAAAACGTTGTTTACAACAAAAAGCACTGAAATTTCAAGTATAGAATAGTGAAACTTTTTTACTAACAAAAAAACTGCAAAAGCAACAAATATCTGTCTCCTTGCTCCAGCAAAAAGAGTTAGAACGTAAAACAGCCAATATTTTTTCCTTAAAATCATCTTTTTGTGTTGGGGAGGAAGTTGTTTGTCTGAAGGATCCTGAACCAAGGCCCACAATCCACCCAAAACAGTTAACCCACCCAAAACTAAAAACATTTGCTTATAATTTAACCAAAAAGCCAATCCAAAAACAATAACTCCTGTAATAATATTTACTAAAGCAGCAAGACCTTTTAGTTTGCCCATTACAAGGGGGGCTTGTTTTAAATCAAAATATTGCAATGTTAAAGATTGATTCAAAGTTTCATAATAGTGAAAACCAAAAGACATAAGCAAAGTGCAAAATACAAGACCCAAAAAACAAGGGAAAAAACCTGTTAAACCTACACCTATACCTAAAATGATGACAGATAAAGCTGCTAATCTATGCTCTGTGAAAATAAAAAGCAAATAAATCACTAACAAAGCCAAAAAACCTGGTACTTCTCTAATAGATTGCAATAACCCCATTTCCTGACCGTTTATTTTGACTATTTCTACAGCAAAATTATTAATCAAAATCCTCCATCCCTGAAATCCTAAAGTAGTGACTACAGTTAATACAAAAAGAAAAATATACATTTTGCGTTGAGATTTTGTCATTATACCATCCTTAGGCAAGTTATAGTTCAAGTTATTGTTTTTTTACTTTTTATGATTTCTTCATTCTACAAAAACATAAAATTTTTAAAATTTATTTACAAAATATAGCCCAACAAAAATAAAAATAATCCCAATAATTCTCAACAAACTAACAGGGTGCACTGGGAAACCTAAAAGTCCAAATTGATCGTACAACAAAGAAGCAACTACTTGACCAGCCAAAACTACTGCCATTAAAGTCGTCGCCCCTACCTTAGGGGCTAAGATAACGGTAATAATCACAAAAAAAGCACCCAAAAGCCCACCTAACCAAGCCCACCAGGGAACACTCTTTATACTTGTCCAATCAGGCAAAGAAATTCGTAAAACCATTATTAACAAAATCAAAGCAATACTCCCTACCAAAAAAGAAATAGTAGAAGCAATAATAGGACCACCTAATTTTCTATCCAACACACTATTCATTCCTGGTTGAGCAGAAACTACAAAACCAGCTATTATACCCAACAGCAAATAAATAAAATTTCCTTTCATAGTCTATCTCCTATTAAATCTTAAATTTAAATATGAAAAAAGTTAACATAACACTAACAAGAGTTAATAATTTATTTTTTCAAGTTAATGTTTGCAAGTTAATGTTTTTTAAAACGTGAAAAAGAAAAATTTTGACTAATAATACCTACAACAATTAAAACAACTCCAAGCACCTGATTATAATTAAGACGTTCACCCAGTAAAAAAAAGCTTAAAATAATAGAAACTGCAGGTATAAAGTTAGTAAACGCAGCTGCTTTCGCTGCTTGAATCCTGGTTAAACTAAAATTATATAGAGAATAAGCTAAAAAAGTTACCATAACTCCGAGATAAAGCACAGATAAAAAGGGCCAAAAAGAAAACTTAAGCAAGAAAAAATTATCAAACAACAAAACCAAAGGAAAAAAAAATATTGTTCCCAAAGCAGCCTGAGCAAAAGCTAGAAAAAAAGGATGAAATTTACTCCCCAGATATCTGGCCAAAATAATATAACCTGTAGCCATAACCATAGCTAATAACTCTAAAAAATTACCTAATAAAGGATTTTGACTAGATACATTAACATCACTATTAAAAGTTAAAACAATAACACCAAGTATAGATACCAAAAAAGCAATTATTACTTTTAAATTTACTTTCTCTTTTAAAATAAAAAAAGAGGCAGTAGCCACCATAAGTGGCAAAGTAGATACGATAATAGATGCTTGTGATGCTGAAGTATATTTTAAAGCATATCCTTCAAGTAGAAAATATAAACAAGGTTCAAATAAACACATTAGACAAATTAATTTTAAATCATCCAAAGTTATTTTGGAGGGACGAATTTTAGGCCAAATTAAACAAAAAATTAAAGAGGCAATAAGCATTCTAAAAAAAATAATAACCAATGGAGAATAAAAATTAACGGCAACTTTAAAAACAATAAAAGAACTTCCCCATAAAAATACAGATAATAATAAACTTCCATAAGACCATATAATGTGCATAACATCCTCTATCTAGAAAATTAACAAGATGATTTTCTGGTGGCAAGAAAAAATTTAAGCCAGACAAGAATATCCCCAACATCTACCCTTGTTCTTACTCTTGCTTTTTTTGCAAATAAAAACTAGTCTATCTTTTTACGTCACTACAACAATCATCTAAAAAATTCTATTTGCTATTTTGTTTTAAATTTTTGAAATTAAATATTCAACAATTTCAATATATTACATAAAGGAGAACTATGACTAAACGTAGCCCACACATATCTTTAGCCACAGAAAGATTGGTTAAACGAGTTTTAAAACTGAACTTACCTCAATTTAAAGCCTGGCCAGAAAGTGTGCAGGAGCTTGCCTTAAGTCTGGCTGCTGAAATTTTTATTATTCGTTATAATCCTTTCATTAAACCAGAATTGGTCAAAGAAAGCGTGTTTTCCCGCCTAGAATCAGAAAAAAACAGTTTATCTTCAGAATACTACGAAATTATTTTTACCTGTCTAGAAAACTACTGGAACGAATTCAAAAAGGATGAAAATTTTAAACAAATTCTGGTAAAAAAACTAAATACTTTTTTAGCTAAAGATCAAATTTCTCTAGAGCCAAATGTTATCGCAGAGTGCTCTACAGATGCTACTGATCTCAGGATGGAACTTCCTTTGATGGTCCTTTTTCCCACTTCCACCCAACAGATAAAAAAAATTATTCAACTCGCTAACGAACTTCATTTTTCTCTGATTCCAAGAGGTGGGGGTTCTGGATTGACTGGAGGAGCCGTGCCTGCCGGCAGACGTTCGGTCATTATCAACCTTACCAGAATGAATAAAATTCTAACTATTAATTCAGAAAAATTATATTTATGTGCCCAGGCAGGTGTAATAACGTTAGATGCTATAAATGCAGCTAAAAAACACAATTTATTATTTACCGTAGATCCAGCTTCAAAAGCAGCTTCTTCCTTAGGAGGCAATGTTTCAGAAAATGCAGGCGGACCTTATGCTTTTGAATATGGCACAACATTAGACAATATTCTAAGCTATAAAATGATCTTGCCTACAGGAGAACAAATAGAAGTTAAAAGAAGAAATCATCCGCGACACAAAATACTTCCTGAAGAAATTGCTATTTTTGAAATATACAACGAACAGGGGCGTCTAAAAGAAGTTATTAGATTAAAAGGCAGTGACATAAGAAGTCCTGGTTTAGGTAAAGATGTTACCAACAAATATTTAGGCGGTCTTCCTGGCATTCAAAAAGAAGGTGTGGATGGGGTAATTACAGAAATATGTTTTGTTTTATATCCAAAACCAAAATTCTCTCGTACCCTTTGTTTAGAATTTTATGGCAAATCAATGATAAATGCCACCTATGTTATAGGTGATATAGTTGGTTTAAGAGATCAAATTCGAAAACAAGGAGATTTGGTAAAAGTATCTGCCCTAGAAGAATTTGGTTCCAAATACGTTCAAGCTATAGAATATCAAAAAAAATCAAGCCAATATGAAGGCGAACCTATATCTGTATTATTAATTCAGCTTGATTCTGATTATCCAGAGGCCTTAGATGAGGCTGTAAATAAAATTGAGGAGATATCTTCCCTGTACGAAGGAGTAGATGTCTTTGTAGCTCAAAACGACAAAGAAGCTGAACTCTTCTGGGAAGATAGGCACAAATTGGCAGCCATTACCAAACGCACCAGCGGATTTAAAATTAACGAAGACGTCGTTATTCCTTTAAAAGCCATTCCAAAATTTGCTGATTTTTTAGAAAATCTAAATCTTTACTATCTGGCAAAAGCCTACAGACAGGCCTTACAAAAGGTGCAAAATTTACCCGGGGTAGATGTGGGTGATGAATTTATCCAAATGGAATTAGATGTCTGTGCTAAGATTTTAAAAGGCAAAATCACCAAACAGGAGTTATCTGAACAAGACTTTCAATTACAAGTAAAATTCTTTTTCTTAGACCTACAATCCAGATACCCCCAGTTAAAAGAACAGTTATCTAACATTCTAAAAGAACTTTTCTTATGTAGAATAGAAATTGCCAACCACATGCATGCAGGAGATGGCAATTGTCACGTTAATATCCCTGTTAATTCCAATGATCTAGAAATGTTAAAACAAGCAGAAGAAGCTGCTCACAAAGTATTTACAAAGGTGCTAGAATTAAAAGGGCAAATATCTGGCGAACACGGCATTGGGGTAACTAAAATAGGCTTTTTAGAATCGCAAAAAATAAAAGCCCTGCGAGAATACAAGAGTATCATAGACCCCAACAACATCTTTAATCCCAACAAATTAGTGCAAAGAGAACTGCCTGTTGAGCCTTATACCTTTTCCTTTAATCGTCTTATCCAGGATATCAAAAACAGTGCTCTTCCCAACAAAGAAAAACAAGATTTAATCTCTTTACTTACTAATATTCAAACCTGTTCCAGATGTGGCAAATGCAAACAAGTATGTCCCATGTATGTTCCAGAAAAAGGATTGTTATTTCATCCTAGAAATAAAAATATCACTCTAGGGGCTTTGATAGAAGCTATCTATTACACTCAACTCCTAAAAGGAGAACCTGATCCTGAACTTTTGGTAAAATTACGCCAAATTATAGAACATTGTACTGCCTGCGGCAAATGCACGCATGTATGTCCAGTAAAAATAAAAAGCTCTGATGTAACCTTAATGCTTAGAAATCTTTTGGTAGAAAAAAAAGCCAGTGGTCATCCTTTAAAAGAAAAAATACTCTCTCAAATAGCCAAAAAACCAGAAAGTTACATCCTAAAAACAGGAAAATTTTTGAGTTTGGCCCAAAAAGCGCAAAATTATTTAATTCCCTTTATTCCCAAATTCTGGCGGCAAAAAATACAAACGCCTATCTTTAAAGACAAAGGACCAGAAACAGAAATAATAAACCTGTACGAAGCAATTGCCATCAATAACCACTTTATTTTTCTACCTGCTGAAACCCCAAAAGATTTGGTTTTATACTTCCCTGGATGTGGAGCAGGTATTTTTTACAAAAACATAGGCCTGGCCAGTTTATACTTAATATTAAAATCAGGCTATGGAGTGATTATTCCGCCTCAACATCTCTGTTGTGGCTATCCCTTGCTTAGTTCTGGTTGCCAACAAACTTTTTTGCATCTAAGAGAAAAAAACGTGACCTTTTTGGAGCAACTACTATCTTCTATTCCCTTAAAACCCTCTTACTTCCTAACCTCCTGTGGTACTTGCAGAGAAGCAACTGAAACTTATGACCTAAATACCCCAAAAACTCCTTTAAATCATATGGACATATTTCAGTTCTTAACAGACAAACTACCTGAATTCTGTCACGTAGAAAATACTCCTCTTATTTATCACGCTGCCTGCCATAAAGAATGGACCAATATCAAGCCCACCAAAGCTGCAAGTATATACATGCAACATCTAAACAAATATCTTAATGTGCCTATAGAACTTAGCCCGGGATGTTGTGGTGAAAGCGGACTTGGAGCCATAACCTCGCCAGAAATTTACAACAAGATAAGAGACCAAAAAAAAGAAAACCTCAAACAACTTATTAACAATTACTCTAAAAATACCCCCATATTAGTTGGTTGTCCTTCCTGTAAAATTGGGATTAAAAGAAGTCTTATTATGTTAAAAAACAAAAATCCAGTCTTACACACTGTAGAATATCTTGCATTATGTCTAGGGGGACCAAAGTGGAAAACAAATCTTGTAAAACAAATAAAACATGCTAATACTAAAGAAAATGTAATAAAAATTAAAGTGTAAAAAATTGCTTGCTAAAAAATTATGTTTTTATATATAAATCTAGAAATGTGTAGCCAAACAATCTAATTTTTCTAACCCCTAAAAAGGAGAGTCCAATATGAAAAAAAGACAGTTAATCATAAGTGGAATAGTTATTTTGTTACTTATCTCCTATATTGGAGTAAAAAATTACGCCAAACAAAAAGCAGAGGAAAAAATCAACAGAGAAATAGCAAAAATGGCCAACGTTGCCCATATAGATTACAAAGACGTAAGCGTAAATCTATTTAGTTCTGATATTCATATTTATAACGTTGAGGTATCGCCTGTAAATTCTAACAATAAATTTACTATAAAAGAAATCTCTATCTATGATTTTGACGACAAATCTAGCCCTCCCACTTTTTTAAACCTTGAGGTAGAAGGATTATCCTTGCCCATTAATCAAATCAAAGATCCAGCAATGAAGAAAACTTTAACAGATTTAGGCTATAAAGATAAGTTATCTCTAAATTATTCTATAAAATATCATTATGATAAAGACGATAAGAAATTAAAACTGGACAAATTTAAAATTGGGGCCGATGAACTTGGAGATTTAAAAATTAATTTTGTTCTTGGCAATTTAGATCTAGACCCAAATAAAGTGGGAGCTCTTATTTTTACTTATCCTCAGGTTATACTCTATAAACTAAAAATAAAATATGAAGATGATTCTCTAGTAGAAAGAATTCTAAAATTACAAGCCAAACAACAAAACAAAACAGTAAAACAACTTAAAAAAGAAATTGAAGAAAATATAAAAAAACAAATAGCAGCAACAAATAACAAAATTATTAAAGAGGCTTTGGATGAATTTATAGACTTTATAGACAATCCAGACGAAATCACCATATCCATAAAACCAGACAAACCATTACCACTAGGACGTTTAATGCGAGAAAACAATCCTTTTGAGCTTATAAAATTACTTAACGTAAAAGTGGACGCAGATTAAACAATTGCTTCTACTAAAAACAATTTCTACTGAGCAATTTTATAAATGCGCAGATTAGGACAAGTTAAATATGGCAAAAATACTGGCTATAGATTATGGTCTAAAACGAATTGGCCTGGCCATTGGCAACGAAGAGCTCAAAATAGCTGTTCCTTATAAAACTCTAATAAAAACAGATAATCAATCCCTATTTACTACATTAAAAGAAATAATTGCTTTAGAAAAAATAGACAAAATTGTTATTGGCATTCCCTATTATTTGAATGGAGAACCATCTCTTACCACTAAACAGGTATTAAATTTTACTAAAAAATTAAAAAAAGAAGTAAATTTACCTATTTTACAAATAGATGAAAGATATACTTCTTTTGAAGCAGAAAAAAAATTATCTGCCTTAAATTTAAAAAATAAAAAAAAGAAAAAATTACTCATTGATCAATTGGCAGCGAGTGTAATTTTAGAACAATATTTTTTACAAAACACTAAGAGCAACATATAACTGCAAAAGCCTAAAATTTATGTTATTGTTAAACGTGTACCTAAGCGAAAAATATTTTTCGCAGTTGTGATCATATAATAATTTATGATTTTAAGACATCCTGAATCAGTTAGCTTCTAAATCAACCCTTATTTACAAAAAATGAAAAAAACTATCCTTATACTAATAATTGTTGGTTTATTTATTAGTGGAGCGAGTTTTTTTTATTTAAAGAAGAAATGGGAAGCGCCCGGTTGTCAATATCAAGAACTTATTACTCAAGTAAAAATTTCACCCAATACGCCTTTGAACAAAATTATCCAGATTTTAACTCAGCATAAAATCATACAACATCCCTTGCTCTTCAAATTAGGCGCTATGTTATTTGGACAAAATCAAACCTTAAAAGCAGGATTGTACAATTTAAGTCCTTGCTGGTCTTACAAAAAAATCTTTGAAATCTTATCCCAGGGCAAAGAATTGCTTCAACCAGTGTGCATCCCTGAAGGGCTACCCTGGTGGAAAGTAGCTCAAATTTATTCTCGCCATGGCCTCATAAGTAAGGCCAAATTCTATCAAGCTTTTACAGATCCTAACTTACTTCACAAGTTCCATATCCCGGCCAAAAATGCTGAAGGATATCTATTTCCTTCTACTTATTTCTTTTCTCAAACTAAAAAATATTCTGGATATGAAATAGTTTCTCTTATGTTAAAAACTTTTCAACAGGAAACAAAAAAATTATTCGAATCATATTCTCCTCAAAAAATTCATAGGTTTGTAATCTTAGCTTCTATAATTGAAAAAGAGACTTCCCTAAAAAAAGAAAAACCTATTATTGCGGGAGTATTTATAAACAGACTCCACAAACACATGTTGCTCCAATCAGACCCAACTGTTATCTATGGCTTGGGAGAAAAATTTAATGGGAACTTAACCAAAAAAGATCTCAAGAATTCTAACAACATCTACAACACTTACACTCACAAAGGTCTTCCTCCAGGTCCTATCTGCTCCCCTGGTTTGGATTCCCTAAAAGCAGCTGTATTCCCGCAAAAAAACAATTACCTTTATTTTGTATCCAAAGGAAATGGATCCCATTATTTCAGTAAAACCCTAAAAGACCACCTAAAAGCTGTAAGAAAATATCAACTAAAAAAATAATTTTCTTTAACCCTTGACTAACAAATTTTTAGACCCAATATTAAAAGACGTATTTGCCAATTGGACTAACTAAACACTTTTAAAATCGTTTACTTTATTTTTAAAAAGGGGAAAATATGATACCTTTAAAAGATTCCATACCTCACAGAGAATTTCCTTTTATTAATTATCTTTTGATTGGCATAAACTGTATAATATTTATTTATGAGACATCTTTATCTCCAGTAGAACTAGAAATGCTATTTTACCATTATGGATTAGTTCCTGCCCGTTATACCCACCCCATATGGGCTACAATTGCAGGTTTATCCCCTAATAATTATTTACCTTTTTTTACCAATTTATTTTTACATGGCGGCTGGTTGCACATTATTGGTAACATGTGGTTTTTGCTTATCTTTGGAGATAATGTAGAAGATAGGCTTGGACATGCAAAATACCTAATCTTTTACTTATTATGCGGTATTGGAGCAAATCTAGTTCACTTCTGGGTAAATCCAAATTCTACCATTCCAACAGTAGGTGCTTCAGGAGCTATCTCTGGTATAATGGGAGCTTACTTATTATTATTTCCTTTTTCCAGAATTATTACTTTTATCCCTATTTTCTTCATTCCCTACTTTATAGAAATACCAGCAATTTTTTACATTCTTATCTGGTTTTTCATGCAACTCTTTTCTGGGATGTTTTCTTTAGCTATGCCTTATGCTTCTTCTAATATAGCTTTTTTTGCTCATATAGGAGGATTTGTTATAGGCCTACTCATTTTACCTTTACTTAAAAACAGAGATTATCGAAAATTATATCCTGATGAATTCTATTTTACTAATTATTAAAATGAAAAGACACGTAACTGCAAAGGTAAAAGTTACTAACTTGCAGTTACGTAAAATAAAAAAAGGAGAGTAAATTATGAATTACATGGATTTATTTTGGTTATTTTTTATTTTATCAGCCCTTCAGCCTGTGTTTAAACAAAAAATGCTGGAGGCTACGCGTCAAAGACTTATAGCCAAGATAGAAAAGAAGAGAAACTCTCGGGTAATCTTGCTTATTCACAGGCAAGAAACTATGAGCTTTTTAGGTTTTCCTGTATTTAAGTATATTGACATTCAGGACTCTGAAGAAGTGCTCAGGGCAATTCATTTAACAGATCCTACCTTACCTTTAGACATTGTCTTACATACTCCTGGAGGCTTAGTACTGGCCTCTTTACAAATTGCCAGAGCCTTAAAACAACACAAAGGTAAGGTTACGGTTTTTGTGCCTCACTATGCCATGAGCGGTGGTACCATGATTGCTTTAGCAGCAGATGAAATAGTAATGACCAATTCTTCTGTTTTGGGTCCTATTGACCCTCAATTAGGCCAATATCCTGCCGCATCTTTACTTAGAACTGTAGAAAAGAAAAACGTAGATAAATTAGAAGATAAGACCCTCATCATGGCCGATATGGCCCAAATGGCTATCCAACAAGTCAAAGATGCTGCTTATGAGTTGTTAAGTAAAAATTATCCAGAAGAAAAAGCTAGAGAATTGTCACAAATTTTATCTGAGGGCAGATGGACTCACGATTATGCTCTAACATTTGAAGAAGCTAAAAAACTTGGATTAAAGGTAAGTAATGACATGCCAGAGGATATCCTCCAATTACTTAGCCTATACCCTCAACCAGTAAGAAAAATGCCTAGCGTAGAGTATCTTCCCATACCCAGAAAAGACATGCATACTAAATAAAAAATTAGGGCGTGCTTAAGCACGCCCTAAAATCAAAACTAATCTATGTTGCCTTGCCAGACTATAATTCGCACAGCTTTTGAAGTTTTTCAAAATTTGCTTTCACTTTATCTTGGATATAAGCAATATCTTCTTCCTGAAGATGTCTAAATCTCTTTTGTAATTTTAAATACTGCTCTACAGGTTTTAATTCTTTTGTTTTTTGAGTTAATTTAAACTTTCCATACTCTACTTCAAAAAGAGGAAACACGCCTGTTTGCACAGCTAATCTGGCAATTTCTATGCTTTGCTCTGGTTTACTCTTCCATCCCGTAGGGCAGGGAGAATAAATCTGAATATAAGCAGGCCCCTCCACAGCCAGAGCTTTACGGACTTTATTCATAAGATCCAGATGATAAGCCGGACTGGCTGTAGCCACATACGGTATATCGTGAGCAGCTGCAATCATAGCCACGTTTTTTTTCCAGGTACATTGGCCTTTACTCTTTTTACCAGGAGGAGAAGTAGTGGTGGAAGCACCAAAAGGAGTAGAACTAGAACGCTGAATTCCAGTATTCATATAGGCCTCGTTATCTAGACACACATAAAGAAAATTGTGCCCTCTTTCTAAGGCTCCAGAGAGGGCCTGCAAACCAATATCCGCCGTGCCTCCATCACCAGCAAAGGCAATCACGTTTGGTTTGTCTTTTATCTGTCCCTTTTTTTTCAAAATCTTTAAGGCTGCTTCTATACCAGAAGCAACAGCAGCCGCATTTTCAAAAGCAACGTGAATCCATGGAGTTTTCCAGGCAGTTTGAGGAAAAGGTGAGGTAATAATTTCCATACAACCAGTGGCATTAGCGACTATGGTATTGGGACCTGCTGCCTTCATTACCATACCCATGGCTAAAACTTCTCCACATCCCTGACAACCTCTGTGTCCACAACTTATTAAAGATTCTGTAGGAATATTTTTAGCAGTAATTTTTTCAAAATTTATTTCTCTAGTCATTTTCTCTTACTCCCCAGATTAAATATTTATCTTTATATTGCCCCTGCTCTGCCAACTCATACATTTGTTTGAACTCTTGACGAGTTACGTCCCTTCCGCCAAGTCCACAAATAAAATTATAGACTTCAGGCTGTTCTTTTAATTTATACAACATAGATCTAATTTCTCCAGCTACTGGTCCATAACTGGTACCAAAAGAGACAGCCCTGTCAATAACTATAACTTTTTTAGCCCCTTCAAGAGCAGCCAATAATTCCTCCTCTGGAAAAGGACGCCAGAGTCTTATTCTTACCTGTCTGGCCTTATCTCCCTGAACATTTATCAAATCCAAAGCAGACATCACAGTCTCTCCTAAAGAACCCATGGTTATAAAAACTACCTCAGCTTGCTCGGGGCCATTTGTTTCTATCAAATTATAAGCTCTTCCAAACTGCTCAGCCCATTCTTTAAATACTTCTTTTATCACGGCCTTACTTTCTAACAAAGCTACTTCCTGCTGCTTTTTGGCCTCTGCATATATCTCTGGTACCCCTACAGGGCCCATACTGATTGGATGTGCAGGATCTAATCTTAACACTGGTTTGTAAGGTGGTAAAAATTTATCAATTTTTTCCTGCTCTTCTATTTCTATAGATTCAATCATGTGAGTTAAAATAAAACCATCCATATTCACTGCCACAGGGAGTAATACCCTCTTATCTTCGGCAATCCTAAAAGCCATAATAGTCAGATCAAAGACTTCTTGTCCATTTTCCCCAAAAACTTGAATCCAACCCATGTCTCTTTCAGCCATAACGTCTGAGTGATCATTCCAGATAGAAATGGGACCGGACAAAGATCTGTTGGCTACAGTCATCACAATAGGCAATCTCAAACTAGACGCAATAAATAAAATTTCATGCATCAAAGCCAATCCTTGGGAAGCAGTAGCTGTATAAACCCTTGCCCCAGCAGCAGATGCTCCTATAGCTGCACTCATAGCTGAATGTTCTGACTCCACAGGGATAAACTCAGCCTCAAGTTCTCCATTGGCCACAATCTGAGACAATTCTTCCACAATATGGGTTTGAGGAGTAATAGGATAAGCAGCAATTACCTCTGCTCTGGCCAATTTCACGGCCTCAGCCACAGCAAGTGAATTTTCTATGCCAATTCTTTTAGCCATTACTTTTCCTCCAGTTGCATGGTTAAAGCATCTTTGGGACACTCGTGAACACAAATGCCACATCCTTTACAATAATACAAATCAGCCCTAAAATAACCAGTATCATCTTCATGAATGCAAAATTCTGGGCAATATATAGCACACAAACCACATTTTACACACTTTTCCTCATCTAAAACAGGAAACTCTGTCCTCCAATCACCTGTTTTTAACTCAGCAGCATTACCCGGAGTAGTAATAGCTGCTCCTAGCTCAAGGGTTCTCCAACTAGGATAATTCATTTTCCCCTCCTAACAAAATTTTTTACTAACGTTTAACATTAACTCAAAAATTTATCCCCTAACCAAATTTTTCGGTAAAAGCAGCAAAATTATCTATAAAAGCTAACTTTTAGCTTGTAAACGAATAAATTCCCCTGTTTGATATAAGCCATCTACTAAATTTTGCAGTTGAAATAAACTAAACTTATTCGTTACTATCCGTCTATACAGCCAAAAACATAAATACAATTTATCTGAATCACTTATCCCCTTTATCTGCCTAAATTGTTTCAAAATCTTCTTCCTCAACAATTCTCTGGAAAATATATATTTTTTTATCATAGTCCCAAGTTTTTCTTTTTGTTCTATATCATTATCGTTTAGAGTCCAATAGGTTTCATAAACTTTAGTTAAACGTTCTTGTAATAAAAAATAATCTTGGATATAATTATACATTAACTCATTTTTATCAATAAAAATAGATATGCATCTGTTATAATTTTTTATTTTATCTACTAATTTTGAATAAAAATTATGCTTATCTTCAGTTGTTATCTTTTTTATTTTTATCAAATAATTTAATTTTTTATCTAATGTATTATAAAATAAACAATTTAAATTGGGTAATAAAATCTTTATAAAATCTTTATTTAAAAGATACTTTAAAATTTCATATCTCTGTTGATAAATATCCATATTTTGATTGACGTTAAAAAAATTATTTACCTTTATTCCAAAGGTAAGATTAATCTGTTTCAAAGAAAAACTAAATTTTTTTGTTTTAAAATCATAGTGATTTGTTAAAAAAGTGGCCAGACGTGTAAAAAAATTAAATCTTAATAAAGAATTAGAAGGCAAAACACATGTATTAACTGACTCTTTTTTATTTTTTAATACTTTCTCTCTAGAAACTGTTTGTTCTACTAGAGATTGGTTTTCATTAGAAGTTATATTTTGCTCCGACTCTACAGTCTTATTTTTAGAAACATTTTGCTGTTCACTAAAAACATTTTCAAAAAGTTTACCCTGGGGAACTTTTGTTACATTGCTATTTTCTACTGTATGATTGATAGTAGAAATTATTTTACTAGTATTGGCGCTAGGTTGCTCTCCAGTTTCCCTGGACAAAAAGTATTTAATCCCCCAAAGCACACCTAAAATAAAAACTAAACCAATGAAAATCAAGATTAACAACCATTTATTATTTTTTGTTTCCATAACTTTTCTCCTTTTTTAACAAAAAAACTCCTCTTTTATTCACAATAGCCATTTTATTGCCAGGAAATTGTATCTTCTTATTTTTTGCTTTTTGTTTAAAACATTGTTCAAGTTTAAAAAGGTTTTCACTCAAGACCTGACCCGTACCTAATTGATTTAAAAAGTAGGCATATATTCTAAGTCTCTCTCCTGGTAAAAAACAATCTAAGCGTTCTCTGGCCAAAAATAGGCTTCGACCTTTTTGAACATCTCCTAACAAAGATATTTTAAAGTTAAAATCTTTTTTATCTATTTGAGATAATTGCCAAAGTCTATAAATATTTTTTAGAAAAGAAGGGTTTTCCGCACAAAACAAGGGAAGTATAGTATGTCTTACTCTATTTCTGAGCACATTTAACTCAAAATTAGACTTATCCACACAGTAGTTCTGTTTTAACAAACCTAAAAACTGTTCAATTTCCTGCTTAGTCAAAAAAAGTAAGGGCCTTATAATCTTTTCTTTTTCTCGATAAGCATCCATTCCGCCCAAAGCTGGCCAACCAGCTCCCCTTAACATTCTCAAAAGCACGTCTTCTGCCAAATCATTTAACTGGTGTCCCAGGGCAATATAATGACATTTTTGTTTTATTAAGAACCTTTTTAAAACTAAATATCTCAACCTGCGACTACACTCTTCTATACCACTATGAGTCTTAGTTGCCAATAATTTTATCTTGGTTTTTAAAATAGTTACGGGAAATTTCCAGATTGTTCCCAATTTTTTTACAAAAACTTCTTCATCCACAGACTCTTCTCTAAGCCCATGATTTAAGTATAGGGCTTCCACATCTAGTCCCAAACGCTGACGGAGCAAACATAAAATAATAACCAAAGCCGTAGAATCAGGGCCTCCAGACAAAGCCACCAGCACTTTTTTATTTTGAACAAGAATACCCTGCTCGTGCAAAAAATTTTCTACCTTTAACACACAATGCGCCGCCTGAGGAGGAATTTGTTGTAATGTGTACATACGTATAACTAAGGAAGAAAAAAAGTTTGCTCTCTTTTAGGTACCCACCAATGAATAAAATTATAACTTATGCCTGCAGGAGCAGGTTTTATAGATCTAAATCTCTTGTGGACAATAGGTAAGGCCATAGGCACGTATAAAAAACAATAAGGTTGTTCAAAGTGTAAAATTTCCTGCACTCGATCGTATATTTTTTTTCGTTTTTGAATATCTAAAGTCTGTCTTCCTTGTTCTAATAATTCATCAACTTCCTTATTTTTAAAACCAATAAAATTCAAACCTCCAGGAACAGCTTTAGAAGAATGCCACACGTCGTACAGGTCTGGATCCTGAGGAATGGACCAACCTAAAATTACTGCATCAAATCTTCCTTTATCAATAAAATCATGAATAAACGTAGCCCACTCCACAGTTCGAATCTTTACTTTTATGCCTATTTGGGCCAATCGATATTGAATAATAATTGCTGTTTTAAGCCTTAAACTATTTCCCTGATTGGTGAGTAAAGTAAAAACAAAAGGTTTACCGTCTTTTTCTAATATGCCATCTTTATCTTTGTCCGCAAAACCTGCCTCTTTTAACAAGACGAGAGCTTTTTTAGGATTATAGGGATAATCTTTTAATTTATTATTATAAACCCACGTACCTGGCTTATAAGGACCTATGGTTGACTTCCCAAGTCCAAGCAATACTCCTTGAATAATTTCTTGTTTATTTAAAGCATATGCTATAGCCTGTCTTACTCTAATATCTCTAAAAAAAGGATGTCTTAAATTATAACCCAAATATGTATAGGCAAAAGAAAGATATTTGTACTTATTAAAATTATCCTGCCAAAAATTAGTTATGGTTTGATATTTGTATTGAAGAGGGGTTAAATTCATCAAATCTAAGTTTCTGGCTTTTAGCTCCAAAAACATTGTGCCAAGATCAGGTATAATGCGATATATCACTTCATCAAGACAGGCTCTGCCTTCAAAATAATTTTTATTCACATCCAATACTAATCTTCGGCCTGGCTCCCATTCTTTTAAATAATAAGGACCAGCTCCCATGGGATTTCTGGTATATTTAGTATTAAGCAAATTTTCCTTTTCTAAAATATGTTTGGGCAAAATAGCAATACCCCAGGAAGCCAAAGCCTGAGCATAAACTCTAGGATAAATGACTTCAAACTCATAAGGAGAAATTATTTTGAAATTTTTGACCAGTTTAAAATCTTCGCCATAAGCAGTAGGTGTTTTGGGATTTATCATTAATTTATAAGTAAAATATACATCCTCAGCAGTAAGGGGATAACCATCAAACCAGAAAATATTTTTACGTAATTTAAACCTTATTTTTTTGCCCCCATCTAAAATTTTAAAACTTTTAGCTGCCCAGGGAACTATTTTTAAATTTTTGTTGTATTTCACCAAACTAACATAAATCAGATCACTTACCTCATGCGAAGCCGAATCTGTAGCTAATGGAGGAATTAAATTGCTTGGTTCGCCATTTAAACCAATAATAATTCTTCCCCCAAAATCCCTAGCATAGACATTCACACTAAAAATTGCAATCACAATAAAAACTAAAAACCTAGACACCAAAACTCCCTTTTAAAAAATAAAATTTATTCCAATCCAGTTGTCTCAAAAACTTTGACAGAGACAAGCCAAATGGTCTAATGAGCATTTGTTACGCTTTACAAAAAACTTTGTTTGCTGGTTATGTGAATAAAAAATTAACCTCAAAGCTACACAAAAACTCTATGTCAACTTCAACACTCAACAGCACAACTGCGAATATTTATTAACACGTCAAATTTTAATTAAATAATTTTTTCTCAAAACTTGAAAAAAATTTTTAATTTGCTAAAATAGTATTATTGTTTATTGACCTTATAAATACCGTGAATGGCCTTTTCATAAAACTCTCTTTTGCAGAGAAAAGAGAAAACTAGTAAATCAGTAAAATATTATAAATTATTGAGTCCCACCAGGGAAATATAGCTTAAGGAGTTATGGAGTTAATGATGAAAGAGCAATTGAAAAAAGTCAAAGAAATTTTAAAAAATTTTAGCAAGGAAAATATTCCCGAATATATCTATGAAAGTGGGAATCATCTTCTTTCTAACAACGCAGTAAAGGTAAGTTTAAAACAACATTCTAATTTTGTAGAATTAGAAGGATTAATTCAGGGAGAAGATTTTCAAAATTACCAGACAGAAATTTCCATTAGCCTGGAAACAGAATCTGTTAACTATTATTGCAACTGTCCAGACTCTTTTGCTGGTATTTGCAAACATGTAAGCGCTACTATCACCAAATATTTATCTTCGTTAAAAGAAGATGAACAAGAAGATACGCTAGTTATTAGAACTGATTGGAAAAATATTTTTAAGCATTATTTTGCCACCCACCTTGAGCCAGAACCAGGGCAACACTATCTTGTATATAGATTTTTTCCTGAAATAGGCAGACTCCAGGTAGAATTTTTTAGAGCCAGACAAAACAAATCTGGACTTTCTTCGGTTTTAAATCCTATCACCTTAGAACAAATCATCAGAAATCCAGAGTGGTGTGAAATATCTCCAGAATTGCCTAAGCTCGCCGAACAAATAGGTCAGTCTTTAGATTATTATGGACATAAAGTGGAAATCCCCTACGGTTTAATGAGTTGGTTTTTTAAAGCAATAAAAAATGAATATTATTTATTTTTTGAAGAAACAGAGCAGCCAGTTCGAATAGTATCCAGCCCTATGAAATTACAATTAAGGCCCAAACTCACTGAAGATGGACTATCTTTTGAAATAATGCTGGGAAGGGAAGGAAAAGTACCCTTTGCTATTGAAGGAGAACAAGTTTTCTTTTTTGGAGAAATGCCCATTTGGGTGTTTTGGAAAAATACTTTCTATCCTGTACATACAGGACTTGCTCCAGGTTTAATAAAAAAATTGGTCAACAATCCTCCCCTCATTCCTCACAAAGAAATTTCCGAATTTTTAGATAGAGTATGGACTCAAATTCCAGCCTCAGATCTGTTTGAGCAAGAAAAATTCTTAGAAAGAATGGCACCTATTTTTGTGGATGCTAAATATAATCCAAAACTATTTTTAGACGAAGAAGGTAGTTTACTTACTCTGCAAATTGAAAACATCTACGAAACAGAACATGGAGAATTTAGCTTTCCAGGTCCAAATCCAGATCTCCAAACCGGCAGTTATCAGTTTGAGGGAAGATCTTTTCTAATTAGAAGGGATCAAGACAAAGAAAGTGAACTCTTATCCAGACTCCTGAAGTTAAACTTTCAAGCCAGAAACAACTCTCTCTGGTTTTTAGAACCTGAAAAGGCCATCAATTTTCTTTTAGACGAATATCCAAAACTCATAAAAGAATACAGAGTATATGGTGAAAAAAATCTAAAAAAATATAAAGTTCGCCTTTCTCCTCCCAAAATAGTAGCAGAAGTGAAAAGTGGAGAAGATAATAACTGGTTTAACGTAGACATTCAAATAAAATACGACGACATTTCTGTTCCTATTGAAAAGATATGGAAGGCCTGGAGTCAAAAAAAGCGCTACATCCAATTAAAAGATGGATCTTATACCAGTTTACCTGAATCCTGGTTAGAAAAATTAGGACATAGCTTACAAATTATGGGACTTGATCCTGAAAAAGGTCCCAAAAAGAAATACGCCCACCACGAAGCACCTGTAATTGATCAACTTTTGCAAGATGTAGATGAACTCCAGGCAGACTCTTTTTGGAACGAATTACGGACAAAAATCCACACCTTTAAAGAAATTCAACAAGTTTCTCCCCCCAAAGACTTAAACGCTACTTTAAGACCCTATCAGTTAGAAGGCTTAAGCTATTTAAACTTTTTATACGAATACAAATTTGGAGGCATCCTGGCAGATGAAATGGGTCTTGGCAAAACCATCCAAACTCTTTCTTTTTTGCAATACTTAAAAGAAAAAGGCGTCAAAGGACCTCACTTAATCATAGTGCCTACTTCTGTCTTACCCAATTGGGAAAGAGAAGCAGAGAAATTTGTGCCCACTATGAAACGACTTATAATCTATGGTTCCAAACGAGACCATTTATTTCCTCAAATAAAAAATGCCGAACTGGTATTTACAACTTATGCTCTTTTAAGAAGGGATTTAGAATACCTTCTACCTTATAAATACGCCAGCATTATTTTAGATGAGGCCCAAAACATCAAAAACCCCAATACCATAACGTCAAGAGCAGTGCGTAAGTTAGAATCTCGCTTTAGATTATGTCTCTCTGGTACGCCTATTGAAAATAATTTGTTAGAATTGTGGTCATTATTTGAATTTTTAATGCCTTCTTTTCTAGGCTCTCAACACGCTTTTCATAAAAGCTTTGTCAAACCCATAAAAGACGGAGATGAAGAGGCCTTAAACTATCTCAAAAACCGGGTAAAACCATTTATCCTTAGAAGGACCAAAAATCAGGTGGCCAAAGACTTGCCACCAAAAGTGGAAAACATTTACTACACTGCCTTGCTTGACGAACAAATGGAACTGTATGCTTCTTTGGCCAAAAAACTAAAAGAACAAGTGTTACAAAAAGTAGAAGAAAAAGGCATTGCAGGCTCTCAAATGTCCATTTTAGATGCCTTATTAAAACTCAGACAAATCTGCTGTCATCCTCGCCTGTTAAAGTTAGATATGCCAGGAGTTAATACTAACCTACCTTCCGGTAAGTTTGAAGCCTTTAAAGAACTTATTACCACCATTATTAGCGATGGTCATAAGGTCCTGGTATTTTCTCAATTTGTGCAAATGCTGCACATCATTCGTTCCTGGCTATCTATCAACAAAATCCCCTTTGCGTACTTGGACGGTTCCAGTAAAGACAGATTTGAGCAGGTAGATCGGTTTAACAATGATCCCAAAATACCTGTGTTTTTAATCTCACTCAAAGCAGGAGGTACTGGTTTGAACCTGACTTCTGCAGATTACGTAATCCACTATGATCCCTGGTGGAATCCAGCTGTAGAAAATCAGGCCACAGACAGAACTCACCGTATAGGTCAAACCAAAAAAGTATTTTCCTATAAGATGATTTGCCAAAATACAGTTGAAGAAAAGATATTACAACTCCAGCAACAGAAAAAAGGTGTTGCTGAAGCCATCATTCCAGGCAAAAATGCCATCCAAAATCTTACCAGAGAAGATTTAGAAATGCTCTTTGAAGTCTAAAAACTGCAACCCTGGCGGTCACCTCATAGACCCCATGACGGCCAGGGTTTAATTAGATTCTACAATAGAATTGGCCCAATCATAGGCTTCATGGCTTAATTTAGCACAAAATTTAATATCCAACTCTTTTCCCTTTGCAATTTGAGATACCTTACTCCAATTTCCTCGTTCTATTTCTTTGGCCAACTCAAGCCAGGCATTATAGGGATGATTTGTATCAATTAGACCAAAATAAACTTCTTTATCTAAAGGAAGCTCTGCCAAAACATCCTTTAACTCTCTTTCCAAAAGCACGTCCAGATAGGATAAAAGTCCTAAAAGAAAAAATCTTTCTTCTTCCTGGGTTAATTCTAAATGCTCTGCAATTAGTTGTAAAAATCTTGCTCTAAAAGCAGCAAAAAATACGCTTTCTTGTTTTATATCTGTCTTCCCAAAATCTGCCAATAAAGTAACCATTAGCCACTGCTTTGTTTTTTTTTCACCCAGATAAGTAATTGCTCTTTGAACATTATCTATTTTTTGTCTTAAAGAAAAGTAAGAAGAATTTATATATCTCAACAAACGATAAACGATTCCTACATCTTTTTTAACTATTTCAGCAAGTCTTTGCAAATTAAAATCTGAAGAATTAAGTTCTTTTAAAATGTTTAATCTATTCCATGAAGAGGAAGAAAGCTTTTTACCTTTGACTAATTCTGGTTTACTAAAGAAAAATCCTTGAAAATAATCAAAACCAGCATCTTTACAAAATTTAAATACTACGTAATCCTCTACTTTTTCAGCTAAAATTTTCTTATTTTTTTTCTTTAAAATAGCAGCCAACCTCTCCACTTCTTCAAATGGCAAATTTAATACGTCTATTTTAATAATATCAGCCAAATCCAAAAAAGAGGCCAATTCTTCCTGCCCTACATAATCATCCAGGGCCAACATATACCCTTTTGTTTTTAATTTTTTACAGGCCTCTAATACCTGAAAATCCGGTTTAACTGTTTCTAAAATTTCTATAACTACATCGTCCTTTGGAAGGATTTCATAAGCTCCTTCTACCAACAAGGGAGCTGAAAAATTAATAAAATATTTATATGACTTATTCTTACGATAAGCCAAATTTAACCCATCCACAATGACCTGGCTTGTGGCTTCCTCATCGTTAATTATCCCGGCTTTTGTTAAATAGTCACTGGATCTAAAAAGCAATTCATAGCCAAAAGTATGTTTGCTATCTGTAAAAATAGGTTGTCTAGCAATAAAAATATCTTCCATTATCCACTCCCCTTTTAAGGTACTAAAGGAACTTCAAACTCAAGCCCAGTATGCATATCTAATCCGCACAAGAGGTTAGCATTACAAATAGCCTGACCTGAGGCTCCTCTACATAAGTTATCTATAGCAGAAACTACCACTAACTGTTGAGTTTTCTTATCCAGCACAAGACCGAGCAAACAATACATACTTCCCCGCACCCAACGCACTTGAGGGAAAATAGACTTATCTAACACTTTAACCCACCTTTTATCTTTATAACAGTCTTGATAAATCGCCCTAATTTTATCCAAATCCAACTCTTTGGTCCCAAGATAAATGGTGGATAAAATACCCCTATTTATAGGGAGTAGATGAGTAGTAAACAGGACTTTTACAGATTTATGAGCCCAAAAAGATAATTCTTGCTCTATTTCTGGTGTATGTCTGTGCTGACCTACATTATAGGCAAAAAAATTATCATTTACCTCGCAAAATAAAATATTTTCCTTTGGTGACCTACCAGCTCCTGTGCTACCTGATTTAGCATCTATAACAATTTTATCCCCATCCCATAATCCAGCCTTTAGCGCAGGATAGAGAGCCAAAATAACAGAAGTAGGATAACAACCAGGATTAGCCACTAAATTAGCGCTTCTAATCTCTTGCTCATAAAGTTCAGGCAATCCATACACAGCCTGGGGCACCAACTCCCAGGCTCTATGCTCTACATTATACCACCCCTCATAAGTTTCTTTATCTTTTAACCGAAAATCAGCGCTCAGGTCCACGACTTTCTTCCCTTGAGCCACAAATTTTTTGGCTATATCCATTGCAGTTCCATGTGGCACAGCCAAAAAAAACAAATCAACTTCAGAATTAAAACCATCAATCTCACTATCTGTAATCACCAAATCTTTATATTTATTTATAAAGGGAAAAACGGTCTTTAACGTATTTTTGGCAAGTTTTCTGGACGTTACCTGGACCAAATTAAATACTGGATGCACCTCTAACAAACGCAATAACTCTATTCCTGTATAACCACTTACTCCAATAATACCTACGTTAATACTTTTCATCTACTTACCCTATCTAGAATTACATTGTCTTTTGTACGTATTTCATCCTCAAATCAAATAAAATATCTTTTAATAATCGCTCTTCTTGCCCAGTTAAATTCCCTTTTGTCTTTTGCTCTAACATTCCCAAAACGTCTATAGTTTGCTTGGCCAAAGCCAAATTTAAATTATTTTTGCCGCTCTCAGGATCAGGTACCTCTCCTAAGTGTACCAAAGCAGAAGAACTTAAAGACAAAACAAACGTTGAAAAATCCAGTTTAGGATAATTATCCTGCCCTTGCTTAGTTACCTGCTCATAATCATGCGCAGCCTTTTTTTCAGCTAATTTTCTAGCTTCACTTTCCTTATTGTCTCTCAGTTCACTCTCTTCATCCAATTTCACCCTACGATCATTTACAATAATCTTTTCTTGCTTTTCATTGCCCATATCCCACCTCCTTGTTAATAATTAGGATCTATCTCCGTCTATTTTTATAACTGCACATTTTCAAAGTACACGTCTAAGGACTTTTCTAAAAAATTCCTCGCAGAGCTAGCGCCTCCAGCCAAAACAAAAGCCTTTTGCAAAGCATACAAACAGCCAGCCAAATCCACGTAATCCACATATCCCATATGTCCTATTCTAACGATCTTTCCTTTTAATACCCCCTGTCCTCCAGCTACTATATAATTAAATTTTTCTTTTAAAAGAACAATAACCTTACTGGCATCTATTCCGACAGGCATCTTTACTGACGTAAGGCCCCAAGTATAATCTTTTTTTACTAATAATTCCAGTCCCATTGCCTCTATTCCAGTTCTAACCATTTCTGTCAGGGCTTTTTGTCTTTTGTAAACGTTCTCCAACCCATACTTAGAAAAATACTCTAAACTTTCTCTTAAACCCACAATAAGATTTATAGCCGAAGTATAAGCAGTTTGAGCTTGTTCGATTTTTTGCCTTTCTCTTAACAAATCAAAATAATAATCTCTATTTTTTACAGAGCTCACTTTTTCCCAGGCCTTAGGACTTAAAGCTATAAAAGCCAAACCAGGCGGCAACATAAAACCTTTTTGAGAACCAGAAAGCAAACAATCAATGCCCCACTCATCCATGGGACAGGGAGAAATCCCCACAGCAGAAATGCCATCTACTACGCATAACAGGCTTCTTTTTTTACACAACTGGGCTATTTTTTGAATAGGATGCAATACTCCTGTAGAAGTTTCTGAAGCCTGCACCAATAAACCACTAACACTTCTATGTTCATCCAAAACTTTAATAATCTGCTCTAAAGAAACTGAGTCCCCCCACGTTGTCTTAACAGATACAACATCTAATCCTCTTTGCTCAGCGATTTCTCTCCAGCGTTCCCCAAATTTACCACCCTCAACTACCAATACTTTTTCGCCCCTATCAAAAAGATTGTTTACAGCAGCACACATGGCCCCAGTTCCAGAACTGCTCAAAATTAAAACAGGCTCTTTGGTGCCAAATAAATATTGTAATCCCTCTTCTACTTCCTGTAAAATCTTTTTAAACTCATCTTTACGATGGTGGATCATATCTCTAGCCAACGCAAGACGAACATTTTCTGGTATAGGAGTTGGCCCAGGAGTAAGCATTCTTAATTTGTTCATAAACACTCCTTTATTTCAAATTACAAAAAATAAATCTTTTTCTAACATATAACAATAAAATGATTAAATTGATAAAAAATATAACTGCAAAAGCCCAAAATTCGCATTTTTGATTAAGTTGTCAAATTGTAATCAGCTTAACTTATTAAAAAAATTTTCTTCTTGTATCTGATTGCTTAAAATAATTTTTTGAGCTGGATCTTAAAAACAAAAATTTTATTTATTAGTCTCTAATCTTTCGTAACACCTAGCGACAAAGTAAAGCACATAAAAATTTTAAAAAAATTTTTGCTTATTGCTATTTTGAAAAATAACTAGGTTTGTGATTTAAGCTCTATCATCTGAACCTGATTTCTACCTCGAGTTTTGGCCATATAAAGAGCCTCATCTGCTTTTTTTAGGATTTCTTCGTAAGACGTTAAACCAGAAGTATCTTCCATGCTTGCCACTCCAACACTAATAGTAACCACTTTATAAAACCACTTTTTATGCGGAATTTGCATTTCTTCTACATTTTTACGAATTCGTTCTGCTACGTGCAAAGATCCTGAAAAAGAAGTGGATAAAACAACAATAAACTCTTCTCCTCCATATCTTGCGCAATAATCAGAAGGCCTATTTAAAGATTTTTTTATGACCATAGCAACTTTAGCCAAACACACATCCCCTGCTTGATGCCCATAAGTGTCATTATAAAGCTTAAACTTATCTATATCACACATAATAACAGACAATGGAGTTTTGTTCCTCTGGCTATTAGAAAATTCTCTTTGTATAACTTCATTAAAACTCCTTCTATTGGGCAATTGAGTCAAACTATCTGTAAAAGAAGATTTTTCTAGCTGAGTATATATGTTTATAAGTTTATTGCCGCCATAACCAATTACTAACACACCTATGACACACAATCCAATATAAGGCATAAGCAAATTAGTTAATACCAGTTGAGAATTATTAACAGGTAAATAAACACTAATTCCACCTCTAATACATCCTTCTTTGTATCTTCTTTCTACATGACAACGAAAACAAGATTTTTTAAGCCTTAGAGCTTTCATATAAAAATAGATATTCTTGCCATTGTGTTTTATAAACATCCCCTCTTCATTAACATTATGATTATAAAAATTATATAAAACTTTTTTTTCTAATTCATTTGGTTTATTTTCCGGATTTATAGGATCTAGACTAGTAAGATGGAAGCGTATGTTTTTATGTTTATGTATAATTTCAGATATCTTTTTTATCAGATAGGATGGACTTATTTTAACAAACATATTACTAGTTTCTTTATTATGTATATAAAAATTACTATCCTTAAAAATATTGTGTTTATTTTTAACCAATACAAATAGTCCATTAAATTCTCTATCAAGTTCGCCGACACGAATTAACATATCAAATAAAATATTAATCGTATTTTTAGCAAGTTGTTTTTGAAACATAACTCTGGTTCTGTATATCCACCAAAAATTTCCTGTTATTATCAAGACCCAACAAAAAATAGCTATAAAAACAATTTTTTTATTTATAAACTTCATATATAAACTATCTCCCCCTCGTCATTTACACCTATTAAACTCTAACTATTAATTTTAAAATCATACGGAAAGTAAAAAACTTTTTTTTCAGTAATAATAGCTGAAATTAAGTTCGCAGGTGTAATGTCAAATGCATAGTTAAATACTTCTACTCCCTGAGGAGTGATTTGTTTATTTTCAATATGGGTCACTTCTTGGGGACAACGTTCTTCTATGGGAATATCTTCTCCTTTGCTCAAACCTATATCTATAGTAGAAAATGGAGCAGCCACATAAAAAGGAATATTATGTTCTCTGGCCAAAATTGCCACACCATAAGTCCCTATTTTGTTAGCCACGTCTCCATTGGCTACAATTCTATCTGCTCCTACAATAACTTTATTTACCAGCTGATTTTTCATCAAAAAGGCACAAGCATTATCACAAGCAACTTTAACCGGTATATCATCTTTTTGCAATTCGTAGGCCGTAAGTCTTGCTCCTTGCAAAAAAGGTCTGGTTTCATTGGCTATAACTGTAATCTGTTTGCCTTGCTCTATTGCTGCCCTAATAACTCCTAAAGCCGTGCCATAACCTCCTGTAGCCAAAGCTCCTGCATTGCAATGAGTCATTACCACGTCCTTATCGTCCAACAAATCAGCTCCTAACCTGCCCATTTTTTTATTCATTTCAATATCTTGACGATGAATTTCCAAAGCATCTTTTGCCCAGATCTCATATAATTCCTTAGGAGAAACTTCCACGTCCTTCATCCTGTCTTGCATTTTTTTTACAGCCCAACTCAAATTTACTGCAGTAGGTCTTGCCTGAGACAAAATCTTTAACCCTTGCTCTAATTTAGACTTCCAATCCCTATGGCACTGAACTTCTTTCAGTAAAATACAACAACCATACGCAGCAGTGATACCTATAGCTGGAGCCCCTCTTATAACCATTTGTTGCAAAGCAAAAATAACATCTTCTAATTTATGACACTCAAACCATTTCTCCTGTTCTGGCAATAATCTTTGATCCAACAATTTAAGAACAGATCTATCAGCATCAAAAACAATGTGTTTCACCTTCAAAATCTCCTGCTTTTTTAAGTTTGTCCCTATATGTTACCCAACCAATTACAAATACTAATTAGAAATTACTAATTAATCTTTTCTTCCAAGATTTTATTTACCAATTGAGGGTTGGCCTTACCTTTTGTGGCTCTCATTACCTGCCCCACAAAAAATCCCTGCAATTTTTTTTCTCCCTGTCTAAACCTTTCCACTTCTTTAGGAAATTTGGCGATTATATCGTCTATAATCTTTTCTAACTCAGAGCTATCAGAAATTTGAACTAAACCTTTATCTTTTACGTATTGTTCGGGGTCAACACCAGAAAACACCAAGTGTTCAAAAATATTTTTCCCAATTTTACCACTAATAACACCTTTTTCAATTAATAACAATAATTTAAAAAGTTGTTCTGGAGAAAATTTAGATTGATACAAATTAACTTTTCGTTCGTTTAATACTCGTAAAAGCTCAGATAACATCCAGTTAGCTACTTTTTTAGGTTCAGCGCCCAGCTTGACTGTTTGTTCAAAAAATTCTGCCAATTCTTTTTCACTAGTCAGAAGTACGGCCTCTTCCTGATTTAATTTATAATCCAGGGTAAAACGTTTAAATTTGGATTCAGGTAACTCTGGCAAACTTGTTTTTATTTGCTCAATCCACTCCTGTGCCAGGACCAAAGGCACCAAATCAGGATCAGGAAAGTATCTATAGTCATCAGCTTCTTCTTTATTGCGCATAGATTTAGTAATGTTTTTTTGGGGATCATATAACCTAGTTTCCTGAATTACTTGCTCCCCGTCTAGAATCAAATCTATTTGTCGCTCTATCTCATATTCCAAAGCCTTTTGCACGTGTCTAAAAGAATTGATATTTTTTATCTCTGTCCTGGTTCCAAATTTAGTTTCTCCTTTGGGACGCACAGAAATATTTGCATCACAACGAAAACTACCTTCTTCCATATTGCCATCACATATATCCAAATAAACTAAAATAGCGCGTAAGGCTTTTAAATAAGCTACTGCTTCCTCTGGAGTTCTTAAATCAGGTTCTGAGACTATTTCCAACAACGGCACACCTGTACGATTTAGATCTACAAAACTTACTCCTTCATTGCTCGAATGGATGGATTTCCCCGCATCTTCTTCCATGTGAATTCTGGTAATGCCTATTTTTTTCTCCCCTTTATCAGTAGAGATAACTAAATAACCATGTTCAGCAATGGGCAACTCATATTGAGAAATTTGATAACCTTTGGGCAAATCAGGATAAAAATAATTTTTTCGAGCAAAAATTGAATAAAGATTTATTTTACAATTAACCGCTAAGCCCATTTTTATGGCAAACTCGACAACCTTTTTATTTAAAACAGGTAAAACCCCCGGCATACCTGCACATACAGGACAAGTATTTAAATTGGGCTCATCTCCAAAAGAAGTAGAACAAGAACAAAAAATTTTGCTCTTTGTCTTTAATTGGGCATGCACCTCAAGACCAATTACACTTTCAAACTCCATTTTTTCCCTCCAAACAAAAAAATATTTTTAAAATATAACAGCAAAAACCTAAAATTTTCTTTTTTAGTTATATTTTCAAATTGTAACCAGTTAAAATTATAAAAAAATCTTCTTATTGAAGGTATATACAACTGTTTAAAATAAATTTTGTAAAAAAATTATAAACATCCCCAAATCAACGTTGAGAACAAAAAAATTAATACTTAGGACTTACGGCCTGGAGTTACAATCTTATCTTTTGTTTTGTATAATTCTGGGTTTAAATTGGGATCATTATACATTTTAAACTGAAAATAGACTTTTGGAACCTTTAAACCTAAAAAATAATCATCTATCAATTCCAATAAAGATTTTTTTAAATCTTTATGCTGTTCTTGTAAAACTTTTAATTTATATAAACAATTTTCAAGATGTTCTTTAGAAACATCTTCTCTTTGAGTTTGTTCTTGCATATGATATATTTTCAAACTTAAAATAGACAATCTATCTAATACAGATCCTATTGTTTCTGTATTGTATCTATTTTGTTTATTTTTAGGCAAGTAATCAAATAAATTTTTAACTATCCATAAATCTATTTGTTCTATCCAATCATTTCTAAGTTGATTTAACTTATCTATTTCTCTTTTACACTCAGCAATTACACTATCTGGAACATCTCTTCTTCTGGCTCTATCTTCAACATGCCACAATCTAAAATTACATAAATGCTCTCTTAAGACAATATCCATCAAATCTAATAAATCGTCTTTATTCCAGATATCTAAATTATCTTCTTTTTCATGCCATTTAATAGTTGTCTCTAACTGTTTACTAATACAGTTCTCTACTAATGTCTTAAAATCTTTTTTATTCATATTTCCTCAATATTAAATAAAGTTTAATCTTATTTTTAAGGTGTCCTGCAATAAATTTTGCTTTTTTGTCTGAGCCACAAAAGAGATCTATGTGTTCTCCCTGTATTGCCCCTCCCGTATCCTGCGCTAAAAATAGACTTACAAAGGTTTGTTTTTTATTGTCTGGCAAAGGCAAGCTTCCCTGGGCCAGAGCCACACTTCCAAAAGGTAGAAAATTTTTATCACTGGCCACGCTTATCCACGGGGTCAAAGGCTTACCAATGGAACCAAAAGGCCCCCTATCACTTAATCTAAAAAAAACATAACTAGGATTGCTCCACATTAATTCGTCCATCAAATCGGGATGTTGCTTTAATACCTGACTAATAGTATCCAAATTCACCTGATCCTGAGATAAAAAACCTCTCTTAACCAGTACGTTACCTAAAGAAACGTATTGCCTACCATTTTTGTCAGCGTATAATACGTGTTTTACCTTGCCATCAGGGAAGATCAAACGCCCTGAGCCTTGAATATGTAAAAAAAACAATTTAATTTTATCTTTTACCCAGGCAATTTCTAAATGTTTATGAGCCAATGCACCAAGTTCTATTTCTTTTCTGGAATAATAGGGCTTTATCCCATTTTTAACCAAACGATAATATAATTTTTGCCCTGCAAACCGGGGATGAAATTGTCCTAAATCTACAACTTTTAAGTCTGGAGGAGTTTTATAAATGGGATATTTAAAATCACCTTGTTTTACATAACTTGCCTCCAGCCAGGGTTCATAATAACCTGTTAAAAGTGTGTCCGAAGATAACATATATACATCAAACAATTCTGCTATTTTTTCAGGCGTTGTAAATAACAGATTAAGATGTTCTTTTAAAGCACGCAAGGTATTTAAAACATCTTGATAAGTACACACAAAAAAATTTGTTTTTAGAATAACCTGATTTAAATTTTTCTTTTGCACAAAATCTATTTGATACTGCAGGGCTTGATTCAGACTTTGTTTTGTTCCTAGATACTTTTTAGATAATTTTTGAAATAAAACTTTTTTTTGATAAAAAGATAATTTTTCCCCACGCTTATATACCTTGGGAGCGCAAGAAAAGCATAAACATAAAACACAAAAAAGAAGAACAAAAATCCTCATAAGACAATAATAAATTTAAACGTTTACCAATTTTACCAAACTAGCGTCAAAATACTTACCAACTCCATATTCTCTACGCCTAAAAAATTTGTCAGAAGAAGGTCCTATAATCTGCATCTCTGGATATTTTTTTTGTTCTTCTAAAGCTATTTGCATTTCTTTAGTGCATCCAGTAGAAAAAGTGGCATCTTTCCCAACCCAGGCAGGAGGAACTTTTTGTCCCATAAGCTCAAAACTCTTTTCTATATCAGCCACGGTCTGAAATCTCCAGATATCAATCAAGCCACTTCTCTGCACCATTTCCCACATATACATTAAATCATCCCCATCCATACCAGGTTCAAAATGCTCTGCAGGATTTATAATAAATATACCATCCAACTTACTCCGTAAATAATTAACAAAAGTATTTAATACCTCTATAGCAACTTTAGTCTGTCCTGGAATACTACCGACAATAGCACTATAAAACATTACTTTTTTACCATTTGCCTTTGCCTTGAGCATCATATTTTTTATATTTTCTGCTTTAGCTATAAGTTCATCTTCTGTTATTTTTCTAACTCTAGAACTCTTCTTTTTAAATTCAAAATGAATTTTTCCTAACTCATCTTTATAGCAGGCAATAATATCTCGAGTAAATAAGTGAGAAGTTAAAATAAGACGCCTATAATTACCATATCCTTTAGCTATAATTAGATCTGATTCTTTCCAAGACCTAGCAAAAGTAACACTACTTCTACATAAATTTAATCTTTCTCTAGTGCCATCAGAAATGATTACAAAGTCATTTTCTTTTAATTTCTGCAATAAATCTTTTTTAGATATATTTTGTTCAGCAATAAAATACGCATTTTTTAACATTTTTTGTAAAATCTTATCATTATCAATATCCCAAAAAGTTGGATAATCAAAATAAAAACCTTTTTTTAAGGCCATTATAACTTTATGACCCAATCTCAAAAATACTTTTACAATTAAAAGATCAAAAACAAAAGAACCTGCACTGTCTGGTAAATATAATATTTTTAATTTTTTTTCTCTATCCCTTCCCGATATCCCTTCTAAAGCTTGTTTCACTTTTTCAAATTCTTGTTCATATTCAGCAAAATGAGACATAGAAATGAGATTTTGATCTTCAGGCCGTTTCCAGATAGTGTCAATAAAAGAAAGATAAAACAAACGTGACAATTCTAACATATCTAATGTCCATCTAAGATTAGCCAAACTATTGCAATGCATTTGGTCTGCTGGACACAAATTAATAAATTCTTCAAACACTCTAGACTGAATAAAATTGTAGGCTTGCTGATTAAACCACTGTTTTCTTACTTCATAAGGGTCAAATATTACACATTGGGAAAGTAAAATAGTAATTAGACGTTTGGTAAGTCTAGAAGGTATAAGAATAAGATTATTATAGGCCTGTTTAAATTTATATCGCCATAGGTTAACTAATTTCTTTTTTAAATAATCATCAAGAGACATATTATTTAGAAGTAAAACCAAACGCTTCCACACAAATAAATATTCTTTTTTCAAATCCTGACTTAAATTACCTTTTAATAAATTTAACAACAACCAATCAGTACAGGGAGCAAAGACCTGATCTTCATCTAAATCTACCATAAATTTTATTTGCTCAAAAGAAGCATTGTCTTCTGGATTAGCTAAAGGATCTACGTCGTTTTCAGTCATAAAATTCAATATCCAAGCATCTAATAAAGGATCTTTGCCATAATATAAATCTCTTACTGAATGAATATTAGATATTTTTAACAATTCCTATTACCTCTCTTGCTTTATAGGAAAATATCCTGCTAAAATAACAAATATATCCTATTTTTTTAGCGAACTAAACATTATACACGAATTTTTAATACTTATAAGCTCTTAAAACTAAAAGGGACAGGCCTATCGTTTAATATCCCTTTGACCTTAAATTTTGAGATCAAACCTGATTGTGGTTTTTGAACTATTAAAAAACGTCTCTCACTAGCTTCTATGGCCAATTCCTGTTCACTATCAAAATTTATCCCCCTTTGACCATCTATGGTTAACATGGTTTCTACTTGAGAAGAGGCTAGAGTAATCTTGAGTTTACTTGTTTCAGGCACTACAAAACTAGGAACAGGATATAAAAAAGGACAAATAAAGTTAAGGCCAAAAGCCTGAATCTCTGGCATAAGAATAGGTCCACCTGCAGAAAAATTGTAGGCCGTAGAACCTGTTGGGGTAAAAATAATTACCCCATCTGCTCGAACCACAAACTCTTCTTCATCTCCAATTTTAATTTTAATCTCCAACAATCTGGCTAAACCTGTACGATGCAAAACAACATCGTTTATAGCCAACCCCTCTTCTCCTTCAGGCAACACCTTATATTGTAATTCTAATCTTTTGCTTAACTTAAATTCTCCTCGTAAAATCCTTTCCAAGTCCTTTTTCCAATTCTCTATTTCTAATTCAGCCATAAAACCAAGCCGACCCAAATTAAAACCAAGAAAAGGAACTGCTGGCAAATTTATTTTACGCATTGCACTCAAAAAAGTCCCATCTCCTCCTATAACTATAATAAGATCCACCCGCGGCAAATCTATTTGAATAGTTGTTCCCAAAAGAGAATTAGAAAAAATTTCTACTTCTAATCCATAACTTTCAAGAAAAGATTTAATTTCTTGGCCCAAAAGTAAGGCTTTTTTATCTTCATACTTTAATACCAATAAAACCTTTTGAAAATACATAGATGATCATCCTGCAACTTAAAATTTCAATTTAACTATTTTAACCTGTAAATAATAGATTGAAATATTTTTTTATAACCTAATCTAAATAGAGCTCTAAACCCGGGATATTAACTTTTGGCACTACCAGACAAAAAATTTTAACGAGCAAATTTTTTGGGATTGATGTGGTATTTTTTTATTTTATAATTAATTACTCGATAACTTGCTTTAAGGTCTCTGGCTACTTGCAACATATTGCCCTTTGCTTTTTTTAAGGCTTCTATTAACAATTCCTGTTCAAATTTAGCAACAGCTTCGGCAAAAGGCAATTGATTATCTGTGGCTGAACTTTCAGCAGTTTGTAAAGTAGGAGGTAAGTGATAGGTTCTAATCACTTCTTCATCGCATATTAAAACAGCTCGTTCCATACAGTTTTTTAACTCTCTGACATTGCCTGGCCAATGATATTGTAATAAAAGATCAATGGCTGGAGTAGAAATTCTCTTTATCTTTTTACCATACTCAGCAGCATAAAGACTTAAAAAATGCTCTGCTAAAGGCAAAATATCTTCTCTCCTTTCTCTTAGAGCAGGTATATAAACAGGAAATACATTTATCCTAAAATAAAGATCTTCTCTAAATTTTTTTGCTTGAATTAATGTTTCCAACGGTTGATGAGTAGCACAAACTATTCTCACATCAACTTTAATAGTTTTTTCCCCTCCAACTCTTTGAATTTCTCCTTCCTGAATAGCTCGCAACAATTTGGCTTGAGCTTCTAAACTTAATTCAGCAATCTCATCTAAAAACAAAGTCCCTTTATGGGCTAACTCAAATTTACCTTTTTTAGTAGTTATAGCTCCAGTAAACGCTCCTTTTTCGTGCCCAAAAAGCTCGGTTTCTATTAAATCTGATGGTAAAGCCGCACAATTTAGTTTAACTAAAGGACCATCTTTAACTTTACTCATTTCATGGATGGCCTCAGCAATAACTTCTTTACCCGTGCCAGACTCTCCTCTAAGTAAAACTGTAGCTTTTGAAGGAGCTACCTGAGCTATCTGAGTCATTATTTGAGACATAGCTTTGGAAGAAAAAATCACCTTATCCCGACCAGAAGAAACCTGTTGGGAGCTGGAAAAATTATCCAAAAAATGCTTTTTCGCAATTTCGTCCTGAAGATAAGAAGTATGTCTGGCAATAATTACTGCTAACAATTCTAGAAAAGACTTATGTTCATCTAATTTTTCAAAATCATCTTCAATATCCGCAGTTAACACTCCAAAAATTTCTGTTAAACCTTCACTGTTTTTTAATAACACAGGCACTGCAATAAAAGAAAGTTTATCTAAATCTTCTACATTTCTATTAAAAGCCAAATTTAAAAAATTTGGCTCTTTCCCCATGATAGGCACAACTATAGTTTTTTTTCCTTTTATCACCTGACCTATAATGCCTTCCCCTAAAGAATAAGTTTTTTTAGGTGTTTTGGGATATCCAGAATAGATACAAAATTCTATCTTTTGAGAGACAGGGTCAAAAATAGCCAAAGACATGTGTTTATAATGCATTATTTGAGTTACCTGGTGTAAAATGTCAGTTAAATTATCTTTTAAAGATTTAGAAAAAGACAATTCTAAAATAATATTTCTTAATATATCTAAGTAACGCATCTTTTCTAAAAATTTATTAAAGCTTTGGCCTGATCTATTGCTTTTAAATTTATATCTACAATTTTAGGACTTAAATATTTTTTTACTCCTTCCTTCAAATCTTTCAGAGAAATTTCTACTACATCTAAAGCTAAAAAAGCAGCCAAAAGCATAATATTGGCTACTTGAGGAATACCAAGTTGCAATGCTTTTTCCAATACAGGGAAAAAATAACTTTTATTAGCGCAACGTTGGCATTTGTCTTTAATATCCGACATTGCCAAATAAGACTCTTGTCCTAAGGACACATTTACAGGATAAATAGGATTTTTACTAGAAACTACTACCCCTTGTTTATACTTTAAAAAAGGTAAAGCTCTTACGGTTTCTAAAGGTTCAAAACCAAGCAAAACGTCTGCTTCTCCTTGCTCTATCTTTGGACTTAAATATCCTCCCAAAAGCACAAAGGTATGAACTACTCCACCCCGTTGGGCCATCCCGTGTATCTCACCAGCTGTTACAGGGATCCCCTTATCCAAAGCTAATCTAGCAAAAAGATTAGTTACAGTTAAAGTACCCTGCCCACCTACACCAGCAAAAAAAATTCTTTTTAAAGACATAATACTAACCTCTAGATGTTATTTTTCTTAACGCTCATTTCTTAACGCTTACCTCTTAATCTGATTTAAATAAAGCTCAGCTCCCTTTTTCATTATCTGAGAATTAAAAATAATTTCCCCTGTCTCAGCCCTCACAAATAAAATATCCTTATCTATTACTACATTTAACACTTCTGTCTGCAATTTATTTTTGGAATTTCTAAGGGCAAAACCGTTTTCTATTATGGTCTTCATTAATTCTATAAAATAATCCTGTCTTTCTTCTTTATCCAAATCTACCATAGTAAAATCAATTTTACCACGCATCAACATAGCTTCTCTATGTAAGTAAGACTTTAATTCAAAATTGGGCAAAATATCTCTATTGGAAAGTAAATTCAGGATATTAAAAGGACAACCGCCCAAATACTCCCAGACCAAATCTATCTCCTCTAAACTAAAACCTTCATCTTCTAACCATTCTCTTATAACTTCATAATTAAAGTGATCAAATAAAAAGAATTCACTGGTTTGAGCTAAATTGGAATTATTATAAATCTCATCAATAAACAATGAAGAACTGGTTAAAACTATTATATGCGCTAAATGCGTCTCTTTGGTCAGACTCACCAAAAACTTAAAAAACTCAGTTAATAAATACCTCTTCTTAATATCTCCATTCATGTAAATGTCTTTTAACTCTTGAACCTCATCTATAATCAACACGGGAACGCGACCAGTACTCTTAATCTTTTTTAACACCTCAAATATCACTTTAAACTGATCCAAATCATTTCGCTCCATAGCCTCAAATAAATTTAAACTTATAGCAAAATTCACTCCCTCTTCTGGTAAACTAACTTCTCCCCTCAAACTATCAAATACCAATTTAAATTTATCTGACATCTTAGCTAAAAAAGGCTTGTTTTCTTCTCTAATGGGGAAAAAATACACGTTTAAAAAAGAAGAATAATTAACTATAGCATATCTTCTAAAGTTTATGTAATTTACGTAAAATCTATCTCTCTTTTTACTCAACTTCTCTTCTACTATGTATTCAATAAAATTAGTCTTACCACTGGACTTCGGTCCATAAATAAACAAAATATTTTCCGACCTCTTTTCTAACCTCTCTAAAATAAACTTCTCTTCATCATCTCTATCTATAAAAAGACCGTCTCTATAAATTATCTTCCTCATTGCTATCTCCAGTAACTAACACTTGATAATTAGTTATCGCTAATTGCTTTAATTTACCAGTACATGAAAACTACATATAACAACCGATCCAACTGCAAAAATTATTTTAAGCAGTTATATGCACGTTCAATTAAAAAATTTATTTAATAATTTAAGCTAATTACAATTTGACAATTTAACCAAAAACGTAAATTTTAAACTTTTGCAGTTACGTCTTAAAAACAAAAATTTTGTTTTTTACAATGACGTCATAAACGGCATTACTCTGCTTTTATGTGTTCACAAATTTGCAAACACAGCATACAACCAGAGCATAACCCAGCATTTATACGGACTTTTTTACTCTCATCTATAAAAAATGCAGGGCAAGCCAATTCTTGCACACATTTTAGACAATTATCACACGTATCGCTAATATAAGCTCGTTTATTTTTTTTCCTCCCTAACACCTTTCTGGCAAAAAGAGGACAAGGCTCTTCGGCAATAATTACTCTAACACCTGGTAAATCTTTAAAGTTTTCTAAAGCTTGTTTTAAAGCTTTTTGATTTAAAGCCTTTACACTTACAACGTGCTCTATACCCAAAGACCTAATAACAGGTTCTATAGGTATGGGCTTTACATCTTGAACCATCTTTTCGACCGTACAACCAGGGTGTGGTTGATGCCCGGTCATGGCCGTAGTCTTGTTATCTAAAATTATTAATAATAAATTGTGCTGGTTATAGACGGCATTTAGCAATCCTGCAATGCCAGAATGAAAAAACGTAGAATCTCCAATAAAAGCAATTACGGGCTTATCCACCACTCTGCTCAATCCACTACCAGCAGATACAGACGAACCCATACACAATAAAAAGTCTGCCATTTTTAGTGGAGGTAAAATTCCCAACGTATAACAGCCTATATCCGAAGAATAATAAGCTTCATCTCCAAACATCTCTCTTACAGCATAATAAACTGAACGATGCGGACAACCAGGGCATAAATTGGGAGGTCTATTAGCCAACTCAGTTTCTTGTTCACAAATAGTTTTAGATTCAAAACTTAAATTGCAAACTTTAAAAAGGGCCTTAGCAATTAAAGAGGTAGAATATTCCCCAAAACGAGGCAAACCAATATCTTTACCTTTCACATCTATTTGAAGAGAATTTTGTTGAATTAAAGCTCTAACTTCCTGCTCTAAAATAGGCTCTAATTCTTCTAAAATCAGCACCCTATCTAAATCTCTCAAAAATTTTAAAATCAACTTCTGACTCAAAGGATAAGTAAACCCTAACTCCAAAACCTTTACTTTTAGCTCAGGAAATTCCAGCAACACATCGTGTAAATAAGCCCGGCTAATACCAGAAACAATTACCCCTATCTGGCCTTCACCCCAAATTTTATTAAACAGCGAATTACATTGCTCTTCTTTTATTTTGTTAAGATTAGAAAGCAATACCTTGTGTCTTTCTCTGGCTACTGCAGGTATGGGCACAAACCTAAAAGGCTGCTTAGCAAAAACACCTTTTATCTCAGGTTCTTTCACATCTCCAAAAACAACAGGCCCTCTCAAGTGATTAATTCTGGTTGTTGTACGCAGTAAAAAAGGTTGACCATACTTTTTAGATAATTCAAAAGCAGCTTTGGTCATTTCTTTACACTCCTGAGCACTAGCAGGCTCAAAACAAGGGAGTCCTCCCAAACGTGCATAATAACGATTATCCTGCTCATTTTGACTGGAATGACAAAAAGGATCATCCGCACTAAGCAACACAAAACCACCAGGAGTACCTATATACGCTAAAGTCATCAAAGGATCTGCACCTACGTTCACTCCTACATGTTTCATAGTTACTAAGGCAGGAACTCCAGCCAAAGTAGCTCCACCAGCCACCTCTAAAGCAACTTTTTCATTAACTGAATATTCAAAATAATATCTGCCCTTATTTTTAAGACGATAAAACGTATCAGGCACTTCAGAAGAAGGAGTTCCAGGATAGCAAGAAATAAAACCAACTCCAGCTTCTATCGCTCCTCTCACAATGGCTTCATTGCCCAACAATAAGTGCTTTTCTCCTGCCTTACCTTGAATTAAAATGTCCATTTTTATCCCTCGAGTTTATCTTTTAATATATTTAACTTGTATTCAAAATAAGAAGTATCCTCTCCTTTATACTCAGATTTTAACTCTTGATAACAAGCATAGGCTTGTTTGAAGTCTTTTGTTTTTTCTGCTAAAAGAGCTTTTTTTAGTAAAACTTCCTTTTTATAAGTAGTAGGCATCTTATTTTCTACAGATTTTAAAAGTTTATAAGCATCTTGATATTTATTTTCATTCATTAATAAATTTACTTCTGTTAAAACACAAATAGGATAAATATCATCATCAACCTTTTCTAATTTTTTTAAAACTTCTAAACCTTTATTAGAATTGCCTTCATTAACATAAATTTTGGCCAATTCTATATAAATGGCAGGCTTCAATTTGTCTGGAGCTTTATTTAAAAATTGCTCTAAATCTCTAGCCTTGTTTTTGGAATTTATTAAAATCAACCCTAATTGTTGTTTGGCTTGCTGGATATTCTTGGTATGATAATAGTCAATCCCAGAATAAACAGCAACACCCAAGACAATCGCCCCAATTCCAATCCCTATGGGTTTAATATGATCTAAAATCCATTCCAAAAATGGATGGACAGTCTCATCTACTTCTTCTTCTATCTCTTCAAAGATATTAACGTGTTTTGCCTCTTCTTGTCTTTGTTCTTGCTCTTTGCTCATTTTATTTCTCCTTTTTTTTATTTGTTTTTTTATTATTTTTCATCTCACTATAAAAATCGCTTTTTTATCTATTTTATCCAACCAATATAATGTGAAAAGAGATAAAAATTAAAGACATTTTTCAGTATTTCAGACTTGAATTTTAACGCCATTTTACCCTCTCACCTTTTTCTCAACTTCTTTTTTTAGCCATTGATACCAATCATCCAGGCCTTCTCCGGTCTTAGCTGATACAGGGAAAATTTCTATCTCTGGATTTAGACTTTTAGCAAAATTAGAGGCTCTTTGCAGATTAAAATCTACATAAGGAAGCAAATCTATTTTATTTAAAAGCATCACTTTGGACTCAGCAAAAATTAACGGATATTTTTCTGGTTTATCATCTCCTTCTGTAACACTTAAAATTGTAATTTTATAATCCTCACCTACAGTAAATTCTGCAGGGCACACCAAATTGCCAACGTTTTCTATAAACAAAAGCTCTACATGTTCCAGATCTATTTTATCTATGGCTTCAAGCACCATACTACTATCCAAATGACACCCTCCATCTGTATTAATCTGCACAGCTTGCACTCCTGTAGCAGCTACTCGCAAAGCATCGTTGTTTGTTTGCACGTCTCCTTCTATTACTGCCATTTTTAAATCATCTTTTAAATCAATTAAAGTTCTTTCCAAAAGAGTAGTTTTACCTGCTCCTGGAGAACTCATTAAATTTAAAACAAGCACTTTTTGAGCTAAAAATTTATCTTTTAACTCTTGAGCAATACGTTCATTAGCTTCTAAAATATTTCTTACGACTTGAATCTGCATTTTTTATCTCCTTATTAAAGTAAATACATACCAAATCTTAAAGACTAACAAAATAAACTCTCAATGCTTTTATTCTGCTTCTATTTCCTCTATTATCAATTCTTTACCGGAAATTATTTCATGTCCAAATTCTGCTTTACAATAAGGACAATAAATAATGACAAATTCATCTGGATCAGGAGTAAACTCTTTTTTACACTTTCTACACCGCGCTCGCAAAGGAACTTCTTCGGCAATAATTTTTGCATGTTCTAAAGGAGTGTCTGCAGTAAGCACTTTAAAAGCAGTTTGCAATGCCTCTGGCACAATAGCAGAAAGTTGACCATACTTTATTTTTACTTTTAGTAACTTAGTAACATTATTTTTGGCCATTTCTTCTTTTATGATATCCAGCAAAGATTGAGCAATGGATAGTTCGTGCATAATATTAATCTTAATTTTAAAAAGATAAATTATAAGAACAAATAAAATCTCTTATCCTTTTTCTAGAAACATGTAATCTTTCTTTCAATTCTTGTTTATACTTTTGTAAATCTATTTTTTTCTTAGCTACTCCGGTCTGCATCGCTGCTTGTGCTACTGCAGAAGCTTCCCTCTCTACGATACGCAAATCAAGGGGTTTTGGAATGATGTAATCAGGACCAAATTCCAATTTTTTTACTCCATAGGCCCTTAGCACCTCTTCTGGAACAGGCTCTTTGGCTAAATCTGCTAAAGACTTTGCTGCGGCCCTTTTCATTTCTTCATTTATTTTTCGAGCCCTTACGTCCAAAGCACCTCTAAAAATAAAAGGAAATCCTGACACATTGTTAATCTGATTAGGATAGTCAGAACGCCCTGTGGCCATAATAACGTCTGGCCGTATTTTTCTGGCAACCTCAAAATCTATTTCTGGATCAGGATTAGCCATAGCAAAAATAATCGGATTTTTCTCCATAGATTTTACCATATCCAAGTTTAAGACACATTTAACAGACAAACCAATGAATACATCAGCTCCTTTTATAACGTCGGCCATAGAGCCAACGTTTTTGTCCTGAGCAAATTCTAGTTTAAATTCATTCATTGCAGATCTATTTTTATAAAGCAAGCCCTTAGAGTCAAACATAAAAATATTTTCTTTCTTTACCCCTAAAGAAACGTAAAATTTGGCACTAGCTATAGCAGCTGCCCCTGCTCCCGAAATCACCATTTTGATACTTTTTATATTTTTACCTGTTATTTCCAAAGCATTGAGTAAAGCTGCACCAGAAATAATAGCTGTCCCGTGTTGATCGTCATGAAAAACAGGAATATCCATTTCATTGATAAGTTTTTGCTCTATATAAAAACATTCAGGAGCCTTGATGTCTTCCAGATTGATACCCCCAAAAGTAGGCTCCATAGTTTTAACAACTTCAATAAATTGATCAGGATCACTTACTCTTAAATTTAGATCGTACACGTCCACGTCAGCAAAAATTTTAAACAAAACCGCTTTTCCTTCCATTACAGGCTTACCAGCTTCCGGACCAATATTGCCCAACCCCAGCACAGCGCTTCCATTGGAAACTACGGCCACAAGATTAGATTTGTTGGTATATTCATAAACCAAATCTTTATTTTTTTGGATCTCCCTACAAGGTATAGCCACTCCAGGAGTATAGGCCAGAGAAAGATGCTTTTGATTGATACAAGGTTTGGTGGGAACAGTTTCTAATTTACCCTTTCTACCAATACTGTGATAATCTAATGCCTCCTCAAAGGTAAAAATAGACATTAAAATAAGCTCCTAATCAAATTTTATTACCGTAAACACAGGTAAATAAACAAAATTGTTAAAAATGACAAGGTTTATTCTTACCAAAAACACGACAGGATCACAAAAAAGACTAATATAAAAAAAGAAGGGGCAGGTTTAAAAGTATTAACAAAAAACTAACTGTCAAGTAACTCATTTAATAGACGTAACTGCAAAAACCCAAAATTGGCGTTTTTAATTAAATTTCCAAGTTGTAACCAGCTTAAATTGTTGAAAAAATTTTCTCATTGAACTCCTATCTATTTTTTGCAGTTGCATCTTTCATAATATCACTATATCTTTTTTATTTACTAAAATTCCATATCTCTTGCTTCCATAAGAACCATAGCTTTTAATTTGAATCTCTCCTTTTGGATCTATTGTTGCAAGTTTTTTGTTAATTCTAGATTTATTTTGTAAAAACCAATCTTTTAAGTCAACTCTGTTTTCAAAACGTTTTTGAACAGATTCTAAACGAGCAGAAAATTCTCCCCAAATTGTGCGCAAAAAATTGTAAATTTGCTCCAAAGAAAAATTATAAACTTCAATAAAACAATCATAACAATGATCACAAATTTTTTTTGAGCATTTCTGTTTATTTTTTATTAGTTGTAAATAAATTGCCATTTCCATTGGAGTCAATGTCAAGCTGTTAGATCTAAATTGAATAGTTAAAATTTGGGGATATACAAATAATAAAGATGTTTTTTGTTTAGAAAGAATTTTTTGCACAGATGCTACTTGTTTACTAAAAGAGATATCTTCTGTTTTAACTAAAATCTGGTCACGCAATTTAAGAAAAGGAATTTTAGCTAATACAATTTTAGCTTCCGAACTATTTGAGGTATAGAGTCTATCTTTTAATTTATCATAAACAGTATAGTCTTTAGGAATTTTGGGTGGATAATAAAAATCTGGATGATTTTCAAAGGGTGGATTAACTAAAATATGAGATAGTTCATCCTGAGGTCGAGCATAAAATTGCATAGCCATGCCCAAATAAAAACTCATACTCTTTCTACCTCCAGCCAGAGAAGCGTGGAGTTTAACCTCGGGGTCAGAGCAAATATTTTTTACTACACTTAAAATACAATCTGCCATAACTTGGTTATCGAGATTATCTTTAATATCAAAAAGCTCTTGATTATTTTTACTGACCACGTGAATTGTAGAATCGTCAAAAAGAATATTCTTTAGTCCGTATTCCTGACACAAGGCATAAAAATGTCCTTGATCGGGGTGCAATAATTTTTCTTTAATAAGCATTTTACCAATACCAGTAGTAATTACGTGAACTTCGTCTGGAACATAAGGAGGGTTTTCCAGTTTTACCAGAGCATAAATAGTCTCTGTAATAATTTGAGGGGTTAGTCCACAAAGACAAAGCAATATATTGCGCATACTTGGGTACAATATACCAACTTGAAAAAAATTTCAAATAATATCCAACTCTTTTAAAGGCAAAGAACGACTACAATTACCAAATACGATACATTTCTCCCAACATTTATTACACAACCTAAAAAATTTAACAGCATCTTCATCTTTGTTAATTATTTCAAGTAGTTGTTCCTGAAGTGCAATCAAAGCAAACCTATCTAGATCTAGTTCAAAAACAGATCTCTGCACTCTCTGGCCATAACTCTCCATTAATTTAGCCACCTTATTTAATCTTTTTTCATCTCGAATGTCGTAAATAGCTAATATCCACATTAATAAATCCACCAATCTTTATCTATCCAAATTTCACCCTGACCACAAATGTGAACTTTCCTTCTACACATTTCACAAACTGGATAAATAAGTAAAGCATCATTATCAAAATCCATTTCTTGTTTTAGATTTAACAACATCTCTTCTATCTGCTCTTGGTTAAGATCACATTCAAATACAGAATATTGAACAGGAACACCGTAATCTTTTAATAAATTATGTACTCTATATAAACGTTTAGGATCGGAGATATCATAGGTAACAATTACCAACATCTTATAAAATCCTAAAAATAATCCTTATTTACTTAGGAGAAATTGGATCGTAGAGAGGCACTTCACCTCTAATATAAAAAGAGTATAATTCTATCTGACGATCAATTATTTGACGTAAAGTTAATTTTTTATCTAATCTTGGATAATAAAGAGTCATGGATAAACGTTTTTCCAGACGAGTTAAAAAACGTTTCTTTGCTTCTTTTTTCAAAAAAACACCAATTACTCCTGCATCATCTTCACCAGGACCTTCTGCATCTTCGTTTTCTGCTCCTTTTATTTGTTCATAAGTATCTCTACCAGAAATTAATATATCTATTTCTTCAACCCACTTTCCATTTTCTGAAAAATCAGATTTCTTTTGAGGCTCCACTGTGTAAAAATCATCTTTCTGTAATATACCAAGATTAAAACAAGCCAATACAGTCATATCAACAACAGGTACTCTAAATTCTTCCATTAAATCTAAGGCAAGAGAAAGACGTCCATAACTTAATTCGTGCAAATTACCCAAGGCAGGATCAAGACCACGAGCCCCAATTGCTCCTGCCACTATATTCATAAGAATAGTATATCCAAAAGACAAACAAGCATTTACAGGGTCTGTTGGAGGACGTCTAGTGCGTTTGGTAAATCCTAAATCAGGATCAAATCCCTCTTTTAATCCTTTAAAATAAATTTTTGTTGCTTGTCCTTCAAAACCTCGCAAAGATTCTACGCTACTAGCAGACTGAACAAGACTAGAGAAGCGAGCTAAGTTTTTTGCTACATCAGAACACAAGTTGGAATCTAGAGTTCTAGCCATTCTCATAATCAACATTCGCATATTTCTAATTTTTCCAGAGACTATAGAGCGAGCAGTATTTAGTTTAAACTCTGGATCTTGTAATCTCTCGTATTGAGAGACGCGCAAAAACACATTTTTTGCCTCAAGTCCACTCAAAGAACCAAGGTAATTCCCTTGTCTAGTTAAAAAAATAACAGAAGTATTGTTGCGTAAAAGATGGGTTAAAGCAGAATAAGTTAATTCAACTTTACCAACCAAAATCAATCTTTCTAAATTAAAAGTATAAATGGTCTGTTTAAAATCTTCTCCTTTTACGAGAAGATGATTTCCTTCCAAATGCACTTTTACACCTGGTTTGGTAATATAAACCACAGCCATACATTTCCCCAACAAACAAATTATTTTTTAAAATTACCTGCAAAACAATTCCGTTAGACAAGTTTGTAATATAAAAATTCAAAAATTGGGTAAAATTAAATATTTGGCAAATATTGTGATGACGTCTCAATCCTTTTTTCATCAAGGAAGTTTTCTGACATAAAGAGACAAGGAAGGCTTATCTTAAAGAAGGCGTAAAGCCATGTCTCAATCCTTTTTTCATCAAGGAAGTTTTCTGACT
>JAUZRP010000139.1 GCA_030950395.1 Desulfonauticus sp. | reverse complement strand
TTACCTTCAACTCCATGCTTCACCCCTGCACACAAATCAACTCCAAATCCCAAAAACATTACAAAAAAACACACTAAAACCAATCTAAAAACCCTTAACCTCTCTAACATAACCCTCTCCTTATCCAAAAATATCCCCCCCTCAAAAACATACTCTTGACCCAAAAATAACACTATCTGCAACTAAAACACTTTTTTTAATATCCTTAAACACCTTTTTCTACATCATGTCAAGAGACTGATAAATTTTTTTTTCATAAAATTGAAATTAGCTAAAAAATTGATTTTAGCAATGCACTATACAAGTCTTAATAAGAATTAATTTTATCAAGCTATTTTCAAAAAGCAGCATTTCAAAACAAATCCCCAAAAATTGGGAATAACATCCAGAAAAAACAAGAAACCCTCGGGTGGATTACCCGAGGGTTTCTTGTTTTTAATAACGCCTTTTTGTTTATAAGCATTGATCTGGTCTGATACCAGACCAAATAAGGCCAGAAACTCGCACACAAAACTTAATTGCTACATAGCAACAATAGCTTTCTGAGCCTTAAAAATTCGCTCTATCCCAAATTCAAAGCAGCTTGAACCACTTTTTTTATTTCTTTTCCAGAAGCACTGTCAGGATGAGTTTTTATGTACACGTATCCTTCTTCTCCTGAGCGAACTACCTCTGGATCCAGAGGTATCTTAGCTAAAAAAGGCACTTTCATTTCTTGAGCCAGGCTTTCTCCCCCACCGCTAAAAAATACGTCTGTCCTTTCTCCACATTTGGGACAAATAAACCCACTCATATTTTCTACAATACCCAACACAGAATTACCTAATTGATTACAAAAAGTAACAGACCTTCTGACATCATCCACGGCAACTCCTTGAGGAGTGGTGACGATAAGACACTTGGCCTCCTGTCCCAATAACTGCAACACGCTCAAAGGCTCGTCTCCTGTTCCAGGTGGACAATCAACTATGAGATAATCCAGCTCACCCCAGGCCACGTCTTCTAAAAATTGTTTAATCAAGCCCATTTTAACAGGCCCTCTCCAAATCACTGCTTCGTATTCTGAGGGCAATAAAAAACCTAAAGACATGACCCATAAATTTTTGGTCCAGGGGACAGGCTCCATATAAGATTTTTCCATATGAGGCTTTTCTTGTTTTAGACTAAGCAATCTAGGCACAGATGGCCCGTGCACATCCACATCCAAAAGTCCTACTTTTTTGCCTTCCAGAGCTAGGCCCACGGCAAGATTAACGGCCACCGTACTTTTGCCAACTCCACCCTTACCAGACAACACTACTATTTTATGCTTTATTTTAGAAATAGTTTTTTGAAGTTTTTCTTCAGGACAACTTCCCTGTCCTTCACTAGAGCAACTTCCCTGTTTTGAGCAACCCGAACATGTACCCATGACTTTTACCTCCTAAATTTATTTAATTTATCTTATTTTTTAATTCTTGAATTATTGTCCTGCACTGTTCAAAAGGAACTTCTAATTTTTCTCCTGTTTTTCTAATTTTTATTTCCACCTTACCTTTGGCCAGAGTTTTTGCCCCCACAATAACCTGAAAAGGCACTCCTATTAAATCTGCATCTTTAAATTTAAACCCAGGTCTTTCGTCTCTATCGTCAAACAACACATCAACTCCCTGACTCTTTAATTGTTCGTATAGCACTTCTGACCGACTCCTCACTTCAGAATCCTTTACGTTCAAGGCAATTAGTAAACATTCAAAAGGTGCAATAGGTAAAGGGAAAATAATGCCGTATTGGTCATGATTTTGTTCAATACAGGCGGCAAGTACCCTGCTTACTCCGATGCCATAACATCCCATGACCAGAGGTCTTTCCCTGCCCTGTTCATCCAAAAAGAAAGCCTGCATGGCCTCACTGTACTTGGTGCCTAATTTAAAAATATGTCCTACTTCAATACCCTTGGTCAATTTTATCTTTCCTCCACACTTGGGACAAGGATCTGTTTCTGTAATATTTCTAAGGTCATAAAAAGCACTAATCTTTGTATCTCTGGTCAAATCACAATGCATAAAATGACAGTCCTTTTCATTGGCTCCAACCACATAATCCGTATCGTTAGCCAATTCTAAGTCTGCATAAATTTCTTCTAGTTTTAAGCCTACAGGTCCAGAAAATCCTACAGGTCCAGACCACTGCTCTACCTCTGCTTTACTGGCCAATCTTACTTCCCCGGCCCGCAATTTGTTTTTGAGTTTTATTTCATTTAATTCCCTATCTCCCCTAATAAGCACGGCAACGCCTCTACCATCTACATTGTAGAGCAAAGTTTTGACTATTTTGGTTTCATCTACGTTTAAATATTCTGCGACTTCTTTTACCGTATGTCTGGCAGGAGTAATTACTTTTTTTAAGGCAGGACAGGCGCGTTCACCAGAAAAAGAACCAACCTTAACCTCAGCCTTTTCTACGTTTACTGCATAATCGCATTGCTCACAAACCACGATAGTATCTTCTCCTGTATCTGCCAGCACCATAAATTCGTGGGAAAAATTTCCTCCAATCTGACCTGTATCTGCCTCTACTGCCCTATAATTTAATCCCAATCTTTTAAAAATACTCTGATAAGCCTTATACATGTTTTGATAGCTTCGAACCGCTCCCTCCTCGTCTTTGTCAAAAGAATAACCATCTTTCATCAAAAATTCTCGTCCTCGCATCAGGCCAAAACGAGGCCTTATCTCGTCTCGAAATTTCATCTGAATCTGATACAAATTAAGAGGAAGCTGACGATAAGACTTAATTTCTCCTCGAACAAGATCTGTAATCACTTCTTCGTGGGTTGGCCCAAGGCAATAATCTCGATTGTGTCTATCTTTAAACCGCAACAACTCCTTGCCATAGGCATTCCAACGCCCAGATTCCTGCCATAATTCTGCAGGTTGCACGCCAGGCATTAAAATCTCTATGGCTCCAAAACGCTCCATCTCTTCTCTAATAATTTGAGAAATTTTTTGTAAACTCCTAAGACCTAAAGGCAAATACGTATATATACCTGAGGTCAGTTTACGAATCATACCTGCTCTTACCAACAATTTATGACTTATTACCTCTGCATCTGCTGGATCTTCTTTTAAAGTAGGTATATAATATCTACTCCAACGCATCTCTCCTCCTACCAATAATTTAATAACATCACGGGCAGACTCGCGGGTTTGCCCTACTAGCAATCTGTTCACCGTTCACTGGTCACAATAAACTACGCCCATAGGCCCAATTAGAAAAGCATCAACAAATTCTTGGCAATTGCTCACCCTCTAACATATCCAACAAACGCTGGCCTCCCAGAGTGGTTTGCAAGACCACCTTACCTATGGGTGCTGATTGGATTTTTCCAATCACACAGGCGTCTTTTCCCAATTCGTCTTGTTTTAAAATATCCAGAGCCTGTCTTTCATACTGCTCTGGCAAAATCAAAACAAACTTGCCTTCATTGGCCAAATACAAAGGATCTAGACCCAAAAATGCACATCCACCTCGCACTTCCTCCTTTATAGGCAAAAGCTTTTCTTCTATCAAGCAGCACACTTGAGACTGTCTGGCTATTTCGTTTAGAGTAGTAGCTAAACCTCCTCTAGTAGGATCTCTTAAGACGTGAACTTCTGGAACTTGGTTTAACAATTTTTCAATTAACACATTTAGAGGCGCAGAATCACTTTTAATTTTTGTATCAAAAGAAATCCCCTTTTGTCGGGATAAAATAGTTAATCCATGATCTCCAATAGTGCCACTAAGAATAATCACATCTCCGGGCTTAGCACTGGCCCCACTAAGAGGAGCTTGGAGCATGAGTTCGCCAAGGCCCGTAGTATTGATAAAAATTTTATCTACTGCTCCTTTTGGAACCACTTTGGTATCCCCGGTAACTACCAAAACCTTGGCCCTTGCAGCGGCTTTAGCCATAGAGCAAACTATCTGTTCCAAAAGCGCTAAATCTAGTCCTTCTTCCAAGATAAAACCGCAACTCAAATACTTGGGTCTTGCCCCTAACATGGCCACGTCATTTACAGTGCCGTGCACGGCCAAAGAGCCAATATCTCCACCCGGGAAAATAATCGGATCTACTGTATAAGAATCCGTACTCATGACCACAGGAGATTTAATCTGCTCCAAACAGACCGCATCGTCTAATTTGTTTAAATAAATATTTCCCAAATACTTTAAAAAAATATCTTTAATCAATCTATAAGAAGCCTTTCCGCCGCTTCCATAATCTAACAACAATTTTCCCATTTCTTAAACCTCCAAACTTTACCACCCCAGATAAACTCTCAGGATGCCTCTCCAACCATTTCGTTCACAGTTCACTGACACAGTTTCCAGCATTCTCTTCCCACATCTACAACCTCTAGAACCTCTACAACATCTAAAACATCCCCTCACCCATCACCTATAGCCCAACCCCCGATCAGCAATGACAAATTACTAATTACAAAATCTTCTCAAACGCCTTTACGTATATTCTACTGTTGGCTGTAGTGATATTTTTTACTGGATCATAAAAAAGTATCTCCACATCTGCAAATCTAGATACTATATCTATATACCCCTTGTATTTTTTATGATCAAAATATCCGTTTGCTATTATTATTTTGGCCACAAATTGAAAACGTTCTATATCATCTTTAATTAACGTATTTTTTTGTATAAAAAAATCTATCTCATTTTCTGCAATTTCTGTCATCTCGTCTAACTGTTCCTGTAAAGAACTGTATTCATTCCTAAAATCAATTAATTTTTTTATATGAGCTACACTACCACCCAAATAGTCATAAATAAGATCTATATCCTCATCCCTAAATCCCAAATCCTTGTTAATCAGCCAGGTCTTTATCTCCTCATATCCGAAATGATCTATCAATTTAAAATCACTAGTTACTTTCATCTTGGCATTGTTGTATATTTCATTTAGAAATATCGTATTTGAAGTTAAAATTAAGACGTGAGATAGATGGGTTTCTTTGGTAAGTCTTACACAAAAATTTAAAAATTCATTTAAAAGCAACCTATTGCCATTCAGGTAAATATCTTGCAAGGTCTGTATCTCGTCTATTATCAGGATATTTTTTTGGTTGGGAGAGGAGTTTAAAAATTCTTCCTGCACTGCTTCAAAAAAATCAAATTCTCGTTTTTTTATCCCCTCATACAACTTACTATCTACTTTTAGAAAATGAAAATTTACTGAAACACTTAAGTTTTTAAAAAAAGGACTATCTTTGGGCTTTATAAAAGCATCTACAAAATTGTCATAATTTGCTATCATTTTGCCCCTAAAATTTATGTATTTGACGTTATAATCTTTGTTTTTTAGTAAGTAATTTTCTACTATGTATTCTATAAGTGTTGTTTTTCCCGTACTCTTTGGGCCATATATCCACATTATTCTTTCAGGTTCTTGTTTAAAATAGTTTAAAAAAAACTCAATTTCTTTTTCTCTATCTATAAAATCAACACCTCTAAATTCCTTGATTAACATAACTCCTCCCCTGTAATCTGTGAACTGTGATCCGTGAACTGTAAGTTGTGTTAGGCTATGGGATAATGGTTATAAGCTAAGAAAAACGCCTATTACCTATGACCTTGAGCCTATGCTCCACAATCCAGTTACAAATTACAAATTACAAATTACTAAACTAAATATTTATAATAGGCAGCGCATGATCCTTCTGTAGAAACCATGCAAGGCCCCACAGGACTTTCTGGTGTACATTGTTTATTAAACAACGGACATTCATCTGGTCTGAGCAATCCTTTTAACACGTCTCCACACTTACAGCCTTTTAAAGGTGGAACTTGGGGCAAATCTTCTAGGTTAAAGGACTTTCTGGCATCAAAGGCTTCAAATTCTGATCTTATCTGAAGACCGCTATCTGGTATTTCTCCCAGTCCTCGCCATAAGGCAGAGCAAGGTTCAAAAACCCTTTTCAACATTAACAAGGCCTTTTGATTACCTTCATCCTTCACCACTCTGGAGTAACAATTCACCACTGCAGGTTGGTTTAGGTTAAACATCTTTACCAGTTCGTATATGGCCTGTAAAATATCTACAGGTTCAAAACCACCTATAGTAGCTGGTAGATTATAATCTTTGCTTAAAAATTCATAGGGACCACGCCCAATAATAGCTGAAACGTGGCCGGGCAAAAGAAAGCCATCTATCTTTACCCCCCCTGACAGCAAGGCTTTTAGAGCAGGAGGCACTAATTTGTGTAAACAAAACACAAAAAAATTCTTTATATTTTGTTGTCTGGCCACGTTAAGGGTAGCAGCCACAGTAGGAGCGGTAGTCTCAAACCCAATACCAATAAAGATTACATCTCTGTCTGGAGTATCAAGGGCTAACTGCAAGGCATCAAAGGGGGAATAAACTATTTTTATATTTGCTCCCTGAGCCTGTAAATCTTTTAAGGTTTGCTTATTTGGCCCTGGCACTCGCATGAGATCACCAAACGTAGCCAAAACAACATCCTTTTGAGCCAATTCTAAAAAAGCAGCAACTTCTCTTTCGTGAGTAACACACACAGGGCAACCAGGACCTGACACGTGAATTAAATTTTCAGGAAATAGGGAACGCAACCCGGAGCGAAAAATAGCTACCGTATGAGTTCCACACACCTCCATAAATCTAAAAGGACGAATTAGTTCGTTTTTTAAAAGGGTTAAGAGTTTTTTACAAAGCTCTGGATTGCTAAATTTATTAAGTAAGTTCAAGTCCAAGCCCCTTTTCAAACAATTTTAAGGTTTCCAAGGCCTCATCTTTGTCCAACTTTCTAATGGCAAAGCCTGCATGCACGATCACATAATCTCCAGGTCGAGGTTGCTCATCTATAATGTCTAATCTAACCTGATTTTTCACTCCCCCAATCTCTACCTCTGCCACCAATCCATCTATAGATTTTACTTCCATCGGTACTGCCAAACACATGACGTCCTCCCTAAAATTAATTGTCCTTATCCACTTATGACTAAATATATTCCTTTTTCATTATCTGGAGTGTAAAAACTATTTGTCCTTTTTCAGGCATAACAAACAAAATATCTTTGTTAATAACAGTAGTTAGAACTCTGTTGATAAATCATTATTTTTTTATCCCAAAACATCCCACCTAGTTCCCTGGGGAGTGTCTTTTATTTCTATGCCCAGTTCTCTTAACTCATCGCGCAAACTATCTGCCAATTTGAAGTCTTTAGCTTTTCTGGCTTGTTCTCTTTGTTTGATCAAAGTTTCAATCTTATCTTTAGAAATCCCTTTGCGTTTAATTTGAGACATTTTTAATTCTTCTAAAAATTCCCAACTCTCCTTTTCAAACATTCCCAAAACCTCACTTACCTGCTTAAAAAAATCCTGCACCTGTTCCAATAACGTTTGAGTCCCTATAGATTTTTTATTTTTTTTGTCTGTTAGTATCTTATTTACCAACCGAACAATATTAAACAAAAAACCAAGAGCTTTAGCTGTGTTCAGATCATCATCTAATGCAGCCCAAAAATTGTGCTTATAATCTAAAAATTTTTGTTTTATCTCCTCTGGGCAAGAAATATTTGTCCACTTTTTAGTTTCAAGAGTTTGTTTTATGTCATGGAGCATTTGGTAAATTCTTTTTACCCCTTTTTCAGCCTCATCCAAAGCAAAGAGATTATAATCCAGAGGGCTTCTATAATGTTTGGTAAGGAGAAAAAAACGCAAAACTTGCGGGTGATAATTAGCTAAAATATCTCGAATAGTAATAAAATTGCCCAGAGATTTGGACATCTTCTCAGAATTTACCTGCACAAAACCGTTATGTACCCAATAATTGACAAAAGTAGTATCGTAAGCAGCTTCACTCTGAGCTCGTTCGTTTTCATGATGAGGAAAAATCAAATCTTTCCCCCCTCCGTGAATATCAAAAGGAACACCCAAATATTTCTTGCTCATAGCCGAACATTCCAAATGCCAACCAGGACGTCCCTTACCCCAGGGACTATCCCAAAAAGGTTCATCTGGTTTGGAACTCTTCCACAGAGCAAAATCCAATGGATCTTCTTTTTTTTCTCCAGGGGCAATCCTAGCCCCACTTTGAAGTTCTTCTATATTGCGACCAGAAAGCCTGCCATAAGAGCCAAATTTTCTTACTCGAAAATACACATCCCCATCTTTAACATAAGCAAAACCCTTGTCTATAAGCAATTGGGTAAGCTCGATCATATCCTGAATATGTTCTGTGGCTTTGGGCTCTATGTCTGCGCGCAAAATGTTCAGACGATCCATGTCTTCATAAAAAGCTTGAATATACTTAGCAGCAATTTCTGCCCAACTCACCCCCTCCTGTCTGGAGCGATTGATAATTTTATCATCTATGTCTGTAAAATTACGCACAAACTTTACCTCATACCCCAAAAACCTTAAATAACGCACCAAAACGTCAAATACCACAGCACTTCGGGCATGCCCTATATGGCAATAATCATAGGCAGTGATCCCACAAACATATATTTTTACCAAATTCTTATTTAAAGGTTCAAATTTCTCTTTTTTCCGACTGAAAGAATTATACAAAAACATCCTTTTCCTCCCAAAAATAACCAGTTGCCAACACCATAGCTTTAAGTCCCTCTCCTGCTCCAGTAAAACCCAGCCTTTCTTCTGTAGTGGCCTTTATGTTCACTCTCTCTTTTGGAAGAGCCAATAAATTGGCCACGTTTTTTTGAATTTGTTTTTTAAAAGGAGAAATTTTAGGGCTTTGTGCCACGATAGTAATATCTACATTGGTCAAAGTGAAACCTTTTTTTTGAGCCAAAATCATTACTTCAGACACAAAAATAGAGCTGGCCAAATTAGCATATCTTTTATCACTATCAGGAAACAACTCGCCAATATCTCCTGCTCCAAGACAGCCCAATAACGCATCTACTAAAGCATGAAAAAGCACATCTCCATCAGAATGGGCTTCTACTTTAACTTTTTGACTAATAGGAATCCCTCCCAAAATAAGGGGTTTGTCCCCACCATAACGATGCACATCATAACCAAAACCAGATACAAAAATTTTTTCTTTTGAACTACTCATGTTTTTTAAATGGACTAAATCTTCTTTTGTGGTAATTTTTATATTTTCAACATCTCCTTCCACCACGATAATCTTGCCACCTGCTATCTCCCAGAGCATAGCGTCATCAGTGGCTTCAATATTTTGGGATCTGGCCAAAAGATGAGCTTTTTTTAAAAACTGAAGTTCAAACAATTGAGGGGTCTGAATAGCCTTTAACTTAGAGCGAGGCAAAGTCCGCCTCACTCTGGCCTCTGCATCTACTTCTTTAATAGTATCAGAAACAGCAATACCTGGCACCACCCCCACGTCTTCTGGCAAAGCAAGATAATTTTCTATCAGCCTCTGCACCAAGGCAGGAGTCAAAAAAGGTCTTGCCCCATCATGGATAAAAACATGGGAACACTCTTCTGGTAAACTCAAAAGGCCATTAAATACCGAATCTTGTCTTAGCTCTCCTCCAGTACAAAATAACACAGGGACATGTTCTTTGAGAAAATAAGAAGCGCACAGTTTTTTACCTTTATCAAAATCCTCTTCTGAAAAGACCAAAACCACCCCTTTTATCAAAGGAATAGCTGAAAACACATTTAAAGAATGTACAAACAAAGGCAGGCCCTTCCAGAATAAAAACTGTTTTTTCTCCGCAAGCCCCTGCTTCTTCAGGCGAGAACTTTGACCAGCAGCAAGGATAATTGCCCACAGATTTGCAATGTCAGCCACGTGCTATCCTTTTATGAAAAATATAAAGGAGTTGGACATAAGCCGGGTTCTGTACCTGATTAACAGGTGGCTACCATTCATCTCGGGTAAGGATTGCTCCCTACCTCAAGCGGCCTACCCGAAGGCATTGGCCGGGCCAGCCTCAAACGCCTTCCTATTTGGCCTTGCTCCGGGCGGGGTTTACCTAGCCTGCCATGTCACCATGGCAGCTGGTGGGCTCTTACCCCACCGTTTCACCCTTACCTCCAAAAGAGGCGGTCTATTTTCTGTGGCACTTTCCTGGAGTCACCTCCACTGGGTATTACCCAGCGCCCTGCCCTGTGGAGCCCGGACTTTCCTCTGCATATCTTAAAAATATGCAGCGGTAGCCTGTCCAACTCCTCTAAGATTAATATAACTTTTTTGGGCTAAAAAACAAGAGTTAAAGAACGTAAAAATTTTAAGTTTATGCTCTGAACATAAAACGTTAGCCTAACCAATTTCCCTGTTAAATTCAAATCAAACCCTATCTCAACAAAAAACACTAATGCTCTTAATCTATTTTGTCTGCTTCAGTTTTAGACTCTAAATGGAGCAAAAAAATTTTACCCTCCCCTCACCTCTAGCTTTCTTTGCTTTCTTCAGAATAAAACTCTTCCCAATAAATCAAACGCTGACAATTGGGACAATTCAAAATGTGATCGCCTTTTTGTAAATCCACAAATACCTGAGGTGGAATACTGATATGACACCCCTTGCAAATACCTTGACTTACAGCCACGACCACAGGCTGGCTCAATCTCTCCCGAATAAAATTATATCTGGATAAAATTGGGGCAGGGATAGATTGGCAATAATCTTCTCTTTGCTGCTCCAAATCTGAGATCTTTTGCTCTACGTCTTTTAATTCTGTATCTAACTTAGCTTCCAACTCACCAATCCTGCTCTCCAGTTCCTCTTTTTCGGCCAGAAGTGCTTCAAAATCCTTTTGGTGCAGATTTATATCTTCCATTAAATTGGTCAACTCTTCTTCTTTAGTTCTATTTAAACGTTCAAAATTATCTAATTCTCTCATCATAGCCTGATACTCTTTAGAATTAGAAATCATCATTAGCTTGTTTTTAACTTTTTTAATTTTGCTATCATTTTCTTCTATCTCAAATTTTAATTTTTCTTTTTGTTGTTTTAAAAAATCTAATTTTTCCTCTAATTCTTTTATTTTATTTTCCATAGTTTCCTTATTGGAACGCAAACTATCTAATTCTTTAGGTAAATTCTCTAACTTTTCTCTACACTCTATTAGCTTATTATCAATATCCTGCAATAAAACAAGTTTTTTAATCTGTTCAAGATACATTTACTTATCCCTCCTGAATTCTAATTAAAAAGTATTTTACATTTTTGCTTTATATATATGCAAAAGGGTCTTTACCCTGAAAAAAATAAAATTGGAGTTCATCCAATCTCCTGGATAACTCAAGACAAAATACTTCCATCATCTTTTCTTCTAAAACAAAATGCCCCACATCCAAAACGCAACCCCACTTCTCTAGCTCCAAAGCATCGTGATATTTAACATCTCCTGTAATAAAAATATCTGCTCCCAGATCAAACGCCTTTTTGGCCAAAAAACTTCCAGACCCTGGACAATAGGCGACCCTTTCCACCCTATCTGGAATCTTGCCTATACACCGAAATCCAACTACTCCTAATAGGGACTTCAACTCCAAAACAAAATCTCTTCCTACTCGAACTTCAGGCAAAAATCCTATTATTCCAAACCCTACTTTTTGTTCTTTTACTTTAGGATGAGTATCTACCACGTCCAAAGAATGCATTTTTAAAACATTAGCCAACCAGGATACAGGACCTGAGATATTGCTATCCAAAGAGGTATGAGCACAATACAAATACACATCTTGAGTTAACAATTGCTTTAACACATAGAAATAATTATTTTTTTGAGAAGGAAATTCAGGTTTTAGATTCAAAGGATGGTGGGTCAAGATAAAATCTGCTCCCCATGTAACGGCTCTATTCACCACATCCACACTAGGCTCAAGAGCTACGGCTATCTTCTGAATGTCTTGTCTCAAACCAGTAACCAACAGACCACTTTTATCCCAATCTGCAGCCCACAAAAGAGGAGCAACTTGTTCAATCTCTGCAATTAATTTAGAAACATCCATCAGCTATAAGTTTAGTGTTTTTTAATAAAAATCTAAAAAAAAAGGGTGTTTCCCCTCTTGGGAACCACCCTTTCCTCTGAATACACACCCCTTACTAACAGGTTGATTTAATAATAATTTTCTCAATTTAGCTCCTCAACTAAATGGTGGGCCTACCAGGATTCGAACCTGGGACCGTCCGGTTATGAGCCGGGAGCTCTGCCAACTGAGCTATAGGCCCACGAGATAAAAAGATATTTTTATACACAAACCAAATCTCTGTCAAGCTTTTGTATTGATCCAGCACCTTGAGGCTCTGGATATTTTTATACGGGCAAGCTGGCGGAGGCTTCAATTCCAAACTGTATAATATGTCCATCGTTTTAAAACATTTTGATGCTCATTCTCTTTTAAAAGTAAAATAAGGCTTTGTGGTAAAATCAGGCTACTTTATTGGCAAGGATATGATAAATCCTCTTTTAGCCCCAATGTTTATCTCCAACCTATGACGATTCGCCCCAGTACATACGCGCTTAAGTCTAGATCTAGGGAACGTCAAAGAATCAAATTTTATTAAATTTTTTTCTAAAGAAAATTTAATAAATTCCGATAAGAGAGTTAGATGAGGAGAACTATGACAATCAAGACTTATTTAGCCAACAACGTGCTCTACGAATACAAAAAAGAGCTCAATCAAACCCGAAGAATTGCGAGGTTAAAGAGGATCTTGCGTCAAAACAATCAGGATTATGTTTCTATCTCTTCTCAAGCCAAAAGACGACAGCTAGTTGAGCAAATTTCCAAAGAAATTATAGAAAATTTTTTAACTTCTGAGACAAATAATCCTATAGTTCTAGAGATAAAGTCCGATTTAGAAAAAGAGATGCAAAAACAATTGGTTTTTAAATATGCTCCAAGCAATGGAGAAGAGCTTTACATTTTAGAAAAAACAGACAAAGATCTTAAACCTGTGTCTAGAGAAGAAAAAAATCAAATCTTGCAAAAACTTTGGGAATTAACCATAAAAAAAGTAGATCAAACCATGCTCTAGGAGTGCACCATGGAAATAAAAAACATTTTAAGCCAACTCACTAATTATAAACAGGAAAAGATTGAAAACAAAGTTCAGCTCAAAACACAAAAGAACACATCTAAACAAGAGAGCGGGGGAGATACTATCTCCATTTCTGCTAAAGGAAGACTCTTTGCTTCTCTTATAAACGAAGCTCACAACGCTCCAGAAGTGAGGACCGAAAAGATAGAATCCTTAAAAGAACAAATTAAGCAAGGACAATATCACCCAGATCCTCAAAAAATAGCTGAAAAAATCTTAGCAGAAGACAAAGAATTGCTGGACTAAAAACAAAAATACAGAGCCTTAAAATCTTACGACTTTAACTATCCAACAAATTCCATTCTACACTTCATCCTGCAATTTTTCTTTAATTTGAATAATTTCTTTTTCTTTAGCCAGAAAACAATCCACTATATCTGGGTCAAAATGCTCTCCTCTTTCCTTTATAATAATCTCTTTGGCTTTTTCGTGAGAGATAGCGTCTTTGTAGCATCGTTTAGAAGTAACCGCATCATACACGTCTGCTATAGCTACAATCCTTGCACTAAGAGGGATTTCTTCTCCCTTCAACCCTAGCGGATAGCCTTGACCATTATATTTTTCGTGATGAAACATCACTATATCGTAAAGCAACTTAAGGTAAGGTTGATTTTGTTTTTTTAAAATATCTTCTATTATTTTCCCGCCATTGGTAGTATGAGACTTCATTATCTCAAATTCTTCTTTACTTAACTTTCCAGGCTTATGTAAAATTTGATCAGGCACAGTTACTTTGCCAAGATCGTGGAGCACGCTCAATTTGGCAATATGTTCAGCTTCTACTATGGAGATAAAGTTGGCTTTTTTGTGGGCTAATTCTTTGGCTATAACCCTACAAAAAGCTTCTACCCGCTCAATATGATAGCCTGTTTCAACACTCCGATATTCAGCCAACTTGGCCATAGACACAATAAGGGCTTCGTTAGAAGTCAACCTCTGTATTTTTTGGGCTTCTTTAACTCGTAAAAGGAGCTCTTGAGGCAATATGGGCTTATACAAATAATCATCTGCTCCTAAAGATAAGACCTTTAGTAAAGATTCTCTATTGTCCAAAGAAGTAAGTACAATTATATAAGTATAAATCAATTCTTGCCTTCTTAAGGTCTCTATAAATTCAAACCCATCCATTTCTGGCATAATCAAATCAGTAATTACCACCCCTATATCAGGATGTTGCTCTATTTTTTCTAGTCCTTCTTTACCATTTGCTGCTTCTAAGACTCCATAACCTTCTTTTTCCAACAACATACGCAGGATCATTCTCTGATAAAAGTCATCTTCAACAACCAAAATAGTTTGCATCCAGACCTCCTTTTGTTTAGTCAAACCTATTTATTATCTGATCCCAATTAGCTTTAATTTTTCGAATGAGCTCCTTAAAGTCAATTTGCTCTTTATTTTTCAAAGCCTTTTCAGCTTGTGCAGCATATTCACGCAATTCTTCTAGGCCCATAGAAGCAAAGTTGTTTTTTAACGTATGGAATTTGGACAAAATATCACTTACTTTTCCTGTTTGTACACAGTTTTCAATAGAGGTAATTAATTCTTCTGTAGAAGCAACCCCAGCCTTAAACAATTTTTCTACCAGCTCTGTTTCAAGTTCATACACTTTGGCCATGTAATTCCTTATCTCGTTTACATCCATACCAACGTCCTCCTTAAGCATATTTTTTTAAAACAAGTTCCAATTGTTTCAAAGTAAACGGTTTAGGCAAAACATCATCCATGCCTGATTCTAAATAACTCTTTTGTTCGTGCTCAAACACATTAGCCGTCATGGCCACTATGGGAATATGTTTGCCCTTTAGTTTGACAGACAATTGCTCCCAAACATTTGGAGCAAGTAAATTGCGGACATCATCAACTAGTTCTAATTTTTCCCCTTGCTCCAAACTTCTTATTATCTGAGTTACCCTAACTCCATCTAAATTTGGCATCTGAACGTCCATAAAAACAAGAACAAAATCCTCTTCTGCCAAAGACTTTAAGGCTTCAACACCATCTGAAGCTATTTTTATATCTACATCATATTTTTTTAACACTGATTCCACAAGCAGCTGATTCATAGGATTGTCTTCAACAACCAGAACTTTTCCCTTTAGGCCTAAACTACCTTCATCCTTTTTGCTAGCATCTTTTTGGCTTTTTTCCACAAAAAACTGATAAATTTTCATAAATGTATATTTGCAGATAGGTTTTTCTGCAATTTTTACGTTATCATATTCGTGACCTTTGATGGACGAGGAATAAGTTTGTAAAATTATAGGATAACCTCTTAAGAGATCGTGAGATAATATGTATTCATAAGCCTCGTCTATTATCAATATTATTTTATCTCGTTCTGGACTTTCGTCTTTTAAATAAGAAAATAATTCATCCTCAGAGGTCATTTCTTTTACCTTAATGTTATAAAACCTAAACTCCTTATGTAAAATATCTCTGGGAAGGGAATCAGGATCTAAAACAACCACAGTCTTATCCTGCAGCCAATCTAGGTATTGATCCATATCTTTTGGCTCTGCTTCTACTATTTCCAAAGGTAATTCGACATAAAACGTGCTTCCTATTCCCTTATCACTTTCTACCCAAATTTTCCCACCCATAAGCTCTACAAATTCTTTACACAGAGCGAGTCCAAGTCCTGTACCCCCAAAATTTCTATCAATACTTCCATCTTCTTGAGTAAATTTGTCAAAAATAGTTTTTAAATTTTCCTTAGAAACACCTAGGCCAGTATCCTGCACTTTAAACAAAATCCAAGCCTGCTTGTCTTTTATTTTAGTTACCTCACAAGACAATTTTACATACCCATTGGAGGTAAATTTAAACGCATTACTCAGCAAATTTCTAATGATCTGTCCCAGTTTTTTAGCATCCCCAAAGAGCTTAAATGGCACTTTAGGATCCAAATAGCAATAAAAACCAAGTCCTCTATCTACGGCTAATTGCCGAAAAATATAAACATTTTGTTTTAACACTTCGTGCAGTACAAAAGGATTTGCGTCCAATTCCATCTTTCCTGCTTCTATTTTGGACAAATCCAAAAACTCATTTAATAAGGCAAGTAAGACAGCAGCAGATTTATAGATAGAACGAGCCAATTTTCTTTCTTCTCCACGAATAGCCTCAGATTTAGCCAAGAGCTCTGCCATCCCAAATATGGCATTCATCGGAGTTCTAATTTCATGAGACATTACAGACAAAAAAGTGGTCTTAGCAGCACTAGCTTTTTTTAACTCTTGCTCTATTTTCTTTTGCTTGCTGACATCAAACCCCATAATTATCCATTCTACAATTTTACCATCCGCATCCATTATAGGAGATAAGCTAAAATGAACCCACTTTTCAGTACCCTCTCTATCTCTAAAACTTTTTTCAAAAATAACATTCCTACAACTTTTACTGAAAACGTGTCTTATTCCTTGCCCCAAAACTTCTTCTATTTTCATATTTTCCTTTATTTCTATACCTAATTTTGAAAAATATCTTTTAGCATATTTATTAAAATAAATTAAATGACCAAAAACGTTAGTTGAAAAAATAATATTTTTGCTTTGCTCAACAATAGTATTATGTCTCTCATATAAACGTATATTTTTTTTCGATTCCCTAGCAAGAGACAAATATAAAAATATTATAAAAGTCAACATAAATACATAAACTATCAGGGCAATCTTTGAAATAAAGGAAAATTCATTATAATCTGAAAATAATACGTTTTTTTGAATTAAAAATAAATAATATTTGTTAAAAGGAAGTTTCTTTAGAACTAAAATATATCTTTTGTTAAAAACAGGATTATACACATCAAGAAAATGTTGTGTCTTTAAAATTTCCCAAGTATTTTTAGGAAATCCAAATGAAACAAGTTTGTTTACATTTAAAACTATTTTATATTTTCTTATCTTTTGAGCCAAATCAAAAGAAATATCTTCTAACGCATAAAACTTATCTTCACCTACAAACAATACTCCTTGCTCATTGGATATGGCAGAAAGTTTGACTAGTTGTTTATTTTTATATTGAACATATAAAATACTTTTTAAAATGTTAGGATACAATTTGACCACTAAGACCCCAATATTGCCTTCTCTATCTATTATTTTGTGAGAAAAGAAAAATCCCATTTTTTTAGTAACAGTTCCTTGCAAAAAATACAAACTCATATTTTTATGATGCCAGATTATATCCTGAAAATAGGGTCTAAAACTATAATTTTTATTTAAAACTTGTTTTTTAAATACAGAAGAATACAGACAATCTCCATTTTTATCAAAGATAAGTATTGCTCGTATTCTTGGATCGCTAATAATATTTTTAAACTTTTTATCTAATATCAATTGCATCTTTAATTGATAGTCTTTATTTTTTTTTATTTTTTTTAAGTTTATATCCAGCTTAAAACCATCTGTAAGGTCATATAGCTTATTTTTAAGGTCATTTATTCTTTCCTTGATAATAAATTTATTTAATTCACTTATAGTTTTAACTTTATCTTTTATGCTTTTAAGAATAAATTTTTTAGAAAATTCAATATTATAATTTATAAAAATCGCCCCTAAAACAATAATTAAAATTATAGTCAGAATAAAAATAATTTTTTTCTTTAAATCCATAAAACCTTCTTTGAAGTTTAAAGCTTAGATTTAACTTTTTTAACTAAATCTAAGTTGTTTAAAGGCAAATTTTATTAAATATTTTCCAATTACACCAACTTATCTCCTATTTCAGTTCAAAACAATCTGTCAAGTCGCAAAAATTTTTAATAAAGTAGATAAGGTATAAAGTTCTAGAATAAAAAGTAGTTGGTATGCTTAGATGGTATAGTTAGAAGGGGTAAGGAATTATTTTAGAGATGTATTTTTTACCTACAGAGTAGAGTTAGGGGAAAGTTTTTAAAAGAGGTATTAGTGTAGAGGGGGGGGTGGTGGTGTCAGAGAAGTCAAGAGAGGTAAGTATTTTTTAGTTTAGTAGGTATTTTTTGTAAGGGGTTGGTATAGAGGAGTTAAGGTATGAGATTAAGTTCTCTTGGGGACGACCTACTTTCCCACCCTTTAGGA
>JAUZRP010000138.1 GCA_030950395.1 Desulfonauticus sp. | reverse complement strand
AATGACGCTTACCCTCTATCGCTTCGCGCACCGTTTTGGGGTATCTATAAATATTTTTTAGTTTCATTTAGGACTCCCATCGAGTTTAGGATTCCATTTTTTTAAATCTTCTAATTCCTGTTTATGGACCAAGTTATCATATTGTCGGTCCTCTTTTTCTCGAGCAAGATCCGCTTTAAGTTTTTCGATTTCTGCTTTAGCTTTTTTCATCTCTGGAGAATTCATTCCTATTGCTTTTACAATGGATGTTTCTCCTTCTGCCACGTTTACTTGGTCCTTTAATTTTTTATTGTCTCTTTGATAATTATCATTGATATCAAGAGCGATAGACAATGAGTTATTAAGTTCCTTGACTTTTTCTTCTAGATCAACTGGTTTTTTTACTACTCTTTTTATATCTTCTTTAGTCAGCATGGTGAATTGTTTCATATAAATGTGTTTTAATGTCTTTCTCTGTTCTGATAATGGTTAAAAAATCTATTCCACTATAAGTTCTGGCGTATACACTATTGCTCGCAGCTATTCCTGCGCCACTCGTTAACATAGCAAACTCAGTGCAGTGACTTAAGCTGAGGGTGAGTATTAAAGTAATCATCAAACTCTTTATCATGAACTTCTCCTTCCGAATTACACATTGGACATTGTACCACAACGTCCACTTGATTATTCACACTTTCTTTAACTTTAAAAAAACCATTTCCTTTGCATCGGGGGCAAATTTTATTAGTCATTAGTTTTTCCTTTCTTCCTTATCTTTACTATTCTTATCCTTCTCGGGAACTTTTTTCCATTGCGCTATTCTCATAACGAAGGGATTTGCTTGAACCCAAGACATCTGACTTTTTCCAAAAAACTCCAAAAAAGCTTTTTTATCTTCTTCTGGTACTAACCACATATTATTTCTCCTTTCCTTTACCGTTTAACTTTTCTACTTTTTCGTTTACTAAAATATTAACTGTCTGACTTCGACTTATAATTGTATTGGGTACGATAGCTCGTCTGAGTCTATCAATTTTAGCATATGTGTCTTTTGATAGGGACACATTTTTATATTTGCTTATATCTGTCATGTGATATAGTTTCCTTTCATTTTTATTTATAGGAT
>JAUZRP010000137.1 GCA_030950395.1 Desulfonauticus sp. | reverse complement strand
CCTGTTAAAAATAGAAAGAAAAACCTTATCTTTTTACAAGAGTTTAAATAAAGAAGAAAAAACAAGGCAGAAAGAAAAGGAAAAAACAAATTTAAAGCATCTGTATCATATCGGACAATAGAAGTTCTAGCTAAATAAACATAACAAATCACACCTAATAAAGCGCCAGAAAAACCTGCAACTGGAAATTCGTTTTCATAAAAAAACAAAAAAATGGAACGACAAACATCACTGCCAATATTGGAATAAGCCAAAAAGCTACATTCTCAATCTCTTTTTGACCAGAGAGTTTAGCACCTATAAAACTTAACAAAGGTATAATCTTGGGATACTTTGGACTATCTGTAAGAAAATTATCCGGCACAAATCTTAAGGGATCTGTTTCTCCTGCTCTATAAGTATGATCTTTATATTCTTTTGCCCACCGAGCAAAATAAAACGCATCATATCCAGTAAATAACGGAACTTCTCCTTTATAATAAAAAACTTTTTTATATTGCTTCCAAACTTTTACATCATCAAAACGAACATAAAGACCTATAACAATAGGAACTATAATCCCTAATATAACTATTAAAATTTTGACATAAGACTTCATAGCCACCCCCATTTGGCCTTTTCAAAAACTTATCGGATGATTTTAGAAATTTCCAGTTTTAAAATTCTTCACACCCTAAACACCCTAAAATTCACAAATCCTGCAAGGGATATAACTAAAAGGCTTAGAGGCTGTACTAACAAGGGAGAGGCAATGCCTTTGTCTCCCAGATGTTTCATAACCAGAAAAAATAAAAGCCCTAGCATCAAAAAAATGACACTTAAAGTAAGACCTTTACCCAGGGCGTGACGACCTCGTTGGCCAATAAGAGCAGGCAGGGAAAATATTAGCAATGGCACCGTTAAAAGCGGCCAACATAAACGATAGGCTATTTCGCTTTCTGTCAAGGTATAAGGAAGACCAGCTTGTTTTAAGAACTGCCTTTGCTGCCATAGTTCATATAATTGGTGAAGTCGTGGTGTCTTTTTTACGGTAAGCACCGTATCAGGATCAAACTCAAGCCTCATAGAATATTCTTTAAACCACTTAGGGGCAAATTTATCCGCTCGCTCCTTGATAATGCCATTTTTGAAGTGCCAAAGGCCTTTGCGATAAAAGGCCTCCTTAGCCCAAATGATACGTATGGGAAGACCTTTATTATCTATTTTTGCGTAGGTTACATCGCGAAGGTAATTTACCGAAGAAGTTAGCACCTGAGCGATTAAAAAGGAATCTACTCCTCTAAAATGGAGCTTTCCTTTTATAATTACACCTTTAGGGTCTTTTTTAAGGACTTTGGTCTCCCAGAAAAAACGCGCCTTATACGCAGCCTGCGGCAGAAAAAAATCAGAAGTTACTACAAAGGCTAGAGAAAGTAAAAAAGCAGCAACTATATAAGGAAAAGCTAGTTTCTTAGCAGAAAAACCCAAGCTACGAAAAGCTAACAGTTCTCCACCTCGAGCTAAAAACACAAAAGAGAGTAAGCCTCCTAGAGCTAAACAAATAGGCCACAAATCAAAAATAATTTCAGGAAGGCGATAAAAAAGATACTCAAACAAAGAATACCAAGGCAGTTTAGCGTGGGTAATATTATCAAGTTTGTCAAAGAACTCTACTAAATTATAGATTCCAACAAAAACCGGAAATATTAAACAAAGAAAATAAAAATATGGTTTCAGTAAATAACGTTGATAAATTTTCATTTAAATGGCCTTATCTTCCCCTTTTTTGCCATTAAAAGTAATAATAAAGAAACTAAGAAGAGAAATATATTAGGAACTTGTAAGCTAATTGCCGGTGGCAATACTTTGGTCTCAGCAAGGCTGACCCCTATAGATTCTAGAAAATAATAGCCAAGATAAAGGAACACCGCTAACACTCCAGCTGTTAATCTACCAGAGCCTTTTATCATAGCTCCTACAAAGGCCCCTACAAAAGGCAAAAAGAATGCCGCCCAAGGAAAGGATAAACGTTGATAATATTCCACAAGATATCGCGTGTGTTCAGGGTTACTTTTGGGTAAAGACATCGCCTTGGTTTTTAGTTCTTTAAGTGACATTTCTCCCCGGCTAGGAGTGCGCTTTCGTTCAAGTTCAGTAAGTTTTAAGCGATAAAGATATTTTTTAAAGTCTATCTCCTGGAGAGATGAGTAATCACGGCTGACTAAGTGGAGAGAACCCTTCTCTAGGCTTAGCTCTAAGATGTTTTGTTTTATATTAAACTTTCCCTTTTCCGCAAAAATAATAGCTTTTTCTTGTTTTCTGGTTTCATCAATAATAAATACTCCGGTAAATTTTTTCCCATCCTCCCATGACTTTTTAACAAAAATAGAAAACCCCGGGGCTAAAGATACAAAATTTTTAGCAGGTATTCCTCTTTCTATTTTGCGCTTGGCAAGCTCAAAGAAAAAATTCCTAAAGGCATGCTTGCTCCAAGGGAGATAAAAAATAGTAACAAAATACGTTGCTATTAAGACTATCACGGCAAGAAAAGCTACTGGTTGCAAAAGTTTCCAAAAAGGGATACCCAGGCTTTCAAAAGCGAGGAGCTCTTGATCCTGGGCCAGGCGCATAAACAGAAAAATCGCAGCCAAAAGCGCTGCCAAAGGAAGGAGATAAGTTAAAAAATAAGGACCAAAATAGCAAAGAAGCTTTAAATAATCCTGCAAGCCAAGATTTTCATCTGATAATTCAACCAGCAAGGCTACAAAACGGGAAAAAAGTAGCAACCCGTTCAAAGATAACAAAATTAAAATAAAATTTTTCCAAAGCTCCTTGCTCAAGTATTTAAAAAGAATCATAATGTACGAAATTTACCAAAACAAAAGCGGAATACCAGCTTGAAAAGACATGTCGCCTGCAACTTGTTAATTCTTAGCATTGTTATTGTTCTCTATTTATCACTTTATCCTTTTGATTTTTCAGGTTTTGTCAAAAAAATTGAATTTAAACTTCCTTTTTTAAGCAAAACACATCATAGTCTATCAGATATTTTCAGTAATATTGTTCTTTTTATGCCTTTAGGTTTTTTTTGGTTTTCTATTAGCCCCCAAAGATATCTAATAAAATTTGCAACTCTGATGCTTTTTGCAATTCCTTTCTCTTGTTTTATAGAATTTCTACAGCAGTTTTTGCCTTCCCGTGATCCTACCACCATAGATATTTTTTCAAATACTTTAGGTGCTATAATTGGTCTTTTTACAGCATCTTTAATAAAGAATATCCCTAAACTCAGGATCTCTTTCGAAGAAGCTTTTTCTTGTTTTTTAGCTTTTTATCTATTATGTGAGCCTTTTATTATTAGCCTAGATGTTGGAGACTTAAAATATAAAATTAAAACAATTTCTTATTCTTTTAACTTCAATAATATATTTCTCCCTTCTTTTTTCTTGGCCTATGCCTTTAGAAGGCAAAATATTTTGTCTCTTCTTTTTTCTCTTTTTTTCTTAGAATCTTTGCGCTTTTTCATAGTTTCCATAGTCATTATGCCTATCAAATTTTTAGCTAGACTTTCTATCTCAATTCTTATATTTCCTTTCTTAAAAAAGGAAAAGGACAAAAAAGAATTTATTTTATTAGCTTTTTCAGCTTGCTATTTTTTAGAAGCCCTAACTCCTTTTAAATTCATTTATCCCCCTAAAATTGATTCTACTTCTCTCATTCCTTTTAAGTATTTTATAGACAATGTATCTTTTAGTGCTGTTTTTACCCTTTTAAAACAGCTTTTATGTTTTAGCTTTTGGGGTTTATTAAATGGCCCTTACAGTTTAGCCCTATGCCTTGCCTTTATTTCTGAGCTAGCCCAGGTTTTCGTACAAGGACGCTATCCTGACACCACTACAATATTTTTGGCCTTTTTAGGGGTCTTGTTTGGGAGATATTTAAGAAAAGTAAGTCAGCTTGAGGATAACTAATAGGAGTATTTAACGAAAGACATTTAAAAAATACTCAGATTTTCATTTTTAACGCTCGCATTAATAGTTGCAGTTGGCTTGGAAGATTTGCGAAAAGACTATTATTTTTTTCGCCTCTTTTTTGAAAAATAAGGAGAAGCGGGGCATAACCCAAGTTTGACAGTTAATAGGTAAAATCTGAGATGTCTGAAAATTAATTCTCTTTATTTTCAAGGGTTTTAGAGAATGGGGGAGCATCAATTCGTAAAAATACATAGATACACGTTTTGCCAAAAATCTCTTGACAAACAAAATTAATTAGCCGATGATGATAGTATCATGTATATCCGCACCACCGCCAGAAAAAACAAAGACGGCTCCCGCGTCGAATACCTCCAGTTAGCTCACAATTACTGGGACCCGTCAAAAAAACGCCCTTGCCCAAAGGTCATCGCCAACCTGGGCCGCAAAGATCGCCTAGACGTCAATCGTATCCGGGATATGATCCGGGCCCTTTCTAAACTTCTTCCCGCTAACGAAGCTGCCGAGATAATAGCTAAAATCGAGACTCTTGATTTGCCCTTAAAAGTGAATTGGGCTAAGTCTGCAGGGGGAATTTATTTTCTTCGCGAGCTGTGGAAGGCCTTTGGTCTTAAAGAATTTTTTGAGAAGAAACTTCGAGAGAGGTGGTTTGAAATACCGGTAGAGGTGGCCATTTTTACCATGGTAGCGGGTAGAGCATTAGCTCCGGATTCCAAGCTTTCCACGTATGAGTGGAGTAAGGAGGAAGTATATTTTCGGGAGGGAGAGGGGCTTAAGCTTCATCATTTTTACCGGGCGATGGACTTTTTGGTGGAGGCAGGAGAAGGGCTTGAGAGGGAGCTTTTCAAGCGAGTAGCCAATTTGTTCGACTCGGCATTCAAAATTGTGTCTGAGTTCAATGTAGAAAATTCCTTTACCCACCACTATATCTCCTCTAGCTCGTAGCGCAAGACCAAAAGTTGTCTTAACTCGGGCAGTACCGCCCTTACTCTTGGCATGGGTTTTCGCTGCCATTTGTCCGCCGGATTTGCCAGCTGTACAAACAAATTCGTCTCCAAACACCTCTGAGATGGAAAATACCCTCCTAAATCCAGCCTCATTAGCTCAAGCCCTCTGTTTAATCCTTCAACTGGATTCGTTGTGTATATATGCTTCCTTACCTCCTTTGGATAATTCAAAAAAGCTAAG
>JAUZRP010000136.1 GCA_030950395.1 Desulfonauticus sp. | reverse complement strand
TTCTTCAAAGAAGAAGTCCCGGACATAATGAAACTTTTACGGTAAGAAAAATTTCAGGAGGTATTGGTGTTGAAAGAATATTTCCGGTAAATTCTCCATTTATTGAAGAAATTGAAGTTAACAAACGCGGTAGGGTTCGTAGAGCAAGAATTTTCTACCTACGTAGTTTAACAGGTAAGAAAGCAAGAATTAAAGAAAAGAGATTCTAATAATCTCTATCAGATATAAAAAACCTTCCTCTCGATAGCTATCAGGATTGGAAGGTTTTTTTATATGGGAATATCCTATAAAGTGTGTAAATGTAGAAAGTTATTCTAATTATTTTTGAGCCTTCATATCTCATAAAAATAATTGGAAATAACTTTCGGACAAATTGTAAAACACACTAACTATGAAAAAAGAAGACTTATTAAACGGAGATTTTTTAAAACAATTTAAGGATTCTAAGGAATTTGGATCTTTTCTTGAAGAACTTTATACACGTGGTGTAGAAAAGATGCTCGAAGGCGAGCTAGATGCTCATCTGGGCTACGAAAAGCATCAAGAAAATGCTACAGACAATGCTCGTAATGGTTTTGGTAAAAAGACTATAAAAACGAAGTATGGAAAAACACAAATACAGGTTCCTCGTGATAGAAACGCTAGTTTTGAACCGGTTATTGTTCCCAAAAGAAGTCATTTATCCGAGGGGATAGAAAATTTGATTGTTTCTCTTTACGCTAAAGGAATGAGCAACAGCGACATTGAAGAACAATTAGTAGAGATATATGATTTTAGAGTTTCCTCCTCCGTTATTTCAACCATTACAGATAAAATAACAGATGACATAATAGCTTGGCAAAACCGCCCTTTAGAAAGCGTTTATTTAATTGTTTGGATGGATGGAATAAAGTTTAAAGTCAGGGAAAACTCCAGAGTGGTAAACAAAACAATTTACATTGCCGTAGGATTAAGAACAGATGGGAAAAAAGATGTTTTAGGTCTATGGCTTGGCAAGAATGAGAGTGCAAGCTTTTGGATGAGTGTATTAACCGATTTAAAAGCGAGAGGTGTCCAAGACATGCTTATTACTGCTACTGATAACTTAAATGGATTTACAGACACAATTAGAAATGTTTTCCCAAAATCAAAAACACAAATCTGTGTGGTTCATCAAATTAGAAATGCATGCAGATACGTTGTATGGAAAGATAAAAAGGAGTTTACCAAAGACATGAAAAATATTTACAACGCTCCAACTAAACAAGCTGCTGAGGCTGCCTTAGAAGATTTTGCAACCAAATGGGAAAGTAAATACTCTTATGCTATTAAAAGCTGGAGAAATAATTGGGAGGAACTAACCGTGTTTTTTGAATTCCCATTAGAAATCAGGAAAATAATTTACACAACTAATTTAATCGAAAACTTGAATGGAAAAATAAGAAAATATACAAAAAACAAACTCTCTTTTCCAACAGATCAGGCTGTTATGAAGTCTGTATACCTTGCTGTGAGAGAGACTACAAAAAAATGGAATATGCCAGTAAGAAACTGGGGGGGTAATTTTAAATCAATTTTTAACTATATTTGAAGACAGAGTGAAACTATAAATTAAAATCTGTTTACACACTTTTCAGGATAGTGTCAAAAAATTAGTCAATATAAGTTTCCTGAAGTTTCAGTTTAACTTCTTCAATTTCCTTTTCAGTTAAATTATCCAGTGTCTTTATAATTCTTTGCTTATCAATTGTTCTAATTTGGTCAAGTACAACCCAACCTTTTTTACTATTATGTTTTACAGGAATTCTGGTTGGATATTTCTTTGACTGACTTGTTATTGGTGC
>JAUZRP010000135.1 GCA_030950395.1 Desulfonauticus sp. | reverse complement strand
GGTAGCATAAGCAGGAAGTAAAGTAATGTCTTTTAAATTATTTAACCCAGAAAATATAGACACTTTGGCAAACTTACTAACTCCTGTTAAAAAACAAAACTTCAAATAAGGATCTGCATCCTTTAACACAGAATAAAAATTCTTTAATTCTTCTCGTATCTCTATTGCCACCTCTGAATTGTGCATGTTGTCCAAAATGGGTTTATCGTATTCATCTATTAAAATCACTACCTGTTGATTATGCATTTCAGCCAATTTTTGAATTAATTCTTCAAAACCATTTTTGACATCTTTAAATTTTAGTTCAATGCCATACTTTTCTGCATGTCGAATTAAAATGGCCTGTTCTGTAAGTCTTAATTCAGATAAACTCCTATGCACCCCTGATCCAAAAGAAATATAAATCACAGGATAAGTTACATCCCAATTCCAGTTGTCTTCTAAATAAAGACCTTTGAATAATTCTTTTTTACCCAAAAAAGCCTGCCTTAAGGTGTCTAAAAACAAACTCTTGCCCAAACGCCTGGGACGGGAGAGGAAAAAATATTTGCCTTCATTGGTAATTTTGAGAATAAAACAGGTCTTATCGACATAATAATAATTGTCTGTGCGAATAACTTCAAAACTCTGAATGCCTATGGGGAGTTTTTTGGACATTAACCTATTCCGTGTCTTTTTGAAATATTGAAATTTTAATTAACAAAATTGCCGAATCCAGGGGACTGTAACAAACCTCATCACCAATCACCAATTACTGATTACCAAATACTAACTCCAATCCCTTTTCATACACCCGACTATTACCCGTAACTTTTAATTCCAAGGGATCGTAAAATAGTATCTCTTTTTCACTAAAAAAATCTATGGCTTTATTTATACCCCTTTTCTCTTCTAATTTAATTTTATAATACCCTTGTTCTAAAATACTGGCACACATGCTTTTAAAACCTTCTCTTAGCTCTTTATCTTCTATTTTTCTCAAAAGTTCCACTATCTCTGTATAAGCCAGCCAGGCCTCGTGCTCTAAAAATTCCTTTATATCCCGTCCACCATCTCTGGCTTCTATTACCTTGATTAACCTGGAAATACTCCCCCCCAGATATTCCCACACCAATTCTATCTCACCTGCATCAAAACCTTCCTGTCTAAGCCACAATTCTACCTCCTCTTTTTTTAAGTGCCCCACCTTCCAAAATTCACTGGTCTCTTTCATCCTGGCATCATTGTATATTTTTTCTATAAACACGGTATTGGAAGTAAGGATCGCCACGTGGGACAAGTGCCTCTCTTTGGTCAAACTTATGCACAAATTTAAAAACTCCTTTAGTAATTCCCTCTCTCCATTGCCATTTCTTATGTAAACGTCCCTTAACTTCTGAAACTCATCTAGGATAATAACGCATCTCTTGCCCTGACTACATCCTGTTTTCACCTCTTCTATCAATATCTTGCCCCAATCTGTCTCCTTTTGCCTCAAACTCCTTAAATCCTCTCTTCTGACCCTAAATATCTGCACTGAAAACTCAATGTCCCGTTTTACCTCCACATC
>JAUZRP010000134.1 GCA_030950395.1 Desulfonauticus sp. | reverse complement strand
TTACGCAGGTAACCGTACAAAAATAACCCGGAGATAAATATGAGTAACGAGAAGCAAGTAGCGATAAAAAAAGAAGCAGGATTGCCTTCATCAATATTGTTTGAAGATGATGCTGCTGCAGGTTTTGAAAATGTAAAGACAATAAGTTTGGCTTTACCTATTTTAAAACTTTTACAAAATGGCTCAGGAGAAGCACAAAAACGTAATCAAAATTATGTTGATGGCGCAGAACCTGGAATGTTTTTAAATATAGTTACAAAAAAACTATATAATGGAGCAGAAGGAATAAATGTTATTCCTTGTCATTATAAACTAGAGTATCAAGAATGGGCGGATTTTGGAACTGGTTCTAATAGACCAGAAAACATTTATTCAGCTGACTCTGATATTCTATCAAAAACAACCAAAGATACTTCAGGTAAAGACCGATTAGAAAATGGTCATTACATTTTAACTGTTGGTCAACACTATGTGTTGATTGTCAGTAAGGGTTCTGTTGAGCAAGCTTTAATATCTATGAGTTCATCTCAAGGTAAAATAAGCAGAGGATGGAACTCTATGATGCTGTCTATTACTTTTGAAGGTAAAGATGGTCCATATAACCCATCGTCTTTTAGCCACAGTTATAAACTAAGTTCAGTTTTAAATTCTGGCAAAGGCAATCAATGGTATGGTTATAATGTTGTAAAAGTTGGTAAGGTTGAAGATCCTGCTTTATACGAACGTGCTAAGAAATTTTACACTAGTTTAGCTAGCAAGTAGTGTAAATAGTGGGCGGTTGATGGAGACGGAGATCGCCCACAGTTAACAAAAAAATAGTATGAAAGATCTAGAAAAATTTATAAATATATTTGAAGGACTCGACATTGCCTACGGCATTACTAAAAAAAGTGATGAGATTAATGAAAAAGGTAAAAATGTAACTAAGTCTTTTACAATACATAAACCACCTATAGAAAAATTGTGGCAGGATCACCTTGATGGAAAAGATCCAGGGCTTTGTATAATTCCAATTAATCAAAAAAACAAGTTGAAATGGGGATGTATAGATGTTGATAAATACCCTGTAGATCACAAAGAATTTATTGATATTTTAAAAAGAAAAAATATTAAAGCAATTGTATTTCGTTCTAAATCTGGTGGAGCACATATTTTTATGTTTACAAAAACTTTTGTTCCAGCGATAGTTATGAGAGCAAAATTAAAGATGGTTGCTTCTGCAATCGGTTATGCGAGAGCAGAAATATATCCTAAACAAGATTACATTAATATAGAAAGAGGAGACACAGGTAGTTTTTTGAACCTTCCTTATCATAATTCTGAAAAATCTGTAAGGTATGCATTTAATTCTCAGGGTTTTAAAATGTCTTTACAAGAGTTTTTTTATTACCATGAAGCCATGTCTATGACGGAAGAAGAGTTAACTAATTTTGT
>JAUZRP010000133.1 GCA_030950395.1 Desulfonauticus sp. | reverse complement strand
TATCCTTCAAAATCTCCATTAACGAATTTACCATCTTGTACTATTTTTTTGGCTACGAATAGGAATTTTTCTTTTTCTTGTTTGGAAATTTTTTCTTGTTCAAAAAAAATTTTTATTTCATTTTTTGCAATTTCTGCCATTTCTTCAAGATAATCTTTCAAGGAATTATATTCTCTATATTCGTCTAGCATTTTTTTTATGTGGCTAACATTTCCTCCAAGATAGTCGTAAATAAGTTTTATATCCTCAAGGCTAAATCCGAAATCTCTGGCGGTTAGCCAGATTTCAATGTCTTTGTAGGGCAAGTGGTCGATTAGCTTAAAACTGCTTGTTACTTTCATTTTGGCATTGTTATATATTTCGTTTAAAAAGATAGTATTTGAGGTTAATATTAACACGTGAGAAACGTGTAATTCTTTGGTTAGGGATATGCAAAAATTTAAAAATTCATTCAAGAGCAGTTTACCCCCATCCATATAAATTTCTTTTAAAGTTTGAATCTCGTCTATTATTAAAATGTTTTTTTTAGTTTTTGATAAGTCCAAAAAATGATCTTCCATTGCTTCAAAAAAGTCATATTCTTTTTGTTTAATCCTCTCGTATAGTTTACTGTTTATTTTTATAAATTTTAAATTAACCGTAAGTTTTACGTCTTTAAAAAAATTGTGTTCACTTTCTGGTTTAATAAAAGCATCTATAAAATTGTCGTAATTGGCGATCATCTTTCTTCTCAAGCTGATGTACTTGACATTATAATGTTTATCTGTTAACAAATTATTTTCTATTATATATTCTATCAAAGTAGTTTTTCCTGTGCTTTTAGGACCATACACCCACATTACTCTTTCTGGTTTTTGTTTGAAATAATTTAAAAAAAACTGTATTTCTTTGTCTCTATTTACAAAATCAACCCCTCGAAATTCTCTGATAAGCACAACTACTCCTCCCTGTTAATTGTGAACTGTGAACAGTGAACTGTGTTGGGCTATGGACAAAGAGCTTATGTGCTAAGGATTATAGGTTATAGGTTAGGGCCTATCGCTATCCCTATTCACCATTCACCGTTCACGGTTCACGCATCGCCCCTGGTCCAATAATCAATTACCAATTACAAAATCCTTTCAAAGGCTTTTTCGTATATTCTATTATTTGCTATAGTAATATTTTTTACTGGATCAAAGAATAATATTTCTTTTTCACAAAAGAAATCAATAGCTTCTTCATCCTTTTTACTATCTCTATCACTGTATCCCTGCTTTATAATATCTTTTATTATATTTTTTAAACCGTCTATTAAGTAATCTTTATCTAATTTTCTTGCCTCTCTAAATGTAAATAGTATTTCATTTTCAGCAATTTTTAGCATTTCTTCTAACTGGTCTTTTAGGGAGTTATATCTAAATCTATAATCTATAAGTTTTTTTATGTGGGCAACACTTCCTCCAAGATAGTCATAAATGAGATCTATATCCTCAAGACTAAATCCTAAATTCCTGGATATTAGCCATTCTTTTATATCTTCGTATGTTAAATGATCTATTAGTTCAAAATCACTGGTTACTTTCATCTTGGCGTTATTGTATATTTCATTTAAAAAGATAGTATTGGAAGTTAGGATTAAAACGTGTGATAAATGGGTTTCTTTGGTAAGGGCAACGCAAAAGTTTAAAAATTCACTAAGTAATTTTTTATTTCCATTGATGTATATGTCTTGTAAAGATTGTATTTCATCAATAATAAAAATATTTTTTCCCTTTTCTTTTCTAAACTCTTCTAATAAATAATTAAATAAGTTCTTTTTGTTTTCTTTTATTTTTTTTAGAGTTTTTGCTTCTAGTCTAAATAATCCAAAAAAGTTGTAGTTTCTGTTTAGTTCGGTTTGGATTTCATCATCTTGTTCTTCTAAAATACTGTCAATAAAGTTATCAAAACTACTAATAAGCACTCTTCTAAAATTTATGTACTTTATGTTGTAATGTTTATCTTCTAACAAATAGTTTTCTATTATATATTCTATCAAAGTAGTTTTTCCTGTGCTTTTAGGACCATACACCCACATTACTCTTTCTGGTTTTTGTTTGAAATAATTTAAAAAAAACTGTATTTCTTTTTCTCTATTTACAAAATCAACCCCTCGAAATTCTTTGATAAGCACAACTACTTCTCCCTGTTAATTGTGATCTGTGAACAGTGAACTGTGTTGGGCTATGGACAAGAGGTTATGTGCTAAGGATTATAGGTTAGGGCCTATCCCTATTTACCCTTCACCGTTCACGGTTCACGCATCGCCCCTGGTCCAATAATCAATTACCAATTACACATTACCAGCTAAGAGCATTTTTTGCCAATTTAACATCTCTAGAACATTTAGAGCATCTAAAATTTATAGTTTATCGGAATCAGGACATTTCACGTTAATCTGCTTGCATTCTAATAAAAGAAGGTATTTCAAATTCTTCTTCGTCAAATATAAAGTCTTCTTTTTCTGATTCTGGGGGCAAGATTTTTTCTTCTCCAAGAGAAGATTCGCCTTTTTTCTTGCGCAAAAATGTGGGTATACGCAACTCATCCTCGTTTTTACAGACTATTTTTACCTCTCTTTTGGCCCTTTGTTTTTGTTCTTTAGCCTTTTTGGCAGAAGCAATAGAAGATATTTTACCTTTGGTCTCTTCTGGTTCTTCTTCCTCTTTACTGTCTATACCAGTAGCAATAACCGTGATTCTGACCTCTTCTCCAATAGATTCGTCTATTACTGCTCCAAAATAAATCTTGGCATCTTCGTCTGCTACCTCGTGAATAATGCTGGCTGCTTCGTTGATCTCGTCAATGCCTAGGTCTGGGCTACAACTAACATTAATCAAAATACCTTTTGCTCCTTCAATGGATAAATCTTCCAATAAAGGACTGGTAATGGCCTTTCTGGCTGCGTCTCTTGCTCTATTTTCTCCCTGAGCAATGCCTGTGCCCATAATGGCTAGTCCCATTTCGGCCATCACTGCTTTTACGTCAGCAAAGTCCAAATTTATTAGGCCTGGTACCATGATTAAGTCAGAGATACCTTTTACAGCATAGTACAACACTTCATCAGCTTTTTTTAACATTTCCAGAAAGGAAGCCTTTTTAGACGCCAGAGTTAGGAGGCGATCGTTGGGTATGGTTATGATGCTATCTACCACTTCTTTTAAATTTTTTATGCCCTGCTCTGCTATAGCAAGACGTCTTTTACCTTCAAAATTAAAGGGTTTGGTCACTACCGCTACAGTAAGGGCTCCCAGATCTTTGGCTACTTGAGCAATGATAGGAGCAGCTCCAGTACCTGTACCACCTCCCATACCAGCTGTAATAAAAACCATGTCACTGCCTTCTAGTACTTCTTTTATCTGCTCAATGCTCTCCAGGGCAGCATCTCTTCCAATATCTGGATTAGCGCCGGCCCCCAAACCTTTGGTAAGTTTTTCTCCTAGCTGGATCTTGTATTCTGCTTTGGAATTTTTTAAAGCCTGTAGGTCGGTGTTCGCAGCAATAAACGTAACTCCCCGCATGGCAGAGCAAATCATGTTGTTAATTGCATTACCGCCACCGCCACCAACTCCTACTACTTTAATTTTTGCATTGCCTTCCATCTCCAATTCTAAAAATTCCATAACCTGTCCTCCCTATCCTAAAAAGTGTGTGTCTGCTTTTTTAGTTAATTAAAAAATAAAACCTTACAAAAACACCCTGTAATTTTTGCAGTTACCTTTTAACTTATATCTGTAAACCATTTTTTCATTCTGGCCAGCACTTTGTTAAACACGTTTTTTTCTCTAATTCTAAATTTATTGCCTTGATGTTGTTTGTCTGCTCCATAGCGCAGGAGTCCAACAGCAGTAGCATACATAGGAGTATTGACCATATCTTTTAGCCCTCCAACTCCAATAGGAGCTCCTACTCTAGTGGGTACGTTAAAAATTTGTTCCGCCAACTCCTGAATCCCCTCGATGAGAGCAGCTCCACCGGTTAGCACTACGCCTGCGGCAATAGACTTTTTAAATCCAGAACGCGTTAATTCTTGATCTACTAAAGCCAATAGCTCTTCCATCCTGGGTTCACAAATTTCTGCCAAAACCTGTCTAGAAAGTTTTCTAGCTGGCCTTCCTCCAACGCTTGGAACTTCTATTATTTCGTCATCCTGAATCAATTCTGCCAGAGCGCAGCCATATTTTACTTTTATCTTTTCTGCTGCAGCCATAGGAGTCCTTAAACCAAAAGCTATATCACTGGTTAAATTGGTCCCGCCTATAGCTAATACAGACGTATGTCTGATGGAATCTTTAGAAAACACCGCGATATCTGTGGTCCCACCGCCAATGTCCACCAGAGCCACACCTATCTCTCGTTCTTCTTCGGTCAGGACAGCCTTGGCCGAAGCCAGAGATTCCAAGACAATATCTTCCACATCAAGACCTGCTCGATGGCAAGAACGGATAATATTTTGGGCACTACTGACAGCTCCTGTAACAATGTGCACTTTTACTTCTAATCGGACTCCGGCCATACCCAAAGGATCTGCAATCCCTCGTTGATCGTCCACAATAAATTCCTGAGGCAAAATGTGGATTACTTCCCTATCCAGGGGGATCGCCACAGCTTTGGCCGCGTCAATAACTCGCTCTATATCTTTGGCCGTAACTTCTCCTCCTTTTACCGCGATCACTCCATGACTGTTAAATCCTTTGATGTGACTCCCAGCAATACCTGTATATACGGATCTGATTTCCTGACCAGACATAAGCTCTGCATCTTCTATAGCTCTTTTAATAGATTTTACGGTCTGATCAATGTTAACTACTACACCTTTACGCAGTCCCGTAGAAGGACTGGTGCCAATGCCTACAATGTCCAAACCGTCTTCTGTAAGTTCTCCCAACACACAACAAATTTTTGTGGTCCCGAGATCTAAGCCAACAATTAAATTATCCTTTGCCATTTTTGACTCCTTGTTAAACCTGAGTGCCAAATTAAAAATTTGCCTTCAGCCTCAAAATATTAAAATTTAGCCCTTATTTAACTTTGCTCTCTGCCAGAGAGCCACATCCTGCCTGGTACTATCAGAATTTTTTTGTCTTTTAATGTTTGCAAATTGGTTTTTAGTTTTTTTATAAATAGACTTAAATCCTCTGCTTCCTGACTTAAGTTTAGTCTGTCCATCACTATCAATAATTTTAGTCTGTCTATATAAAACTGGATAGAAAAGTCATTTACCATGATAGCACCAATGTCTTTTAAAGAAAAAGGAAAAGCATTGCCTTGGAGTAGATTTGCCACTTGCTCTAGCTTTAGGTCGTTTGCTGCGTCAATTGAATGGGTAACGTATAAAAAAGGCAAAGAGATGTATTTTTTTAAAAGAGTAATTTTTTGTCCTCGTTTATCAACGTAATAAATTTTTCCATTTTCTACTAATAAAAAATAAGGTTCTTTTTCCGTGATGTCTATTTCAATAGTGTGGGGAAGTTTTCTTTTGATAAGACTCTTTTTTACCCACGGATTCAGAGCCAATTTATAATTAAGTTCTGTAATGTTAATTTTTATAATATTTATCCCTTTTTTCAAGCCTAAAATTCTTTGGATTTCTTTTTTAGATAGCATTTTATTCCCATGAATTTCTATTTTTTTTAGGGCAAACAGAGGAGAATTGGTTATATAATGATAAGTTTTTAAAATAACCCACAAACAACCCATCATCAGGAACATACAAAACAGAGATACAACACAAGTTTTAAAAAAACTGTTTTTACTTGAAGTTTTACTGTAATACTTTTTTTTAGTTCTCATAACTCTAATAACTTGTTTTTATCTGTTCTATTCCTTAACACTCGTTTAAATTGCGTTTTATCAGATTGCCAACAGGTTAATTTTTTACCAAAATTACCTCTGGTTCTAATAAAATACCTTCTTTCTTAAAGACTTCTTCTTGAGCAAGCTGGATTAGATAAAAGGCATCTTCTGGTTTTCCTTTTCCTAAGTTTATTAAAAAATTAGCGTGCTTAGGAGAAAAACACAGATCTCCTCTTCTTTTTCCCTTAAAACCACAGCGATCCAAAATTTTGCCAGCACTTTCTTGCCCAGGATTCTTAAAAATACACCCAACATTGGGATAAGCTAGAGGTTGTTTAGATTTTTTCTTCAAAAACACATTTTTCAGCTTGTTTTTTACTATCTTTTTGTCTTCTTTTTTTAGTTTTAACCATATACTTTCAATTAAGTAAAATTTCAGATCAGGATCAAAATATCTATAACCTGTTTTTATCTCTGCTTTGGTTAAATCCAAGACATCGTCTTGACTCCAAATACGCACTCGAGTCCACATTGCATCTATGCTTGTTCCAAAAGAACCAGCGTTCATAGCCACAACCCCGCCCATGCTTCCTGGAATGCCAGCAAGACTCTCTAGTCCACTCCAACCTTCTTTTAGACAAAATTGAAGCAGAGTTTTTAAATTTAAAGAAGAATGAACTTTTATTTCCACTTCCAAATTATCTTCTTTTACTATTGTCAAATTATCTTTTTTTATTAGTTTAAAAATAGGTCTTTTGGTATTGCTAGCAAAAATAACATTGCTACCTTTTCCCAATAAAAAAGGATTTTCTCCATTTAAATACAAATTTACGATCTCTTTCCAATCGTGGAAACTTTCTAAAAAATAAATAATATTTCCACTTGCCTCTAAACGTATTGTGGAAAAGAAAGTTAAGTCTGGTTGGGTTATTTTTTGCATTGTCTTTAATTTTATTATAATTTTAAAAATTCTTCACCCACCGTATATACGCTACCTGCTCCTAAAGTTAAAAACAAGTCTCCTGGTTGTAAAATAGTGGGTAGTTCTTTTTGGACCTTAGAAAAATTTTCAAAGAACAACACGTCTTTACCCATTTGTCTGATCCCCTGGGCCAGGCTAAAACCATTTACTCCAGGGATAGGTTTTTCAGAAGCAGGATAAATTTCTGTTAACAACAATAGATCGACATCTTGAAACACCTGACAAAAATCACCAAATAAGGCCTTGGTTCTGGTAAATCTGTGGGGTTGAAAGAGTACCACTAATCTTTTATCAGGATAACACGCACGAGCAGTTTTTAGGGTAGCTTTGATTTCGGTTGGGTGATGACCATAGTCATCTACCACTAATACTCCTTTGTGCTCTCCTTTTATTTCAAATCTGCGTCCCACTCCCTGAAATTTAGAAAGTCCAGAAAAGATGTCTTTTTTGTCTAAACCTGCTTCTAAAGAAATTCCAATAGCTGCCAGGGCATTTAACACGTTATGTTCTCCTGGATGAGGCAAGCAGGCTTCTCCTAAGTATTGGCCTTTGTAGAAAACATCAAAACAATTTTGTTTATTTTTGGTTTTAATTACAGCCACGAGATCGTTTTCTTTTTTAAATCCGTAAGTTAATATAGGACGTTTTACTCTAGATAGTAATTCTTTGATGTTGGGATCGTCTCCACAAACAACGTTTATTCCATAAAAAGGCACGGAGTTCATAAATTTTAAAAAAGCCGCTTTTATTTCATTCAGATCTGTATAAAAATCTAGATGATCTGCATCAATGTTAGTGACTACGTTCATAATAGGTAAAAGAGATAAAAAAGAGCCATCAGATTCATCTGCTTCAGCAATAAAGTATTCTCCTTTGCCTAAAACCGCATTGCTGCCAAAAGCATTTAGTCTGCCTCCAATTATAACTGTAGGGTCTAAACCTGCCTGAGTAAAAATGGTGCCTAAAAAAGAGGTGGTGGTGGTTTTCCCATGAGTGCCTGCCACTGCTATGGCTGTTTTTAAACGCATTAACTCTGCCAGCATTTCGGCCCTGGGAATGATGGGTATTTTTAACTCCCTGGCTGCCTCTATTTCGGGATTATCATCTTGGATAGCAGTAGATCGTACTACTACCTGCACGTCTTTTACGTTACTTTTGACATGGCCTATGTAAATCTTAGCTCCTAACTGTCTCAATCTCTGAACTACTTTGCTTTCTACCAAATCTGATCCGCTAACCTGGTAACCCAGATTCAGCAAGACTTCTGCAATACCACACATGCCAGAACCACCGATACCTATCATATGGATTTTTTTAATTTTGTTATTGTTCATATTGCTCTAATCCTTTAAGAGTTTATTATTTTTTTTAATTCTTCAATAATGTTCTCAAGGGCATTGTTGTTGCCCAATTTGGTATAATTTAAAGCCATTTGTTGTAATTTTTGTGGTGTATCTAGTAGATCTGTAATAATTGTAGCCAGATTTATTTCTCCTAAATAAGGTTGCATGATAATCAATCCTGCTCCAACACGTTCTAACACTCTGGCATTTTTTAATTGGTGATCATAGGTAGCGTAAGGATAGGGGATTAATAAACTTGGTCTTTTAACCACACTTAATTCTGCAATGGTAGTAGCTCCTGCTCGGCAAAGCACAAGATCTGCAAACTCATAGGCTTTTACCATATCTTCAATAAAGGCATCTACTTTGGCCTTGGGATAAGTTTTAGAGTACTTTTCTTTGACCATAGCATAGTCTTTTGGCCCTGTTTGATGCCAGATATTGATGCGGGCTGCTTTTAGTTCTTTTAGACAATCTAAAATAGCCCGATTAATAACGGTTGCTCCCTGGCTACCTCCAAGGACTAATAAATTTCTGGCAGAAAAATTTGTTTTTTCTTGCACCAGAAACAGTTCTGTGCGCACGGGATTGCCTGTTATAATTACTTTTTTAGCAGGGAAAAAAGAATATTCGTCAGGAAAAGACAGAAAAATTTTTGTGGCTTTTTTCCCTAAAACCCTGTTGGCCATGCCAGGAGATGCGTTTTGTTCGTGAATGATTGTCTTTAATCCCATAATTTGGGCGGCCCATATAGGTGGAAAAGCCGCATAACTACCAAATCCCATCACTAAGTCGGGCTTGTATTTTTTTAGATAATAAAAACTTTTTAAAACAGACCAACTTAAACCCGCTACCTGATAAACTCCTTTTATTCCACGCCCCATAAGCCCTCTTACAGGAAGAGCTATAAAAGGGAAGTTTTTGGCCTGGATAATTTTTTTTTCTGGACCAAATTTTCCACCCATGAACAAAATATTCCATTCTGGATAGCGTCTTCTTATTTCTTCAGCTACTGCCAGAGCAGGGAAAATGTGTCCTCCTGTGCCACCTGTTGCAAAAATTAATTTATACATAATTAAGACCTGTTTTTAGCTAAGTTAAGTAATATACCTGCGCAAAAAAAAGATATCAGAAGATTACTTCCTCCATAACTAACAAAAGGCATGGAAATGCCTTTGGGTGGGATTGCCCCTATAACCACAGCAATGTTTAAAAACATACCCAGCAGTAATATGAGTCCTGTTCCAAAAGCTAATAATTTACACTCCAGATCTTGTTGTTGCAAAACAATTTTAAACCAGCGTAAGAGTATGATGAGAATAGCCAAAAAGACCAAACTTAGGCCAATAAAACCCATTTCTTCTCCCAAGATACTTAAAATAAAGTCGTTATGAGCTTCTGGAAGATAAAAGAATTTTTGTTTGCCTTCTCCTAAGCCCACTCCAAACAAACTGCCATTGGCTAATCCATATAAGGACTGAACTAACTGATAACCTTTGTTATGAGGATCAGCAAAGGGATGCAAAAAAGCCTCAACCCTTTTTATGCGGTACGAAGCAGATAAAATAAAACCACTAAGGGCGATTAAGCCCGCAAAGGCTAAACCAAATAACTTAGAAATAGGCACTCCACTTACAAAGGCCATACTAAAAAAAATCATTAACAAAAATACTGTCCCACCCAGATCTGGCTGCAACACTAAAAAACTACATAAAATCAGAGTTACGATCAAAGGAGGGAATATGCCTATGCCAAAATTTTTTATTTTATCCTGTTTATTAGCATAAAAATAGGCCAGGTAAAATACGAGAACCAATTTGGCCATCTCCAGGGGCTGAAAAGAAAAATAAAGCATTTTTAACCAGCGTCTGGCTCCGCCAACTTCTTTGCCCAAAGGAGAAAATACTGTTAATCCAAGGCAAATGATAGTTAGCAATAAAAATAAATACTTATACTTTACCCAGAGCTTAGCAGGCAATTTATAAACTATCCACATTACTATTAAACCCAATAAAAAAAACAGTATCTGTTTTTTAAAAAAATACAATTTATCGTGAAATATTTGTTGGGCCAGTATTGCACTAGAGCTAAAGACCATAATGAGTCCTAGCCCGCTTAAACTAAGCACTGCTATGAGTAACCAGTAGTCAAATTGTCCGTTACTTTTGGGGGACAAGACTCTCTCCCTCTTTAAAGTATGTTTTCACCAGATCTTTAAATCGCCTGCCTCGTTCTTGATAACTGTCAAATAAATCAAAACTGGCTGTGGCAGGTGAAAGGAGCACAGTGCCTGTATCTAAATCACTATGTAAATCCTGCTGCAATTCTGCCACAGCGTTTTCTAAATTTTTATGCCAGGTTACTTCAGTAACATTATTAAAGGCCTGTTCAAAAAAATCTTTACTTTCTCCAAACAAATAGACTTTCCTTACCTTTTCCATCATAAGAGGCTTAAGTTCATTTAAATTGCCACCTTTAAAAACTCCGCCACAAAACAACCTGATAGGCGCTGGTAGTGCTTCTAAAGCAGCTTTTAGAGAAGCCACAGTGGTGGATTTAGAATCGTTTACAAACGTATAATTTTTCCATTTCCAGAAAATCTCTAACCTATGCTCCAGAGGGACAAAATCTTGGATAAGGTCTTGAAATTCTTGTTCAGAGATACCTAGCCGTTTTACGGCCAAAAAAGCAGCTTCTAAATTTGCCTGATTGTGCTGGCCCCTTAAAAGAGGATGTTCAAACCTATTGGACGCAACAAAATAAATTTTGCTACACTCTAGAGGCGTAGACTCTATTTGAGGTCTTAGATGTAGAGGAAAAATACCGATGTCTGTATTTTTTTGCTTGGCAAATAATTTTAATTTTGCTTCCCAATACTCTTGTTCTGTTTGGTGCACGTCTAAATGATTGGGGGAAAAATTAAGTAATAGGGCAATATAAGGCCGAAATGAATTTACTCCCTGCAACTGAAAACTACTCACCTCGAGCACAAGATAATCTACTACATCAGAGCTCAGCACGTATTCACTTAGAGGTTTCCCAAAATTAGCTCCGACAAAGACTCTTTTGCCTGCTCGAGATAAAACATGGGCAATAAGGGCAGTGGTGGTGGTTTTGCCATTGGTACCTGTAATGGCCACAATAGGTCTATCCACAAACCAGGAGGCAAGTTCGAGTTCTGAACAAATTAAAACATTTTTGGGAACAAGCCTTTTTATTTTGAACCAGGGCACACCAGGACTTAACACCACTAGATTTACTCCCTGAAAGTGTTCTTTTTTGTGTTCACCTGTAATCACACTAAGACCTAAATCTTGGATATACTCATCTAGTCTAGAAAGATCCTTTGTAGGATTTTCCTCCAATAAACGCACGTCTGCTCCTAACGCACTTAGTAATTTGCAGGCAGCCAGACCAGATACTCCAGCCCCTACCACAACAGCCCTATGCCCTTTTAGTTGGTCGGGAAAAATAAGCTCTCTCACTGTTATATCCCACGTTTATTTTTTAAGATTTAACACTAAACTTTAACAACGGATATGTGTTGTTATCTCAACTTTAACGTACTCAAAGCAATAAGAGCCAATAAGATAGATAAAATCCAAAATCTTACAATGATTTTAGGCTCTGCTACTCCTTGTAATTCAAAGTGATGATGCAGGGGCGCCATTTTAAAGATTCTTTTTCCTTTGGTTAATTTATAGTATCCTACCTGTAAAATTACGGAAAGAGTCTCTATCACAAATAGTCCGCCAACGATAACTAATACCAGCTCTTGTTTACACAAAATAGCAATAAAACCCAATGTTCCTCCCAAACTCAGACTACCCACATCGCCCATAAAAACTTCTGCAGGATAGGCATTAAACCACAGAAAACCTAGTCCTGCTCCCACTAAAGCTGCACAAAATACCGTAACTTCACCAACGCCTGGCAAATAAGTGATTTGGAGATATTTGGCCAAATGTACATGGCCTGTAACATAAACAAAAATAGCAAAACATCCAGCACAGACTACAGTTGGACCTATGGCTAGTCCATCTAAACCATCTGTTAAATTTACTCCATTAGATGCTCCTACCATGACAATCACGGCAAATAAAATGTAAAAATAGCCAAGATCTGGTCTTATATGTTTAAAAAATGGGACTAATAACGTTGTATTATAACCAGGCCAGCTTAAAAGCAAAGTTACAGCACCAATAGATACGATTACTTGTCCCAAAAACTTGCTTCTAGCACTAAGTCCTTTGTTATTTTTTTTTGTTATTTTTAAATAATCATCCCAAAAACCTATAAGGGCAAAACCAATAAATACAAAAATAGTTAACCAAATGTATTTATTGGTGAGATCTGCCCACAATAAAACACTGGTCAATACAGAAAATACTATTAATAATCCTCCCATAGTAGGAGTACCCTGTTTTTGTTTATGGCATATTACGTCTTCTTGGATGTATTGACCAAATTTTAATTTTTTTAACCATTTTATAAATGTAGGACCTAAGATAATACTTAAAATAAGAGCAGTAAGTAAAGCATAAATGCTTCTAAATGTAATATATCGAAATACATTGAAAACTGAATAGTAAGCAGATAATGGGTATAAAATATGATAAAACATATAAAAACCTCTCTTCTGAATTAGAGTGATTAGAGTGACTGTTAATTAGTTGTAGTATATTATCTTAATTCTTGCTCTTTATAAATATTTTTTAATACACTTGTCCTGAATCTATTCACAAATTGTTCTAATTGTAAGGAACGTGAAGCCTTAAATAAAATGATACCTTTTGCAAAATTATAGTTTTTTAAAAAAGAGATAAATTCTTCGTCACTGTTTACCACAAAAAAATTGTTGTCTTGATAAATATTTTTTATCACTTCTCCCCATTTACCTTTATAAAATACCAGTGCAGGTTGGATGGTACGCAGAAGCAGACCCAGTTTTTCGTGCTCTATACGTTCGTAGTCTCCCAATTCTTTCATGTCTCCCAACACCAGAATTAAAGGTTGGTCTTGAGCTATTTGTTTGGCAGTGAGAATAGAGGCGCGCATAGACATAGGATTGGCATTGTAAGTATCATCAATAACTGTCCATCCGTCTAAGGTAAAAATTTTAAATCTTTGTCCGGGTATAGTTAAATCTTCTAAGCCCAGAATTATATCTTTTAATTGTAAGCCAAAATACTTGCCCACATGCATAGCAAATCTTATATTTTCTTCAAATTGTTCTCCTACAAAAGGAAGCCTGGCTTTTATTTTTTTACCATTCCATGTAAATAGGAATATACCTTTATTATTTTCGTTTGTTAAAAACTTTACGTTTAAATTTTTGTCTTGTTTAGATACATATATTTTTTTTAAATTGTAAGGTTTTGATTTTTCAATAACGATATTATCTGCATTTATAAAAGCACACCCTTTATCTTTTACGTATTTTAAGAGTTTACATTTGTGTAAAGCCACGTTTTCTTTATTTCCTAGACCTTTTAAGTGAGACGTTCCTGCATTCAAAATTATTGCTATATCAGGCCAAATAATATCCCCCAGTTCATCCATATCTTTCTGGTTGTTAATACCAACCTCCAATAACCAAATGTCCTCATCTCCTTCAAATTGAAAAATAGACAAAGGAACTCCTATTTGATTATTCCAGTTGCCCCTACTTTTCCCTATTTTAAATTTTTGACTAAGGATAGAAAACAACATTTCTTTAGTAGTGGTTTTTCCAACTGACCCTGTTAGAGCAATTACCCTGGCGTTAGTGTTATTTCTGATAAATCTGGCTATATCTCCTAGGGCTTTGACTGTATCATTGACCAACAAACAAGGTATGTTAGGTTCAAAATCAAGAGGTCTGTGGACTATCAAAGCAATAGCTCCTTTTTCTATAGCTTGCCTTGCAAAATCGTGTCCATCAAATCTATTTCCTTCCAGACAGACAAATACATCTCCGGGTTCTAGTATTCTGCTGTCTGTTTTGATGTCCCGAATGTTTAGTTTTAGATTATCACATTCAACAATAGCCTTTGTGGCCATAACTATATCTTCTAAGCTAAGTTTTAGCATAAGGCCTCTTCTACGATTTTTTTGTCTGAAAAAAATATTTTTTTACCCTGGATTTCCTGATAATTTTCATGCCCTTTGCCAGCTATTAAAAGCACATCTCCTTTTTTGATCAATTGCAAGGCTTGTAAAATGGCTTTCTTTCGATCCACTACTACATTGTAATTGAATCCAGGAGGAAAGCCGGGTAGTATATCGGCAATAATGCTTTCTGGTTCTTCAAATCTGGGATTATCTGTAGTTACAATGGCCAAATCTGCATATTTGGCCACTTCTCTAGCCATAAGAGGTCTTTTTTGTTTGTCTCTATTGCCTCCACAACCAAAGACTACCACAAGTTTTCCTTGCTTAAGTTCTGCTAAGGCCTGACATACATTAGCCAAGGCATCTGGGGTGTGCGCATAGTCTATGATTATGGACAATCCCTGTTTATTGGGAACTAATTCCATCCTTCCTGGTGGGGGTGCGCATTGTTCTAGGAGTTTGAAGTCGGCTTTAGTGAGGCCCAAAGATTTTCCCCCACCTATGCTTGCCAGCAGGTTAAGCAAATTGTATCTACCAGGCAAATTAGAACAAATCTCTAATTCTTCCCCATCTACCAAGATGTTAGCTCTAAAACCTTTTAAAGTTAATTTGTACTGAATTATTTGAAGTTGATTTTTATTTTCAAAGCCATAGGTGATAATAGGCTTATTTCGTAAAGAAGAGATAAGTTGTTTTCCCCAGGCACAATCACCATTAATAATTGCACTCTTACTGTAATGAGTAAATAGTTTTTGTTTGGCCAAGAAGTAGTGTTCCATGTTTTTATGGTAATCAAGATGATCTTGAGTTAGATTGGTAAAAATTCCCACTTCAAATTGCAAATCAGCAATTCTATCTTGATCCAGAGCATGAGAAGACACCTCCATAACTACTACCTCAACTCCTTTTTTTTGCATTTGTGCCAACAAATGATACAGCGTTAGGCAATCAGGAGTAGTCATAGTTGCGTCTATTTTTTGCTCCATCCATTTTATATAGATCGTTCCTATAAGTCCTACTTTAAAACCTGCTTTTTTTAATAATTGCTCCAAAAGAAAACAAACTGTAGTTTTACCATTAGTCCCTGTTATGCCCACCAGTTTGATGTGTTGTCCCTCTGGAAAATAAAAATTTTTAGCTAGCTCTCCTAGAGCCAATCTGGGATTGGGATGAAAACACCCGCGTGCTCCAAGGGTTTTTACCAGTTCTCTGTTCTCTGAGACGATATAGCTTGCTCCTCGGTTCGTGGCCTGTCGAATAAAATTATCTCCGTGCACTTTTGTGCCTGGTAAAGCCACAAAAATGTCCCCTTTTTGGACCTGACGTGAATCTGCTACCACACGTGTCCCAAGTCTGGCTAAATTAAGTAGGGTTTTAAATTTACTCACAACACTTCCTCAGGAAATCCTAAGTAGAGATGGACTTTCATGTGTTTTTTTAAAATGGTGCCCGGAGCTGGTTTTTGTCCAACCACTATAACTCCTTTTCCTTTTAAAATAGTTTGTACCTGTTTGGAGTTCAATACATCTAGTGCGTAACGCAAACTCTTCCCTCTAAAATCAGACAACCTGTTTAAATCAGAGAGTTGTGCGAGATCGTTTTGCACCAGGTATCTGTGGCGGGACACTGGAGTCTGGGCTTTTGATTTACGAAAAACAGTTTTATCCATAGCTGCGATATTCAAAACCATTTGCCTGACTCCAGGCCCTGCCACCTCAGCGCCGTAATGTTCTGTTTGGGGCTCATCTACTGCCAAAAACACTACGTATTTAGGAGATAAAGCAGGAAATACTCCTACAAAAGAAGCTACGTATGCTCCTTGTTTGTAGCCACCTTTGATTAAATCAGATTTTTGAGCCGTACCGGTCTTACCGCCAAGAGATATGTCTTTGAGTTTAAGTTTTTTCCCTGTTCCGTCACGGTTTACCACTTCCCATAACATACGCAAAATTTGCTTAGATATTGTTGGAGACAAGATTTGTTTAGACTCTGGTTTGGTTAACTCTGGATGTTTGACCAAAACCAATGGCGTAAATACACCACCATTGGCCAGACTAACATAGGCCTGAACTAAATGTAATCCTGTGGTGGCCCAGCCCTGACCAAATCCTGCAGACACAAGATCGATTTTTGTCCATTTTTTAGGCGGCCTGATCAAACTTTCCACTCTCCCGGGCAGAGGTAAGGGCACTTTTTGGGTAAACCCAAAGCGTTTTAGGACCTGAAAAAACGTTTTAGGACCTACTTTTAGGGCTATTTTCCCTATACCAATATTACTGGAATACCGAACTATAGCAGACACGGATAACCAGCCATACTTATGAGTATCTCTTATCGTTTTACTCTCTAAACGCCATTTCCCCTGTTCACAAAAAAATATCGTATCCGGCTGACAAATTCCTTGTTCCAAAGCAGCAGCCACCATAAAAGGTTTGGCCGTAGAGCCGGGTTCAAACAGGTCCAAGGCAGCTCTATTACGCATCTCTAAAGGAGAGTAGGCAAAAAAACTATTGGGATTAAAAAAAGGATAATTAGCTAGGGCTAAAATTTCTCCATTTTTTACTTTTGCTATGATTAATATCCCATTTTTGCCCCTAAATTTTTGCACGGTTTTGGCTAAAATATCCTCGGCTTGAGCTTGCAATCTGGTATCAATGGTTAAAATCAGGTCTTTACCGTTTAGGTCTTTTTGGGTTGCTTTTAGATTAAAGCGAATAATTCTGCCTTTAGCATCTTTAAAAGCTACGAATTTTTCTCTCTTTCCCTTTAAATAACTATCAAAGCTTCTTTCCAAACCTTCAAGGCCTTTGCCGTCGATGTTTGTAAAGCCAAGAACCTGTCCCAAAAGATGTCCCTGGGGATAGATTCTGGTAAATTCCCGAGTTAAATAAATGCCGTGCAATCGGGAGGATTTAATTTTTTCAGCTTTTAAGTCGCTAATCTTGCGCCTAATCCAGACGAATTTTTTATCATTTTTTAGTTTGGCTAAAATCTTAGCATAGGGTTCAGACAAAATAATGGACAACACCCTGGCTACTTTGGAACTATTTTCTACCTCTAGAGGTCTGGCAAAAACAGAATAAGCAGAAATAGTTTGAGCCAACACAACTCCATTTCTATCCAGGATTTTTCCCCTTAAACCCTGTAATTTGGAAGCTACAAAATATTGCGAACAAGCTCTGGCTACCAATTTTGGTCCCCAGATTAGCTGGATCCAAAAAGTGCGAGCAAGCAATCCGCCCCAAATAAGCAATAAAAATATTGTAAAGATCCAAAAACGAGCTTTGCCTAATGTTGAGTTGCGTGTGCGTCTGTAGATCATGGCAAAATAACCTTGATTTCGTTTTCTTTAGCCGGCCTAAGGCCATACTTTTGGGCCAGATCTTTTAGATGGTCAGGTGATAACAAAAAAGACCGCTCTGCCTTTAATTTTAGATTTAAATCTTGCTCCTTTCTTAATTGGTTTTCAATTTTGTCATACTCGTAAGCCAGGTCTGAAATGGACACACTAAGCCAAATTTTACAAAAAATCAGGCCTACAAATAGTCCAAGCATTATTATGAGAGCAGTAGTTTCTGTTTTCATATTTTTTCCGCTACTCTTAACTTTGCGCTCCTGCTGCGAGGATTTTGAACTATTTCACGTTCATCAGGTCCAAGAGGTTTTTTGGTTAAAATTTTTAGTCTTGCCCTATGATTGCACTGACAAATAGGCAGTTGAGGCGGACAAATACAATCCCTTGCTTCTTGTTTAAAAAACTGTTTTACAATTCTATCCTCCAGAGAGTGAAAAGATATAATAGCAATTCTTCCTCCAGAAGAAATACGGTCTATAATTTTTTGCAAAAAGGTGCTTAGAGATGTTAGTTCGTTGTTCACTGCAATCCTTAGAGCCTGGAAAGTTTTGGTAGCAGGGTGTTTTCTTGAGTTTAAACGCCTTTTTAGAGGATATGCTTTTTCTACAATACTAGCCAACTGGGTGGTAGAAGTAATAGGTGTTTTTTCTCTTTCTTCTATAATAAATCTGGCAATTCTTCCGGCCAAGGGCTCTTCTCCATATTTTTGTAAAATATTTTTTAATTGTTCAAAAGAACTCTGATTTACTAAATGAAAGGCAGATTGGCTTTGCTTGGTATCCATGCGCATATCCAAAGGTCCCTGATGTAAAAAACTAAAACCCTTTTTGGGATTATCTAACTGCCAGGAAGATACTCCCAGATCCAACAACACTGCATCCACTTTCTCCCACCCAAGCTGGTCTAAAAACAGATCAAAATTCACATAATTACTCTGAAATAAATGTACCCTCTGCCCAAATTTAGCCAGTCTCTTTTGGCTAAAGTTTAAGGCGTCTCTATCTAAATCCAGCCCCAAGAGTTCTTTGGCTCCGCATTCTAATAAGGCTTCGGCATGTCCTCCTAAGCCAACAGTCCCATCTAATACCCGCGACCTTAACTCTGGCTTTAACCAGTTAATTATTTCTTGTTTTAAAACAGACTGATGGTTCATGTTCTAAAATCTCAATTCAAAACCATGTTCTGCCAGCTGACTCATTACCTGATCAAAATTTTCTTCCACTGCTTTTCGCTGCATTTCAAAACGCTCCATGTCCCAGATCTCAAACTTCCTGCCCACTCCTGCTAAAATAACGTCTTTTTTTAAACGCGCATACTCCCGCAAATAGGGGGGCACCAAAATTCTGCCCTGTTTGTCCAAACTTACTTCCATAGCTCCACTTAAGAAAAATCTATGAAAATCTCTAAACATTTTGTTGGCCATGTTTAACGAGGCAAAACTTTTTTCTATTTCTTCCCACTCAGCAAGAGGATACCCTACCACGCATTGATCAAAATTGGTCAGCATAACTTTGCCCTCAGGAGAAACGCGTAAAATTTCATCCCTAATTTCTGGGGGCAACAATAAACGCCCCTTGGTATCTATGGTGCGTGGGGTATGTCCTCTAAACATTGCTTGGTTTCCACTTTTTGCCACTTTTTACCACCTTTTTGCCTTATAGACAATAAAAGTCAAGTCAAAATTTTTGGTAATTTGGTAGGTTGAGAGCCGTGGTGGCACAGAGGTGGAGCGTATTAATTTTTGTAGCCTGTTGGGAATTAATTTTTGCTGCAATGAATGTTTTTGAATAACGCCAAAAAGTAACAAAAAAATACTTGCAAAAAAGGCTTATTTGTAGCTACATTTTTTTATACTTAAAACCAAAAGGAGAGGAACCATGCGTACCAAAATTGTTGCCACTTTGGGCCCTGCGTCTCAGAAAATAGATGTCTTAAAACAATTACTCCAATTAGGTGTAAGAATTTTTAGGTTAAATTTTTCTCACGGCAGTGCAAAAGACTTTGCCCCTTTGGTCCAAAAAGTTAGAACCCTTGAAGAAGAGCTGGGAGAGCCTATTACTTTGCTTCAGGATTTATGTGGACCTAAAATTAGAATAGGACAATTAAAAAAGAGTCCTTTGACCATTCATAAAGGACATCTGTATTTTTTGGGCAAAGGAGACGAGGGAGCAAAAAATTTTATTCCCTTTAAAGAACTTTCTCTATTGGAGCATTTGCGACCCAAAGATATCGTCAAGATTAGCGATGGTGGGCTTTCCTTTGAAGTGCAAAAAAACACTGCCACAGAATTGGTGCTAAAGGCTAAAGATAGTGGCATAATTAGTTCTGGCAAAGGCATAACTTTTCCCGGTAAAAAACTAAACGTTCCCTCCATTACTTCAAAAGACAAAAAAGACCTTATAGAAGGATTGGAATTGGGATTAGATGCTGTGGCTCTTTCTTTTGTTCAAGGACCAGAAGACATTGCTCAGGCCAAAGCCATTTGCGAAAAACACATTGGCAGAAGTTTGCCTATTATTGCCAAATTAGAGAGACAGGCCGCTTTAGATAGATTAGAAGATATTCTGGCAATTGCCGATGGCATAATGGTGGCAAGAGGTGATCTTGGATTAGAATGCCCTTTACCTAAGCTGCCTTTTATCCAAAAGCACATTATCAAAAGCTGCCGCAAGTTTGGCAAGCCAGTTATCGTTGCTACTCAGATGCTTTTGTCTATGGTGAACAATCCTATGCCCACCAGGGCCGAAACAACAGACGTAGCCAATGCTATTTTAGATAGCACAGATTGTGTGATGCTTTCTGAAGAGACTGCTATAGGCAAATATCCTGCAGAATGCGTGGAATATCTAAAACAAATAGCAGAAGAAGCTGAGAAAAATATTTTCCGCACTAGAAAATCTCTCCCAGAACCAGGTTTAGATCACCCAGAGACATTTATTGCCCACGCAGCCTGCGTACTTGCCTCTGAATTAAAAGCTAAAGCCCTGCTTGCTCATACCAATTCTGGCACTACAGCAAGGCTTCTGAGTTCTTTTAGGCCAGAGCAGCCCATTTATGGCCTATCTCCAGATAAACATATCTCCAAATATATGAATTTTTTCTGGGGAGTTATTCCAACTTTTATTCAAGATACTTTAGAAGACCATTTACGGAGAGTAGAATTTTATATAGAAAACTCTTCACTTTTTCAAAAACAAGATATATTAGTGGTTACAGCTGGACATCCTAAAAACAAAGAACAACAAGCTCCAACTAACTTAATAAAGGTGTATATAAAGTGAGTGCAAAAATAAATTTATCCAGTTTGAATGAAGAATTTTATCAGATATCCCCGAAGATATTGGAAAGTTTTTCCAAATTCAGAATGCCTTTGGATTTATACATTTTTAAAGAAAAAATAGGCTCTTTAGAACCTTTTTACAAGCGAGATACACGACTCCAAGAAGAGCAAAGAAAAGAAATTTTAGAATTAGCAGATCAAGGATTACTTTTTGTATCCAGAAACGATCACGCTATTTATACCAAACACATTAGTAAACAGCTCGATCTTATTCTAATTGATAAGCACTTAACTCCTCAAGAAATTACTTCAATTTTAAAAATGGCCCTGCCAGAAAAAATTTTGGAATTTTACGAACAGCCAGTTGCTCCTGCTTGGCAAGAATTAAAAGAAAGCGTACTTATTTTGCTTCAATACATTAAAGTAGATACTACTCGTCTCAAAGGACTGTTAAAAAATATCTTTTTTCAAGAAAAAGATCTGGATAAAGTCACCTATAGCACAGCCATAATTGGTTTGAATTTGATCTTTGAAGCTAAACTAGAAATCAAGGAAAAAGAATTAGCTAATCTGGCCATGGGTTTGTTTTCTTACGATTTGGGGTTATATCGCATACCCAAGTTTATTCGCGAAAAAACAGGCAATCTTACCCCAGAAGAGCAACAAAAAATTACCAATCATCCCCTACACGGAGTTCAAATAATGAGAAAGTTGGATATTAGAGAAGAGTTTCTGTTAAATTGTCACCTTGAGCACCATGAATTTTTTGATGGCAGTGGTTATCCTAGAAAACTATCCGGGAAAAATATTAGTCTGGCAGGGCAAATTAGTAGTCTAGCCCATTATTCATCCCAACTGTTTACCAAAGGCCTATCCCCTCAACAGGTCCTATCCACCTTGTCTAAAGAACAAACAAAATTTGCACCTAAAATATACAATGCCATGTTAAATATTATCACCAATACCTGGATTAAATAAGACCTTTGTCTCTACTATAGATTGAAGGAGAATTGTGTGATCAGTGAACAAACAAAATGGTTGTAGGGACAAAGTAGGAACAAAATTTATGGATCTGCCTGGGATGGTTGGTAATTAGCTATTGGGCTATAATCATACGTTCGGGGGATTATATAAGGGGGAGTTATGTTAATTAGAGAATTTAGAGGAGTGGATTTTATAGATCGGGAAAGAGAAATTGATTTTTTTTTAAACTACTTTAAACAAGAACCTGAAAGAGTACTCTGGGTATATGGACCCAAAAGCACGGGTAA
>JAUZRP010000132.1 GCA_030950395.1 Desulfonauticus sp. | reverse complement strand
CCTTCCTGTTCTTTATGGCTATTCAGCTCTCAACGGAAATACTATAGATCAATTTTACCGATATCCTGGGAGAGATAGTTTTGGAATTGATCTTTCAGGAGAAGTTTTTTCTATTGGATGGTGGGCAGAAGGAGCCTATGTGAGACCAGAAAATATTACTGGTTTTGTTGAAGTGCCTGTCTTGTTTGGAGAACAACCTCAGGTTATCAAACAAGAGTTCCCTTTATTTGAAAATGAATATTTTAAATATGTTATTGGAGGAGATTATACTATTGGAGTCGGGAATGGCATCTATCTCAATGTCCAGTATCTCCACGGTTTCTTCGATGAGAGGAATTATTCTGGGCAATATCAGGAATTATTAGGATTTAAAAAAGGAATGTTTTTTGGAGAGCTTGGAGATTACTTAGTTGTCAGAGCAGAATACAAGATGTTAAATGAGATTTTAAAGATGGGATTTGGAGGAATAGTAGAATTCTCAGATAATGGAACAGCAGTTGCTTACATGCCCTCTCTCGAATATAGGGTTCTTGATTATGTGATAATTCAGGCAGGGGCTTTTATAACATCGGGAGATGAATTAAAAACTAAATTCGGAGTTTTTAAGAAAGACAAACTCATTTTTTTACTTCTTAAGGTTGATTTTTAACTAAGTAAAAATAAAATGAACAAAGAGCGAATATGAATATTCGCTGTTGCCAAAAAGAAGGCGGCCCGATAAGGCAGGTAACAGGAACTGATGATACAATTTGTATCAGGTCAGAGTTACACCTGAGCGTGTAATATCTGCCCGGATTTCTTTACGAGCACGATTTTCAGGAATCGTAGGTATTTTACATTTTTTTATAAAACAGATTCCAGATTGTTAAAAAAATGAAACGAACAAAAATAGGCTTAGCTTTAGGTAGTGGTGCTGCCCGTGGGATCTCGCATATCGGAGTTTTAAAAATTCTGGAACAACACAAGATACCTATAGACATAGTGACTGGAACCAGTATGGGAGCTTTCATTGGTGGCGCCTATGCTTCGGGTTTAAAAGTGAGCGTAATGGAAGAGATTGCCTTAAATATCAACTGGAAGCTGACCGCAAAAATGTTTTCACCCACGATTTCTTTTTCAGGTTTTGTGGATGGAAGGAGAATAAAGGAATTTTTAGAAACTGTAATTGGCAATAGAAACATTGAAGAACTGGACAGGAAGTTTGTCTGTATTGCTACAGACATTCTAACTGGAGAAGAAATAGTCATTGATCAGGGCTCGCTTGTAGATGCTATTAGAGCCAGTATCTCTATTCCAGCCATTTTCACTCCTGTGTATCACAGGAATAGATTTTTAGTGGATGGAGGGGTGGTAAATCCAGTGCCCGTAGACACAGCCAGAAAAGCTGGAGCAGATATAGTCATCGCTGTAAATGTTATCCCTCCAGTTCCTTCAATATTGAAAAAAGAGAAAATGAAAAAAGAGAAAACTTTAAAAAAGAAAGAAGAAATAAACTCCCAAAAAATTAATATTGTGGTAGCTGACTATATCAAAAATAAAATAGACGATTTAGTAAACTTCTCAAAAATAAGTGAGGTTTTTAAAAAAGAGGAAAAAGATAAACATTCTCCCCCGAACTTAATCAACATTCTTTTCAATACAATCAGCATATTCGAGGAGGAGATAATTAAGCTGAGATTGGAAAAAGATAAACCTGATATTCTTATTGAACCG
>JAUZRP010000131.1 GCA_030950395.1 Desulfonauticus sp. | reverse complement strand
TTGCCTTGTTGATATTGATCTTTGCCAAAACCACGCCAACTAAAAACAAAACGAGCAAAAAACTAATTATTACAATTTTAAATCTCATTTTAATCCCCCACACACCTGTTCACTGTTCACAGATCACCCATCCCCCATGGCCCATAGCCTATTGCCTATGGCCCATACCTATCCTCTACAACCTCTAGAACATCTACAACCTCTAGAACCTTCACCCATCGCCTATAGCCTTTTGCCCCTAGCCTATCTCCCTTCACCTATAAACCATCCACTATCCACCATCAACCATTCACCCTTCACTGCTCACAGATCACAGTTCACTGTTCACAGATCACCCATAGCCCATCACCCAACCACCAATCACTAATCACTAATATCCCCATTCTTAGCGTTTAACGCTAGATCCGTTAACGCTAACATCCATCAACTCCCTGATATCTGAAACATGTTCTGCTGTCTCTATGGCCTCAGTGATAGTCTCAAGCAGATCCACATCCTGGATTTTTTTTATTTCTGAATAAAGCTTGAGCCCCTCTATCCCAAATTTCAACTTTAGTCCTATTTCTATGGCTTTTAATAGACCCTGTTGAATACCTTTCTGAATACCCTGATGTAATCCTTTTTCCAGGCCTATTCTTTCTGCAGTGGTTATATACGGCATCTTGGTTTCCTCCTCGTATTTAATAATTTCTTCATGAAATTTTACACTAATATCCTCTGGCAATGTTACCAGACAGTCTATAAATTTATATAATAACAGTATGTCTCGTTTAGAAAATCCTTTTTTATATAAAGCTTTCACCAATATTAGCTTCCAAAATAATCTATTATCTATCTCTTTTCTAGTCTCTATCTCTTTTAAATGCGCCATAACAACTATGGCAAAAGGATTTTTGCTGGCTTCTAATGCCGCAAGCTTATCCCTATAATCTAAAAGCTTTACCACTGGAAACTTAAAACTATGCTCAAAACCCCAGTATTTCACCTCGTATCTATCAGGCCTAAATGACAAAGACTAATCTGCCAAAATGGCAAGGCTCACTACGTCCCTGTCATACCTATCAAATATCCGATAATTATAAACAAACATCCTCTTAGCAAATTCCTTTTCATAATATCCCTGTACCTCTACGTGAATAAGCAGCCATTTCTCTGTGCCGTCTCGTAAATAAACCTTAATCAACACATCTGCCAATCTCTTGCCTACTTCTGAATCTTGAACTATCTTCTGCAACTCTTTATCTAAAAATTCATATCCCCTTTCCAGATCAATATCTCTTAAAATCTCTGGAAAGAAAAATTCTAAAAATTCAGAAAAATAGACCTCTATGGCTTCCTTCCACACCGAATCTCTTTCCGCTACATCCATCCAATACCCCCTATAATCCCTGAATCATGACTGCGTTGGCCCATCAACCTTCGCCCATCGCCTTTAGCCTTTTGCCCTTAGCCTATCTCCCTTCACCTATAAACCATCCACTGTCCACCATCAACCAATCACCGGTCACTGATCACAGTTCACTGTTCACAGCTCACAGCTCACAGCTCACTAATCACCCATCCCCCATTGTCTATCGCCTATGGCCCATTCTTAACACCAGAAGTCTTACAATCTTCGGTGTCTTAAATTTTACTATGTTAAAATACATCCACACGTAAAAAACAATAAAAAGCAAGACAAAAATAATGAGCAAAATGGTGTGGTTCCAAAAAAGTAGTGCAGGAATAACACAAATAAATTCCATAAACCAGAGAAAAGGGGAGGTAAGACCATTTTTTTGATTAATATTCCTGTTATCTTTAAAAAATAGTTTAACCACACGTCTAAAAATTAGGGTATGAAAATGTTTATTGTCTGGAAGGCCAGGGGAAGTGCCTTTTAAAAACTTTCTTCTATAAATAGAAAAAAGCGTTTCCCACACAGGATAAATAACCAGAAGAAGGGGAAACCAGGGGGAAACCTGGTTATGTCTGGCAGTTAATAATACGCCCAAAAGGGCAGCCACATATCCCAACAAATAAGCCCCTGAATCTCCGAGAAAGATATACCCATTGGGATAATTCCAGATAAAAAAACCAATAATGGCCACAAGCATACTCAGGCTAAGATAGAGTAAAAACTGATCCTGCACCACAAAGCAGACATAAGCATAAGCTCCAAAGACCAAAATAGATACTCCAGATGCAAGTCCATTAAAACCATCAATAATATTAAAGGCATGGCTAACTCCAGCTATGGCAAAGCTGGTAAAAATAAGAGATACTATGGGGATGGTAAGCAAATAGTCTATACCAGGCACATTTACAAAGTGAATCTTTGCTCCAATTAACACATAAGCCAAAAAACCAGAAAAAAAACCTGCCATAAGCCGCCAAAAAGGGCTTACTTTTTTGGTAATGTCTTCTAAAAGTCCAGCCCAAAAAACAGGTTGAGCAGTTAAAAGCACCAATAAAAAATCACTATAAAAAGGTTTATTGTAAAACCACAAAAATATAGCCACCACCCAAAGGGCCAGGTAAATAGCACACCCACCAATACGTGGCACCTGCCCCTTATGAAACTTCTGCACCCCTTCACAAGTATCACAAAACTTACTCAAGGAAAAAAAACGGATAATAAAAAAACAACTAAAGGTACTGACCAAAAAAGATATAAGTAGATATTTCATAAATCTCCTACTAGTAAACGTGTTGGGGGATAGGCAATAGGCCATAGGCTATGGGTATTGGGCTATGGGCGAAGGGATATTGGCTATGGGCTAAGGGCTATAGGCTATGGGCTAAGGGCTATAGGCTATGGGCTATGGGTATTGGGCTATGGGCGAAGGGATATTGGTTATAGGTTATAGGCCATGGGCCAAGGGCGATGGGAAACTTGGACCCTTTGGCTACTTTTTACAATCTTCTCCTGTACATATATCCTCTTTTATTTTCTCAAAAATCTTATCTCCAATCCCTTTTACTTTTTTTATCTCTTCTATACTTGTAAAATTACCATGAGATTTTCTATAGTCAACTATTGCCTGAGCCTTAGCCCGGCCTATGCCTGATAATTGTGTCAATTCTTCTTTATTTGCCTTGTTGATATTGATCTTTGCCAAAACCACGCCAACTAAAAACAAAACGAGCAAAAAACTAATTATTACAATTTTAAATCTCATTTTAATCCCCCACACACCTGTTCACTGTTCACAGATCACCCATCCCCCATGGC
>JAUZRP010000130.1 GCA_030950395.1 Desulfonauticus sp. | reverse complement strand
GCATCCAGCTTCTTTATGCTATTGGAATTATTCTGGATTCCGGCTGGAGTTTATCCCGCACTTGATGCGGGGCCGGAATGACGTCACGAATAAATCAACACCAAGAATATCAATGCTTTAAAAGAACTTTGGACTCTTAAGCTACTATAGAAAATGTTTATAAAAACTATTTGACTTTATATGAAATAATTTTAATCTATAGTTTTATATCCTATATGATCCTATATGGAACTGGCTCTGCCCTCTAAAGGCAATAATCCAGTGCCCGCAGGGATGTAAAGCATAACTTCTGGTATTTCATAGGCTTCGATAGTATCTGAATACACGCCAGTCCCTATAGCCCAACCCCAGGGCTTAAATAATCTGACGAGAGATACTTTTTGAACTGGTTTTTTCCCTTCATATCTGGGCCAAAAATAGTCAACATATCCTTGTTCTTTTTCACGACAGATTTTAATGATTTCAGCGAAAACCTCTTTTCCGTTTTGATCTTTAAAATTCATTAGATCTTTGCCCGCTAAATCAGGAATATAGGGATCCATTAGCATCTTTCCCTGAAGATCATTTATCCAGAAATAATCTTTTTTTTCAGGGCCCCATCTAACAATTTTAATAAAATCTTTTGCCTTTTGCTGTTTTTCCTCGGGGCTAAGACCCTTTTCTTTTTCGATCGACTCTAATTCACTAAAAACTCTATTCATAACTTTTTGTAATGTCGCTTGATATGCTGGCTCCTGTTTTTGAGAGCTATCGTCTATTTCGTCACCTGATCCTTTGTCTGTATTAACAGCATTAACAGCCAAATAAACGTACGAGGTATCTGTCGCACTGACCTTCCCAATCAATAAAGACAATACCCCAATTGTAACAGCAAACAAAGTAACAGTCCATAAACCGGCTATGAGCGCTCCTGCCTTTCCTCTTTTTTTTGCAAATTTTAACATGATCCTATCTCCTTTTTTAAAAATTTAAGATAGACAGCCTAACCCGGATATTTCACGAGCTATCGACATTTTTCATGAAATGTTCGGCTTAAAGCTTGATATTTTTACTATATGTTTATAAAATATATATGTCAAAATAAATGTCAAAATAAATTTTGTTTAATCCCACCCAATGTTCCTGACTATGACCAAAATTTTATAAAAAAACGACCATAATAAAAACATAATGAAAAATAGTGCATTATTAAGGAGGTCGGAAATACCATGAAAAAGGGGCTTTTAATTTCACTTATATTATCTCTATCCTTTTTGCTTCTTTATTGTTCGCAAGAGCAAACAGCAAAAAAGGAAGTTCTAGCAAAAATCAACGATTATGTTCTGACACTTAAAGAATTTGAAGATCAACTTACTGCTGAATTAGAGCTTGATAAAGATTTTAAGTTAACAAAAAAAGCAAAACAAGAATTTCTAGATCAAATTATACAAAAAGAACTTCTTATACAGGAAGCACAAAAGTTAAAGATAGACAGAAAGAAAAAGTTCATTATGACTATAGAGCGTTATTGGGAATCAACCCTAATAAGAGACTTGATGGAATTTAAAGGTAATGAGTTCAGCCAAAGAACATATGTATTACAGGAAGAAATTGAAAATCGTTATAACGAGATGAAAAAATTTGATGATGAGCTTCCTCCATTCGAAAAAATACAGGGTAAAATTGCCGAAAAGCTAAAGGAGGAGAAAAAGCGAAAAAACTTAAAAGAATGGGTCGATAGTTTAAGAAAAAATGCAACAATTGATATTAATGATGAATTTCTCCATAAAAACTAGAGTATAAACTCAATTGAGCAAAAATCGAGGATGCCCCAGATCCAAGGTGTCAAGGGTGAAGCCGTAGTAAGATTTTGTTTACGCTCAACTTAGTACACGTATTCTTAAATACGGTATCGTATTATAATTGGGTAATTTATAATCACCGCTGAGACGCAGAGATCGCAGAGGCTAAAGATCTTTTGT
>JAUZRP010000013.1 GCA_030950395.1 Desulfonauticus sp. | reverse complement strand
GGGGGATAGGCCTTCTCTAAGTCCGCACGCAGGGCCTTAGACACAAACACATGATATTCCACCCCGAATTTGAGAAACCACTTGATGGCCCCGCCGTCAAACACATAACGATGGTGGCAAATTCGAGGCAGGCCTAAAGGCCGCGCAGCCTTGCTTACAAATTGAAAACTTGGCAAATCATTGGCATGAACCAAATCAAAATTTTCCCTCTTCAAAAAACGGCAAAACTTAAGCAAAGCCCATAGGTAATAGGGCAAATTAAGCTTGCCGGTAAAGGGCATGGGAAAATACACCCAGGGGATACCTTCTCTCGTAAAGCGCTCCCCCACTTCATTTCGAGAACCAAGGGCGCAGAAAACCCGGTGGCCCTTTTGCAAAAGGCCAAGGGCCAGGCGTTCCAGGGCCACCTCCGCCCCGCCGATAAAAGGCGCTAGGCTAACGAAGAGAATGTTCATCTTTTAAAGATAAAAATTTCAAAAATTTTAATTATACAATATCTAAATAAATATTTTCTAATTTAGGACAAATTTTTTCAGGAGTAAAATTTTCCAAAAATCTTTTACGACCTTTTTCTCCGATGTTTTTCCTTAAATTTTCTTTTTGAAGTAAATTATAACAACAATTTTCTAACAAATTAATGTTCTTAATAGGCACTAAAAGTCCAGCATTACCTATTACTTCCGCTACAGCAGGTACTCTATATGCTATAACTGGGACACCTAATGCCATTGATTCTAATACAGACATCCCAAAAGTTTCATAAGTTGAAACACTTAAATTAATATCCATAGCCTTCATAAAAGAAAATGGATTATCTAGATGTCCTACAAATATTATTTCATTTTCTAATCCAAAAGAGCTGATAAATTCCATTAATTCGCGAAAATAAGTTTGTTCTCTAATAAAACCTGCAATCCATATCTTAAATGGAATCTGGCGATTTTTCATTTTTTTGGCCAAAAGTACTAAATCTTTCTGATTTTTTCGTTCTTGAATGGGAGCAAAACATCCTAAATTATAGTAATGTTTATTAAAATTCTGTATACTATGATTATCATCAACTTGTAACATTGGATCATTAAGACAATTATGCAAAACAGTTAAACAACTATTATTTCTCACTAAGAGTGGTATCTTATTCTTCTCCTCTTGCTTAAGAGCATTAGTCACAAAAAAAACCACCTTTGGAAAGTAATGTCCTTTAAAAATCCAATTATAAAAAGAAGCATCAAAATGATAGCGAATATGTATTAACAGAGGAATATTATAAATACGTGCAACTACCTTAGCTATTAAAAAACAAATTTCAGCATTACAATGAATTAGATTGGGCCTAAATTTATGAACTACGTACCATAAGTTCAATAATGACTTGAGTTGTTCAAATCTAGATTTAGTAAAAAAATTAATAGAATTATATCTCTTTTCCAATATTGTTTGTAAATATTTACTTAAAAGCCCTCCCCCAGGACAAGAAGCAGCAATAGTATAATTTTTCTTCATAAAGTAATCTATCCATGATAATAACACACGATTACCTGCGCCTATAGTATTTGTAGCTGTTAAATATAAAATTTTCATAATTTTATATTAAACCCCAATAATCATCATTTCTATAAATATTTTTATTTGTTTTTGAATATTTATAGTTTCTTTCCATCATTTTAAGTTTTAGTTCTGTCAATACTCCTCCCCATTTTTCATGCCATATATGGCAATAAAAAGCATCTTCATCAAAAATTACTTTTGGATTTAATCCCAAATTAAAAAATCTTTTATATAAATCATCATCTTCCGATCCCCAGCCTTGAAAAAATTCATCATAACCACCTATTAGTTCATAATAAACTTTATATGTCACACAAATTCCATACGAAGGTTGGCTTTCCCACCTTTTGGTTGCCTTATTTCTATAACGACTCACATCAACAATCTGCTTTTTATTAAAAAAATCTACAAGTTCATCGTTTACTTCTTCTGGCAAATCTAAGCAATATGAATAAACAACAGAAAAAGGATCTTTCCTTAAAAGCGTTATAGCTCTTTGAAAAAACAGAGAAGAAAACATTATATCTACATCTGTAGATGCAACAAAAGGAGTTTTGGCATTTCTAATACCTATATTTAAAGCTTTAGTCCTCGACCATTCATTAGGAGGCCTATTAAGATAGATATACTTATAATTAAAGTGATCAATAATTTCTAAATATTCTTTTATATTTTCATAATTACTTCCATAATCAATAACTATCACAAATATTTTACCCAATTTATAATTTTGATTATAAATACTTGATAAAGAATGCCACAACCGAAAACTATCTACATTCTTTATGGGTAAAACAACAGTAACATCATTATTAACAACTTTTCTTGTTTTATATCTCAAAACAATATTTCTCCTTAAAGGAGAAAGAAGGACTGTATTTAATAAACCACCACGATAAGCAATTTTTTGTTCTAATCTCCAGGGCAAAAGTTTCTTTTCTTCAAACCATCTTTTTTTAATTCTCTCTATCAAAGAAAAACTTCTACTGACTTCACTACGTTTAGAAATCAATATATTTTCTTTTTTAGGGAGGATATTACATTTTGGTGCTCCAATAAAATCTAAAATTTCCATAAAAGATTCGGAAGAATTTAAAACAGTTATATTAAAAATCCTAAAATTTTTAGGATATTTCTTTTCTAGATACGAAGCTCTATTGTAATATTCTTCCCAATATAATTTTAAAGCTTCTTCTTTATCTTCCACTTCATATTTAGGAAAACATCTATCCCAGATATAATCATTTTTCCACTTTTTACCATCATGTTTTATCCAATGGTTTCTACCTTCAGTTTTTTTTAGAAAAGATTTTATTGTTTCTTCTTTATCTCTTTTTAAACAAATAAACTTTGCATCAGGAAACTGCTTAAGTACACACTCAACATAAGGGAGCCAATAAAAACCTACATCTCCGACATATTTTTTTTCGGTTGAATCCAAAAACTTTTCAAGTTTAAATAGAGCTTCTTTTTCTTTACCATACCAGGGGAGCATGAAACCTTCATGAACAAAGAATGAAGAAGGAATCTGATTAAGCATTTTACATAAAGAAACTGTATTAGACCTTTCTGCTCCTAAACCTATTATTAGGTATTTCATAAATAAGCCTTTAAATGATATTTACAATCAGATAATTTCAAATAAATTTCAAACAAAATTAACTTTGATTCCTAAAATACTTTTAAACTTTTGGAATAAATCTCTAGCTAAATTTTTAAACAAAAGAAAAATAATTAAAAAATAAACAAAAGCGCCACTTAACACAGACAATAATAATATAAACACATAAGACATATTACTAAACAGCAGAAATTCTTTAACTAAACAAGCAGATATGGCACAAATCAAAGAAGAAAAAACAACAGAATACAATTCACGCCAAAAAGCAAAAAAGTTTATTCTCAGTAAAAATATAAAGGCAAACCAAAGTACCACTAGCGAAGGAAAAACTGAGACAAGCATACCTAAAGCAACTCCCAATAATCCAAAGAAATAACCAAATAATAAAACAAATATTATGGTAATTAGAAGTTCCACAACAGATGCCTTAAAAGGCAAATCAGGACGGTTCTTAGAACAAAAGACACCACCTAGAGGCTGAGATAAACATTTCAAAGCTGCGGCCACACACAAAATTTGCAAAGGCCGAATAATAGGAACCCACTGTTCTCCCCAAAGGGTGGGAACTAAAATATCAGCAACTGCTATTAAGCCAAATAGAATAGGATAGCAAACCAGACAAACATATTTTACCGCTGTAACATATCCTTTAAAGATTGCTTCATTATCATCCTGCACTTTAGCCAAGGCAGGGAAGACTACCGCCCCCACCGGCCGGGAGATACGATCGAAGACAAGATGAGGCAAACGGTAGGCAAATTCGTAAAGACCTAATTTATAAGTGCCAAGCAGACGCCCCACCAAAAAATAATCTACGTTTTGCTTTAAATAATTTGTAATAGAAAATAGCCAGCCATAAACCCCAAAGCGAAACAAATAGCGAAAAGACTCTTTATTAAAGGTTAATTTAGGCCGCCAGGCACCGGTGCTAAGCCAGAGGGTAAAATTATAAAAGACGGCATTTACCATCATGCCAATAACCAAAGCCCAATAGGTAAGGTGCGTAAAGGCTACTAAAACTATGGCTGTAAGAGATTCAAAAAAAATAGCTATCCCGCGAATAATATTTATCTTTTTAAATTCCAAATTTTTACTAGCTAAGGTTTCTGGGATTATTCCTATAAGGGTTATAAACAAAACAAATGAAATAACCCTTACCACGGGTTCAACTTTAGGCTCTCGCCAATAAGCAGCTGCAAGCGGAGCCGTGAAGAAAACCACTAAAAATATCGTAGTTCTCACCATTACCGAAAGCCAGAAGCTGGTGCTCAAATCTTCCTGGGTAAGATCTTTCTTGACAATA
>JAUZRP010000129.1 GCA_030950395.1 Desulfonauticus sp. | reverse complement strand
AATGGTGGTAATGTTGGATCAATAGGTAATGTATCTATTGAACCAGTAACAGTAACAGGGATTAAAAAAGACACAAATCCTGTAACAGGATCTCGTAAGGCTAGAAAACAAAAAAACGTAACTTGGAGCTAATATGTGGTTTGGAGCAATTAAATTAGCGTTAAACGCTGGAACACATCTTTACAAAAAGCGTCAAGAAACTAAAATGGCTATGGCGGATGCACAACATATGCATGCATCTAAGATGGCCCGTGGTGAGGAAGCTTACCAGGGCAAACTTTTAGAATCCCGAGATAAAGATTATAAGGATGAGGTCGTTTTAGCGATTCTCACACTGCCCATAATAGTGCTTGCCTGGGGAGTCTGGTCAGACGATCCGGCGGCTATGACTAAGATAAATCTTTTCTTCGAGCATTTTAAAGCTCTTCCAAGTTGGTTTACTAATTTATGGATACTTGTATGTGCGTCAATATTTGGTATAAAGGGTACGCAGATTTTTAGAAACAATAAAAAATAAAATGAGTATAAAACAATTGTATAAAAAGAAAGGAGAAAAATAAAATGAGTATAAACGGAAAAGTTAAATGGTTTAATACAACTAAAGGTTATGGTTTCATTGAACGAGATGACAAAGAAAAAGATGTTTTTGTACATTCGTCAGCAGCTAGAGCCGCAAACTTACAGTTAAATGAAGGCGACGCGCTGACATTTGAAGTTGAGATTGGTGAAAAAGGACCTTCAGCAGTTAATTTGCAGTCGGCATAAACGACAAAAATAAACTAGACATAGGCGCTTAAAATCAATATAAATAATTAAGGAGAAAATTATGAGAAATGATTTCGGATCAAGACCCTACAAACCTAGATTCCCATACAAGAAGGCTGAAAAAAAACAGACTTCTAATGATAGACTAGATGAATCTTTAGGTGAAAGAGACGGCGCTGAGTCTACAAAAACTCAAAGCTATGCATCTAGAAGAGATGAATCTAAAGGTGCATCAAAAGCTTAAGGAGAATTTATGGGCTGGTTATCTTTATTAACAAAAGGTAAGAAAGTTGCGGGAGCAATTAAATCTGTTGCACCTAAACCAACTAAAGGTGAATCTCTAAAAGTTTTTGGTCACAAGCTTAAAGGAAAATTTAAA
>JAUZRP010000128.1 GCA_030950395.1 Desulfonauticus sp. | reverse complement strand
ATCATTTAAAGGGAAATTGCACTTGTTTTTTTGTTGTTGTCGTCTGTTTGTTGTTGTTTTTGAACCATAAAAGAAAAAAGAAATTATGGATGGTGGTTAAAAAGACTATTTTGTCAACGGCTGTATATTTGCAAGTTATTTTCTTTTCTGATACCTACTTTCTTCACGTCTATTCCACAAAAACAATATGAACAAAAAAGATTATTTAAAATCAATTTTTCATTTTAGCCTTTTTTTTGCCAAAAGGGATATAAAGACCAGGTTTGCTGGCAGTGTGCTTGGAGTAATATGGCTCATTATTCAGCCAGTGTGTCTTATTCTCATCTATTTCTTTGTGTTTTCTTCTGTATTAAAAATAAAATTATCCCCTGAAGCTGGAACAGGCTCTTTTCTGGTGTTTTTATTAATAGGTCTTTTTCCCTGGCTTGCCTTTCAAGAAGGGTGTATCAGGGCGGCAACTTCCATTATAGACAACGCAGAAACAGTAAAAAAAATTCCTTTTCCTTTAGAAAGCCTTCCAATTGGGGTAATTATATCTTCTGGTTGCATACATTTGTGCGCATTTTTTATATTCTTGGCAGGATATATAATCTATGCGATTGCAATAAAACACATGTTTATTCCCATTACCATATCTCTTCTTCCAATATACATTTTACTTCAACTTATTATGACAACAGGCATAGGATTTTTTTTCGCATCCATCTGCACATACTTAAGGGACTTAGTTCAGGTATTTAACCTTGCGTTTCAAGTATGGTTTTATGCAACACCAATTGTCTATCCCATATCAATGGTCCCAGATAAACTAAAACCCATAATCTCAATAAACCCATTAACAGGGCTTATTGAAACCTACAGGACATTGATCCTAACAGGTAATATCCCAATAAAACCTTTTCAACTAATGGCAGTAGTTTTTTCTTTTATCTGCTTTATTATAGGTCTTTTTGTTTTCAGTAAATTAAAACAGGGATTTTCTGATGTGTTGTAACATATTTATCCTCTCCCCAAAAGATACAGATATATTTGAAATACAATTTGGCTATGATTTTTCAAAAAGATATATAAAAAAGAATATGCAGGACCAGATAAACTTTATATCTGGAGATGAAAGATTAAAAGACCTACCCATTACAGAAAAAATTGTCTTTTTTGTCTTTGACAATACCTGTGTACCATCAATTTTTGTCAAAGATGCATTAATAGATGTTATAAATTCAGGCTACGAGCTTGCCACCTGCGTGACCAATGAAACAGACAATACCCATCAACAGGCAGAGATCCCCTATATGTATTACAACATGGGCACATTTTACGAAGTGGCAGAGATAATGTTTAACAGGGGGAAAAAAATAAGATCTGTTGACCAGATTGATCCCTTTTTATTTGCTGTAAATACAGACTCAATAGATCCTGACATTCCTGTAAAAAATATACCAGATCTGCCCTTAAAAAAGGGCATTGCCCAAAATGTTTTGGTTCATCGCTTTGGTGAAAATTTGTTTTTATCCCCACGGGATGACCTTATTCCCTTTGTGCCTGATGAGTGTAAAAAAATATTGGACATTGGATGCGCAAGGGGTGGATTTGGAAAAAATTTGAAAATACACAAAAAAGGCATTGAAATAACAGGCATTGAGCTGTCCCCTTCCCTTGCTGAAGATGCCAAAAAACACTACAACAGGGTGATAGTTCAGGATGTGATGGAAGTTGATCTGGAGGATAAATTTGACCTTGTGGTGTGTGGAGATTTAATAGAGCACGTATATGACCCCTGGAAGTTATTAAAAAAAATACACTTCTGGCTAAGGCCAGGGGGATATTTTTTAGCCTGTGTGCCAAATATAGGGCACTGGTCTGCTGCAAGGGATCTTTTAAATGGAAAGTTTGAATACATACTCCTTGGGCTTCTCTGTGTTGGACACATAAGGTTTTTTACACAAGAGAGTTTAAAAGAGATGTTAATGGAATCAGGATTTGAGATCAAAACCTTTCATAAAAATATCTTCCCACCAACTCCAGAAGGTGAAAAATTTATAAGCAGAATAAAAGATGAATCTCTTGGAGATATAGAATCTTTAAAGACCTTTTCTTATACCTTTGTTGCTAAAAAATCATGTTAA
>JAUZRP010000127.1 GCA_030950395.1 Desulfonauticus sp. | reverse complement strand
CATGGAAAGCCGAAAAATAACCGTAGGCCGCGTAATGGTTTTCCTTACTGAACTTCTTTATATCTTCGTCAAGGTACTCTGTAAATTCTTTATAGAATTCTTCCGGTTTTAAGATCTTAGCGCTCATATTGTCACCTTCATCAGTTCTTCATCGTCGACAGGTATTTTTTCCAAAATTTTCTGGTATTCTTTTAGGGTGATCTTTTCGCTTAAATACATCGCTTTGCCAAAGCCATAAACAGCAAAACTTTCATCGCGGTTTAACTTGCCCTTTTTTTCTTCAAAAAAATCCAGTATTTCTTTATAATCATAACTGTCTGTCATCCTTTTTCCCTTTCATTAAAAACGTTGCCTTAATTGTAAAATAAATATATACCCATCCGCAAGTGGTTTACCAATCGCCTGCCCCATACACGAATGGATGCGAAGCGTTTTTCTGTCAAATTGCTTGTTGAACGTTTTTTGTGAAATCCCGATGTTCTTTATCGGGGTTGACGTTTTTTGTGAAATCCCGATAAAGAACATCGGGGTGTTTTAGTATATTTCATTGCTATCCGGTTTTTAGCAAGAGTTTAAATTATTTCCCCACAACAAATCAAATAATTAAACCTAAATTGCTAAAGTAATTTAGGTTTAACAAATAGCGCGCCAGCGGGTCGATGCCGGCAAAATTTGTTAAGTTGCCACCGGTAAAACTGTTTTTTATTGACCGCGCTTTAATCTTTGCTGTTTTCTTTCTATTTTTCACTTGAAAGGTGCTCCTATATTATGTTGTTTATTTGGTTGTAAAGAACATAATTTACTATAACTTAGGACACCTTTCATTTTTTTATACTTTAGATATTTAGGTATCTTTTTAAGGTGGGCTCATTTATGCAAAACAAACATCAGCCTCTTAATCCAGGACACTTTTATCATGTTTTTAACCGTGGTAATAACCGCGAAAATCTTTTTTATAAGGCGGAGAACTATATTTATTTTTTAAAAAAGTATGATCAGTATTTAAATGATTATTTGGAGACATATGGCTTTTGTTTGCTGCCGAACCATTTTCATCTTTTGGTACGCGTAAAGGAATTACGAGACCTTCCGGGTTTTAAAAACCCGGAAGGTTTTCCCCCTGACGCACGAAAAGGCCTTCCAGGTCTCCAAGACCTGGAAGGCCTGCTGCCGACACTTGTTTCCAAACAATTCTCGAAATTCTTCAATGCCTATGCCAAGACCATCAACAAGCAGCAAAACCGTGTTGGCAGTTTATTTCAAAAAAACTTTAAACGCATCCCTATAGAAAACCGAAAGTATTTAAGCAATCTGATTTATTATACTAACCAACCCCGATTAAAAAGTATCGGGCTGAATTAGTATATCTTTTTAAGGTGGGCTCATTTATGCAAAACAAACACCAGCCTCTTAATCCAGGCAACTTTTATCATGTTTTTAACCGTGGTAATAACCGCGAAAACCTTTTTTATAAGTCGGAGAACTATATTTATTTTTTAAAAAAGTATGATCAGTAT
>JAUZRP010000126.1 GCA_030950395.1 Desulfonauticus sp. | reverse complement strand
AATAATCTTTTGGTAATTTAGGTAGGGTAGATTTAACTAATTCTGTTTTAACTTTACCAGTTTCTTTATCAATAATAGGTTTACCTTTTTTATCTTTAAGTTTTTTAGTTCTATCTTTTGTCTTTTGGTAATCAGTTATTTTTTGATGCTCTAATAATTTTTTAATAGAAGAAGCCGCCCATATCTGTACATCAATCTTAGTATGTTTTTTAATAATTTTAAGTAAATTATTTTTACGTTTATCCAGCCATTTTCCAAGAATCTTCGCTTTTTTGACATCTATTTTAACTCCCTTGAATTTCATGTCAACAAGACAAGGAAATAATTTAGTTTCTAATTGAAATATTTTTCTACATGTTTTTGATTCTTTACTTCCATCCTCCTTGTCTTTTGTGTATAATACTTTGTCCAAATATTTTGTATCAAATAGTTCCCACAGTTTTAAAGTTAAATTTACGTCTTGTTCTGCATAATCTTTTACTAAGTGATGTGGAAGTTTGTGCATGTTAGTCATGGGATCTTTTATGGTTCCATTAGACCATTTTAAAACTTTAGCTGTTAAATCATATTTGTATTTAGATTCTTTTAAATAATCTTTACTAATTGAATCCAAAGAATATTTCATTCTTGTTTCGTCAATTACAGAAGCTGCGATCATGGTGTCGAGCAATGGTCCTTGTGGCATCTCTCCAGTTGCCGATCTAATCCAACATACGTCGTACATGGCATTGTGGAATACCTTGCGTAAACTCTTGTTTTTAAACACTTTTTCGTTCAAATAATCCCAGGTTTCTTTAGTGTTTAAATTATCTGTCATGTTATGTGCGATAGGAAAATATAAAGTTTGGTTCTTCGTCGCGATTGCTATGCCACAAACAAAACCATCTTTTCTAACTGCACCCAATCCTTTTGTTTTTAAATTAGGATCATATGTTTCTAAGTCAATTGCAACGGTATCTATACCTGTTAAATCTAGATCAGTGAGTTGTGGAACTTCACACATTATTTTTTTTCCATTTGTTATAGCCTTTGACCCATTCTTTCGATTTACGTTCTTCTGTTTGTCTTTTG
>JAUZRP010000125.1 GCA_030950395.1 Desulfonauticus sp. | reverse complement strand
GTTGTTAAAAGCATACCTAGGCTTTTTAATGGAACCCTTTTTAAAAGCAAAAAGGTTAGCTCCTACAAAACAGAAAAAATAACTGTTGAAATAATCGAAGGCGCTGATTTTGCTCAAGCAGACGGAGAGTTGATTCGCGGCACATCTTTTGAATTTAAAATCTTGGAAAAGGCTTTTAACTTATTTAAGTAGAAAAAATCGAACGAGAATAAGGGTGTTTTAAGGCACTTTATAAAAAAACAAATGGTTGAGGTTATTGGGTAATAAAAAAAGCCGCTAGATTATTTTGTTTTGCGTTTTACGTTTAAAACATATATTAAGGACGAGTATTGTCCAGAAAACACAGCCCTTACATTTGAAATTAGACCAACAAATAATCCGCGAAAAAAAAACAAGTTATTGCGAAGTGTTTTTTCTGAAAGGATAGAGACAAAAAAAGAATCCCAATGCATTGGAAGGGTTTCTGTGAGCTGAAAGTTGTGAATTGAGAATAGTTCTTTCATAGCTTTTTTATCAAAGTGCCATAAGTGTCGAGGAACGTCATAAGCTGCCCAGTTTTCTTTATAAAAGCTTGCGTCAAAAGATTTGTGATTAGGACAGGCTACCAAAATTATTCCTCTAGGGGTAAGCAGTTTTTTCATGTCTTGAATCGCTGCCTTTAAATCGTACAAGTGCTCAAGGGAGTGCCACATTGTAATTACATCAAACTTTTCCGGCCGGTCTCTTAGCGACTCAAATCGCTCAACGATATCTTTAGATATTTTTGCCGGCAATGCATTTCGTGCGTTCGTGTTGTTTTCAATTCCTTTAATTATCCAGCCTTTTTCTAGACATTTGACTAAAAAATGTCCTGTACCGCAGCCAACATCTAAAATCCGAGCTCTTTTTTTTAAAGACATCCCTTTAATGTGTTTGGTACAGATTTTTATTTTTCTTTTTGTAGAAATTGATCTTACCTGTTTGTAACAAAATGAGATTATTCCTAAAGATTTTTGATTGTGAGATATGTATTCTTGGGAATCGTAATATTTAGGAAGCTCAGCTAAAGTTGGTTTGGGGTGAGTTTCTAATATTCCTGTTTCTGAATTTTTTAATATCTCAAAAGTGTTTCCTGTTGCAAGAAAATCTTTTGTAGTTAGCACATGTTTTAAATTGTTCATTACAAATTGTTTCACGTGGAACGTTACCTGCCCATATAAACTAATAAAACGGAGATGTCGTTAGGCGAAACTCCGCTAATTCTAGATGCCTGAGAGATGTTCACCGGCCTTATGGCTGTTAGTTTTTGACGAGCCTCAATACTCATAGATTTAATTTCATGAAAATTAAAATCTTGGGGTATTTTAACGTTCTCGAGCCTATTAAGTTTGTCTGCGTTATTTTTTTCCTTGAGAATGTAGCCAGAATACTTTACCTGTATTTCAGCCTGATCAACAACCTCTTTGCTAAGCTTGTTGTCCGCAAGATATTTATCAACACTTTTAAGAGATTTT
>JAUZRP010000124.1 GCA_030950395.1 Desulfonauticus sp. | reverse complement strand
GGAATTTGTATCAGCTTAACAGTGGTCTGTGCTACAACTATCTTCTACCTGGGCGGCTTTGGAGGCGCCGACGCAAAAGCCTTAATGTGTCTAGCCCTCGCTATACCTTTTTACCCAGAAAAATTGTTAACACCGTTGTTTGGAGAAATCTCAATAATCTCGAAAAACTTTTTGCCTTTTGCAGTTTTCGGCAATTCCGTCATAATAGCCGCCCTCACAGCCATCTATCTCTTCATATACAACCTAATCTGGCATAAAAAAACAAAAACAGACCTATTCGAAGAAAACCATAAAAACGAACCCTTTTGGAGAAAAATCCTCGTTTTAATAACAGGTTACAAAGTTCCAATTGAAAAATTAAAAGAAAAATGGCACTATTATCCGCTGGAAGACATCGAGGAAAAAGAAGGAAATAAAATACAACGTAAACTTATAGTATTACCTAACGATGAAGAAAGAAAAGCCATAATTGAAAGATTAGTCAACGCAATAGAAAACAACAAAATCCAAGACATAGTGTGGGCAAGCCCAGGATTACCCATGCTAATTTTCATAACAGCAGGATTAATAACAACCTTGTTGATTGGAGATTTCGTTTGGATCTTTGTAAGCTTCCTATTTGGATAAAAATAAAAAGTATTCTAATGCAATTGACAGCAAAGCTGGAATAAAAGAAAATGGAAAATAACTCCACCCCAGATTGCGTTTTGGACTAATGATAATTACTGCGACAAGTATAGGAATTATAAACCAGAAAAGACTCACCCCGAGACTTGCTTTTTTAGGTGAATAAACTTCCATAAGCACTTTTCTTAGAATCCAAGATAATCCTACAAAACCTAAAGCAAACAAGAAGAATCCGCTAAAAAGAGAAAAGTAAATTGTAAAAACACCTAAACTAATAAGTTCTTCCACATCTCCAAAAGGCACCAACCCGCTGATTATAAGGTAACCAGTAGAATTCAAAAATGTCCAAAAAGCAAGCCAAAAAAGAGTTATAGCCCAAGGCCATGTAATCTTCTTTTTCCAAAAAAGAATCATTTGAACTATAAATGACGTGAGCAAACATACAAGTATTCCGCCACCATGTACCCATACAATCTGTGCCGCGCTAACATCATTTG
>JAUZRP010000123.1 GCA_030950395.1 Desulfonauticus sp. | reverse complement strand
GTTGGGGTTTTCATGCTCAGAAGTACTGTATCCTTTCCAGGCCTCTTCAATAACCCGTTTTTTGTCCTTGTTCTTCATATTGGCAAAATTAGGGTAACTCATTTTTATTTTTTTTGTAGTTACTGCTTTAATATTTTTGGTGACTTAGCCATGATAAATCCTTGTTTATAATTGTTTTATGTGCATATTACAATTTAAAAAAAACATGGCTAAGTCTATTTATTTTATATAGTTACGCATTTTGTTTCAACACCCTTTATAAGCTAAAATATATAATATTAATGGAAAGGAGATTTATCATTTTAAAACAAAAAAATATAATGTAGGCGAGCATCAATTGAGATGGCACGGGACTGATAAGAATGAAAATGAGGTGAGTAGCGGAACCTATCTCTGGAAGTTTGACACAGGGATGTCTACCAAAACAATTAAACTTCTTTTGCTAAAATAGAAAGTAGGTGTTTATGAGATACATCGCAGTTTTTTTATTAGTTTTTAGCGTGAGCTTGTTTGCCAGTGAACCTATAACAAACAGGGGCTCAATTTTCGATGAAGAAAAAAATATTGAGTATAAAGTCCGAGTGAAAGACACACAAAGTAAAGTTTCAGCTTACACACATTCAGAAAATTTCACCGTTTATACAAGTGGTGGTATGGCTGAAAGTATCTTGGAATTTGACGAATCTTTTGAGTTAACTGTAAGCCGGGATTTCATTCTTTACGAAAATTATCCAAATCCTTTTAACCCCCAAACAAAAATATCATTTGGCTTGCCTGAGCAAAGTAATGTTTCTTTAAAGGTTTATGATATTAATGGCAAAAATATCGCCACACTTGCAGAAGGTTCAAAAGAGAGTGGTTACTATACAGCTACTTTTGGTGGCACAGAATTAACAAGCGGTGTTTATATTTATAAGTTTGCTGCCAAAGGGCTGGAGACGGGTAATTCGTACAATGAAGTAAAACGCATGTTGCTTATAAAATAAGAAAACCTGCCTTTTAAAATCTTTTGGTCGAGACGATCTGCAGACAGGTTTCCGTGACCCCGGCAATCAGATTGTCGGGGTTTTTAGTTTAAGGGCATTGTTCATCTTTTCCAAAAAAAATTTTTCATTCTCCTTATTTCCTTAATCTGCCGTTTTTTAAATACCCAAAATTTGCTACATTCCTTTTCTCACACACAAGGGTGTTGCGGTTTTTCTTTTGCCCCGGAAAAAGCCCGGGCGTCCCGACGCGAAAAACATGTGTTCTCACGAATTAGTGTCTGTCTATAAACTCGCGGCTTGTGTCATTCTGCCTGTCCTCGAACGTTTATCGGGAAATCGTTTTTTGACGCCTGCCCCGCAGAAGGCGGTGGCCTGCCCCGCCGGTAGTCGGGAAAAAGATGGGATCCTTCTCTACACCCCGAAAAACCTGGGTTTCGCTCAGGATGACATCCAAAAAGCATAGATGTTTTTTTATTTTTTTTACTTTATGGACAGACACTAAGTAGTGATTACC
>JAUZRP010000122.1 GCA_030950395.1 Desulfonauticus sp. | reverse complement strand
CCCCAATTTTTTTACGTTCTCAGCATTCGTAGTGTCTTCTGTCTCATCTAAAACTAGGTTGAGATGTTGGTCAAACCCTTTCAACCTACCACGTAGATTTTTTCCACCTTTCAATCGTACAAGAACTATTTTGCCCAGGTTTTGTTCAAGGATTTCCGTTGTCATTTCGCTCATTTTGAGCCCTCGAATATACTTTTATGTCTTTTATACTTAAATTTATAACATTTAAAGCTATCTAAAAGAGAGCATGTCTAATGTCAAAGAGAAGTAGAAGATATTTTCTCAAAGAAAAAGAAGCAAAAAATTTTCTGGATGAGTTCATGCAAAAATTAAAGTTTGATCTTAAGCGAGTCTTTAAGGCAAAAGTCAAAATTGAAATTGTAGAAACGAGGTTTGCGGAAATCTACCTTATCAATGGCAGACCCTTGCTAGCTAAATCAGAAGGACATGTGTTTCCTTTACTGACTTTTAGTGAACTTTTCACTCTTGCACCTAAAATTGTTGTCGATATGGGGGCAATTCCTTATGTTTGTAATGGGGCAAATATTATGGCTCCTGGAATTGTTCGTTTTGAGGGAGAATTTAGGAAGGGGGATTATGTTTTTGTTGTGGATGAAAAGCATGGTAAACCTTTGGCTTTGGGTATAATAGATTATGATGTAGATAAAGTTGGGAATGTTAATCGAGGCGTTGTGGTTAAGAATTTACATTTTGTTGGTGACAAAATATGGAATTTTATAAAAAAATTAGAAGTTGCTAGTAGGCGAAGGTAAGATCTGAATTGGAAATTCATAAAACACTTAATAATTTTGAGTGAAATTAGGAAACACTTAAACTGTTGAAAAAGAAATAAAATTTAGAGAGGAGTAGTTTGCCGCGTTTAGGCACAATATTCCGCAAGTCAAAAAGGGAGCAAAAACGTGAAGAAGTCAGAAATGTTTCTGGCAAAACTTACGTGAAAGCCATGCCCCTTCGCGATTTGTCTGATATAAACATTGTAAAGGACGAAGTAAAGGCTGGAAATGTTCTGATTTTACGGATAACTCCTCTCGCCAATAAAAGTGTCGAGGATGTTAAGCGGGCGGTAAATGAGTTATGTGAATTTGCAGAGTCGGTGGGGGGAGACATAGCAAGATTAGGTGAAGAACGAGTGGTTGTATGTCCTCCGTCTGTAAGAATTTGGAGAGAGAAAACACCAATTGCTAACGAACCTATACCTACTGCAGCCT
>JAUZRP010000121.1 GCA_030950395.1 Desulfonauticus sp. | reverse complement strand
AATGTCGTATCTTTCGAGCCATGGGTCGCTGCTGTCAAAATCTCCTGTACTTATGCCTATTCTTACTTTTTTTCCGTTTTTCTTCCTTATACGCGTGTATTTTTTGAATTCTTCAAATTTTTCGTTGGCTAATGCCCTTAGGGGTGTTAGGTATATGGTTTTTCCGTTTTCTTCTAACAGGTGTTTTAAGGCGCATAGTTCAGCGATTAAGGTTTTTCCAGAGGCTGTAGGGCTGGCTAAAACAAGATTTTTTCCTTTCAGAACTCCGAGTTTTATGGCTTCTTCTTGTGGGGGATAAAGGTCTATAATTCCAGATTTAATTGTGATTTCTTTGATTGGTTCAGGTATTGGCAGGTCTGTTATTTTCACTGAGATGCGCCTGTTTATTTTCTACCAGCAATTATCCATCTGGCAGTTTAAAGTGTTATGGGAATACTCTTTTGCCTTCTGGGTTATGTTTTTCTATCAGATAAGTGATACTACACTCTGGAGTAGACCTATCTGTTAAGGATCGAATTGGAATGGTGGAGAATGTAAAAGAGCTGCTTAAGGCTCATGAAGGTTTAAAACGCGAAGTTTACTTGGATATTGAAAATTCAAGCTGGGTTCCTGAAGAAGTAGTTAATGCCATGTTGCCCTTCTATAGTAAGCTTGCGTATGGAAATCCTACATTAACCCATAAACCTGGCTGGGAGGCTTTTGAAACAATAATGGAAGAAACAAAAAAAGTAGCTAATTTTCTTGGATGTAAAAATATTGAAGAGATTAATTATACTCCAGGCGAGACTGAAGCTAACAATCTGGCTTTGATTGGTGTTGCTCTTTCCAAAAAAAGCTTGGGGAAAAAAATTATTATTTCGGAAATCGAGCCCATAAGCGTTTTACATGTGACTGAACTTCTTCAGAAGTATGGTTTTACAACAACTAAAATATCTGTTGACAAAGAAGGCTTCATAAATCTTGAGGAACTGGAGAAGGTTGTTGATAAAGAAACAATTTTGGTGAGTTTATCGACTGTAAACAATGAGATTGGAACGATTCAACCGATTAAAGAGGCATGTAAAATAGTTAAGGAGAAGAATTCCGAAACTGTTTTTCACACAGATGCTTCTGATGCTTACGGTAAGGTTCCTTTTAAAGTGCAAGATTTCTGCGTTGATTTGGCAACAATAAGTAGCTATAAAATTTTAGGGCCTCGTGGGATAGGTGTTTTGTATGTGAAAGAAGGCGTTGGAGTGGAGACAATTTTAGAAGGGCAAATAGGTACGCAAAAGCTTTGGCCTGGTGTTGAGAATACTCCATTGATTGTTGGGTTTGCTAAAGCATCTGAGCTTACTTTTAAAGATTTTGAGGAAAACGTTAATCACATGCACAAATTACGGGATAAACTGATTGATGGAATT
>JAUZRP010000120.1 GCA_030950395.1 Desulfonauticus sp. | reverse complement strand
TGAGAGGTTCGAAGAAGTGAAAAGAATATGCCAGGCATATTCTTTGAAAGTCATAAAAAAAACAAATGTTTCCAGGGATAAAGACTGGGATGTTTTAATCCTGGATACCATTGGCGAGCTTACCAAGTTCTATGCTCTCTCAGATGTTGCTTTTGTTGGGGGAAGCCTGGTGCCGTGGGGAGGACACAATATTTTAGAACCTGCTTTTTATGAGAAACCGGTTTTTTTTGGCCCTAATATGAAAAACTTTGCCTTTCTTGCAGATAGATTTATACAGTCTGGAGCTGCAAGGGTGATTGAGGAAGAAGAGAACCTCCTTGACATGTTCCTGATGAAAAACGAAAATGAGCTATCAGAAATGGGGAAAAAGGCGAGAGAAACACTGGACTCATTACGTGGAGCAACCAAAAAAACCATCCAGGAAATTGAAGCTTTCATGATGCAATAATGAATAAAAAACACATCATAAAGAAAGTCTTGGCTGCTGCTATTATTGGGAGTTTCTTCCTTGCAGCTGCTTATGCTCAGAATTTTGGTATTAAAATGTATTACAATTTCAGCAAAAATTCCTGGACCCTGCCGGATAATATAATTACCTTCCAGGAAAATTTTTCGAGTAAATATGCAATAGGCCCATTTGTGGAATTAAGACTAATCCCATTTTTCAGCTTTTCAGCAGAAGGATTGCTGGCAAAAAAAGGAGGTATAATATCACCTCCAGCCAAAAAAGGAATTGAGTACAGGCTTACCTATTTATCTCTGCCTATTTTAATAAATATCTATGTTGTTCCTGTAGGCCCAGTCCAGCTATTTCTATCCGGAGGGCTTGAATATTCTTATCTTCTTTCAGGAAAAACGTATGACCTTGACCTAGATGTGGAAGTAGAAGACATAAAGGAAAAACTATTCAGGAGAGACACTTCTTATCTTCTAGGCGGAGGAATACGTTTAAATCTGGTTGTAACCAGTATTATTCTGGAGGGGCGCTATTCAATTGGGCAGAAAAGTATTTTTTTACCAGACTATTCCAAGGAAGGAGAATTGTTTAAAAACCGGGTGTTTTCTTTTGGTCTTGGATTCACGTTTTAGTATTCGGCGCAATTCATTTATGGCATTTGTAATACTTAAAAAGAGGAGCCTTAATAGAATATGAAACTAGAGAAAGCTCCTAAGACGAGGCTGTCAGCTTGTCTTTTCTTGTGTATTTTAATCCTTGTCTGTCCGGTTGCCAGGGGAGGAGAAAGTTATAGCCAGTACAAGCTAAACAAGGACTTTTTCATCAGCTTTGGCCGGGATTTCAATAAGACTCTTTTTTCTCCAGCAGATTGGAATAAAAAAGACTTATTTTTATTTTCGTCTGTGGTGGGAACAGGACTTATTCTATA
>JAUZRP010000012.1 GCA_030950395.1 Desulfonauticus sp. | reverse complement strand
AATCGGATTTATAATTCTGGTATGTCCAGGGGGAAGAAGGCAGATCTTTTAACAGGTATGGCCATTTTAGGTGGACTTATATCAGAAGAGGTTCCCTTGCAATTGATTCAAAGGAGGAAAGATCTCATGATAGAAAGTGCAACTTATGAAATAATAAAACAAGAAGGTATAAAAGAAGGCATTCAGCAGGGCATCCAGCAGGGCATGTGTCAGGGAATGTTAAAGGCCATAGAGCTTGGTTTAAAGTTAAAATTTGGGGTAGAGGGGTTAAGAATTTATCCAGAGATAAAAAAGATAAAAGATATAGATGTACTTGAGGCTATAAGTGAAGCCATTGAAGCTGCAAAGGATGTTGACGAGATTAAAAAGCTGCTGAATTGATTTTTTAACCTTCAGATTTAAAAGGGGGAAAACTTCGGCCAGCGCTTATTACAACAAGACGTATCTGCAAAAAAATGCAGATACGTCTTGGGTTTGGTTTTAATATTCTAGTTTTTCGTGTGTTGAGATAGGATGGCTAAAGGTTTTATATACCCAGAATTGATAACCAATAACAAGAGGGATAAATACGGCTACAACGCCAAGCATTATTTGCAGGGTTAAAGTGCTAGAGGCTGAGTTATAGATAGTTATGCTATAGGCAGGATTCAGACTTGAGGGCAATAGGGCAGGATAAATTCCTACAATGCCAAATAGGGTAGTACCAGCAATAGTACAGGCAGAAGCAATCCAGGCTGAGAGCCATTTTTGAGTGCTTATATATACTCTGGATAAAATTACCCCACCGATGGGTAAAATCAGAAGTAGAAAGAGCATGGGAGTTTTGAAGTAGTTGGTAAATAGTTTGGTGGCTAGAAAAGAATAAATCAGGAAGCCTACCAGGACAACGACTTTGATCGGCCAAACTTTAGCTGCCATATTACCACTTCTGATTTGGAGATCTCCTGTGGATCTATAAGCAAGCCACAAAGCTCCATGCTCTACAAAAAGCAGGACAAATAAAATCCCGCCAACTAAGCCATAAGGATTTAATAAAGAAAATAAATTACCCTGAACAATTCCTTGTTTATCTATAGGAAGTCCTTTGAAAATATTGGCAAAAGCTACTCCTAAAAGCAATGCGGGCAAAAAACTGCCTATGACCAAACAAGTATCCCAGATTTTTCGCCATCCTGGGCTATCGACCTTATTGCGAAATTCAAAACTGACACCTCTGATAATAAGAGCTATCAAGAGTAACATAAGCGCAGTATATAGACCAGAAAACATTACTGCATAGGCTTTAGGAAAGGCTGCAAAGGTGACTCCTCCAGCAGTGATGAGCCAGACTTCATTGCCGTCCCAAAAAGGTCCCATAGCATTATAGATAATCCTTCTTTCTGTGTCATTTTTGGCCAAACAAGGCATAATAGTACCTAACCCCAGATCAAAACCATCTAGGACAAAATATATAGCCCAGAGTATTCCCCAGAGTAAAAACCAGATAGTTTCTAACATTGTATTCCTCCCTTAGCTTGTTTTTAATGGTTGTGGGCCTTTTTTTCCATATTTAGCAAAAAGATAAATTCCTATACTGCCCAAAATCGTATATAAGACAGTTAATAACAGAAAGGATAACCAGATTTGTCCATGGTCAACACCTGGTGAGGCCGCATTGGATGTTTTCATCAGTCCATATACTATCCAGGGTTGTCTGCCCACTTCTGCCACTATCCATCCAGTTTCAATGGCAATGTAGGGAAGAGGTATGCTATAGAGTAGGATTTTTAGAAGTTTTGGGTGTTCTAAAGGATTATGTCTGACTTTCCAAGCCCAGAAGGCAATGAGCAGAAGTAGAAATCCTAAACCAACCATTATTCTAAAAGAGAGAAAGGTAAGGGTTACAGGAGGTCTTTCATCTTTGGGAAAGTCTTTTAATCCCTTAACTTCCGCAGAAAAGGAATGATGAGCCAAAAAGCTCAAAAGTCCAGGGATGGGTAAAGCTTGAATTGCGTTTTTTTCGTTTTTTTCATCTGGCACGACCAAAAGGTACATAGGTACGTTTTTGGCTGTTTCCCAGTGTGATTCCATAGCAGCCAATTTGGCTGGTTGGGTTTTGGCTACTTCAGAGCCGTGATAATGACCTTCTCCAATTAAAACCAAAGCAGCAATAAAACTGAAAGTGGCTGCCAGTTTAAAAGATTTTTTAAAAAAATCTATTTCGTTGTTTCTTAATAAATGATAGGCGGAGATGCCCAACACAAAAAATCCAGAAAGCACATAAGCAGCACTAAGGGTATGAATTATTTCCAACCAACCAAAACTATTGCTTATTACTGCTATGAAGTCTTTTAATTCTGCCCGGCCGTTGCGGATTATATAACCTACAGGATGTTGCATAAAACTATTGGCCAGCAAGATCCAGATGGCAGAGATACTGGAGGCAATGGCCACTAGCCAGATACTTAAAGCATGCAGTTTGGGAGAAATCCTATCCCAACCAAAGACCCACACGGCAATAAAAGTTGACTCCAGAAAAAAGGCTGCAGAAGCTTCTATGGCTAAAAGCGGTCCGAAAATATCTCCCATGTATTCAGCGTATTTGGACCAGTTAGTGCCAAACTGAAATTCTAGAGTTATGCCAGTAACTACACCTATGGCAAAGTTAATCAAAAATAATTTGCCCCAGAACTTTGCCATTCTCTTATACGTTTCATCCCCTGTTGTTACGTAAATGGTTTCCATAATCGCTACAAGAATGGATAGACCTAGAGTCAGGGGTACAAAAATGAAATGAAACATGGTCGTCATGGCAAATTGGAGCCTGGATAACAAAACAGCGTCCATCATTAACCTCCTTGTTGAGTTAAGTTTGATTGTAGTTGCAATAGTTGAGACGCGAGTTGCTTTAAACAGGTGTTTATAAATTTTTCTCGCCAATAGATGATAAGATTTTGGGCATTTTTACAACATTTACTGAGGTCTAGGCTGGCAAGATTTATCTTTTTAGAGTTTGAGCCCAGTTGCATTAAGTAGAGCAGACTATAAGCTAAGATATAAGCATCTTTTTCTATGAAAAAGGCTTTTTTAATTTTGGGCAAGGCTTTTTGGGCTAGACTAGGATGTGTTTGGGCAAGTCTGGCTACTCCCCAAAAGGCGCCTCTTCTTAAGGGAGCATATTCTAAAAAATTATCTTTTCCTTTCTCGTGTTCTTGAAGATAAGAAATGAGTATGGTGTGGTACTCTGCAGCTAATTTAGGGCAAACGGCCATAATTTCTCCCATAGCTTCTGGTACTCCCCAACCAATGCCCCCTGATTCATCATTTAACATCCACATAAATCTGCGCATGATAATTCGTGCACTTTCTAGGTTTTGATTGGCCATCTCCCCAACTACAACTCCAAAAGCCGTTACTCCATGCCATTTGACAATGGGATTGGGTGAGAGCAGAGCTGTAAAAAGGGGATTGACCACTTTATTTAAAGGATATTCTAAGAGCTGGGATAGCTTTGCAGGGGCATTTTTATCTTCCAATAAAGATAAAACCATTTGCTTTAATTTTCTAACAGGAATTTGTTTGGTCATTGGAGTTAATTTACCTTTTGTTTAATGGCTTTGGCCAAAGTTTCTCCCATTTCTTTACACTTTTTTAAATCTTCGTGAGTTGGCACGTGTTTTACTTTGATAGGCTCTACAGGCAATTCAAATTTGGCTTGCTCTAAGATACTGGCAATTATTTTGGGCGCTTCTCCACTCCAGCCAAAAGAACCAAAAGCAGCTCCAATACGGTTTGTGGGTTTTAAGCCTTTCATATAAGTGAGAAAGTCCGCCATAAGGGGAAGTATGCCATTATTGTGAGTAGGAGATCCACAGATAACAGCTGCTGCATCCATTACTTCTCCCATGACATCACTGTGGTGATAGGTTTTTAGGGACATTAATCTCACCGACACGTTTTCTTTTTGGAGGCCCTCAGCAATGGCTTTGGCCATTTTTTCTGTGCTTTGCCACATGCTGTCATAGACAATTACTGCCTTGGGTTTTAATTTTTGCAGGCTAAATTCCTGATAAGCAGCCAAAATTTCTTTTACATGAGAACGCCAGATAAAACCATGGTCAGGCGCAATCATGTCTATGTCCCAGCCTTGTTTGGCTACCTCAGCCAGAGTCTTTTGCACTAGGGCAGAATAAGGCAAGATAATGTTGGCATAGTAATGTTTGGCCTCAAAAAGCAATTCGTCTAAATTGACTTCGTCGTCAAAACGAAAACTAGAGGCAATGTTTTGGCCAAAAGCGTCATTGGAGATCAAAAGTTTGTCTTCAGGGATAAAAGAAAACATGCTATCTGGCCAGTGAAGCATCCTGGTTTCCATAAAAAGCACGGTTTTTTTACCAAGACTTAATTTATCGTTATTGGTCACCACCTCTAATGGCCAATTTTCTTGATGATAATGAGATAAAAGAGCTTTTTGGCCCATAGTGGAGCAAAACACTTTTTCTGGTTGGGACTTTTCAATAATAAAAGGTAAGGCTCCAGAATGATCTGGCTCCACGTGATTGACCACAATGTAATTAATGTCTGTAATTTTGATTAATTGTTGAATTTGATGATACAGATCTAATTTGAACTTTTCTGGAACGGTATCAAATAAGGTTATTTTGTCATCTAAAACTAAAAAGGCATTATAGGTAGTGCCCTTAGGAGCTAAAGAATAACCGTGAAAGTTATGTAAATTCCAATCTACTACTCCTACCCAGTAAATGTTTTTTTTGATCTCTACTACTGGCATAGAGAAATTCCTCCTTTGTTTGAACATTATAACAAATTGGACGTCCCTGCCAAAAAGGCAAGGACGTCCTTGTAGTGCTGTTTTTGAGGTTATTCTTTACTAAATTGTTCTTTAGGTGCTCCACAGACTGGGCAGACCCAGTCCTCAGGCACATCTTCAAATTTGGTGTTTGGCGCAACACCATTGTCTGAATCCCCTTTTTTGGGGTCGTAAACATAGCCACAAATGGTACATACCCAACGCTCCATAACAACTCCTTTTTTTGGTTAGTTAAAAGATAAAAAGGCACCCTTCTTTACTACCCATGGATTCCCCCCACCGTAAAAAATTATTCTTAATTAGGTCGTCTCCTGCAAAATTGTAAGGTAGCTTATTAATCCAGAGGTTTAAAACTTTTTTTAGATGCTCCACATATAGGACATCGCCAATCTTCTGGCAAATCTTCAAACCTAGTGCCTTTAGGTATTTTCCCTTTTTTATCCCCTTTTTCAGGGTTATAAATATATCCACAGTTGGCAACCTGACATTGCCATAAACCGCTACTAGTTGAACTCATTTGTTTGTCTCCTTTTTACTTGTCAGCTTTCCATAAGCCGTGTAAATTACAGTAGGCTCTAGCTGTAATTTTATCTGCATCAACGCAAAATTCAGCTATAGGATCTTCTCCTGGATTTAAGAATTTTCTGTATGTTTTTTCGCCAGCAATAATCTCTATCCATTCAATATAATGAGCTTCTTCCATAGGATGAGAAACACTTCCTACGACGATTTTATAGCCAGAACTTGTTTTTTCTATAACGGGAATGTGTTTTTCATAGGCAGCATCTACTGTATTTTCTTCATAAAGTTTCATTGGTTGGCCACAACAAACAAGCTGCCCTTTGCCTTCGTGCACCATTTCTACAATGTTGCCACAGATTTCGCATTTGTAGATTTCTAATCTTTTAGTCATGTTGTCCTCCTGATAGGGTCAAAAGTTGTGTTGTTATTGCTGAATAATAAAAACAATTTCCTAATTTTGAACAGCATAATAGCATCTTTTGGGAGAATATACTAGTTTTTTTTCTTTTAATTTTTTTATTATTTTGGTTACTTCTTGAGTTTGCAATCCTAGTTCTTTGGCTATCTCTGCTGATTTGAAAGGTTTTTGCTTGGTTTTTAAAAATTCTAAAACTTTTTCTTCCACGTTTAACCTCCTAGTTTTTTTTTGTTTAAAATTAATTAGTAATAGTTACTAATAATAAAAATGATTAAAGTCAATGTTTTTTTAGGATGTTGTTCAGGTGTATTAGTCGATTATAGTGGTTGGTTAGTGCTAGTATAAAATTTGATAATTTTGTTGGTCCTGGTTTTTAAGCCTTATTTACTTGTAAGTTTGTAAAAATGTTGCTAGAAAATTTGGGGTCAAAAATCAAAAGGGGGTATTATGGATACCATAACTTGGCAAGATTTTGAAAAAATTGAAATTAGGGTGGGGACGATCGTAGAGGTGAGTGAATTTCCAGAAGCAAGAAAGCCTGCCTATAAACTAAAAGTTGATTTTGGCGAATTTGGAGTGAAAAAGTCCAGTGCTCAAATTACGGATTTGTACAAGCCAGAAGATTTGATTGGTAAGCAGGTGATAGGGGTGATTAATTTTCCACCCAAACAAATAGGTCCTTTTAGGTCAGAGTGTTTAATTACGGGTTTTTTTCAGGAAGATGGTTCTGTGGTGTTGGCAGTGCCTGATAAACCTGTAAAAAATGGTTTAAAATTAGCTTAATCGTTGGAGGGTGTTGATGCAGGTGTTAGTATTGTATTATTCTAAAGGTGGTAATACCAAAAAAATGGCTGAGTACGTTGCAGAAGGTGTAAGCTCTGTTCCAGAAGTAAACGTGGTCGTAAAAAATACCCAGGAGGTTACCAAAGATGATTTTTTAAATTCCCAGGGTATTATTGCTGGTTCTCCTGTTTATTTTGGAGTAATGGCTGCAGAGCTTAAAAAAGTCTTTGATGATTTTGTGTCTGTAAGAAAAAAGATGGAAAATAAAATAGGAGCTGCTTTTGCTACTGCTGGCAGCGAAAATGGGGGTAAAGAAACAACAATTTTTTCCATTTTGCAGGCAATGTTGATTTATGGCATGATAATAGTTGGAGATCCGATGCAAGCTACAGGACATTATGGAGTGGCTTGTGTGGGCAGTCCTGATGAAAAGACAGCTAATTATGCCAGATTACTTGGTAAAAGGGTTGCTGAGTTAGTAAAGAAATTGTTCTAAAGACAAGGAGCAGACTTGCACGTCTGCTCCTTGTCTTTTTATGTGGTGGTTTTTAACCTGTCTCTATGTTTTTTTATAGTTTGAGCCAGTATTTCTGGATTGCTAAGTTGTTTTGGAGTTAAGAGACCAACTTCTGGAATAAATTGGTCGTCTTTTACGTCTAATACGTTAGTAGCTAAAAAGCAAAGAGCCATTCTGCCAAACCTGCTTCTGGTTTCACTTCTCAAGGCAAAATCTTCAAACATCAAGTATTGTTTTCCCACTTTGCAGGAAATAATTATCACATTTGTTTCAAAGGGTAGCACTACGTCAAATTCTGTAAAAGGATTTTTTTCTTTTCCTATTTCTAGGTTAAGGCGCACCTGTTCTGGTGGGGCCAGGTTAGCCTGCAACACTGCCCAATAGGTCAATAGTTCCCACCACCTGCCATCGTATTCTGGATTTTCTTTATTACAGAGATAATCAAAAAAGTCATTAGATACGTTTTGATCTACGTCTTGATAGTAAATTTTTTGATTTTCTAGGTCTATTCTTACGTTAAGATTGGGATTATTTTGAATTAGTCCTATAAAACCGTTACTTTTATATTGAACCCTATTCTCTGCCAGTCCTGTTAATATTTGTCCCCATAGAGGAGATAACTTTTCTAAGTCAGAGTTTATATTTTGTACTTTGTCTCTATGTTCTCCATCAAGATAAAAGTATAACAATTCTTCTGGCTTAATGATTGGAATTTCGTTTCCCTGTTTCTGGGTTAAAATATTTTCCAGATTTCTGGCTTTTAGGCTATAGATATTTTTTTTGATACCAGCGCACTTTGCCCCCACACTAAGGGCTATACTTTGAGCTTTTGTTCCTGGCGTAATGTTTATAGACCATTGGATATTTTCATTTTTTACTTTTTTAACAAGTATAGGCACCACATTGTTGCCTCTATGATTAGTTTCTATTGTTTCAAATTTACAATTATATTTTCGTTCTATAGCAAGTAATTTTTTGGTATAGTTTAAAATTTTAGGACTGGTATCGTGAAATACTACTACTTTGTCTGCCGCGTGAGACTTTATTGCTTTTAGTGTTGGTTCTAAGTTGACGCCAAGACAAACGAACAATCCTTTTTTGACTTTGCCTTGTTTTAATCTTAATGGAGGAGACAATTGAGACTTATCTTCTTTAATCTTGTGTTTGTGGGGAAGAGGTGGTTTTTGGTAAAGTTTTTTAAAGTCAATTTCTTTTTCCACTACATAAACGTCATCGTATTTTCCTCTATCTATCAACTTCTTCCAATCTGACAATACGATCAATCTATAATTTAAAGGCTCAAATACTCCCAATAATATCCTGTATAGTTTTAAAATAGCATATTGTTTGTTGTTGTTTTTTACATTAAGTTGTTTTAACAAATCATCAGAAATAGATCTTTTTCTAAGATCAAAATATAGATATAGAAAACCTCTATGTTCTTTTAAAGTAATAAAAGTTAGATTAATACAATTCAAGATTCTTTTGCGTTCGTCTAAAATGCTTTTGTTGTTTTTATCTACTACGTCTAGTATGTTATAAGACTCCCCAAGATTAATGGTTCTTTTTTTTGACTTTGTAGGTTTGATTTTTATTGCTGGGTTTAAAATAAGATAATCGTCAAGACCAATGTTTATAAGATCTAATTTGTTCTTCTGGCTAAAGTCTTTGGCTGAAAAAAAATAAAGATACTGGTTGTCAGCGTATAGTATGGTTTCTGCTCCAGATAAGTGGAGAGTCACTTTGGAGATAAACCAATTTAGTCCGGGGGTGAGGTTAAAATAACTGTTTTGTAAATTTAATTGGTTGTTTTTTAGTTGTTCTAAAAATTCATTGGTTGTGATCTGGGTGCAAAGAAAGTCGTTAGTGTACTTATTTTTCAGGTAATTTTGAGCAAGGTCAGCTATTTTTTTGGTTTTATCAGTGTGAATAAGCGCAACCTGAGAAGGTTGGTTTTCTCCATCAAGTAAATTAATAATAGGTAAAATAACGGGAAGAGCCCTTTCTCCTACTACTGCATAAATGTTAAGCATAATTTTCCTCTATAAGTTGTTAAAATGTCCTATAGTATTCCATAGCCATCTCTGGGCAGACACATGGGGCTTGCCCCTATGATAACCCAAACACAAAAACAAATCACTAATTATAAATTACCAAAAATCAACCCTCTGAATTCAGAGGTCATTTCAACAAGAAGAGTATTATTTAACCTTCTTTCACGAAATTATTCGTCGCAGCCCCTCTGAATTCAGAGGTCATTTCAACGAAAACACCTCAGCCTACATCCAAAGCTGGCTGAAGGGTCGCAGCCCCTCTGAATTCAGAGGTCATTTCAACAATAAGGTCCTCTGTAATTACCGATAAATCTATTGTCGCAGCCCCTCTGAATTCAGAGGTCATTTCAACCGCTGGGCGTTCCATTTAAATCCAGCAGCCTTTAAGTCGCAGCCCCTCTGAATTCAGAGGTCATTTCAACTGAAAACAGCTCAGCAAACATCCTATATAGATTATAAGATGTCGCAGCCCCTCTGAATTCAGAGGTCATTTCAACTTTTTGCTCAGTAGCCGAAAAGGAAAAGTTCTCCCGTCGCAGCCCCTCTGAATTCAGAGGTCATTTCAACGATGGAATAATCTAAATACAGAAGAATACGAAGAAGGAGGTCGCAGCCCCTCTGAATTCAGAGGTCATTTCAACGCAGGGAAGGACCTGGATAAAAGAAATCCCCAAAGCAGTCGCAGCCCCTCTGAATTCAGAGGTCATTTCAACGGAGGTAGTAAAAGGCAGAAACGATAACGCACAAAAAATGTCGCAGCCCCTCTGAATTCAGAGGTCATTTCAACGAGCCGGACGAAAACCACCCGAAAGGATCTCATCCAAATGTCGCAGCCCCTCTGAATTCAGAGGTCATTTCAACATAAAAATCGTATCACTTTATCAAAAATTGCATCACACCGAAGTCGCAGCCCCTCTGAATTCAGAGGTCATTTCAACTTCGGCTTGTTTCCCAAAGATAAGAAGTTTATGCCAGTCGCAGCCCCTCTGAATTCAGAGGTCATTTCAACGGAAAAGGTGAAAGTATTCAATATCCCTGAAGGGAAAGGTCGCAGCCCCTCTGAATTCAGAGGTCATTTCAACTTTTTTATATACAACGCAAAAAAAAACCCCCCTTACGCTAGAGTCGCAGCCCCTCTGAATTCAGAGGTCATTTCAACAGAAGGGGATTGGAGCGACTGGGAAAGAGAACTGGCCGAAGTCGCAGCCCCTCTGAATTCAGAGGTCATTTCAACTTTAAAAGGAGGAGAACATGGCAGATTTAAAAAACAAATTAAGTCGCAGCCCCTCTGAATTCAGAGGTCATTTCAACGTTGCAGGCTTTGAAGCAGCAGCAAGAAATTGAAGCGGTCGCAGCCCCTCTGAATTCAGAGGTCATTTCAACGAGATCATGAAACTTACAATTAAAGAGGTAAAAAATTGTCGCAGCCCCTCTGAATTCAGAGGTCATTTCAACTGAGGATGAGGTATTCCAGATGGTGGAATACCTCGGTCGCAGCCCCTCTGAATTCAGAGGTCATTTCAACCTTAGGAGTCCCCCACGGCTCTGTCGTTGAGGCTGTCGCAGCCCCTCTGAATTCAGAGGTCATTTCAACACAGAAGCTTAAGAAGGCTCTTTCCCTGTGAGCCTTTTAATTTCGTCGCAGCCCCTCTGAATTCAGAGGTCATTTCAACAGCAACCTTTTTAGCCCTAGAGCCCCAAGGGCTCTCAGGGCGTTTGCGTGAACCTCTCTTTTTTTTACCTGTTTTGACCCTTTTTTTTAGAAGGTTCACGCAAACTTAAAATAGGCGACGGACCGTCATGCCCCTACCTGAAATTTTTAATAACCCCTTGTTATGACTTCATTAAAGCTCTTCAATTTTCACAGAACCCAAAACCGTGTAAAAAAACGCACAACTTTTGGCAAATTCTTTAATACTTCACATCCCCACTTATGTTTCCATCATAAATTCTCAATAACCAAAAATCACTCCTCCATTTTAAAATACGATAGCCTTTTCGCGATTATCACAATTTACCTGCAAAATCATGGACTGACATCTTTTGCACACTGGACAGATGAGCACAGCATCCCACAGGTCTATATTTTGCCGCAGTTGGTGCATTAGTTTCTTTAGGTTGTCTTTTCTTATGTTTAAAAGATATACAGACTTTTGCAACCTGACACCTTTTTTTAGCAAAATATCAGCAACTTTATTTCTCTTTTTATCGTCGCTAATGTCATAACAAACTAATACTATCATCTTATTCTTATTGCCTTATATGGTGCTTTGTTTTGTAAAAATAAAATAAATCGTTGAACCATCTTATCCAAAAAGTAATACAACTCTCCTGAATAAAGAGCGTTGTTTTGATGCATTACTTCTTCAAATCTATAGACCAACAGACTAATTATCTCTCTTGGTATCTCACAATACTTTTTTCCCTTTTGTTCCTTATAAATAAATTGATCTGTTTTAATTTCTTTTCTGTGAATTATCTTTAATACTATTCTTTCTGCCACGTGCCGTAATTCTTCCATTAGATCTGAAGCCAAAGCAGCGTGTCTGCCTCGAGACGCGTGATACAGTCCTAGTCTCGGGTTTAAACCTCTTATTCTCAAAATAGAAGCAAGGCGATTGTAAAGTAAAGAATAACAAAAAGAGAGCATGCTGTTTACTGGATCAGTAGAAGGATGATATTCTCTGTTTTCAAACCCAAAAGTTTCTATCAGGGTTCTAAACTTTTTAAAATAGGCTTTTGCTGCTATCCCTTCATAACCTCTTAACGCGTCTATGTCTTTGACCTTGTTAATAGAATTTAAAATTTCTTTTAACTCCTCGTAATTCTGTTTGTTTCTTCTAAGGATGACTATAGAGTTGTGAATTTTGGCAGAGACTATTTCTTTGGCAAATTCCAGAATAAAGTCTTTGTCCTGTTGCCTCTTTAATTGTAAGTTGGTATAAATAGCCAGATCGTGACCTTCTGGATACAGGTGTCCCTGAGTTTTGCCCATCATGTTCATAAAAGTAACAGGAATCCCGCATTGCATGGCTTTGTAGATTATACCCGTGGTAACAGGTGGCTTGCCTATCAAAAAAAGGTGGCCAATGGTGCTCCAAAGATTTTTTATCTTTAATTTATCGCCCATTTCGATTACTAGATATTCTCCTTCACTGCGCACCCTGGATACAAATCTGGTCAGAAACATAGGTTTTCTTTGGACCAGATCCTCCACCGTATGGTCTATTTTTTTGTCTTCTGGAGGTAAATGGTGGTGTAAGGGGAAAAGGCTGTGTAAAACGTCTTTTTTCTTTTCTTTAGAAAAGGTGTTGTACTGTCTATCCAGCTCTAATGTATCTTGAAAACAATTGTTTTTTATCCATGGAAACCTTACACTCTTAAGCTGTCTTAAGTTTAGAGAAGAAAATGGACGGTTAGGATCAAAGTCAGATCCAAAGGGATTGTTGGACAAAACAAAGGGAAATAGGTTGGGCACTTCTTTTATGGTGTAATATCCCAGTCCAAAGCTGTTGTTTTTGCCAACTCCTGTGTATTGTCCCAAAACGAGAGGTAAAAACAAATTTTGATCTACGTTGGTCAATTTTACTTTGCCTATTATTCCTCCTATGGTTTTGGTATTGAGGCTATTGTAACTGGTATCTATCCAAAAAATAGCTCCGGGCTCAAGAGAACATTGGCTATTTGGGGCAGTAAAAGATATATTTCTTATAGAGGAAATAAACTTTTCCAAAAATATAACCCCAGCTAAAGGGTTGCACAAAAAGTCGCTATCTATAAAGTTGTGTCCTTTTTCCTTTGTGCCTGCAGGTCTAGAAAGTCTTAGAGGAGTATAAAACATAAGGGTAATGGTTTTAGATTGCCTTAACTGCTGTACAGCTGACTCCACGTGTTTGATTTGAAAAGTTTCTGGTTCTTCAAGAAAAAGTTCTTTTTGAGAAAGCGCGCAAATGACCTTTTCCAGCACAATTCTCTTCTGGGGCACAAGATGCCCTTTGAGGTGTGAAAATTGAGGTAAAGCCAATAAAACTTTTTTAATCTGCTCTAGTAAGGCTGCAGGAACTTTGAGTAAAATAGAAACCCTGGAACCTTCAAGTATAGAAGATAGACCTGTTTCGTAGGGAATGACAGCTATTGTGTCTGGCATAGACTCGTCAAATAGTCCTCTGTACACGTCTCGCAATAAACCAGACCAGTGTTGCCCCGTAAAGTAAGGCAAGTTGTGAATAGACTCTACTACCTGAAACGTGCAATGTAAAAAATACAAGGGTTCTAAAGAAATCATTTTTTCCTCTGCTGCATTTGATTAAAATTTTTCCAATACGTAAGACCTGGGGGGGGAAATCGTAACTTATCTGCCTTGTCCTGAATGGAATTTATGCGTTGCAACATGTTGTCAGCTTGTTTTAACTTTTGCAGCCCAGCTGTCAGATCTTTTAAACCAGCTTTTTCAATAGATCGTAATAGATCATCCTCCACCTCAAAGCTTTTCCAGGTATAATCCTGGGGCGTCCTTATCCAGATTTTTTTTACATAAGACTCCACAGAGCCAAGACCAAAAGCCTTGCCCAGACCAAGTTTGTATCCGTGCTTAGAAAATGGAGTGTGCAATAAAAATATTATCCCACAGACTTCGTCCAACGTGCTATTTTCCAATCCTACAACACCCCGAAAACTCGCCCCAGCGTACAATACCTCTCCCCAATTGCGCAATCTGTACGAACTGGCTTCTTTTTGGTCTTTAATTGTTTTAAACGTGTGGTTTATTTCCTCTAAGAGGGCAGTAAAGTGATTTTCTTCTGTGTGCTTATAAACTTTTGCCCCTTTTAGGTAGCCTGTATCTTTTTCATAATAACCGTTTACATCTCTTTTGTTGGGCTTGGGTGGTCCTTGCACAGGAAAAAGAAATTGCCGACCTATTTCCCTGCCCTCTGGGGTTTTTAAGATAGTTATATCCAACTTTTCCTGCTTGCTCTGTTTGTCCCTTTCTATATATACCGGCACTTTTGCTCTATCTGACTTTTCTCTGTTAATCACAAAGTCTGAAATCAGGGTACAGGCTTTGAACCTGCCTTTTAAGCCAGTGGCCTCTTTTTCTTCCTTTTGAAAGGTCAGTCCAAAAAGTCTGCAGCGCGGACACAACTGGTTGGGATCGCTACAGGTTTCCTGTCCTTCTGGTATGGTATCTTGATGCAAAAATATGGTCTTAAAGAGAAAGTTTTTCCCCAGATGTTGAACCTTGTTATTAAATTCTTCGTAATAAATAAAATCACCTTTTTTTAAGTCTGATAAATTTTGATACCAATGAGGGATTTTTTGATTGTTCTGATCTCGTCCTCCCACGTAAACACACTGCATTAGCTTGTCTTTGGAATAAAAATTTTCTTTGGCAATTATGCCCTCTACGGCTTTACCTTTGGCTTGGTAAAATCTGTGTTTGTGTTTTGGTCCTTTAGGATTGGAAAGATTCATTCCATAAGCATAGGGACCGTGATAAATAGCACTAAAGGAAGAGGTCGGATCTAACACTACGATATCTGGTTTATATCCTCTTTCTTTTACAATTCTCAGTTTGACCTCTTGACCTCGTTTTAAGGGCATGTTTGGCTCGGTATCCAGGTAATATTCTTTTACAGGTAAAATTTTTACATAGCGCGAGCCATCGTCCAGCTCTTTTATGTCTAGAATTATGCCCGGTTTTGAGCTTCCATCCATTGCTACCCTGTACCTTTTGTAGGACCCATCATAAGGGTATTGTCCCTGTAGGAGTTCTTTGTGCCTTTCTACTATAGTATTGACCCGATAACATCCGCCCATGAGGTTGGCATAGGCATTGGCAATGGCGGACTTTACAGTAAAAGGACTTATGGCCGCTCTATCTTCTACAGTGAGCCACCGTCTATTGTATCCCGCATAATAGGCATCGTTATCCAATTGAGGATTGTTGGCTGGTTCGTTCCAATCGAGGCAAGGGTTTAAAGCTATAGGGGTAATCGCCTTCCATTCTATTTCTAGGGCGAGGTCAAAATGCTCTAGTTTGTCCAAAAATTCAGTAGCAGGTTTTTTGTTAGGCTTTTTTCTTTTTATAAATTTGTAGGGAGCTGTCCCTGCAGGGATAACATGTTTATTTTTTTTGTTTTTTTTACCTTTACCACGCATAATTGGCCTCCATTTATTTTGGGGTGTTTGAGGGATTTTTAATCTGGTTTAGTTATGAAAAAGTGTAATCTTTTGTCTGGTACAACAACTTCTATGCTCTTTAATTGGTTAAATATACTGTTTGCTCTGGGCGCGGTAGAGGCACATCTGTAAAAACATAGATCTGCCCCATCTATTTTTTGAGTAAAAAGTTGCCAATGTTGAATAAAAAAGAGGGTATCTTCGCGCTCTATGGAGATTTCTTCGTAAACGTGGTCTGTTTTTCTCCACAAATCGATTTCCATTATGTAACCTTCAGCGTCTTTAGGTAGTTGATCTTGGTTAAGCATTTGTTTAAGGTCCAGTTGTTTTAATTCTTGAAGCGGATATTCTCTATTAGAAAAGGCAACGTAGCCATTGTCCCACTGTTTCAAGTCTATTTCTGGACAGTTTGAGGTTTGTTTTACAGCATAAATTAAGTAACCTTGTTGAAAATCATGCATTTTCTTCCTCCTGCACTTGCTCTTTATTCCATTCTAATACTCTTATGCTACCAGCGCACGTAGTAGAATTGCCCAATCTGTACCATCCTGGGGGAGCATTTTGGGCTGTCATTTCCTCTAGCACTTGCTCTACATTTTCTAAAAGTTCCTGGTTATCTTTAGGTTGGTCTATCAGTATTTCAAACTCAAAGTTGCCTTGGGTTAAGTATTCTTCAAAAAATAAGTTTATGTTTTGCATAGAGTGTTCACAGAGTTGGATCCTTCTAAGATCTACAGTTGAGGCATTTTTTATAACCGCGTCTGTAACAGCTATAATCCCTCTGGAGTCAGTAGATCCAAACCAGCGGCAGATTTTGCATTGACAATCTGGGGCTTTTTTTAGTTTTGGCTTTTCTAAGCGCGCTTGCTCACAGATGGCGCAAGTGCACTTGTCTCCTCTTAAAGAGCAGACGTGCTCCCCTTGGGTCCTTAATTTTCTTTCAATGTGTTGAGAAAACAAAGCCTGTCTAATGATTTTTCCTGGCAGGACAAATTTTTGTTTGGGAGAGCCGTCTTCCAGCACAAAAGAGCGAAAAACGTAGTGGTCAGGTTCTTCTGGAAGGAGTTTGGCTTTTTGATTTGTTAAATCCAAAGGTGGAAGTTCGGAATGAATAGCCAATAATTGGCCCTTTTCTATTCTGGCTTTGACCTTGTATTTTATCCAGACTTGTTGAACCTTGCCTGCTTGGGGGTGAAAAGAATTTTTTAAAATTTTGTCTTCTGCTAAGAGTTCGAGGTCACTGTCCCGGCTAAGGTCTAGCATTTGATAAGTACCAGAAACAAACTTTAATCTCCCTAGACCATAACTCCAATTTCCGCCAATATTTTCTATGCCCGAGTCAATAATGTATATAGCCTCCTGCAAAGTTTTTAGAACTGACTCAAGTTCGTTAAACTCGTCAGCAAATACTTTAAAACTAAGAGGGATACGCATTCCACAGGGCACGATTTCTTCAAAGTAAAGAGCTCCATCTAGCGCGCTGCCATATCGTCTGTGGATGTTTAGGCCCGGTCTTATGTCCGTAATCACTAGATCTACGCTAGAGCCCTCAAACCAAAATAGAGATACGCCTTCTTTGCCTTCGTAGTTGCCTAATTTGTGAAATAAATGTGGCACTTTTTTTAGTCTTTTTGCTGCTCGTCTAAATAACGAGGCCCATACGTAACCGTTGATGTAGAGTTTTCCATCTGGAGTTCGATCTATTTTGGCATCAATGTAGTCTTCGTTACTTTCTGACTTAATAATAAGAGGAGTGGTTAACGAAAAATCTAAATTGACTTTTAAGACACATTTTTTCCCTATCATTGTTTATACTCCTTTTGCCATTTTAGGCTTCTTATTTCTGCCACTAAATCCTCTACGAACTTTCTCAAACTTTCTCCTGAGTTATCTTTGTCTATTAATGAGGCAAGATGCGCGTAAAGTAAACTAAGGTTGGTCTTCCCTTTTCTGGTGTACTTGTCTTGCCTATCCAGGGAGATGTCTTTTAGGGTGGGTAGGGGTATTTTTTTGTTTAAAAAGTTTCTCAAAAATCCAAGATGAGATGCACTAAGTTCTTGATAGAGTTTTTGGGCCAGATCAACTGCTTTAGCATCTGGTTGGGCGTTTGAATTTTTGGTTTCCAGAGTAGAGGACTTAGACAGAAGCACGCTCTTAGACAAACCTCTCCAGGGTATTGTCTGGCCATTAATTTCTTCGAGCAATACAGAGCCTTGTTGAATAACTATGCGTGGTCTTTTAGGTCTTTTTAAGTAAACGTTATAACTTCTGTTAGTGCCAATTTTTATTAAAGAAACTCTGTCCTGAATGACCTTTTTTCTGCCTTCTATTTCTTGCACTATCCATCTTGATGATTGGGATTGCAAGGGCCTGTAAGGTATAGGGGCTATTACCAGATGATGCTGGCTATTTTTTTGGGTATGGTCGTTGTAAATTTGTAGGTAAGGTGCAAATAAGCTTCCTTTTAATGTGGGTGTTATGTTGCAAAGGATATATTGAAACCTTTGCCCAAAACATTTTTCTAGCGGTTTAGAAAACGAGATAATTCCTCCAAACATAGTGTTGGCCGGGATAAATTCTTGCACAAAAAGTCCTTTTTCCTCTAAAGACGAAAATTTATCGTTCAAACTATTTCTGATCCGTTTGCCAATAGAAATTTCTACAACTTTAGGTTGCTCACCTGGTGCAACATAAATGTGATCAGGGATTGCTTTTCTTTTGACTCTAGTAATGGCGGGGTGATCGTGGATTGGATTTTTTTGGGGATGAGATAAAAAATCTATTATTTGTGGTCCTTTGTTTGAGTGCTCTATAAAACTGGTCATGGCTGCAGGATAAGCCAGATAAAATTGGTCTTTATTCACCTCACAAGGATAGAGATAGGGAAAGTTAATTTTGGCCAGCTCTGTAATGTCTGGCCATTCGTGAAAAATTTGGTAATAAGTTTTGATAAACCACGACCTTAATTGATGGGCAGTAATATAGCGGAGAGTTGGAACATAATTGTAACTATCTGGTTCTATAGGTTTGTTTCTAAAATTGGTTAGGTTTTTTAGACAATACAATAAAGGTTTGGCTTCCACTTCTATATCTTCTAGAGTGGGCGAGATGGTTTTGTCTTCTAGCCACTGGAGTTTATAATCTCCTTTGCCCATTCCCCGTGAACGAAAACTTCCCATGTCAGGCATAAGCTGAACACTTTTTTTCAGCCAATTTTTTAGTTGTTGATGCTGGCTTTGGTCTGAAATATAACCTAAATAAACGTCTGCTTCTAGTTCTAAACCGTCTAAATAAGCCAGTTCCATAAAGGCTAGATTATGCTCCTGAACGGTGTGGCTCGTGTCGTCAATAGCAATTCTTGGCTTGACTTGAAATCTATCTCTTTGCCAGAGAGCAGGGTTAGACAAGCGTAAATCTGTTACAAAAATATGAGAAACTATTTCTTGGGGTAAAGATGTTCCTTGCAGTTTTAAGTACCATTCTAGCCCATCTCTGATATTCCCTTTGAGTTGAGTATCGGGATATATGGGCAAGTTGTCTTTATCTTTGAGGTGGGGGTAATAGCCAAAAGAACCTTTTTCTCCTCCAAGGGTAAACCAGTAACCTCTGGCTTTTACCTTTAGTTTTCCTTTAGAAAAGTACATTTTATTTGGCCTCCTTATAGAGGGTTAGTAGTTCTAAAAGACTAGCTAATCTTTGGGGATGAAAATTGTGGTTGTTATCTTGTAAAATTTTTTCTTGCAAAAGTTTTCTTAATACGTGCCCCTTTTTCCAGATCTGAGGTAAAGAAAGGATCTGTTTTTTTAGGTCTGCACCTGTAGCAAAATGTTCCATCAGTATGTCTGCTAATTGAAAAATTTTTGAAGACGATAGGGTGTGATATTTTTGACATAACTTATAATAATCACAAAAACCAGGTTGTTCATCCTGGGATTCAAAAAACAACGGCTTGTGAAAGTTGAGGAGACTTTCTGCAGGAGAAAAATCTGTAGAAAGGATTTGCCAATTTATAGAATTGTCTTTTCTTTCTGTGTTTTCTTTGGCTTCCCTCATTAAGTCTTCAGCTAATCTATGGACGTCTATAAAGGCTGTATGTAAGTCTGTAATTACAAAGCTTGCTCCAAAACAGTATTGTCCCAGCTTCCCGTTGTCTTTAGAACGTGCTTGTAACCACTGAGGATGGAGAGGATGTCCTTTATCTAACTGAGCAATTTTGTTTTTTAAAGCATAATGGAGATTAGTGGCAAATTTAAGCACGTACTTGGCATCCATTACAATGCATAGGTCGTCTCCTCCTGCCACGATGAGGCGAAAAGGAATAAAATAGCTATCTTCTCTTTGAACCACAATGTTTTGAAAGGTATCTTTTAGGGCCTGAGTGATAATGTCCACGTTTATCTGAGTTACTTTGTCAAAAGTTGCTTTTATTTCGTCTTCTTTTTGATTTAACCAAATGGGGACTTTTTGATTCATGTTGTTCAAATCTGAGACCCACACCGCAATCCTTTTCTTTTCCTGGCCTTCTGGAAATATATCTTCTAGGTTTAAAGGAACCTGCACTTCTTGATCAAAGTCAGCCAAAAAGTTAAAATAAATCTTTTCTAAGGTGGTGCAATCAGAGCTAAATTGGCGAGAGTAGTTTAGTTTTGCATTTTTTTTGGCCCAAAAACAAATCCTACATAATTTTTCTTCTTTGTCTTTGTGCTCTGCAGGATATTCACTACACTCGTCGCAGAGCTTAAGGTGGGGATTAAAAGAATAGCCAAATCCTCTATAAGATTTTTTGGCTTCGTTTAAGTAATCCAGTATGCCAGGCACAACTGTATTCTCTGCACTGTAGCCGTATTTTATCTCTTGGAACGAGTTCCCTTCTAATACAGGACTGGATTGAAATTCTAGCATGGGGAGTGTGATAGAAAGTACTTTTATGATCTCTTCTTTGGCTAAAAGAGCTTTTTCTCTTTCAGGAAAGCGAGCTGTAAACTTACCACCTCCAGCAACTACCACACTGCCCCCGTGGTTTTGAGCAATACTTACCATCTCCAGCTCATTTAAGTGGGATAATATCTGGCTTATGCCTGCAATAGACCACAGTCTATTGTACCTAAAAACAGTTTTTTGAATACCTGAATATTGCAAACTAAAATAATACCCCATTACTCCTCCTTTTTGAAAATTTTAGAGATTGCTTGAGGACTTACTCCCAGCAGCCTTGCGGCCTTGCTCTTATTTCCCCCTGCTTTTTTTAACGCTGTTTTGTAGTAATACATCCTTAATCTATCTAAAACTTCGTTTAACTGAAAACCTTCATAAGGTGTTGCAGGTAGTTCTTTAAGGAGGTTGTTTTCTGAAGAATAAGAGAGTTGCAAGTCTTTATAATCTATAACTTCTCCTTCAGCTTCAATAGCGGCTCTCCACACAAACGTTTTTAATTCTCGTATGTTACCTGGCCAGTGGTAGGCCATAAGAGCAGATAGGGCCCGGTCAGAAAAGGTTTTTTTAATTTGATTTTGTTCGCAAAACTCTTGTAGAATGTGTTTGGATATTTCGGGAATGTCTTCTTTTCTATCTCTTAGAGGTGGTAGATCTATTTTTAAAATATTTATCCTATAATAAAGATCTTCTCGAAACTTGCCTTGACTAACCATATCTTCCAGGTTTTTGTGAGTAGCAGCGATAACCCTTACGTCAACGTTTTCTACACACTTAGCTCCAATAGGTAAAATTTCTCCATTTTCCAGCACTCGCAAAAGCTTGGCCTGTAAGTTTAGAGATAGGTCCCCAATCTCGTCTAGAAATATAGTTCCCCTGTCTGCTTGTTTAAATAGACCATCTCTATCTATGCTAGCTCCTGTAAAAGCGCCTTTTTTGTAACCAAAAAGCTCACTTTCTGCCAAATTTTCTGGGATAGCCGCACAGTTAAAAGCAAGAAATCTTTTGTCTTTCCTGGGACTGGTGAGGTGAATTAATCTTGCAAATAGGTCCTTGCCTGTTCCACTTTCTCCTAAAATAATTACAGGTAAATCATAAGGAGCATACTTTTGGACGTGTAAAAGAGCGTTCAAAAAAACAGGACTTTTTCCCTTTAGACCTATTTCCTGACAAAGATTTTCCAGAGGGATGTTGGTGGACTCTGGTTTTCCTCTGGGAATAGAAGGCAAAATAGAAGGCATATCTTCACACCAAGGAATTATTTCTCTTATCTGTCCGCCAAATTGAGGTGGAGTCTGGTACAACATAGTGGCTGCAATGTACCGGCTAGCCACTAATAGAAAAAAAGCTATGTGCATTTGAGGGGTGCCAGAAGAAATGTTGATAAATATACGTGTATTTTTTTCATTTAGACGAGTTTTTATTTCAGATAAAGCCTTTTGAGTTAACTTATAAATGAGTATGTGGTCTGAAGGGTCATCTGTATTTATGGGCAAGAGGTGAACTTCTATTTGAGGATGGATTTTGTTTATAGCTTCTTTGGTAGCCTTTGCAGTTTCGAGATGATCGTTTCTACTGTCCTTTGAACGGGTATATAAAAGATATACTTCTTCAAATTCATATCTTTTCCCTTTTATAAGAGTTAGAATAGGACCCTCTTTCCCCTGTTTGTTTAGAGGATCTTGATTGCCTGTGTAAGAGATTAACACTCTTTTTTTCATAACGTTTCCTTAATTATCTTGATTACTTCAGCTGGAGTTAATTTAGTGCCTCTATAAGGAGAACCAAAAATGTTTTGTCTCCCACCCCAACCATCTTCAATAGATTGAAATTGTTGTAAAAGTTTAGTTAAATTTAGATGTTTAGAGCCGATAGTGTACTTGTTTTGTCTTGGACTATACAACACACCTACTTCACAGCCCTTGTCATAGAGTATTTTAAACCCTCCTACCGCATTTGACTCAAGAAATCCACAAAAAATATTAGTTTTTGTGTAAAATGTTACGATATTTTTACTGTCTTGTTGCAATTGAGCTAAGTTTTGTTCTTTGGCCAAAATAAAGTGTTTCCATTCTGGTAATTCTGGAAGGGCTTGAAAGGGATCAAAGCCTTTGACATACACTGTATCAATAATAGATAGGCCAGTTAAAAACTGCTCTATTGGATCGTCTATTAGCAAGCACATACCAGAAAATATGTTGGATAAAGAAGGAAAGTTTACGTCCACCGGATTACCCTCATCTACTAAACAGACGTAATGAACTATTTTTTCCCATTTTTTATCTTCCCACCCAAAGTAGTCGTAAGCCTGCTTGCAAGCCGGAGGGAAGTAGTGAAAGGGATCGTGATGGTCAAAGTTGTGTAGGCTAACCTGTCCAGAACCACCAACTTCTATGCATAGGACCTGAGTATCTAAAAGGTCAAACTCTGTGGCTTTGGGCACAGAAGTTAAAAATCGCCAGCAGGTTACACTTGCCAGTTTGGCCGTGAGTACGGTATCTAAGTCTGCCTTGTGAAATAAAACTTTGTACCAATATTTATTGTGATGCATAATTGTATCCTTAACTTAAGTTTGAGTTAAAAGTTTATAATAGCTTTCTAAAAAACTTTTAAAAGTAAGTGTGTCATTTGTGGATATTGTTTCCTGAAGTTTTTTTTCTATAAGTTTTGCCATCTTCTCTTTTAGTTCTATGTTTATAAATTGCTTTTTTAGGATTTGTTCATGTAATTCTATAAACTTCTCAAATTCTTGAATTTTATATAATTGTTCTGTTTTCTCTTTTTTCTTAGAGAGTAGAAAAGAAATTATTTCTAAAATAACTACATGTCCAAATTTTTCTATTAATGATGTAACTATTTCTGTTAATATAGTAATCATTTTTTCTTTATCTATACAGATTTTATTTTAACTATTTATGTAAATTTTTACATACTGTTCTAACATTTCTGGAGTGATATTTTCTACATTTTTTTCTATTATATCTAGAATTTTATTTTTTAAAATAAATTTTTTATCAATCTCTTTATGACGTATTTCAGCTTCCATATTTAGCTGAAACATTTTTTGATCGTGTTCTTTTTTGAGTTTATTTATTTCTCTGGTATGTTCGATATATTTAATAACATACTTTAAATAAAGTAATATATTTTTACCTTTAAGTGATATATCATTATGTTTTAAATTTTTTGATACAGAGCTAATTTTTGTTGGAAAAGATTTGGGTAATTTTTCTGTTTTAACTAATTTAACCAATTCATTTTTCATTTTTAGCTCCTTTTTTGGTTATAAGTTAAAATTTTCTACTTGTTTAATTAATTTTATACTAGCGTTAGTTAATTTAAGTTCTTTAGTAAAAAGGTGTTCTGTTAAAAGAGGTTTAATAAAATTTTCCCTTACAATATTTTCCATTTCTTTGTTTTTGGCAGATAAAACCAGACTAATTATTTTATTTACAGACTTTGTTAATAACTTTAAATCTCTTTTTTTTAACTCAAGTTCATTTATAATAGAATTTATTTTTTTTACCCATACCCACACTTCTTCTTTATAAGATTTAGCTTGTTTCAAAGCTTTATAACTTTCTATTTCTTCTATAAATTTGGTGATTATATCTATTGTTAACCAAGGTTGTATATAGAAACAAAAAATATTTTTTCCTCTTATCGTATAAGTGTTATCTATAATTTTTAATATTTTTAGCAAATAACTTTCTCTAATTTTAGGAGCAACTGGAACATTAAATTCTGATTGTATCTGAATTATGTAGTTTTTCTCTATAGAAATTATTTTCTCTATAGAAAAAATTAATTCATCCAGGCATAACTTAAATTCTTTAACTTTTGCTTCATAAGCAGCTTTTTTGAATTCATACAATGATTTACCTTCGTGTACAATTCTTTTTGCTTTGTCAATTTTTCTTTTAGTAGGATAATATTTACGATTATAAGAATTATCAATATTAAAAATAATATTTTTTAGACTAGTTGTTTGTTTTAGTATTTGTTTCACGTCTTTTTGAAAAGATTTGCTGAGTAAAAACACTTTTACTTCTCCTTGTTGTAAAAGTTACCTTTTTTATAACAAGGAGTGTGCCAAAATTTTTTGTTAAAAAAATTTTTATAAATCAATATGTTAGAATAAAATTCAGGAAATAAGTTTTTTTGATATATAAACTACAGTTGAAAACGTGAAGATTAATGTCAACGGAAGTTTATTTTTAGGGCTTGGTTAGTGATAGACTCTGGGCTATAAAATGTCCTGATATATGGAGCAGGTTTGTTTTTCGTCTTTGATTAGACCAAGGCTACTAGGTCATAAGTTTTGGCCTCTTCTATGGAGGCAGGCACGATTTGACCTATCTGGAGATTGGAGCCACTTACATAAGTAAGTCCGTCTATATCTGGAGCTTGGAACCAGGCTCTGCCTTCATACAAGGTAGGCCATTCAGGGTGCGGACTATCAATTATAATGTCTAAAGTTTGGCCTTCCCATTTTTGGAGCCAATTATGAGTTATTTTCTGTTGTATTTCCATTAATTCGTTGTATCTGCTTTGCTTTTCAGGGTCAGCAACGTGGTTGGGCAATTGGGCTGCAAGTGTGCCGTTTTCTTTGTAATAAGTGAATAATCCAACGTATTGCAACTTGTTGTTTATTATAAATCTTTTTAAATGTTGGAAGTGTTCTAAAGTTTCTCCTGGATAACCTACTATAAACGTAGAGCGAATTACTGGGTTTGTTATATGACAGCGAATTAAATCTAAGATTTGTTGGGGATTGATTTTAAATGGTCTGCCCATAGATTGTAAAATGTCTGGATGGGAATGTTGTAAGGGTAAGTCAAAATAAGGCAAAATGTTTTTTGTTTGAACTATGAAGTTTAAAAGCTCTTTATTTATGTTGGCTGGATACAGATAAAGAAGCCTTATCCAGGTAAAATCTAATTGGGCTAACTGCTCCAATAAGTGCAATAGACCAAATTTATAGCCAAGGTCCCGTCCATAAGCCGTTAGATCCTGAGCTACGAGTATAAGTTCTTTTTTGCCTTGATTTAAAATATGCTTAGCTTTGGCTACCACTTCAGAAATGGGTAGGGAGCAAAGTTTGCCTCGAATAAAAGGAATAGTGCAAAAGGAACATTTGTTGTTACAACCTTCGCTAATTTTTAGATAAGCAAAAGAAGTGGTCAAAATTGAGGGCGATTTTTTTGCTCCAACGCAAAGATAGTTTTGAAGTATTTTGGGCAAGTTTTTTTGTTCCTGAATAGGAAGCCAGATATCTACCTCTGGAAATTCCTGGCTCAAGCTGCCATATCTATTTACCAGACAACCAGTTACGATAAATAGAGGTTTTTGAGGAAAAGTCTTTAACTTATCTGAAATATTTAAAATATGCTCTAAAGATTCTTCTACAGCAGGTTGAATAAAAGCACAGGTGTTTAAAATAATTATATTTGCTTGAGTTAAAGAATTAGTTAATTTATACTTCCCTCCAAGGGAGGCAAGGAGCTCTTCTGTATCTACCAGATTTTTGGGACATCCCAGGCTGACTACGTAAATTTTTAAGTTTTGATTAAGTGTTTTCATTTTGACCAATAAAACTAATTTTGGCGTCTGTAAGTAAAAAATCTGTTTGTGCAACCTGTTAACATTGTAAAAAAGAGAGTTACAACTTTAAGGAGAATTTTTAATTATGCAATGGAGACACAAACATTTACTGGATGTTGACCAACTAAGTAAAGAAGAAATTATCCATATTTTTGGATTGGCTAAAAATTTTCAAGAAATAAATCAAAGACCAGTCAAAAAAGTACCTACCTTAAAAGGAAAAAGCATAATTCTTTTTTTTGCAGAGCCTTCTACCCGCACCAAAACTTCTTTTGACATTGCAGGCAAGAGGTTGTCAGCTGATACCTTTTCTTTGGCCAAAACTAGTAGTAGTTTAACCAAAGGAGAAAGTCTTAAGGATACGGTGCTTACCTTAGAAGCCATGCGGCCTGATTGTATTGTGATCAGACATTGGCAGAGTGGAGCAGCTCAATTTGTGTCTTCTCAAATAGATTGCTCTGTTATTAATGCAGGAGATGGTTGGCATGCTCATCCTACTCAGGCTTTGTTAGATGGTTTTGTTTTATATTCTTTGTGGCAGACTCTAGAACAAAAAAAGATTTTGATTGTTGGCGATATTGCCCATAGTAGAGTGGCTCGTTCTGACATAAAATTGTTTTCTATCCTTGGGGCAAAAGTGCGTTTGTGCGCTCCCCGTACTTTACTCCCTTTTGATATATCTGCTTGGCCCGTGGAGGTCTTTCACGATCTAAAACAAGCCTGTGTGGGAGTGGATGCCATAATCTGCTTGCGTTTACAACTAGAAAGGCAGGAAAAGGGACTTTTACCTGATTTGAGAGAATATAGTCAAAGATATTGTGTTACCTTTGAACATCTTAATTTAGCTCAAAAAAACGTAAAAATAATGCATCCTGGCCCTATGAATAGAGGCATAGAAATAGACTCTTCTATTGCAGATTGTAAGGATAGCCTGGTGTTGGATCAGGTACAAGCAGGTGTGGCAGTGCGTATGGCTATCTTATATCTTTTTATTTTAGGAACTAATTAAGGAGCAGGCCAATGGATGTAGATTTATTGGTAAAAAACGTAATTTGGAAGGACAAAAAAGCCTTTTTATTAGTAAATCAAGGTACAGTGGTAGATCTGACGTTTTCTTTGCCCAGAGTGAATTGTAAAAAAGAAATTGATGCTAGTGGTTTGGTGCTTTTACCCAGTTTGATTGACGCTCACGTGCATTTAAGAGATCCTGGTTTTGAATACAAGGAAGACATTTGTTCTGGCCTGTTAGCAGCTGTGGGAGGTGGTTTTGGTCTGGTAATGGCCATGGCCAATACAAAGCCTGTAAACGATCAGGCCAGCGTCTGTGAATATATGTTGGAAAAGGCAAAAACTTATTATCCTTTAGGTCCTGTTCTTGCTCCTATAGGAGCGCTTACTAAAGATCTTGCTGGCCAGGAAATGGCCGCTCTTGGCGAATTAGCCCAGGCGGGATGCGTGGCCTTTTCTAATGATGGCTTGCCTGTACTGGATACGGAGTTGTTTCGTAGATGTGTGGAATATGCTAGTGATTTGGGTAAGGTGGTAATAGATCATTGTGAGGATCCTTTTTTGGCCAAAGATGGTTTAGTTAATGAAGGCAAATTATCTTCTTTTTTGGGATTAAAAGGTATCCCCTCTGTTGCCGAAAGTTTACAGGTAGCAAGAGATATCTTATTGGCAGGATATCTGGATATTCCCATTCATCTAGCTCACATAAGTTGCAGGGAGTCTGTAGAGCTTATTTATTTTGCCAAAAAAAAAGGTATTCAAATAACTGCGGAGACCTGTCCGCATTACCTGTGGCTTACTCAAGATGAATGTGCCCATTATAATACTTTGGCAAAAGTTAATCCTCCCTTGCGCACCAAAGACGATACTTTGGCTTTGTTTCAGGCTTTAAGAGAAGGTATAATTGATATTTTGGTTACAGATCACGCCCCCCATGCAGAATTTGAAAAAAATGTGCCCTTTGGAGAAGCACCTAATGGCATTTCTGGACTGGATACAGCCCTTAGTTTGAGTCTAAAATTATTGACCAAAGATTTTACTTGGAGCGATTTAGTTTGCTTATGGGGTAAGAGGCCAGCTCAAATTTTTAATTTAGCCTTTAGTGAATTAGCTCCAGGAGATAATGCTAATTTTATTTTAGTGGATCCAGATTATCCGTGGAAAGTTACAAAAAAGACTATGTTGTCCAAAGGTAAAAACAATCCTTGGATTGGCACTACGTTGGAAGGAAAAGTAATGTACCACTTTTTGCAAGGTGAATTGGTATATAGTTGTAGGTAGTAATCAGAAATTGGTTGTTGGCAATTTGTGATTTATGGGCTGTAGGTGATGGTGAAGGTTTTGGATGTTCTAGAGGTTCTAGAGGTTGTAGATGTTCTAGAGGTTGTAAAGGTTTTTAGATGTGGAAAATGGGGATATAGGTAGTGGGTGACTAGTGAACTGTGATCAGTGAATGGATTATTAGGAGGGGCAGATTGGTGTGTTTGCCCGTTATGGTTTGTAATTAGTAATTTTTTGTTGGTAACTCTTTAAATATTATTGTTAGTAGGTGAAAGCTATGAAAATAGGTGTTATTTCTGATACACATTTACACTCTGTATCTTCTAATTTTGCTCATCTTTATCAGAAATACTTGGTAGATACGGATATTTTGATTCATTGTGGGGATTATGTGGGAGAAGAAATTGTTTATTTTTTAAGTAATCACAAACATTTTGTCGGGGTAAAGGGAAATTGTGATTTTTTTAGTCTTGATTTGCCGTTAAGGATAGAGTTTGAGATAGGTAAGTGGAGATTGGGAATTATTCATGGTTTTGGCTATAAAAATTTACACCTTCAGCCAGAGCAATTGCATTTAGCTTTTGAACAGGTGGATATAATTTGTTTTGGGCATACCCATAAAAAGACCTTTTTGAAAATTGGAGACGTGTATTTTTTAAACCCTGGGACGTGTCAAAGTTCTCTAGCTCTTTTGGATTTATCTTCCTCAGAACCTCAAGTGCAGTTTATTGATTTTTAACCCCAAAGGATAGTTTTCAGAATTGAGTAGAGGAAAAGATAAAAAAATGGTCGGGAAGACTGGATTTGAACCAGCGACCCCCTGCTCCCAAGGCAGGTGCGCTACCAGGCTGCGCCACTTCCCGACGTAAGGAAGATATATGTATTCTTAATTTGAATTGTTGTCAATAAAAAAATAAAAATTAAAGCAAGAAAGTTATTTTAATAGTAAGGTTAGTAGGGCTATGGTCTCAGAAAAGTTATAGGCTTAACTACTTCAATTTGAATGGCAAATTTTTTTAAGCTGGTGCTTAAAATTTAGGCCTAAATGTGTATTATGTGCTTAGGATCTTTACAAGGTCTTGATGGATATATCCGTTGCTAGCTAGTATTTCTCGTTGCCCCAATTGGTAAGTAGAGCCATTAAATGTGCTAACTTTTCCTCCAGCTTCTTCTATCAAAAGCCATCCTGCTGCAGTATCCCAGGGCTTTAGCCCTATTTCGTAAAATCCGTCTAATCGACCACAGGCAGTATAAGCCAGATCTATAGCTGCTGCTCCAGCTCGGCGTACGCCTTGAGAGCTCAGCAAGACCTTTTTTAGAAGAGGCAAAATATAATCTATTTCTTCAGAAATATTATAAGGAAAGCCTGTGCCAATTAGGCTTTGTTGGAGAGAGGAGATTTTTGATACTTCAATAGGCTTATCATTTAAGTAAGCTCCTTTGCCTCTTTGAGCAAAAAATAGTTCATTTAAGATTGGAATATGGGTCCAACCAATTTTTACAGTTTTGTTTTCTACATAAGCTAGGGAAATAGCAACAAAAGGAAATTGATGTGTAAAATTGGTCGTACCATCTAAAGGATCGACAATAAAAGTTGGTTTTTCTGTTAATAAATTGTGTTGAGTTTCCTCTGCTATGAAGTTGACGTCTGGACATATTTCTTTAATTTTATTTAATAGAAATTTTTCTACAACTAAATCTGTATCTGTGACAAGATCGATACTTCCTTTGTAATTAATATTTCTGGGGACAGACCATTTGGATTGGATGATTTCTCCTGCTTGGAGTATAAATTCCTTAATTTTTTGAATTTGTTGACAATTTAACATTCTTGACTCCTTTTATTTAGATTTTTAGCAATAAATAAATTAGGTTGGGTTAAGTATTGGGCTAATTAAATTTTACATTATTTTTTTTATTTACTTTTAAAAATAAACAGGTTATATAAATTAATTTTGGGTTAGTTGTTTGTAGATTAAATAAATATAATAAATTTAATAAGTTAAGAAGCATTGTTTGTAAAGAACAAAAATTTGCTTTTGGGATAAAAATTTTTAAGACGTGACTGCAAAACCTCAAAATTGGCGTTTTTGAGTAAATTTTCAAATTTTAACTAACTTAAATTATTAAAAAATTTCTTTTATTAAATTTATGTATAAATACTTAAACTAATTTTTCTTAAACTAATTTTTGTAGTTAAATTTTTATAAATATTTTAAATATTTTTAGGTAAAGTTATATGTCTATCATACGGAAGATAATCGTAATATATCTAATAATTTTTGTTGTATTTCTTATAATAAACTATTTTATATTACATTTTATTCTTTTCAAGTCTTCTCTAAAGATAGAAGAAAACAAATTAAAAAATCAATACAAGAGAGTTAATACGCTTGTTGATGGTTATTTAAAGAATATAGAAATTTTTAATTATATGTTGATCAATACAGATGTTCTTCATTATTTTATAAACTCTAATACTAAACAAAGAAAACTTTTAGCTGAGAAAATATTAAAGAAGCTTAATTTTGATGGCTTAGTTATTTTTGATGGTAAGGGAAATATATTATTTATGTCGTTTTTTGATAAAAAAAATAATAATATGAAAATGTTGTTAAATAAATTAAAACCGAATATTATAAATACACTTTTCTTAGATAACAAAAATAACGTTACAGGATTTTTACCTATAAATTCTAAGAATATAAGTATTGTGTCCATTTTAAAATTTAAATTTAATAAGAAAGATTATATGTTTTTAGATGTTATTTTTCTTAATAAAGCAAGATTAAATAATATTATCAACTGTAAAGATATTACTTTTAATATACAACCTATAGTAGAAGGTAATTCTCTTAACAACAATAGATTTTTGACAGGTTCTAATTCGTTCGATGTTGATATGGACTTAAAAAATGGTTTAATTTTTTGGAAGAGAAAAGATATTTTTGGAAATAAAAGTATTTTATTGTCTATTAAACAAAATAAAAGTATTTATAAACTTATAAAACATTATGCCAATAAATATTTTTTATTAGTTTCAATCTTATTGATGATTTTTATTTTTATGATAATAATACTTTTGAGAAAAATTATTTTAAATTCTATTAATAATACATTAGTTATATTGGAAAAAATTAGAAATGATGAAGATTTTAAATTAGTAAAAACTAAGTTAGAAACAGAATTTCAAATAGTATTAGATAAATTTTACTATGTTTTAAATAAGATTATTATAAATTATGATAAACTATTTGATAAATTTTCTCTTTATTCTGTTGTTTTAGAACAAAGTCCTGATATTATATTTCTGTATGATTTTAACACTGATAGTATTGTGAAATATAATTATAGTTTTAAAAAATATTTTGGTTATCATGATGATGAAATTAAGACTTTATCTATTTATGATTTATTTAACGAATCAAGGGAAAATTTGAAAAATTTGTTTGAAGAATTAATAGATAAACGTAAGTTGATACGAGAAGTTTCTTGTATCGACAAAGAAGGTAAATTTTTTTATATTGAATTAAGTATTTTTTTGATTGAGTTTAAAGACCAAAAAATTGCAAGTATTCTTGCTAGAGATATTACAGAAAAAAAGGTTAGACAAAAGAAAATACAGTATTTAGCTTATCATGATGCTTTAACAGGTCTTCCAAATAGACTTTATTTCTTTAAAGTTGCCAATGAGGTGCTAAATAGATGTAAAGAAATGAATAAAAAGTTTGCTTTGTGTTATGTTGATGTGAATGATTTTAAAATTGTGAATGATTTGTATGGGCATGATGCTGGAGACAGGTTATTAATTGAAGTGTCAAGGAGGATAAAACAGGCTTTAAGAGATGGAGATTTTGTTGCTCGTTTAGGAGGAGATGAATTTGTGTTTATAATTGAAAATTTTAAAGATTTGAAGTTGTTATCTAAAGTCGTTCAAAAAGTTATAGAAGTTTTTGCTTCTCCTTTTTATATTCAGGGAGAAGAGATAATTATTCACATTAGTATAGGTATTAGTGTTTATCCTGAGCATGGTGTTGTGTTGAACGATTTGCTAAAGGCCAGTGATGAGGCTATGTATAGAGCCAAAGAGCAGAAAGGTTCTGGGTATATAATTTATAGGAAAGAAGAAAAATTGTAAAAAAAGGACTTGCAAGTTATAATTTAAGAGTATATGGTTGCGTTCATAAATTCACAAGCTAATATTTTTGAGGTGAAAAATTATTTTAAGGAGGTAGGGTATGTCTAATCTTGTTCCCCCTCATGGAGGTAAGGGGCTTATTATTCGTTTGTTGGAAGGAGATGCGCGGGCAGAGGAGCTTAAGAAAGCTGAATCTTTAAAAAAGGTTCCTGTGAGTAGCCGGGAGAGAGGCGATCTTATTATGATTGGCACAGGTGGTTTTAGTCCTCTGGATGGTTTTATGACCAGGGCCGATTGGAAAGGCGTGTGTGAAAACTTTTTGTTAGCTGATGGTACTTTTTGGCCTGTCCCTGTAACGTTTTCTGTAACCAAAGAAGATGCTGCTGAGATTAAAGAAGGCGATGAGATTGCTTTGGTTGATCCTGAGAATAACAATGAAATTGTAGCTACCTTGAAAGTTACAGAAAAGTGGGAAAAAACAGAGGCAGACAAAAAATGGGAGTGTGAAAAAGTTTATAAAGGACACGGGGAAGATAGTGCTGACGATAGGTTTTGGAAAGTAGCTTTAGAAGATCATCCTGGTGTAAAAATGGTTATGGCTGAAAAGGACGTATGTCTTGCTGGTCCTGTAAATGTTTTAAGCGAAGGTGAATTTCCTACCAAGTTCAAAGGTGTTTACATGCGTCCTGCTGAGATGAGGGCTGAGTTGGAAAAGAGAGGTTGGAAAGAGGTTGCTGCTTTACAGCTTAGAAATCCCATGCACAGATCTCACGAGTATTTAGCTAAAATTGCCATAGAGGTTTGTGATGGTGTGGTTATTCATTCTTTGATTGGTAAGTTAAAACCAGGCGATATTCCTGCTGAAGTTAGAATTAAATGTATTAATACCTTAATTGAGCATTATTTTGTAAAAGAAAACGTAATTCAGGCTGGTTATCCTTTAGATATGCGTTATGCTGGTCCTAGAGAAGCTCTATTGCATGCTACCTTCCGTCAAAACTATGGTATTTCCCGTATGATTATTGGACGTGACCACGCTGGAGTAGGGGATTTTTATGGTTTGTTTGAAGCGCAAGAGATTTTTGATCGCATTCCTAAACCAGAAGAGCCAGGCAAGGCTTTATTGTGTACTCCATTAAAGATTGACTGGACTTTTTATTGTTACAAATGTGACGGCATGGCTTCTTTGAGAACCTGTCCTCACGAGAAGGAAGATAGAGTTATCTTGAGTGGTACGAAGTTGCGTAAAGCTCTTTCTGAAGGTCAACCTATTCCAGATCATTTTGGAAGAGAAGAAGTTTTGGCTATTTTACGTGAATATTATGAAAATCTTACCGAGAAAGTAGAAATCAAAATGCAGAAAGCTGCTAGTGGCGATGCTATGAAATAGATGTTTATGATAGGGAAGGGCTAGTTTTTTAGTCCTTCCCTTTTTAATATTGGAGAGACTTTGGGAGAAATTTCACTTTCTCCTTGACAAAAATGGTACAGCATTGTTAATAATTTTTGGAATTTGAGAGTGCATCTCTCAATGTGGCTAGGGGTATTAATGAAATGAAACTATATTTTGAGAGGAGGATGAATTATGCCAACCTTTGTTAATCCAGCCAAATGTGACGGCTGTAAGGGTGGAGAAAAGACAGCTTGTATGTATATCTGCCCTAACGATCTAATGATTTTAGATCCTGAGGAAATGAAAGCTTACAACCAAGAACCTGATGCATGTTGGGAATGTTATTCTTGTGTAAAGATCTGTCCTCAGGGAGCTATTGAAGCCCGTCCTTATGCTGACTTTGCCCCAATGGGTGGGACAAGTATCCCTATGCGTAGTGCTTCTGATATTATGTGGACCATTCAATTTAGAAATGGCAACATCAAACGTTTTAAATTCCCCATCAGAACCACTGATGAAGGTTCTATTAAACCTTATGAAGGTAAACCAGAACCAGGAGATTTGGATAACGAATTGTTGTTTACAGAGACTGAGTTGAAAAAACCTATAGAGGTTTTGAATAAAAAATACGAAGTTGCTAATGCTGATCTCGAAGAAACTTGGGTTGATCCTAAGTACAAAAAATAATTTTTAATTTAACGAATTTAAACTAAGGAGGGTAAAGATATGCCTCAGATTCCTGCTAAGGCTAAGCCATTAGGGTTGCCTTTGGCTGAACCAGAAATCGTAGAGCTAACCACTGACGTGCTTTTAGTTGGTGGTGGTATGGGTTGTTGTGGAGCTGCTTTTGAGGCCAAAAGATGGGCCGATAAGTATGGTGTAAAAGTATTATTGGTAGATAAAGCCGCTTTGGAAAGATCTGGTGCTGTGGCTCAGGGTCTTTCTGCTATAAATACTTATCTTGGTGAAAATACTCCTGATGATTATGTTCGCATGGTTAGAACAGACCTTATGGGGATTGTTCGTGAGGACTTAATTTTTGACTTGGGTCGTCACGTTGATGATTCTGTTCATCTTTTTGAGGAATGGGGTCTTCCTCTTTGGGTACAAACAGAAGATGGCAAACGTTTAGATGGTGCTCAAGCCAAAAAGAAAGGTTTGCAGGTTAGAGAAGGCGCTAAGCCTGTACGTTCTGGTCGTTGGCAGATCATGATCAATGGTGAGTCTTATAAATGTATCGTAGCAGAAGCTGCTAAAAATGCTCTTGGTGAATTTAGAGAAGAAGATGGTAAGGCTGCTGGTTATCTTGAAAGAATTTTTATCGTAAAACTTCTTTTGGATGCTAATGTGCCTAACCGCGTTGCTGCTGCTGTTGGTTTTTCTTTGCGGGAAAACAAAGTATATATCATTAAATGTAATGCTATGTTGGTAGCTTGTGGTGGTGCTGTTAATGTTTATCGTCCTCGTTCCACTGGTGAAGGTATGGGTCGCGCATGGTATCCTGTATGGAATGCTGGTTCTACTTATACTCTTTGTTCTCAGGTTGGTGCTGAGATGACCATGATGGAAAACAGATTCGTTCCTGCTCGTTTTAAAGACGGTTATGGTCCTGTTGGTGCTTGGTTCTTATTGTTTAAGGCTAAAGCTACTAATGCTAAGGGTGAAGATTACTGCGTAACCAACCGCGACATGCTCAAACAGTACGAAGAAAAGGGTTATGCTCATGGACCTATTATTCCTACCTGTTTGCGTAACCACATGATGTTAAAAGAGATGAAAGAGGGTAATGGTCCTATTTTTATGGACACTGCTACTGCTTTGCAGGAAACCTTTAAAACCTTGAGCAAAAAAGAACAAAAACACTTAGAAGCAGAAGCTTGGGAAGACTTCTTAGACATGTGTGTTGGTCAGGCTAACTTGTGGGCCTGTTTGAACATTGAGCCTGAGAAAGTTGGTTCTGAAATTATGCCTACAGAGCCATATCTCTTGGGTTCTCACTCTGGTTGTTGTGGTATTTGGGTTTCTGGTCCAGACGAAGATTGGGTACCTGAAGAATATAAGATTAAAGCTGATAATGGTAAAGTTTACAATCGTATGACCACTGTAAACGGTTTGTTTACTGCTGCTGATGGTGTTGGTGCTTCTGGTCATAAGTTCTCTTCTGGTTCTCATGCTGAGGGACGTATTGCAGGTAAGCAATTGGTTCGTTGGGTTGTAGATCACAAAGATTATCAACCAACCATTAAAGAAAGTGCTGAAGAATTGAAAAACTTAATCTACAAACCTTGGTATAATTTCCAGGAACACAAAGATATTACTACTGCTCCTGATATTAACCCCAAATATATTACTCCTCGTAACTTTATGTTCCGTTTGATTAAAGCTACAGACGAGTACGGTGGTGGTTGTGCTACTTATTATGTAACTTCTGATACTTTGCTTAAGACTTGTGAGCACTTGTTAGATTTGTTAGAAGAAGATTCTGAGAAACTTTGTGCTCGTGATTTACACGAACTTTTGAGAGCCTGGGAAAACTATCACAGACTCTGGACAGTTCGTTTGCACGTTTTACACATTAAGTTCCGTAAGGAAACTCGTTATCCTGGTTTCTACTATCGTGCAGATTATATGGATCTCAATGATGAAGAGTGGAAGTGCTTCACTAATTCTAAGTTTAATCCTGAAACTGGTGAGATCAAATTCTTTAAGAGACCTTATATTCAGATTATCCCAGATCCAATGCATCCATAAGAGAGGGATGTTTAACTGGCTGCAGCGTGCTGCAGCCAGTTTTTTGTTTAAATTTTTTTTAATTTAATTGAGATAAGAGTTGACCAATACTTGATCGAGTTCGACACTGTCTATTAAAAACATACTTTTTGTCAGAGGAGTGTGTTGCAAATGGTCTAAGTCAGAGCTTGGGGCAAGTTTTGACTTGGGCCATTTGATTAGTGGTGATAATACTTTTGGATAATGAGGGAGGATTGGCATGAGTAATAGTATTTTAATTGTGGGCGGTGGCTTTAGTGGTCTTACTGCGGCCCTGGAAGCTGCCGAAGTGGGGTATGAGGTTTTTATAGTAGAAAAAGAGCCTTATTTGGGTGGACGAGTAAGTCAATTGAATAAGTATTTTCCCAAACTTTGTCCTCCCACTTGTGGTTTGGAGATTAATTTTCAGAGGATTAAAAAGAATCCTAAAGTTAAGTTTTTTACCTTATCCGAAGTTACAAAGATTAGTGGTAGTCCTGGAAATTATGAGGTAACTTTGAAGATTAGACCTAGATTTGTAAATAATAACTGTACTGCCTGTGGCAAGTGTGTTGAGGTCTGTCCTGTAGAAAGAGAAAGTGATTTTGATTTTGGTTTGGGTAAAACAAAAGCTATTTATTTGTCTCATCCTATGGCAATGCCTCAACGTTATGTAATTGATGGAGATGTTTGTAGTGGGACTTCCTGTGGAAAATGTTTAAGTGTTTGTGAATATAAGGCCATTAATCTGGAGGACCAAGAAAAAGAGATTGTCTTAAATGTGGGTTCTATTGTTATTGCTACTGGTTGGAAGCCTTATGATATAACCAAGCTTACCAATTTAGGTGCTGGGCAGATAAAAAATGCCATTACTAATATGCAAATGGAGAGATTGGCTGCTGCCAATGGTCCTACAGGTGGTAAAATTTTACGTCCATCAGACAATAAAGAACCTAAGAAAATTGCCTTTGTTCAGTGTGCAGGTTCAAGAGATCAGAATCATTTAAATTATTGTTCTTATATTTGCTGTATGGCTTCTTTAAAACAGTGTATCTACATTAGAGAACAATATCCTGATGCGGAGATAGTTATATATTATATAGATTTGAGAGCTCCTGGAAGGTATGAGAAGTTTCTTAAAAAAGTGCAAGAAGATGAAAAGATAAAAATGGTTAAAGGAAAGGTAGCCAAATTAGAAGAAGATGGAGAAGGCAATGTCATTGTAACGGCTGAAGACATTATAGAAGGAGTTAAAAAAGAAGAAGTATATGATTTGGTAGTACTGGCTACTGGTATGCAACCTTCTTTAGATGGTGTGGAAGGGGTATTTGATGTAGAAGTGAAAGAGGGTTTTGTTGTAAGTGGAGAAGAGAAGGGAATTTTTGCCGCTGGTTGCGCTAAAATGCCTTTGGATGTTATGACTTCAGCAGAGACTGCAACAGGTGCGGCGTTAAAAGCTATTCAAAATTTGGTCAGGAGGTAAACAATGGCAGACAGAAAAATTGGGGTATATATCTGCACAGGTTGCGATATAGGTAACAAAGTAGATATAGAGAAAGTAAAAGAATATATAGATGACGAGTGTTCTCCTGCTATCATTAAAGAGCTTCCTTTTTTATGTGGACAGGCTGGTTTAGAAGAAATAAAAAAAGACATTGAAAATGAAGGCATTAATGGAGTATGTATTGCTGGTTGTTCTCCTCGTGTAAATTGGGATGTATTTGACTTTGGTCCTGAAGTTGTAGTGGAAAGAGCAAATATTAGAGAGCTTGCTGTTTGGTCCTATAAAGAACCAGATTTGCCTCCTTATGAGGAGACAGAATTAGAGGCCGATCCTCTTACTATGATGGTTCAGGATTATATCAAAATGGCTGTAGCTAAGCTAGAGAAAATAGAAGTTCCTGAACCTGAAATTCCAGAAATTGCTAAAACTATTTTGGTCGTTGGTGGTGGTTTTACAGGATTGAATGCTAGCTTGGATGCAGCTAAGGCTGGATATGATGTGGTTTTAGTAGAAAAAGAAGCTGAGCTAGGCGGTTTTGCTGCTAAAATGTATAAAAGAACGCCTTCTACTTATCCTTTTACTGCTACAGAAGAAAATGATATTGCCCAGTTAATTTCAGCAGTGCAGGATAATGACAAAATAAAGGTTCTTACTTCAGCTCAGATTGAAAAGATCAGTGGAGCTCCTGGGACTTATGAAGTTAAAGTAAAAGTTGGGGAAGAGGAGCAAAATTTAAAAATAGGTGCAATTATTTTAGCCACTGGTTGGAAGCCCTATGATGCTTCTAAATTGTCTGATCTTGGGTATGGTAAAATAAAAAATGTAGTTACAAATGTAGAATTTGAAGCTTTAGCTAAAGAAGGTATTAAAAGACCTTCTGATGGGGCCGCTGTAAAGAGTGTGGCTTTTATTCAATGTGCAGGACAAAGAGATCCTGAGCACTTGCCTTATTGTTCTTCTATTTGTTGTCTTGTCTCTTTAAAACAGGCCAATTACGTACGCGAACTTTCCGAAGATGCAAAGGCTTATATTTTTTATAAAGATATGCGCACTACAGGAATTTTTGAAAACTATTATAAATCTGCCCAGGATGATCCTGGTATATTTTTAACTAAAGCAGAGATTGAAGAGATTGTAGAAGATGGGGATCAAGTTATTGTGCGGGTAAAGGATACTTTGTTAGGTGAGGATTTAGAAGTAAAAGTAGATATGGTCGTTTTGGCTACAGGTATGGTCCCCACCACTTTAGAAGAAGCAAAACTGGAATTTGAACTAAAACAACAGGCTTCAGGAGAAGAGGAGGAGAAAAAAGAAGAGGAAGAAGGGGGAGAGGATCCAAGATTGGCCAAGTTAAGAGAGATTTCTTGTTTAAAATTAGATTACAGGCAGGGACCCACTTTTCCAGATTTGATGCTTTTTGATGGGTTTGCAGATTCCAACTATATTTGTTTCCCTTACGAAACTAGAAGGACAGGGATTTATGCTGCAGGGTGCGTCAGACAGCCTATGGGATTGGTAGCAGCCAAAGAGGATGCAACAGGAGCTGCTTTAAAAGCAATTCAATGTATAGAGTCTGCCAATAGAGGCGTAGCTGTCCATCCCAGATCTGGGGATATGTCTTATCCTAAGTTTAACTTTACCCGTTGTACCCAGTGTAAGAGATGTACAGAAGAGTGTCCTTTTGGTGCTTTGGATGACGACGAGAAAGGTACGCCCAAACCAAATCCGACAAGATGCCGCAGATGCGGTACTTGTATGGGGGCCTGTCCAGAACGAGTTATCTCCTTTGATAATTATTCCATCACGATGATTAATGATATGATTACCTCTATTCAGGTTCCTGAGGATGAAGAAGAAGGTGGTTATAGATTTTTGGTTTTATGTTGTGAAAATGATGCTTATCCTGCTTTGGATATGGCCGCTCTGAGAGGCAAGAAGTGGTCTGCTTATGTGCGTTTTGTTCCTGTAAGATGTCTTGGTTCTGTAAATACGCAGTGGATTGCTGAAGCTATGTCTAAAGGTATTGACGGCGTGTTGTTATTAGGTTGTAAATATGGTGATGATTATCAATGTCACTTTATGAAGGGTAGTGAATTGTGTAATCGCAGGATGGATAATATCTCTGAAACATTGGCTAAACTACAGGTAGAGGCCGAAAGGGTAAAACAGGTAGAAGTGGCTATAGATGATTATGACAAAATTCCTGAGATTATTGATCAATTTGTTGAAGAAATAGAAGGTTTTGGACCTAATCCATTTAAGGGTTTCTAGGAGGATAAAAGATGGCTAGATTAAAAATTGAACCTGATATTCAGTTTATTAAGGAGTTGCAAGAGGCAGGTGGGGAGTCCCTGAAAAAATGTTATCAATGCGCCACCTGTAGTGTGATTTGTCCTTTATCTCCTGAGGAAAATCCTTTTCCCAGAAAAGAGATGATTTGGGCTCAGTGGGGATTAAAGGATAAGTTGGTAAATGACATTGATATTTGGTTGTGTCATAACTGTGGAGAATGTTCAGATCTGTGTCCTAGAGGGGCAAGTCCTGGAGATGTGTTAGCTGCTCTGAGGAATATGGCTTATCGTTCATTGGCCAAACCAGCTATTTTGGGCAAATGGTTAAGCTCAGCAAGGTATTTACCTATTTTGTTTGGTATTCCCGCTTTACTTTATCTTATTATTTGGGGATTTACTACTGGCTTGACTATTCCTGCTGGCACCATAGAGTTTGGTAAAGTGTTTCCTGGGGATTATACAATAGACCCTGTATTTGGGTTAGTAGCTATTTTTGTTTTGTTTACTTTTGCTTCTGCTATAGGAAATTTATTTAACTCTTTTAAAAGTAGTGGTTATGTGCCAAAGGAAGATGCTCCTAGTTTCTGGAAGTGTTTAATAGATATAGTAAAAGAAGAGATTATTACACACAGTAAATTTCAAAAATGTTCTTCTAATGCTGAAAGATATCAGGGACATTTGCTTTTGTTTTATGGTTTTGTGGCTTTATTGATTGTTACCTCTATAGTTGCTGTTGGTCATTGGGGTGGTAAGCTAATAGGACATCAGTTGCATACACCTCTTAGTTTGCTTAATCCTATTAAGTGGTTGGCCAATATAGGGGCTATCTTGTTGATTGCTGGTTTGGTATTAATTACCAGAATGAGATTGAATACTGATCCTGCTAAGTCTGTTAGCTCGTATTATGATTGGTATTTATTGGGTGTGATTTGGGCTGTTGGTTTAACAGGTATTGGTAGTGAGGTTTTAAGATTGGCTAACGTGCCTGGTTTGGCCTATCCTGTATATTATTTACATCTTGTGTTTGTTTTTATGCTTATTGCTTATTTGCCCTGGACCAAGTTGGCTCATTTAGTCTATAGGACAGTGGCCTTGGCTTATGCTAGACAGATTGGCAGAAAAGGTTTGGACGAGTAGTTTCCCTCAAATTGTTTTTTAAAAAAGCCCTGTTCTTTTGAACAGGGCTTTTTTAATATCTAATAAATTTAGCAAAAGTCTCTAAAAAATTACTGTTAAACAAATTAAATCAAAAGTTTACGTTTTAGAAAAAATTGGTTAAAATTTTCTCCTTAACGGTCTTTTGGACTTAAAAATTTTTAGAAGTGTTTTGCCGTAATTTTATTATTAGTTGTATCTGCTTTAAATTATTATATATTTGAAAAGGACCTAAACATTTTTTAACTCTGTTTTTTAGGACAATGAATTAAACTTTTAGGTTTGGAAAATCGTTAATAGCGGTTGGCTAAGTTTTATTTGTTCATAAAAGCTAAAAAATGGTTACCTAATTTAGCCAGCCTTAGGATACATCATCCCCTATTTATTATCACGGTTAACTATCATTAGCTTTGAGACGTGAGTTATAGGAATTAAACTAGTTTTTGATGAAATTTTTTGTAAGGGGGATAGGTGTTGTTAAAAAACAAGGTATTAAAAGTTTTAGGAGGGGCATATGAAGAAGTTCAGTGTTTTGTTTTTCTTTGTGTTGGGATTAGTTTGTGTTTCCAATCCTGTTTTGGCCAAAACTATAAAAATAGGTTTGATTTGTCCTTTAACCGGGTCCTGGGCTAGTGAAGGACAGGATATGGAAAAAATAGTTAAGCTGTTGGCAGAGCAGATTAATACCAAGGGAGGTTTGCTTGGAAAAAAAGTAGAAGTTATAGTGGAGGATGATGGGGGAGATCCCAGGACTGCTGCTTTGGCCGCTCAACGTCTATCTTCTCAAGATATTGTAGGTGTGATTGGTACTTATGGCTCTTCTGTTACTGAGGCAACTCAAAATATTTTTAATGAGAGTAAAATTATTCAAATTGCGAATGGATCTACTGCTATCAGGCTTACAGAAAAGGGGTTAAAATATTTTTTTAGAACTTGTCCCAGGGATGATGAACAGGGTAAGGTAGCAGCAGAATATATTATGAAGTCTGGGTTTAAGCGAGTAGCTATATTGCACGACAATACTACCTATGCCAGAGGATTAGCAGAGGAAACAAAGAGTTTACTGCAAAAAAAAGGCTTAAATATAGTATTTTTTGATGCCTTAACTCCGGGAGAAAGTGATTATTCTCCTATTTTAACCAATCTAAAAGCTAAAAATCCAGATGTGGTCTTTTTTACTGGATATTATCCGGAAGCAGGTTTGTTGCTTAGACAAAAAATGGAAATGGGGTGGAATGTGCAGTTTATAGGTGGAGATGCTACCAATAATCCAGATTTAGTTAAAATAGCAGGTAAGGATGCAGCTAAGGGCTTTTTGTTTTTAAGTCCACCTGTTCCTCAAGATTTAGATACAAAGGAAGCCAAAGATTTTTTGGCTGCTTATAAGAGAAAATATAATAGCTTGCCTGGTTCTGTTTGGGCCGTGCTTTCTGGAGATGGTTTTTTAGCTCTAACTACAGCAATTAAGGCTACTAAATCTACAGATCCTGATGTGTTAGCCAATTATTTACATAACAAATTGAACTTGTCTGGTCTTACAGGTCAGATAGCCTTTGACTCTAAGGGCGATAGAGTAGGCGCTTTGTATAGAATTTATAGGGTGGATGCTAAAGGCAATTTTATTTTGCAATAATTTTGTAATTAGTAATTTGTGTGTTGGTAGGGGAGTTGTTTGGAGCAATTGTGATAGTATGTTTTATTGAAAATAGCTCTATTGAAAATAGTTCTATTGAAAATAGTTGAATAATAGGTAAAACAAGTACAAGGAACAATGTTACGTTAAAGAATTTAATTTGTTTTGATATTTCTTAAGTTGGAATCGTGGTAAGAGTTGTCTGTAAAAAAACAGGCAACTCTTATTTATTAATTTTTGTGAAGTGAATTTTGTAGTGGAGATAGAAAGTAATGGAATTATTTATCCAACAATTAACTAACGGTCTTGCTATTGGCAGTATTTATGCCTTAATTGCGCTTGGTTATACTATGGTTTATGGGGTTATGAAGTTGATTAATTTTGCTCATGGGGATTTGTTTTCTATTGGGGCTTATTTAGGTTTAACCTTTCTCATTTCTTTTGGCTTGGTCGATAAGGTTGGTGCTCCTGTAGCTATTTTGATCATAATGCTTATGGTAATGGGTTTGGTGGGTTTGATTGGCATTCTTTTAGAACGCGTAGCATATCGTCCTTTAAGAAAGGCAGATAGGTTGGCTGCAGTTGTATCTGCTCTTGGTGCGTCTATTTTTTTCTCCAACAGTTTGATGCTTATCTATGGAGCAAAGTTTAGGGTATATCCTCACAATTTACTTCCCAAGTCCTATATAACTATTTTGGAATTGCATATTCCGGTTGTTAGGATATTGCTTTTGCTTGTTTCATTTATTTTAATGGCTTGTTTATATCTGTTTGTGCAAAAAACCAAGACAGGCACTGCTATTAGGGCTGCAGCTATTGATCAGGGAGCAGCCAGATTAATGGGGATTAATGTAAATAAAATTATATCTATTGTGTTTTTTATTGGGCCTGCTCTTGGTGGGGCAGCAGGGATTATGGTGGGATTATATTATGGTCAGGTAAATTTTTTAATGGGCTGGCTATATGGGTTAAAGGCTTTTATTGCTGCTGTTATTGGTGGGATTGGCAATATTCCAGGGGCTATGTTGGGTGGTCTTATTTTAGGAGTGATAGAGTCTTTGGGAGCTGCTTATATTTCCTTTGCTTGGAAAGATGCCATTGCTTTTTTTGTTTTAATTGTCATTTTGATTGTTAGACCCACAGGTATTTTAGGCGAAAGAGTTGCTGAAAAGGTGTAGTAGAAGATGAGAAAACGTATGCTTATAGAAATACTTTTTGTTATAATTTTGTTTTTATCTCCTTTATTTTTAAATGCTTATTGGATTGATGTGCTAAATAATATAGGTATTTACGCTATTTTGGCCCTAAGTTTAAATATTATTTTGGGGCATACGGGTTTGTTTCATATGGGACATGCTGCCTTTTATGCTATAGGAGCATATACTACAGCTATTTTGAATACTATGTACCACATTCCTATCCTGTGGTTAATGCCCGTTAGTGGGTTGTTGGCTGGTATTTTTGGTTATCTTGTGGCCCGACCTATTATTCATTTACGCGGTGATTACCTGTTGATAGTAACTATTGGTATTGTTGAAATTGTAAGGATCGCCTTAGTGAATAATATTTTTGGTCTAACGGGTGGCTCCAATGGTATTTTTGGGATTTCAAGGCCAAGTTTGGGTGGCTTGGTTATTCGAAAACCTCAGCAGTTTTTTTATTATATCTGGATTTTTTTAGGTATAAGTGTGTATTTGTTTTATCGGCTTGAGAATTCCAGATTTGGACGGGCCTTAAACTATATAAAAGAAGACGAATTGGCAGCAGAAGGAAGCGGGATAAACGTTTCTAAGTATAAATTGTTGGCCTTTGTTTTAGGGGCGATTTGGGCTGGATTTGTGGGGAATATTTATGCCTCAAAAATGACCATTATTTCCCCAGAATCTTTTTCCTTTTGGGAATCAGTAATTTTGTTTGTAATTGTTATTCTTGGTGGGGCGGGTAGTATAAGGGGAGTTATTTTGGGGAGCTTTTTAATAATAGGTTTACCTGAATTATTTAGGCAATTTGCCAGTGCCAGGATGTTAATTTTTGGTGCTGCAATGGTTGTGATGATGATCTTTAGACCTCAGGGCCTTGTTCCACCTAGGTCCAGGACCTATTCTTTAGAAGTTTTGATAGGGAAAGAATAAGATGACTTTGTTAAAGGTTTATAATGTTAGCAAATCTTTTGGTGGCCTTATGGCTGTAAATGACGTAAATTTTGAGGTGTCTGAGGGCACAGTAATGGGATTAATTGGGCCTAATGGAGCAGGTAAAACCACTGTATTTAATTTAATTACAGGAAATTATAAACCTGATAGTGGAGAAATTATTTTTTCAGGTAAAAATATAACAGGATTATCCCCTAACAAAATAGTAAAGCTAGGGATTGCTAGGACCTTTCAGACTATTCGTTTGTTTCAAAATAGATCTGTTTTAGAAAACGTGTTAGCGGGTTGTCATTGTAGAATGAGGGCAGGGGTTTTAGCCTGTATGTTTCAACCTGGATGGCAAAAACAGGAGGAACATCAGGCCGTAAAGAATGCTTTTCAAGAATTAAGATTTGTAGGTTTAGAAAAAGAAGTAAATAATCAAGCCAAAAATCTTTCTTATGGCAATCAAAGATTGCTTGAGATTGCAAGGGCCTTAGCTACTAGACCAAAACTTTTAATTTTAGATGAGCCTGCTGGGGGTATGAACGAACAAGAAACTCAGGCTCTTGTGAGATTGATAGACCAGATAAAAAAAAGAGGCATTACGATTTTATTGATTGAACACGACATGAGTTTGGTAATGAAAATTTGTGAAAAGATAGTGGTGCTAGAACATGGCACTAAAATAGCAGAAGGCACTGCGGAGCAAATAAAAGCAGATCCTCAAGTTATAGAGGCTTATTTAGGCTGGGAAGAGGATGACTAATATGTTGAAAGTAGAAAATTTGTACGTGAATTATGGCAATGTAGAAGCTCTTCATGGGATTAATCTAGAGGTTCAGGAAGGGGAGATAGTAACTATTTTAGGAGCTAATGGGGCAGGTAAATCTACTACTTTATTAACCATTAGTGGATTGTTAAAGCCAGCTAGAGGCCAGATATTTTTTGGAGATATAGAAATTAGTAAACTGGAAGCTCATGACATAGTAAAGCTGGGTATAGCTCAGGTTCCTGAAGGGAGAAGAGTATTTTCTACCCTCACAGTGCAAGAAAATCTTAATCTGGGCGCATTTACAGTAGAAAATGATTCTAAAATAAAACAAGTGTTAGATTGGGTTTTTCATTTATTTCCCAGATTAAAAGAAAGAAGACAACAATTGGCAGGCACTTTAAGTGGTGGAGAGCAGCAAATGTTGGCTATAGCCAGAGGACTTATGGCTAATCCTAAAATATTGTTGTTAGATGAACCAAGTTTGGGCCTGGCACCTATTTTAGTAAAGTCGATTTTTTCTACTATACGAGAAATTAATCAAAGTGGAGTTACTGTATTGTTAGTGGAGCAAAATGCTAGATCTGCTTTAAAACTTGCTCATAGAGGATATGTCTTGGAAGTGGGAAGGATAGTTTTGTCTGGAGATGCAAAAAAACTTGTTTCTGACCCTGCAGTGAGAAAGGCCTATTTAGGGGGCTAATCATATTGCACCAAAACAGAACTAACATCTAAAAGAGATGGAGGTCAAAAGTCTATCTATATAATCGGTGGAATGTAATAGTAGGTGCAGACGTAAAATTTACCTACAGAAGCACTACATAGAAGACTTTGAAAAGGCTGTTGAAGAATTTTTTGGCTTTTTTTGAATATGAAAGATATAAACTGGTTCCAGTTGTGTGTTTTTTTGATTTGACAGAAGAGATAATAAACGTGATCTTATCTAAAAATTAGCTAGTTCTTTACATGTTTGGGGTTTGTCTTGAATTTGTAAATATAGAAAGGGTTAAAATTTAATTTTTGGGGAAACAACTAATTTGGTGGTCAACATTTAGGGTAACAAAAATAAAAAAATATCAAAAGCTATTTTTTATCTAATTTCCTTCTCTTTGTATATAATAAAAACATCCCTTTGTCTAATCTTCCAATGATAATTTATTTTGGAAATTTAACCAAAAGTTTTTAGCTGCAATGAGAGGTCGTAAAATTTTTGAGGGAATGTTTTTGACCAGGTAAGAAAAAATTGTTAGACACTGTTTGTGGGGGTTGATATGCGACCTGGATTATTTTTTTATTTTCCTTTTCTTTTTATTACCATAGTTCTGTTTTTATTTTTGCTGTTTTTTTTGTTTGGCTTGATAAAAATAGGACTTATTGCGGTTGCTTTTTCTAAGTTAGGTTTGAGCGGCTGGCAGGTTTTTGGTTTGTTGGTATTGAGTTTTTTAGGCAGTGGCGTCAATATTCCTTTGGTGAGACGTAAACAGCAATTTGATTGTTTTATTGAGCAAGATGATGTGTTTGGTCCTTTTTTTAAACACGTTCGCCCTTATCCTGGAGATTTGCATTTTAACAACGAACAGATTATTGCTTTAAACGTGGGTGGTGGCTTGGTCCCGCTTTTTTTGTCTCTTTATTTTGTTTTTCAAATAGGTGTATCTTTAAATCTGGCCATTTGTTTTTTAATCGTAACTATTGTTTGTTATCAATTAGCTCGCCCCATTCCTGGTATTGGCATTGGTATCCCTTTTTTGATACCGCCACTAGTTACAGTATTGGTTACCTGGATGTTTGCTCCGCCTAGCATTGCTCCTCAGGTTGCTTATGTTTCTGGAACTTTAGGCACTTTGATAGGAGCAGACGTGTTGCACCTTTTAAATCCAAAAGATCAAGACCAATATATTAGTCCGGTACTTTCGATTGGTGGAGCAGGCACTTTTGATGGCATATTTTTATGTGGAGTGTTGGCCGTACTTTTTGCTTAATTTATTTAGTATTAGAGGTAAAGAAATGGAGGTATTTTATAAAGAGAATAGACCAGTGCTTCAAGTGGGGAATAATTACTTAGTTAGTATAAAAAATTTTTTTTATCCTTCCAACGTGCCACTTGCTCCAGAAGAAATTAGAGTGGGTACGGAATTTAATCAAAAATACGTTTGTGAGAATAAAGTTTTTTGGCAGGATGACTTTTTTTTGGAATTTTTATCTTTTTCTCCAGATCAAAAATTTGTGCTGACCAAAAAAGGCTACTCTCTAGCCATAATCACTTTGAGTGATAAGGGTTATGCCGGATTAAGAGAAGATCTAAGTGGACCTGAAGTTGAAAATATGGTGGCCAAAGAGCTTTCTTTGGTCTGGAAAAAAAGATATGTTTTGCCAGACAATGTTTCTAGTTTAAAGTATTTGTTTATTCATCTGGTGGAATTTTTGGGAGTGGATTTGATTATCACTACGGGTGGTACAGGTGTGTATCCGCGAGATATAACTGCTGATGTTACGCTCTGTGTTGTGGAAAAAAGATTGGCCGGCTTTGAGCAGGCTATGTTGGCCGCAGGTTTAGCTAAAACTCCTCATGCTGCTATATCTAGAGCTGTGTGTGGTCTTAGTAAAAAAACTTTGATTCTCAATTTGCCAGGCAGTGTAAAGGCTGTTTGTGAAAATTTAAGCCCGGTGTTGCCAGCTTTAAAACATTGTCTGGATAAACTAAATGGCGATCCAACAGATTGTCAGACCTAAGTATGAAAACCACTGCTAATTTATGGGGACAGTAAATGGAGTTGGTGTTAAAGGTGGCTAAATAGAGAAACAAATCTTTTGATCTGCGAATGTGAGCGTTTGATTTGTGGACCTTATGATTTAGGGGTGGAAGATTTTAATTTTTAGGATGGACAGAAGTGGAGCGATTTATAGCAGATTTACACATTCATTCTCCATTTTCCAGGGCTACTAGCAAAAAACTTTCTCCTTGGCAGCTTGCTGCCTGGGCTGAGGTAAAGGGTATAAACGTTCTTGGGACAGGTGATTTTACTCATCCTGGCTGGTTACAGGTATTAGAAGAGAGTTTGCTGTCTTTAGATAATGGATTGTTTAAATTAAAAGACAAAATTAATTTAAATAAAGAAATTGTTGGCCTGGATAGGGAGTTAAAAGGCGATGTGTTTTTTATGTTGAGTGCTGAAATTAGCTCTATTTACAAAAAAAATGGCAAAGTCAGAAAAATTCACAATTTGGTTTTTGTGCCTTCCTTTGAAAAGGCAAAGGCCTTAAATAAGCGTTTGGCCCAAATAGGTAATCTAGAATCAGATGGTCGGCCTATTTTGGGGCTAGATGCCAAAGACTTGTTAGAAATGGTCTTGGAGTTAGATCCGAAAGCTTTTCTTATCCCTGCCCATATTTGGACCCCTTGGTTTTCTCTTTTTGGTTCTAAATCTGGTTTTGATAGTATAGAAGATTGTTTTGAGGATTTGAGTTCATATATTTTTGCCTTGGAAACAGGGTTATCTTCTGATCCTGAAATGAATTGGATGTGGAGTAAATTGGATAGATTTTTTTTGGTCTCCAATTCTGATGCCCATTCAGGAGAAAATTTGGCCAGAGAAGCTAATATTTTCTCTGGAGATATAAGTTATGATGGGATTTTTTATGCTTTAAGAGGGGAAGGACTGAGTAATAAATTTTTGGGCACCATAGAATTTTATCCTGAAGAGGGAAAGTATCATCTGGATGGGCATAGAAAATGCGGAGTTGTGTTAACCCCTCAAGAAACTTTAGCGCATAACGGCATTTGCCCTGTTTGTGGCAAAAAATTAACTGTTGGGGTATTACATAGGGTTTTGGAGCTGGCAGATAGAACACAGCCAGAACAACCCAAAAACAGACCTGGATATACTTCTTTGATCCCTTTAAAAGAAATAATTGGAGAGTTTTTACAGGTTGGTTCCAAGAGTAAAAAAGTAAGTGTTCTTTATCTGCAATTAATTACAAAATTTAAATCTGAGCTGGACGTGTTATTAAAAGTGCCAGAAGAAGATTTGAGCCAGGTGTCCAGACCTCTTGGGATAGCTATTTCTAGATTACGCAAGGGAGAAGTCTTAAGGCAGCCGGGTTTTGATGGTCAATATGGAAAAATTTATCTTTTTACAGAAAAAGAATTAAGAGAATTACAGCAAGGCAAGTTTTTGTTTGTGGACGTTCAAACAACATCTGAGGGTTATACCCGAGATGTATTTAATTTGAATAAGGAACATCTAGAGAAAGATAATTTTGAATTAAGCTATAATGAAGAACAAAAAAAAGTGATTGCCCATCCTGGGCCAGTTTTGGCTTTGGCAGGACCTGGCACTGGTAAAACTCATACTCTGCTTGGTCGAGTATTGCACTTGTTACAAAAAGGAGTGAACCCTCGTCACATTTTAGTTGTTACCTTTACCAGAAAGGCTGCTTTTGAGCTAAAATCCCGTTTAACTATGGCTATAGGAGATCAATATGCTCTTCCTATAGCAGATACTTTGCATGCTTTAGCTTATGAGTATTGGCAACAAGTACACGGAGAAAGGCCATTAATCATTGATGAAGCAGACGCCAAAAAATTATTTGCGTTGGCCAATCCTGAATTAAAGGGAAGACAATTAAAAATCAAATGGGAAGAGTTTGCTTTTGCCAGAGAATTGAGAAAAAGTTTGAGTGAAGAAGCTGAAAATTATTTTAAACTAAAAAAAGACTTAAACGTGGTTGATTATCTGGAATTACTAGAATTCTGGCTGCACGAATTGGAAGTGGGCAATTTTTTCAGGCCCTACAATCACATTTTAGTGGACGAGATTCAGGATTTGTCTCCTCTTCAATTAGAGCTAGTATGCCAATTGTCTTCCAAAGATGGGATAGGTTTTTTTGCCATAGGAGATCCCAAACAATCCATTTATGGCTTTAGAGGTGGTGTAGAAGACGTAACTGTTTATTTAAAAAAGGTCTGGTCTGATCTGGAAATTTTGAGTCTGTCTTTAAATTATCGATCTGGACAGAAAATTTTAGACCTGTCTTCTAGTTTGTTTGGAGCAGAGGACAGTAACAGATTACAAGCCGTAAAGTCCATTGACAGCCAAATTTACTTTTTAGAAGCTCCTAGTGCTAGTTATGAAGCTTTTTGGATAGCTGATAAAATAAAGACTCTGCTTGGTGGGACATCTCATCTGGCTTTAGATCGAAGGGAAGGCGAATTGGCTCCTGGTGATATAGCTGTTTTAGTGAGGTTTAAGGCCCTGTTAGAGCCTTTTAAACAGGCCTTAAAAAGGAGGGGGATACCATTTTCTGTGCCTGAGGACGAGGCTTTTTATAAAGATCCGAGAATTGAGATTATTTTAAAAGAAGTGCGCAGGATTTTAGGACTGTCTTTGGCTAGCAGGGATAAAATTTTGCCAGATGCAGTGATTACAGACGGTCCTCAGGGAATAAAAAATTTTTTAAAAGACATACCTCCCTTTGATCCTTTGTTTTGGGAGAGTAAGCCTTTTAGAGAATTGGAGAAATTATACGCTCAAGAGCAGGGTTGGTTGGGAGTGTTAAATACTATTCAGTTGGAAAGCGAATTAGAGTTGGTGAGAGAAAAAAGTCAAAAAGTCCGCATTATGACTTTGCACGCCAGTAAGGGACTTGAGTTTGAAGCTGTTTTTTTACCCTGTTTGGAAGATGGGATATTGCCTTTTGTGGGTATTGACAGATTATTAGACATAGAAAGAGAAAGTTCTGGCTTTAACGAAAATGAGGAGAAGAGATTGTTTTATGTGGGCATGACCAGAGCCAGAAAATACTTGTTTTTGACTTTGGCCAGTACGCGAAAAATTTATAACAAAAAGCTGTCGTTACCAAAATCTAGATTTTTATCTAAATTGGATTTTTCTTTGATTAAAGAGGTAAAGCTTCAAAAAAAGACCAAGATTATAGAAAAGCAGAGATATTTATTTTAAGGTGATACTTTTTTAATGAATAAAAATAACTCATTGAGGATTGTAATAGGGATTATTTTGGAAAAAGACAATGATAATGCAGTGCTCTGTCAATATGGAGAAAAGGGCTTAGAAGATTTACAAAGGTTATTACAGCGAGAATTTCAAGAGCTCAACTGGGAATTTGTTGTCATAAGGCGTAAAGATTTTCCTTCAGGTAATGATGTGTTGGAATTATTAGAATATGGTGCAGATTTAAAATTAGAGTACAATTTGGATTTTAGTCTTGTTTTGACTGAGTTGCCCCTTAAATCAAGTTTCCATCAAAGTGTGCAAGCAGTGCCTTCAGCTGTTTTGGAGACTGCAGTGATTAGTGTGAGCGGGTTGGAAGATAGTTTTCCTGAAAGTGAGAGGAATAGATTTTGTTTTTTGAATCAATTAATTTTGTATTGTTTGGGAAAATTATGGGGGCTGAGTAACTCTGTAATTTTGGAAAAAGAGCGAAAAAATTTGGAAAAATTGTCTTTGACCTGGAGTGAGGAAGAAAAAAAAGACGCTCTGGCATACTTATTAAAAATAGCAGACCCTCGTTTGGAAGAAACAGGGCTTGGTTCAAAGTTGGGAAGTTTCTTTTTTTATCTTCAAGTTATACTTAGAGAATTTCCTAGAATTTTGCGCGATATTTTGGTTTTTAGATTTTGGCAAATGTTTTTGCGTCTTGGTAAAATTATGGTTACCACTGCTATCTCTATAGTTTTTTTGTTTTTAAGCGCAGAGGCATGGGAATTGGGAGCAGCTTTGCAAACTCCTTGGCTAAATTTTGCTTTGGTGATTATTATTTTGTTTTCTTCTCTTAGTTTGTATTTTGGGCAAAATTTACATAGAGTTGCCAGTTCTCATAAATTAAAAGAACAAGCAGTACGTTCCAAGTGTGTCCTGTTTGGCTCTGTTTTGATCAGTATGCTTGGATTTTGGTTGGGATTGTTTGTGCTCTCTTTGGGGGTTATTTATGTTTTACCTGCAAAAGTTTTGCTTAATTGGGCTGGTCTTAGAGACAGCTTGCCTTGCGTGCATTTTGCAAAAATTATGGCTACGTTTGGAGTTGCTGCTTCAGCCCTGGGCGGTAATCTGGAAGAGACTGACGACTTAAAAACTGTTTTGTTTTATTCTGACGAAGTATAAAACCTACCTAAATATTTCCTTTCAAAGTTTTTGGTCACCTCTTGTTTTGTTTGGCACATCTTTTGTTTATTTACAGGCAAAAGGAGTGTAGCCATGCAGAATTTTCCTATTTTCATGCAAGCCAGAACAGATAAGTTTTTAATACCACAGAAAGGGAATTTTGAGAAGCCACAAGAAAGGGAATTTTCTTTATTTTTAGAACAGGAACAACACCTTAATTTAAAAGAGGAAGAATGCTGTGTTCAAAATAGATTTGGGGTGAGAGAGCAAACTGTTTCAAAAGTGGAAAAGGCCTGTGAGCAGGTAGAAGGGAAATTAGAGGAGAAGGTGGGACAGGAAGATTTTTCCGCTCTCAAATCTTTTTTGGAGGAGCAAGGAGTATCTAAAGATAAAATTAAATTATTAGAAGATAAGATGAAAAAAGGTCAGTTGACTTGGCAGGTAGTGTTTCAGTTTTTTCACATTCATCCCAAAATAAAAATACCTGCTCTGGATCAAGGCCATAAAACATTGATTTTAACGGTGTTACAAAAAATAGGATTTTCAGCCAGTGAGGCTAAGCAAACTTTTAATTTGCTGTCTTCTGGCAAAATTAATTTATTTATTCAAAAAGTTTCAGCAAAAATAGATAAATTAGATCCAGACAGAAAAATTACTTTAACAGAACTGGATCTAAAATCTTTTATGGCTTTATTAAAAAACAAAAATAATTCTCAAAATGAGCTTAAGGCTTTTGTCGGAGAGTTAGATAAAGATGGTTTAAAAAATTTTTTTCTTACTTTTGCTAATTTAATAAAACAACAAGATAAAACAAGTGATGATTCTTTAGACCTAAATGATAGTTTAAAGAAAAAATTAGTTTTAAAAATTGATGAATTATTAAAAAATACTCATAAACAGCAGAGCAAAAATAAATCTTATATTGAAGCTCAAAAAGATGATAGTACTGTTTATACTTTATTAAAAGACATTAAATCATCATCTCAATCTAATGTAGAGCATATTACTAATGATAAAAATGATAAAAAAGTGGATAAAAAAGAAAATAAACCTGTTCAATCTCATTTGGGTATAGGTAAAAAGATAAAACATAAAGCAAAAGAGTTTTCCTCAGAACCTGATAATTCCAGACAAGAACAAAATAAGCAGGATGTTGCAGAGCAAAAATTGGAAGTAAAAAAGACTGAGCCAGAAGATAAAAAAACATTTGTAAAGAGTGAGGAGAATATAAATATTTCTCAGTCAAGATTGGATAGGTTAGAGCAGGGAGCAAAGATTTTTCAGACTGCCAAACAAAAGGGTTCTGCCCATATTTGGAAACAAGTGGAAAATGGGGTTTTTCAAAATCTTTCTAAGGGTACTTCTCGGGCTATTTTAAATCTGGATCCACCTGATTTGGGAAAAGTTGGTTTGATTTTGCAGGTGCATAAAAACGAGGTGAATTTGGTTTTAAGGACTTCTAATGAAGATACATCTCAGGTTTTAAATCAACATCTGCATCAACTAAAATTACACCTGGAGCAAGCTGGTTTTAAGGTTCAGAAGTTAGAAGTAAGAACAAATTTGGAAAATAATCAGCAATTTGGATTTTCTCAAGGGGAGCAACAACAGCAACATGCAGCCCAAAGGGAAGTGTTTAAGCAAAGAATTTTTCTGGCAAAAAATAGTTATTTTGTTTCTCCAGACTTGGCAAGAGATATGCTATATCCAGAACAAGAGGAAAATTTTTCTGACCAAAGAGTTAGCCTGTTTGCCTAAGAAACAAGGAGACATAATATGGATACTACTGTAAATGGTTTAATTGGTTCTTATGAAAGAGAATTGGAAAAAAAAGGTTATAAAGCCACTGGTGATCAAAAACAATTGGGTAAAAACGACTTTTTAAAATTATTAGTTACTCAGCTGGAGCATCAGGACCCTTTAAATCCTATGGATGATAAGGACTTTATTGCACAATTGGCTCAGTTTTCTAGTTTGGAGCAAATGAGCAACGTGGCTGAAGGAGTGAATAAGCTGGTAGAGGCAAATAATTCCCAGCAGATGTTAGGAGCAGTTAGTTTTATTGGGAAAGAAGTGACTGCTGCTGGAGATAGTTTGAGTAAACAAGGGGATAAGGTTTCTACAGTTTATTATAGTTTAAACGATTTGGCAAAAAGTGTGTATGTGAATGTTTTTGATCAGTTTGGCAATATAATTTATTCAGAAAGTTTAGGGACTCGCCAACCTGGAGATTACGAATTTCATTGGGATGGAAAAGATTTTACAGGCAATAATGCTCCTGATGGTGTATATACCGTAAGGTTTGCAGCAGAAGGCGTAAATGGTCAACCAGTGTTGGTGGATACTCAGGTTAGTGGAAAAGTGGCTGGGGTTCAGACTGGTAACACAGGCACGGTGTTACGATTAGAAGATGGAAGGACAGTAGGACTTCAAGAGATAAAAGAAATCGTTAATTCTGGTCAGTAGTAAATTTTAACAAAAAAAATCAGTGTTTAGTAAATGAATTTAGTATGATAAAAAAAAGAATTTAATACATCAGGAGGAGGTAAAATGGGACTTACAGCAGCTTTATATTCAGGCACAAGTGGACTTAAGGTCCATGGCGAAGGCATGAACGTAGTGGGTAATAATATTGCCAACGTTAGTACTGTTGGCTTTAAGGCCTCCAGGATGTATTTTGAAGATGCTTTAAGTCAGGAGATTACTGTTGCCAATGGAGTAGGACAGGTAGGAAGGGGTGCTGCTATTGGCGCTGTGTATGGAGATTTTTCTCAAGGTTCTTTAGAAACTACCAATGAATCTACAGACTTAGCTATAGGTGGAAATGGTTTTTTTATAGTATCTCCTAAAGGAGAAGATGTGCAGTATTATACAAGGGCTGGAAACTTTCGTTTTGATAGAGATGGATATTTAGTAGATCCTCATGGATACGTAGTCCAGGGTTGGAAGGTACAACAGGAAAAAACTTCTAATCCGGCTACAGCTTCTAATGTCACTGTCGAGCAAAACTCTGGAGTAAAAATTGTAGGCACTCCTACAGACATTCGTTTAGAAAATTTTCAATCTCCTCCTGAAGCAACTTCAAGGGTGGATATGATAGCCAACCTTGACTCTAGAAGCGAGGATCATGCCACTGATGCAACTGATCCCTTTTTTGCTATGTTTAAGAACTGGGATGCTAATGAGGAAACTCCGTTGGGAGATAGTTTGTATGCCTATCAAAGTACTATTAAGGTTTATGATGAAAATGGTACTTCTCATGATTTAACAGTTTATTTTGATCCAGTAAAAGATAATATTGGTGATACAGGTGGTAAAAAATACTGGGAATTTATGGTCACTGTTCATCCCAATGAAGATAATCGGACTTTCTGGGGTAGTGCCACTGACACAAGCAAAAGAGGGGTTTTGATGATTGGCTCTCTTACCTTTAATTCTGCTGGTGAATTGGAAAATATGAGTGCTTTTACTTTAAATGATGGAGCGGGAAGTGACCCTTCCGATTTGACGGAGTGGACCCCGGCTACGTTTTCTCAAAATGGATATCCTCTTTTCACGGCTAATTTTTTGGGTAAGATCAATGCCGATTATACAACTTCTGAAGAAGCCAATAACATAGAATTAAATTTTGGTTTAAGAAATAAAGACTTAAGTGAGACTCCAGCAGGTACAGAGGCTGGATGGGATAAAGCTGATGGGACAGAAGATGCTACAGACAATGCCTCTCTTATTGGCACTACACTTGGCAATTTAAATGTCTTTCAGGACGTGGAAAGAAGTGCTTTGGCTATGACTAATTATAGTACTGGCTCTACTACTGTTTATCAATCTCAGGATGGATATACTGCTGGTTTTTTACAAAATATTACTGTGGATAGAGATGGTGTTATTACTGGTAAATATTCCAATGGGCAGATTTTGCAACTGTATGCTTTAACATTGGCAGATTTTAACAATAAGTATGGTCTTAGAAGAGAAGGGGGAAACTTGTTTTCCGAGACCAGGGCCTCAGGTCCTCCTCTTACTGGTTTAGCAGGTACAGGCGGCAAGGGAACGATAGCTTCTAATTCTTTGGAACAATCTAACGTAGATTTGGCAACAGAATTTGTAAAAATGATTACTACAGAAAAGGGGTTTCAGGCCAATAGTAAGACTATTACTACAGTAGATGGGATGTTGAGTGTTTTGATTCAAATGAAGCGTTAGTTGATTAAAAATTAAATTCGTTTCTGTTCGAAAAAAATCCCCTGCAAAGAGAATTTTGTAGGGGATTTTTTTAGTGTAATTGTTAAAAATTCTTATTTAAAAATAGACCTTTTCCATTTTGAAGCGCTTCTTCTATTTTTAAAATAGCATCAGGTGGAATAGACTGGATAATTTGATTATTTTTAGTATCTATAACGTGAATTTGTAATTTGTTGTTAATTTGGCTTAGTTTTAATTTTAGATTTGTAGGTTGAATTTGTAATTGAGTGTTAACATTTTTTATCTTCTGTTGGATATCATCTAAATTGTAATTTGCTTGCGTTAAATGTTCTTTGGGTTTTATATCCAGGTTGTGTTTTAAGTAATTTATAATTTGTTGTTGTTCTATTCTGGGCATTACTTTCATTGCTGGCCTCCACTTTTGAAGTTTAATTCGAAGCAGTTCCTTTTTTAAAAAAATTGTATTTTTTTGATTAAGTCGTCAAATTGTCACTATCTTAATTTATTAAAAAAAATTATTCAACTTGTGTTTAACTGTTAAAAATAATCTTTGCATCTGTTAATTTCCTGAACAACTAATAAACAATTGAGGTATTTTTTTCTCTCTTAACTTCTTTATCGTCAATTTTTTTTTAAAACTTTAATTTTTTTTACCTAAAAAATTATAAAAAAATGAGCTGTTGTCTAAAAGGGCACAATAGATTTTTTAGGCCCCAAAAAAATTTTTTTTACCTCTAGCTTGTTTTAGTTTCTGTATTTACTGTTTCCTATCTTTTCATTACCACTAATTTAGGTGTAATCAGAACATTTTTTTACTTGGCAAGAAAAATACTTTGTGCTATTTTGCACAAGATTTTTTTGACCAAGAAAAAATAAGGAGGTTGTTATGGCTGTTTACGTTTATGGGCACAAAAATCCTGATACAGATTCTGTATGTGCAGCTATTGCTGTAGCTGATTTAAAAACTAAACTTGGCCTAGAGGCCAAACCTGCTATGCAGGGAGAGTTAAATCCAGAGAGTAAGTTTGTGTTGGACAAATTTGGAGTAGATGCTCCAGAATTTATTGATTCTGCTAAGGGTAAACAACTTATCCTGGTAGATCATTCTGACCTTGCCCAGAGTTTGGATGATTTAAAAGAAGGAGAAATTTTAGGCATCGTAGATCACCACAAATTGGGCGACGTTACTACCCCCAATCCTTTAGAATGTTGGATTTGGCCTGTGGGCTGTACCTGTACTGTAATTAAAAGCATGTACGATTTTTTTGGAGTAGAAATTCCTAAAAACATTGCTGGGATTATGCTCTGTGCTATTTTAAGTGACACTGTTATCTTTAAGTCTGCTACCTGCACTGACAAAGATAAAGAAGCTGCCGAAGCTCTGGCTAAAATTGCAGGTGTTGACGATCTAAAAGCTTTGGGCATGGAGATGTTTAAGGTAAAATCTGCTGTGGAAGGAACTCCTATTAGGGATCTCTTGTTCCGCGATTACAAAGATTTTGACATGAGTGGCAATAAAGTGGGGATTGGACAATTAGAAGTAGTAGATCTGGCTATTTTGGATCCTGTAAAAGATGCTTTGTATGAAGAAATGCAAAAGGTAAAACAAGAAAAAGGCGCTGTAGCTATCTTTTTGATGTTGACCGATATTATGAAAGAAGGCACAGAGCTTTTAGTCGTGGCTGACGATCCTTCTGTAGTAGAAAAGGCTTTTGGTAAGGCAGTAGAGGGAAGATCTGTTTGGTTAGATGGTGTTATGAGCCGTAAAAAACAGGTAGTTCCCAATTTTGAAAAGGCATTTGCTGGCTAAAAATTAGATCTTACGGGCAGGTCAGTTGGCCTGCCCGTAAGATTAGCTATTTTTTTATTTTTTATACATAAATAGGGTCAAAATTTTCTCCGGTCAAACAGATACCTCCTTGTTCTGTAACCACAAAAGTATTTTCTACACCTATCATGCCCCAATGGGGAAATCCAATTTTAGGCTCTAAAGCTATAACCATATTTTTTTCTAAAGGAATTTTTACTTTAGCTGCCAGAGCTGGAAATTCGTCGATAAATAGTCCAATACCATGTCCTACAAACCGCACTTTGTTTTCTTGTAGTCCCATAAACCCCTGTTCAAAACCAGCTTTTTTAGCAAATTCTATAGCGTTAAAATAAATTTCTTCGGGTAAAACACCCGGACGAAGCATTTGTCTGGCAAGTTCTTGAATGTCCTGGCAACATTTTTGAGCATCTAAAAATTTTTTATCTGGTGTATAATCTTTAGAAAAATAGACTTGGGTTTTGTCTGTATGATACCCTTTATATCCAAAACCAACGTCAATACTCAAGGGTTCGTTTTTTTGCCAGATTTTATTGGGTGATCCCATATGAGGCACAAGAGGGTGTACGCCTCTAAGACACAATGGTCCATTAAAAGCACTGCCATAGACGCCACTATCTCCAGCAGCAATATGTCCGAGAAATATTTCTTCTCCACAAGCTTGCATGCGCATCATGCCACAATGTTCTAAAGAAAAAAATACCTCCCAAACTTTTACAGCAATTTCATATTCACTTAAACCTGGATAAATTTGCTCTGGTAATAATTGAGTCAATCCTTTATTGTGCCTTGCGCCTGCTTCCTTGAGATAATAGAGTTCGTATTCTGTTTTTACGGCTCTGGTCAAAGCGAGCAGATTATCTGCACTAATAAATTGTTTGTCTTTCAACTTGGTTTGGAATAAATTGGCTAAATCCCAGCTTAATCCTTTCTGATTTACCCCAATTGGATTGGAGAGTTTATAACCGTAATCTTTTAAAATACCTTCTAACTCACTAAAAGAGTAAAAATAACAGATGTTTTTTAGGGATGATTCCTGTTTTGCCCGCTCCACACCTCTGCGGCACATTAAGACAGGCTCTCCCTCATAAGGACAAAACAATAGTCCATTGGCCCAGGTGCCAGTAAAATAATAAATAATGGGACGAGAAAAGATAAAAATCCCTTCACTGTCAAACTTGAGTTCTTGCCATTTTTGTCTCAACTTGTTCCATCTCAACTCTAATTCCGATCTTGGAATAAATAAGTTGTTGTCCATTTTTATTTTTCTCCTTCTATGAGGGTATAGTCCATGAGTCTTTTTTTGGGGATAAACCCTGCTCTGGAAATAATTTCTCTGATTTTGTCTTCAGGTAAACGAAAACTAACCCCTGTAGCTTTGACTACGTTTTCTTCGATCATAGTGGAGCCAAAATCATTGGCTCCCCAGAACAAAGCCATTTGTCCTACTTTTGGTCCTTGAGTTACCCACGAGGCTTGAATGTTGGCAATATTGTCTAAAAACAAACGACTTAGGGCCAAAAATTTTAGATATTCTACAGAGGACACTTCTTCTGTAGATATTAAAGTGTTTCGAGGTTGAAAGGTCCAGGGAATGAAGGCTGTAAAACCTCCTGTTTTGTCTTGAAGTTCTCTTATTTTTTGCAAATGTTCCAGCCTATCTTCAATGGTTTCTATATGTCCAAACATCATAGTTGCAGTTGTTTTTAAACCCAGCAGGTGGGCTTGTTCCATTACTTTAAGCCATGTACTGGCATCACATTTTCGGGGAGAAATACGCTGCCTAATGTTATCCACCAGAATTTCAGCTCCTCCTCCTGGTATAGAATCAAGACCAGCGTCTATTAATTTTTTGAGTACGTCTTTAATGCTTAAGTTGTGTTTTTGGGATAAAAAACTAATTTCTGGTGGTGAAAAACCGTGAATTGCTACTTGAGGATAATTTTTTTTCAAAAATTTCAGCATATTTTCGTAAAAATTTAGATCTAAGTCTGGATGCATACCACCCTGGAGTAAAATTTGATATCCTCCCAATTTGATAGTTTCTTCTACCTTTTTACTTAATTGTTCCAAACTTAAAACATACCCTTTTTGGGAGCCAGGAGGAGCATAAAAAGCGCAAAATTTGCAGCCGGAAATGCAGATATTGGTATAATTTATATTTCTATCAACTATATAAGTTACTATTGGCTCTGGATGGAGTTGAAAACGAAAGGCATGAGCCTTTTGACCCAGCTCAAATAAATTGGCATCATTCCACAACTCAAGAGCTTCAGACACTGTAATACGGGACATATCTTCTCCTTGGACAATTTGATCTGGTTGAATCATAAAATTGACCTAAAATTTAGGCCTTACTTAAATTATCGTCAATTTTTTTCTTTGCATTCCAACTACAAATTGACTTTCTGGGCTCTGTAGAATAAAAATTTTATAAGCATGGTTGGGCTCTATGTTAGCGGGTTTAGGACTAACGTTAACACAATAATTTACTTAAAAAATAAAAAACATGAAGGATCAAGTTTTTAATTGTCAGAGGTGTGGTCATTGTTGTGAAGGTGAGGGAGGCATTATTGTTACTTTAGAAGAACAAGAAAAGATTGCTGACTTTTTAGGTCTATCTGTGCAAAAGTTCCAACAGATTTATTTAGTGGACTCTAATGATAAAAAGTCCATAAAGACAAAGGGCAATTTGTGTGTATTTTTTGAGCCAGACAAAGGTTGCTCTATTCACCCTGTCAAACCTAAAGTTTGTGCTGCCTGGCCTTTTTTTAGAGGAAATTTGATAGATGAAGCCGCGCTTGAAATGGCCAAGACTTATTGTCCTGGGATTAACAAAAACGTATCCTTAAAAGAATTTAGACAATTTGGCCTGCAGTACTTGCAGCAAAATGACCTGATTTGTAACTTAAAAACAGGACCAAGTGCTTTACAGGTGTGGGATCTAATAAAAAACAATGAGTAAACTGGATGCTTACTTCCAAATTTTAGAGCTAAGTCCTCAAGCAACTTTAGAGGATCTAAAAAGAAATTATCGCCGTTTGGCTTTTAAATACCATCCAGATTTAAATACTGCTGATCCTGACGCCACCAGAAAATTTCAAGAAATAAACATCGCCTATGTTACCTTAAAACAACACCTACACTCAAGATCTGCTAGCCAAAAAACTCAAAATTTTAATAAAGGATCTAAAAAAGATAACACCACGTCTTTTAGTAGAACTCAGGCCAAACAAACCTATGCCAGACAAAGTCAACAATCTTTTTATAGGTCCAATAAACGAGAACCAAGATATTCTTCAACTAGAGATACTTACAGGAAGCACTTTTATGCAAGTCAAGAAGAGATATTGCAACAGATATTGGAAGATCCGTTTGCCAGACAGGTTTTTGAAGATATATTTAATCGGGTTCAAAATAAAAAAAGGTCAACTCCGCTTCGTTATTTGCAGCAAATAAAACAACAAATTTTTTCCTGGTGGCATTCTCAGCTTGATTATGAACACGAAATATATATACCAGCCTATAAAATTAAGCCAGGTACCAAGATAAAAGTAAACATTGGGCAAAAATTTGGCCCAAATAAACAAATAGAGCTAACTATTCCGCCTGGTTATAAACCAGGACAAACTATTAGATTAAAAAAACTTGGACGCAAGTTAGGGGCGTGGCAGGGTGATTTGTATCTAAAAATAAAAGCTCAGTCAGAATTAAAATAGATGCGTTTAAATAAATTTATTGCCAGAAGTGGCTTTAGTTCTAGGAGAAAAGCAGAAGAGTTGATTACTGCAGGAAAGGTAAAAGTCAATCATCAGGTTGTAAAAGAGCCTTATTTTCAAGTTAAACCAGAGCAGGATCAGGTATATGTAAATGACCAGAAAATACATTTACAAACAAGGCATTGCCACATCGTTTTAAACAAACCTATAGAAGTTGTTACCACCTTAAAAGACCCTCAACAACGCAAAACCGTTTATGATCTTTTACCTGCCTCCATAAAAAAACAAAGGCCTTTTCCGGTGGGAAGGTTGGATTATTTTTCAGAAGGGCTTTTGCTTTTAACCACTGATGGAGAATTGTGTTATAGGCTAACTCATCCTCGCTATAAAGTAAAAAAAGTTTATCAAGTAACAGTGAAAGGAAAACAGATTAGAACTAAACTTAGAGTAATGGAGCAGGGAATGATTTTGCAAGAAGGGGATAGGGTATTGCCTGCTCAAATCAACATCCTGGAACACAAAGAGGATTTAACTGTGTTTGAAATTACCATAAAACAAGGTTTAAATAGGCAAATTAGAAGAATGTGTAGGGATCTTGAACTTACTATTTTGAAATTAAAACGGATCCAGATGGGAAATATCAGGCTGTTAAACACGAAACCAGGGCAATATCGTTTTTTATCTTCTAAAGAAATAAAATGCCTGTACACCTCTTTGGGCCTTAGGTGAAAAGAGATCTAAACAAAATTTCGCACAATAATTTGTTCTTTTTTTAAGGGACACCAAATGGGACAAGAGTTTTGGGTTTCTATTTTTCTTTTTACAGGGTAAGTAACATTGCAAAATTTTTCTTCATTTTTCAGGACAGTGCAAAAAGGACAATCTTTGCAGTTTGTTACAACAATGACCACAGCTTATCCCCCTATTTTTTACTGTTGTCTTGTATTTCTACTCCTTTATTGGGATGAAAGTAAAAAAGTTTATTTTTTAAGGGAATATTTATTCTGGTATTGGTGAGCGAGAGTTCATTACCATTGCCAAAGAAATCTATCAACAGTATTCTGTTTAATAAAAAACTTTTTTTATCTACCCAGATGTAAGCCAACACAAGATTGGGCTCTGGTTTTTTTGGTACGAGTTTAAATTTTAAGCCGTCCTTTTGTTCTCCTTGAAATTCTGGAATAAAATCTTCTTTTATATTAGCTTTACCTGAAATAAATTTTAGCATAGTTTTAGAGGTTAGAATTTGTTTTCTACTATACTTATAGGCAATATTTTCCTCTGGGAAATAGTCCCAGACGATGTTTTCTCCTAAAATTAGTTTTTCTTTTTCTGGAGCTAAAACTTGCCAGAGAACCAAGCCTGGTTTTTTATAATAAATTTTTCCTTTTCTCAAGTCCTGCTCTCTGGTGGCTGCATTGGTTAAGGTCTGATAAAAGTTTGTTGCAAAACTATTAATTTGTTCGTATTTTTGTTGCATTTTATCTAAAACATCTAAAGCCAGACCGTATTTAGCTCCTATTAAAATAAGCAATAGCTCTAAACAAAAAATAAATTTAGTTTTCACGGCTCTACTCCTAAAATTAAAATAACAGATTTATTTATTGTAATGGGTTTCTACTTCTATAACGATTCCACCTCTGGGCTTAAAACGTCCTTTAACAATCATTTCTTTTGGTTCACAGGCTTTTACTAAATCAGTTAAAATACGATTAACCACTGTTTCCATAAAGGTAGGTTCTTGACGGTAACTAAATAAATAAAATTTTAAGGATTTAGACTCTATACATTTTTTATCCGGACGATATTTGATCTCAATGCTGCCATAGTCAGGCTGACCAGTCATAGGGCACAAAGAAGTAAATTCGTCACTTACCATAGTTATCCAATAATCTCTATCAGGAAATTTGTTGGGAAAAGTTTCCAGTAAGTCTGGACTTACTTTTGAGGGGTATTGGGTTTTACTTTTACCCAGAAGTTTAAGATGAGAAACATCATCTAACATAAAGCTACTCCTTTTTTTTACTCTTTGAGTCAAAAATATATTTTTATTTAAATATTTTTTCTATAATGTTTACAAAATCAGAATTAAAAATAGCTAAAGCAAAAAGGGTTAGGCCTATTAACAATAAAACATTATTTAATTTTATGTCTGCTTTTACTTCGTTTATTTCAGTTCTTACGAATTCTTTTGTGCTTTTGTGGCAAGTTCGTGTCGCAGTTCATTATAAAGTTTGGCCTTTAGGTTTTCTTTTTTGGCGCTTATTTATAATTCGGATTATTTTTTTATGTTTTCCAGTAATTGTTCCATAGCACTAACGAATTGTTTTGCATTATCTTTGCCAATAAGCTTCAATAGCTTCTGAGTCAGATACGTTTAGGATTGCCTGAATGCAAAACCAAGCGATAACAGATTGAACGTCTTTAGTATTTCGTCCTGTAGAGGTAAAGAAAATTTTTTTCAGATAGAACCTCTATAACCACTAGAACCTTCACCCAATCGCCCAACCACCAATTACAAATTACTAATTACCAATTACCAATTTTATTTTCTCAAAGATCTTATCTCCAATCCCTTTTACTTTTTTTATCTCTTCTATAGTTGTAAAATTACCATAAGATTTTCTATAGTCAACTATTGCCTGAGCCTTAGTCCTGCCTATGCCTGATAATTGTGTCAATTCTTCTTTATTTGCCTTGTTGATATTGATCTTTGCCAAAACCACGCCAACTAAAAACAAAACAAACAAAAAGCTAATTATTATAATTTTAAATCTCATTTTAAGCCTCCATCTATTTGAAAACTTAAAAAATTATGAATTAAAACCCATAAGTTGTAAACTATTCACTGTACTGCACCCCAAAAGTCTAGACATTTTTTAAGTAGAGTTTAGTAGAGGTCATGCTGCTTGGTTGTTGTACTTTCTTTCAAATTCTTCAAGGCTCAAATAGCCCAAACAAGAATGCACGTAATACTTGTTATAATCTTCTTCTATCCATCTGCCTATTGCTTTTCTAGCCTCTTCAAAACTCTCAAATTCATTCAGCCACACAATTTCTTCTTTGATTGTTCTTATCATTCGTTCTGTTTCGGCATTGCCTTTAGGGTTATCATAACTAGTAAATATTTGTCTGATACCAAGAGTTCTCATACTTTTCATAAAACTTACTGAAGTCGGTTGGGACCCATTATCACTTATTAAATTCAA
>JAUZRP010000119.1 GCA_030950395.1 Desulfonauticus sp. | reverse complement strand
GCTAAAAAGAAATATTATACTTCTTTATTTTGTATTGAAGTAGGCTTTTGGATATGCCGAGCATTTCTGCTGCCTTGACCTGCACAAAGTTAGACTTTACCAGGGCGCGTTTAATAAGGTTGGCTTCTATTTTTTCTAAAGTTTCTGAAAGATTTAACTCCAAGGGCAAGAGGTCCACAGCGCTTTTTAATTGGTCTTCTTCTTTTTTAATGTCCAATGGAAGATCTTCCACTCCTATTTCCTGGGACGTAGATAAAATTATGCATCTCTCCACAACATTTTCTAGTTGTCTGATATTGCCTGGCCAATCGTACAAACTAAGATATTCTAAGGCTTGAGGGGAAAATTTTTTCAAAGGCAAATTATTGGCCTTGCAAATTTTGTTGGCAAAATAAGCCACAAGCAAGGGAATGTCTTCTTTTCTCTCTCTAAGAGGAGGCAGAGTAATTTCTACTACGTTTAAACGATAATATAAATCTTCTCTAAAGTTGCCTTTTTGCATTTCTTCTTTGAGATTTTTATTGGTTGCACACACCAGGCGAATATCTACAGGGATAGGTTTGTTTCCCCCGACTCTTTCTACCTTTTTTTCCTGTAAGACTCTAAGGAGTTTTATCTGTATGTCTAAAGAAAGTTCTCCTATCTCGTCCAAAAATAAGGTTCCACCATGGGCCTGTTCAAACTTACCTTTTTTGGTGCTTACCGCGCCAGTAAAAGAACCTTTTTCATGACCGAACAATTCACTTTCGAGCAGATTAGGATTTAAGGCCATACAATTTACGGCCACAAAGGGAGCACTTGCTCGGGGTGAAGAATAGTGGAGGGCTTTGGCAATTAGTTCTTTCCCTGTGCCAGATTCTCCCAAAATTAGGACAGTGGATTTGCTAGGAGCCACTCTTTCCAGAAGTTGTAAGATTTCTTGCATTTTTTTGCTTTGACCAATGATGGTGTTTTTGGCATATTGTTGCACTAAAGAAGCTTTTAATAACCTGTTTTCTTGCTCCATACGAGAAAAATTTAATGCCCGCTTGATAGATAACAGCAATTCTTCGTTGGAAAAGGGCTTGGTCAAGTAGTCGAAAGCTCCACAGCGCATCGCTTCTACTGCGCCGTCAATGGATCCAAAGGCAGTCATGATAATTACAGGGAGATAGGGGGAAGTCTTTTTGACTTTTTCTAGGATTTCCTGCCCATTAATTTTGGGCATTTTCATGTCTGTTACTACCACATCTACGTCTGACTCTTCTAAGAAGTTTAGTGCCATTTCAGGATCGTTTAGAGTGGTAACCTCTAAACCTTCTTCAGACAAAAGGGCTTCTAACAAGAGAAGATAATTTTTTTCATCGTCTATAACTAAAACATGACCAGACATTTTGGCCTCTTTTTTTACTATTTTCCAATGTTATATTTTTAGCATCAACTCTTAGACTATTTTTAGCTCCTGGTTGCTCAAATGTTCTTATTTAAAAGCGAATAATTGTTCGGGCGCCCAGGGAATGATTTTGTAAAATTATTTCTGCTTCGTGATTATTTAAAATATTTTTGACAATGGCCAGTCCAAGACCAGTGCCGTGGTCCTTGGTAGTAAAAAATGGTTCAAAGTATTTTTCTAACATTTTGTCCTCAAATCCTGGTCCTGAGTCCAGAATGTGCACCTCTTTATGGGTAGGTTTGAAGAAGATCTTTATCCATTTTTCCTTATCTTGATTTTGCTCTAGCGCTTGAATACTATTTAGAATAAGATTATAAAATACGCGATAAAGCAGATCTTTATCTCCCATGCACGTAAAATTTTCTCCTTCAATTTGGATAGATATTTTTTTGTCTTTTAATTCTTGCTGTAAAAAGGACAGCACCTTTTGGACTAATTGTTTTAAATCTACTGTTTCTTGTTTAGGTTCTTTTGGTCTGGCATAGTCTAAAAAGTCGTTTACTGTACGGCTTAATCTGGTGGATTCTTCATAAATTGCTTTTAAAAATTTGGCCTGTGCGTTGTTTTCTTTTTGAAATTTTTTAAACAAAAACTCACTGGTGCTTTGAATAATACCCAAAGGGTTTCTTATTTCGTGAGCAATAGCAGAGACCATTCTGCCCATACTGGCTAATCGTTCAGTGCGGAGTAATTCTGTTTTTAGTTTTTCTTTTTCTTTTAATTTTTCGAGCAATAGTTCTTCTGCTCTATTAATTATACTCCGTAACAATAAAAATAAGATAGAAAAGGAAAAGATAAACAAAATAACTATAAGCCATTGAAAATAAACAATGCTTTCAAAATCGTTACTGATGTCTTGCTTGAATTCTAGAATACCCATAATGGGACGTTGTTTCAAGCCAAAAGTGCGTTCAGCTACCAGGGGATAAATGGTTTTTAAGACCACTGTTTGAGGCGGAAAGTTTAAGGTAAACAGAGCCTTTAAATTGGATATCTTTTTTTCCAGCACAAAAATGTGTTGTCTTTGCTGAATAGTCTTTTTTAAAATAGATTTATCCAGAATCTTTTGGCCCAATAGTGTTTTGTTGGTGGCATAAGCTACTTCACCCTGATTATTATAAATACGTACCTCTAAAACGTGAAAACTATGGATAGTGGACATGATTACTTCTTCTAACCTTTTGTATTGTTCAGGATTTTTTAGCTCTACTCTGCCGTAACCTAGGATTGTGGGCAAGGTAAAGCGCTGAAATATCTGATGATTTAGGTTTTCAGCCAACAATAGGGCAAAATCTGTATCTTTTTTAAAAAAGATCTCTCGGGCATAATTAGAGACAAAGATGACCAGGATAATAGCAGTACTTAAAATAAGCACAAAAGAGCTAAAAGACAAAAACCTGGCAATTTGGAAGGGATGAGAAGGATCAGGGCGTAATAATCGCACTTAAAATCCCTGAGAATTCTTTTTTTGTTGTTGAAAATGCTCTAATTCTTTTTGTTCTTGTACAAAACCTGGAGCCCCAAGTTTGGCTTTGGCTAGGCGTTTACCTTTCTCTACCCCAGGCTGATTCAGTGGATTAATATCCAGAAGCCAACCGGTTAATAAGGTCGTGAGCTCCAACAAGAGGATCAATTTGCCAAGTTCGTACTCATTGGCTTGTTCTACAGTAAGCTCTACCAGAGGCATTTTTTGCCCCAGAGACATAAGGGTGCCTATGCTTTCTGCCAAAAAAATGTCTCCTATAGATTTATTTTCTAAAAATTTCCATTCTTCAGGCAAATCCATGTCCAACATCTCGGCTTGGGGTAATTTTTCTACGTTTAAAAACAAACAGCCTTTATTTTGGGGTCCGTCCATAAACATTTGTAGCAAAGAGTGTTGATCTCTTACGCCAATAGCAGGGATAGGCATAGAACCTGTCTGATTTTTGCCTAGACTTTCTGCCCACAATTGTGCAAACCATTCTCCCCAGCATTCCCAGTAAGGTATGTAGTTAAAAAAGATCAGTTCATTTTTGCCGCAAGCAATTAAATCAAAAGCCCAACAAGCAAGTTTGAGTGCTGGATGGTTTAAAAGGTCGTCTATAGTGGACAAGGATTTTGCACCTTCGATTAGTTTTAGATAGTTAAGTCCAAGAAAGCTAGCTGGGAGTAAACCTACTGCAGACAAAATAGAATATCTTCCTCCCAGTTTGGGGGGGATGGTTAAGGATAAGTAACCATTTTTTTTGACCTCCTGTCTTAAGAAACCTTTTTGAGGATCAGTAACAATGACCAAATGTTTTTGAAATTGCTGCCTGTTTTTTTGGAGCCATTTTTTGACTAAAAAATACTGGGAAATGGTTTCTAATGTAGTGCCTGACTTGCTAATAACCACAACTACCGTATCCTCTGGAGCTAGGTGGGTCAGGTGTTGCTCTAATCTGCCAGGATAGATGTTGTCCAGGACATACAGGCGTTTGCCTTTGTATTCGGGAAGGTTTTGGGTAGGATAAAAGGACTGTTGTAAGGCCTTTGGTCCAAGAGCAGAGCCGCCAATACCCAAGATCAACATATTTTTAAAACGTGTCAGCTGGCTAGAAATACCCTGAAGAGCAGGTATTAATTCGGAAAGATGTTTGAGGTTTAGAAAGGGCAAATTGGAATATTCTTGTTGAAGTTTGGCCTGAATGTTGTAAAGTTTTTCTTGGCCAATGTTTTGTTTTAGCCCCCCAGCATAAGCTTGATGCCAGTTTAAAAAGCCCATATTTTACCCCCAGGGTTAAATAAAATTAAAAATTTAAAAAAAATTGTGTCGCCGTTTTATAGTTCGTTCAGAGCTGTTTTTAGTCTTTGTAAAGCGTCTTCTAACACTGATGTTGGCACAGCATAGGATATACGGATACAATTGTCATCTCCAAAGGCAATCCCTGGGACAGTAGCGATTTTTGCTCGTTCTAATAAATAGGTGCATAATGCTGTAGAGTTGGTAAGGTGCGAGTTAAAATATTTTTTTACTTCAGGGAATACGTAAAAAGCTCCATCTGGTCGTGGTGTTTTTAGGCCTAAGTCTTTTAAAAATTCTAAAGTTAGATCTCTGCGTTGTTTAAGTTTTTGCCTTTCTCCTTCTAGAAAAGAAAAATCTCCAGTTAGAGCCGCTATAGCAGCTTTTTGGGCCACAGAGCAGATATTGGAACAACTTTGACTTTGCAATTTGGTCATGGCTTTGATAATTGGTGCAGCAGTAAGCACAAAGCCAACTCGAAGTCCGGTGAGGGCAAAACTTTTGGATAAAGCGTTGACGATAGCTATTTTGTCTTTGTGATTTTGCCACAATCTAGCCAAAGAAGCGGGTTGACTTGGGGGATAAACCAGTTGATCATAGACTTCATCAGAAATTACGAACAGTCCTTTATCCAGAGCAAATTGCGCCAGAGAAGTTAATTTCTCTTGGGAATAGTTGACTCCTGTAGGATTGGATGGAGAGTTGAGAATAAGTATTTTTGTATTTTCAGTAAGACTATTTTTTAGAGTTTCTATGGATAATTCAAAATTATCTTCTAAATAAGTAGGTATGATTTTTGGGACTCCGCCTGCTAATTGAACCATAGGAGGATAACTCACCCAGTAAGGAGCAGGGATTAAAACCTCTTCCCCAGGATTTAATAAGACTTGAAAAAGGTTATATAAAACCTGTTTGCCACCGTTGCTAAACATAATTTCTTGAGGTTCTGGTTGGACCTGATAAAATCTGTAAAAATAATTTGCTCCAGCTTCTCTTAAGGCTGGCAGTCCTGGCACTGGCAAATATTGAAAACAATTGTCATTTACCGCAGTTATTAATGCTTCTTTGACGTGCTCTGGGGGAGAAAAATCTGGTTCGCCCACGGCCAGACTGATAATGTTTTCTCCTTTTTGTTTTAGCTCTTGAGCCTTGGCATTCATAGTTAGGGTTGCTGAAGGCGGAATGGAAAGAATTCTTTGGGATAACTCCATTTTTATTCTCCTTTTCCTTTGATAATTATTATAATCACTATACTGCCCGCCGTAAGTCTAGATTTTTAGTAAAGTTTGGTGAATATCATGCCATTAGTTGACGTTGTTGTGTTGATTCTTGAATTTTTCAGGACAAACTTTACCTCAACTCTTAAAGATGAGCAGTGACTTCTATGTCCATCACTGTTTACGGTTCATCCCTGCCCGTCCTTATTTTTTTATTTTACTTTTTTAACGCTAACCTTTGATTTTTAGCTAGGGCAGGTATTTATTTTAACAATTTACAAATTTACATTTTAATAAAAATTATCTAAAATTAATTTCAAAGGTTTTTTGTTGTTGATGTTATTTAGGCCTATAGTAAATATAATTAGTTTTACACGTCAATAAGCAAGTCAATTTGTTTTTTGAAAGTTTTTTCCAGTATGCTAGCTGAGTTATGGACCTACCTTAATTAGACTATAACTAATTATCGTTTAGTAAGTCCAGATTTTTTTTCTCTCTGTTTTGGGTGATGTATTTGAGCCAAATGTGGAGGAGATAACTGATGGAAAAAAAAGAAAAAGATAATCAAGAAAGATTTTTCCCTGACATTTATGCTTTGTTTGCAGGAATAGTTCCCAATACGAAGTATTTTGATGCTAAATTCGACTATCTCCAAGTTCAGATCGAGGAGCTTAGAAGAAACCAAGAAATAGCCAGAGAAGCACTTCAAGAATTTAAAAAAGATGTTGATTACAGGTTAGACGTAGTAGATAAACGCATTGATGACCTGAGAATCAATATGAACTCTCGCTTTGAAGAAGTAGATAAGCGTATTGATAATTTGAAAACTGACATGAGCTCACGTTTTGGAGAAGTAGATAAACGTATTGATAATTTGAAAGCTGACATGAATTCTCGTTTTGGAGAGGTAGATAAAAAATTTGAATTAGTACATAAACGCATTGATCACCTAAAAGATGACATGAATTATAGATTTGAGCAGGTAGATAAAAGATTTGAACAGGTGGATAAACGCATTGATGCTTTAAAAGAAGATATGAACTCAAAATTTGAACAAGTAGATAAACGTTTTGAGCAGGTAGATAAACGTTTTGAGCAAATGATAACTTCAATAAACAGATTGTCTGATAATCTTGATAAAAGAGATCTAGAGCATAGAAATTTTACCTTAAAGATGTTTTCTATTTCTATAATGATTTCAGTTTTGGGAGTGCTTGGGGCCTTTTTTAAAATTATGGGCATATTTTAAAACAATGAATTTTGATTAGTTTATTAAAACAGGAGATAAGCAATGCAACATTTAAAAGCCATAGACATGGCCAAGTGCATAGGGTGTTATTCTTGTGTCTTGGCCTGTGCCAGGTTGGTGCATAAAACATTGTCGTGGGAGCGCAGTGGAATTCACATTAGGTCCGCGGGAGGTCTTTCTACAGGTTTTGAGGCCATTTATTGTTTGGCCTGTGATCCTCCTCCTTGTGCTGCAGTTTGTCCTACAGAGGCTTTAAAGCCAAAGCCAGGGGGGGGAGTTATTTTTAGATCCAACTTGTGTATGGGGTGTGGCAAGTGTGTTCAGGCTTGTACGGTGGGAGCTATTCATTTTGATGGAGAATTAAATAAACCCATTGTGTGTGTGCATTGTGGGCGGTGCGTTTCTTTTTGTCCTCATGGTTGTATAACCTTAGTAAAAACAGGGAAGAAACAAGATGAAAAGTAAGATTTTAATCGTAGATTTAGATAGGCAAAAAAGTAAAATAGAGCAAATAGACGTTTTAGAACATTATTTGGGCGGCTCTGGCCTTGCTGCCTGTCTTTTTGAAAAATATGGTTTGATAGACGAACCAGCATCTCATCCCAGACAACCAGTTATTTGGGCCATAGGTCCTTTGAGTGCTATGTTTCCTATGATGAGTAAGGTGGTCATGGCTTTTAAGTCTCCTTACAACGAGCAATATACAGAGAGCCATGCCGGTGGCAGGTTGGCTATGGCTATGCGTTTTTCTGGATATCAGGCCATTGTGTTGATAGGTAAATGCGCCAGACTTTCTGTTTTGGAAATTTCTGATCACAGTATCAATTTTTTTCCAGTTCCTTTTTTAGAAAAGGCAGATGTTTTTAGCATTGGTAAAATTTTAAGAAGGATAACTAAATTACCTTCTGGTCAAAGATCTATTTTGCGCATAGGTCCTGCCGGAGAAAACAAAAGTCCTATTGCTTGCGTTAATGTCGATACGTATCGCCATTTTGGTCGTCTTGGTGGTGGAGCTGCCCTGGGTTATAAAAACATTAAAGCGCTTGTGATTGGAGGCAGAGCCAACACTTCACTCCAAGAGATAGATCTAAAAGCCTATCAAAAACGATATCAGGAGCTATATCAACTTATTACCACCAGTGGTGTGGTCAAAAAATATCACGACTTAGGTACTGCCCAAAATCTTATACCTTTAAATGAATTAAAGTGTTTGCCCTGGAATAATTTGCAAAAAACCTCTGATCCTGGCATAGAAGGTATTTCTGGAGAAGCGTTTGCCCAAAAATTATTGCTGCGCAAAACTGCATGTGCTGGTTGTCCTGTGGGGTGTATCCATATCGCCTTGTTGCGGGAGCAGTTTGGTCAAGAACATGAATTTTTGTTTCGTCAGGTTGCCTATGATTATGAACTGATTTTTGCTTTAGGCTCTATGTTGGGGCTAAAAGATGCTGAAGACGTGTTACGTTTGATAGAACAGGTCGAAAGAGAAGGTCTGGATGCTATTTCTGCAGGAGTATTGTTGGCTTATGTGACTGAAGGGCTGGAAAAGGGGCTATTTTCTATTGAGCAAACTCTTGTGGATCTGGCTTTTGAAAAGGCAAGAGAATACGTGCAGGCCATACATTTTATCGCTAATCCACCCAATGAGTTTTGGCAAATTATGGCCCAGGGATTGGCTCAGGCTGTGCAAAAATTAGGAGGAGAAGATTTTGCTTGTGTGCTTGGGCAGGAAATGGCTGGCTATGCCACAGGAGAAAATTATTTTGTCTCTCAGGCCCTTGGTTTTCGTCATTCCCATCTAGATCTGGGAGCTTATTCCTTGGATCAATCTTCTAAAGAAAAAGATGTGCATCAGGCTCTCGAGTTTTTTCAAAAAGAAGAAAAATATAGAGTTATGTTAACTAGTTGTGTGGGATGTTTGTTTGCTCGTAAAGCTTATTCTTGGGAACAGATGGCCTCTGCTTTGAGTTGTGTTGGGTTAAACCTGGGTCCTGAAGAATTACAAAAAATAGCTCAGGAGATCGCTGTGAGGCGCTGGAGATTAAAAATAAAAACAGGTTTTGACCCAGAAACAGTAAAAATTCCCAAACGTTATCTGGAAGTAGAGACATTTAAAGGCAAAATCGATACAAACTATCTGGAAATGTTACGACAAACTTATGCTAGATACATTAAGGAACTCGTAAAATAATTAGAGTGGGTTTGAAAATGGGTCGACTAAAGAATGAATGCACGCAGGTTCTCCATTTTGGGAACACAGATATATTGTAAAACACTGTCTAGGTGTGACGTTAAAGTAGATAAACAACCAGATAGTGTTATTGTCTCTTTTTTAGAAGAAGAGATTTTGTGTGCTGTATGTAAAAACGTAATTACTAGTAAAAGGTTTAGGCAGGAAGTTCAGGGCAAACATTGCCATTGTTTTTTTAATCCTCATGGTCTTATTTTTGAAATTGGTTGTTTTTCTCAAGCGCCTGGTGTCTTTTGTTTACCTGAAAAGAGCGCAGAGTTTAGCTGGTTTCCACCTTATGCATGGCAAATTAGCTCTTGTTCGGTGTGCAAAACTCATCTTGGCTGGAAATTTAGCCATGAGCAGGATTTTTTCTTTGGTTTGATTTTAAATAGGCTTATTTTTCCTTCAGGGGGAAGTTAAAAAATTATCCTAGGAGTTGTTCTTTTCTGTCTAAAAAACGATAAGAAATAGCCTCTGCTAGGATCTCCGAGTTTATGTATTCCCTTCCCTCCAGATCTGCAATAGTGCGGCTTATTCTTAAAATTCTGGTATAGGCTCTGGCAGAAAGTCCCAATCTATTAACTGCTTGTTCTAAGAAGTCGTGCTCTTGGTGGCCAAGAGGACAAAAATGTTGCAACCATTTGCCAGACAATTCGCTATTGGTTAGAAATGGGAGGTTTTCTTTGCGGTAGCGAACTTGTTGAATTTTTCTCGCTTCTATGATTCTAGAACGCATGGTTTCAGAGTTTAGACCATTTTTGGGAGAACGTAGATGTTTGTAGTCTACTGCAGGCACTTCTACCTGCAGATCAATTCTATCTAAAAGTGGTCCAGAGAGTCTTGACCTATAACGCTGGATTTGATTTAGAGTACAGGTGCAGGTATGTTTTTCGTCTCCAAGGTATCCGCAAGGGCAGGGATTCATAGCCGCTACCAGCATAAAATTGGCTGGATAGCGTAGAGAAATAGCAGCTCTGGAGATGGTTACTTCTCCACTCTCCAGAGGCTGACGCAAAACTTCGAGCACGTTTTTTTTAAATTCTGGGAGTTCGTCCAGGAACAATACGCCCCTATGGGCAAGAGACACTTCTCCTGGCCTTGGATAGCGACCTCCGCCTATTAAGCCCGCGTCTGAAATAGTGTGATGGGGCGAGCGAAAGGGTCTATGCACTATAAGAGGGGTATTTTCTCCCAGTTGATTGCTTACGCTATAAATTTTGGTAACTTCTAGAGCTTCTTCAAAAGATAAAGGCGGTAAAACAGTAGGGATTCTTTGGGCTAACATGGTTTTGCCACTTCCAGGTGGTCCCACGAATAATAAATTGTGTCCTCCAGCAGCAGCTATTTCAATGGCCCTTTTTGCTGTTTCTTGACCTTTTACCTCGGCAAAATCGATCCAAAAGTGTTGTCTTTTGGTAAAAATTTCTGCAACGTCCACTTTTATTGGGGTTAATGTATTGGAGTTGTTAAAGAAGTTGACCACTTCTACCAGAGTTTTTACCCCCAAAATGTCTATATCTTGGACCACTGCAGCTTCTAAGGCATTTTGTTGGGGCAATATTACTCCCCGAAAGCCTTTTTGGCGGGCGAGCAAGGCTATGGGCAAGGCGCCTGCAATGGGCCTGAGTTCTCCTGTAAGGGAAATCTCTCCTGCTAGAATGTATTGATTTAGCACTTGAAGAGGTAAGACTTCGCTGCCAGCTAAAAGGCCGATAGCCAAGGGAAGATCAAAGAGGCTACCTTCTTTGCGCTGATCTGCTGGAGCTAGATTAATGGTGATTCTACTGGAAGGTAGTTTGAAGCCACAATTTTTTAGAGCCGCCAGTACCCTTTCTTTACTTTCTTTTACTGCTCCTTCAGCCAGACCTACCATATGCAAAGTAGGCAATCCAGAACGAGTTATGTCCACCTCTACTTCTACTAAAAATGCTTCTATACCTAAAATTCCAGCACTAAACGTTTTGGCAAACATGCTTATTTCTCAATATGTGTTAAATAGTTATTTAGTTATTAGACCCTTTGTTTTAGAGAAAATGCTTTAAAATTTATAAGGCTGACTAAAAGAGAATTGGTTTTTGAGTATAAAAACCGTGCTTTCTATCATTTGCCAGGCCTATAATTAACAACGTTTGAGACGATTGAACTGTTATCTTTTTTTATTGACTTGTAGAAGTTGCTAGACCTGTTAATGAATAATTTTTCCTATTCTGTTCCAGCGAATATGGGTAAAACCCTCCCAGGACCAATAAATAATGAAGGCTTTGCCTAAGATTAGGTCTCTATCTACAAAACCCCAGAATCTGGAGTCATAGGATTCATCTCTATTGTCGCCCATGACAAAGTACTTGTCTTTGGGTACAGTTATAGGGCCAAAATCATCTCGCTGAGGAATAAAGTGTGGATCTACATGGATGGCATAGGGTTCTGTTAATTTTTTCCCATTACGGTAAACGATTTTGTGGATTATTTGTATAGTATCTCCAGGGACCCCAATAACTCGTTTGATAAAGTCTTTAGAGGGATCTTCTGGAAATTTAAAAACAATTACGTCTCTAAATTTAGGTCCAGAGAATTTTACAATAAATTTATTGGTAAAGGGTATGCGCAATCCATAAATAAATTTGTTGACCAAGAGATGATCGCCAATTTGAAGGGTATTTAACATAGAGCCAGAAGGGATTTTAAAGGCCTGCACCACAAATGACCTGATAAAAAAAGCCAATATAAAGGCAATTACAAAGGCTTCTAAGTATTCTCCAAATATTTTTCGCCACTTTTCATTCATCCGTCGTTACTCCTAATGCAGTTTTTACTAAAAAAGATGAGCCAATTTTTGCTCAAGAAGATATAATTGTTGGTGTAAAAAAAAATGTCAAATATTTTATTATGGTAACACTTCAAAAAATAAAAATTAGATTTTGGTTTAGACTGTTTCAAACAGTTTCCAGCGCAATGTGGCCTCAAAAATTGTTAAAGTTGTAGGCCAAACAGCTTGTCCTCTGTTTTATGTCTTGACAGGAGAAATTTTATCTTATTTAATTCAATTAATAAACTTTTTTTGTAAATTCTAAAATGCAGTTGAGGTGTCGTTTTGGACTTAATAGGGAAGTCCAGTGTAAGTCTGGCACGGTCCCGGCCGCTGTAACAGGGGACGAAAGCTGCATAAAGCCACTGTTGCCCTAGGGCAATGGGAAGGCGCAGCAAGTAGGATGATCCTGAAGTCAGAAGACCTGCCTCAACTGGCTTACTTTTTTCTCTGCTGTGGACAGAGAAAAAAAGGCGAGGTGCGTCCGTTAGTTGGGCTAACCTCCTTTTTGGAAGTCAAAGGGTGGATTAAGTCCGGGAAAAGCCCTTTAGACCCCTTTTGGGTTTAAAGGGCTTTTTGTTTTTTTACAATTTATACAACAAAAAGGAGGAACGATGAGAGTTAGACAAGTTCTTTGGCTAAGTGTGTTTTTTGTGCTTTTTAATGTTAATTTAGTCCTGGCAAGTGGCCATAAGCAAAAGGTAGCCATTGTTTTGGCTAGTTTTGGCACGACCTATCCTCAAACCTTGGATTGTATTTTAAATATTCAAAACAAGATCGCGCAAACTTTTCCCAAAGCTAAAGTGAAAATAGCTTTTACCTCTAATATTATTCGCAAAATCTGGCACAAAAGGCAAAATGATCCTGTCTGGACAAAGAATAAGCGTGTTCCAAAAGAGATTTTATACGTAAAAGGTCCTTTGGCCACTATTGCGGACTTGCAAGATGAGGGCTATAAAACCATCATTGTCCAACCTACCCACGTATTTGCTGGAGAAGAATTTATTGACCTTTGTTCGTATATCAGAGGGTTAAATTCCATTAAAACTATAAAACCAAAATACATGCCTTTTAAAAAATTGGTCATTTCCAGGCCCCTTACGGGTATGTGGGGAATACAGCATGATTACCATAAAGATTTAGAACAGGTAGCTAAAGCTTTGGCCCAAGACGTGGCTTTGGCCAAAGGCAAGAAGGCAGCACTCGTGTACATGGGACATGGAAATGAATTTTTTTCTACAGGTATTTACATAGAATTTCAGCAGGTGATGCGAAGAATGTATCCAGATACCAAAATTTATGTAGGGACCGTCGAAGGTTTTCCCGCCTTTGACGATGTTTTAAATGCTTTAGTACACGGTCAGATTAAAAGAGTGGTGTTAAAACCATTTATGATTGTTGCTGGAGATCACGCTCGCAACGATATGGCGGGAGATGAACCAGGATCTTGGAAAAATCGTCTAGAAGCCAAAGGTATCACTGTATTTCCAGTAATTCAGGGATTGGGTGAAAACCCTCAAATAGTTCAGCTTTTTATTTCTCACCTCAAGGACACGCTAAAAGATTACCACATAAACCTTTATTAACCCCATGTTTACGTTAGAAAGAGGTCATTTTTATGCCGTGGGAGTGGGGCCGGGTAGTGGGGATCTGCTCACTTTGCGGGCTGTGAAAGTCATTTCCCGGGCAGATCTTATAATTTGTCCGGCCTCTACTAAAACCAAATCTAGTTTTGCCCTGGACATTATTTCTCCCTGGGTAAGCACTCAACAGATAGAGGTCATTCGTTATCCCATGCAAAGGGACTCTCAGAGTACCTGGCAATGTTGGGCTAAAGTAGCAAAAAAGGTTGCTGCCTGGTGTGCAAAAGACAAAATAGTGTGTCAGATCACTTTGGGAGATCCTTTGTTTTATAGCACTAGTTGCTATTTATTGCCTCAGGTGATAGAGCTAATAGGTCAGACTAAAGTGCACGTTGTACCAGGAATTACAGCTTTTCAGACTGCAGGAGCTAATTTGGGCCTGCCTTTGGTCTGGCAAGAAGATGCTTTTTTGCTTTTACCAGCCACAGACTTAGAACGTATTGCTTGGGCCCTGGAGCATTGTGAAACTCTTGTCTTGTATAAAGTGGGCCAAAGACTTCCAGAGGTGTTGCAGCTATTAGAGCAAAAAAAATTATTGGAGAAAACTTATCTTGCCGCTTATTTGGAGCAGGCAAATGAATATTTGCTGCAAAAACTTGATCCTAACGTAAAAGTCCCTGGTTATTTGGTTACCTTGATCGTGAAAATAAAACATAAAAGCTGGTAGATCTCAGGATAATTTAGATGCGTCTTGGATTTAGCACTAGTACTTATGCAGCTGCTTTGGCCAAAGCAGGAGCCTTATTTTTAACCACATCTAAAGCAGTAAGTCGTATCTGGCTCAAACTTCCAGCAGATAACTGGGTGCAGGTTCCAGTGCAGGTCTTAATTGGGGCAAACAATTGGGTGATCTTAAAAACCATTAAAAATGCAGGAGATGATCCTGACGTAACGCATGGTTTGGTGATGTATGCAGTTATTTCTCTTAGAGCTGACAATAAGATCGAATTTGCTCCAGGCACTGGAATTGGCCTTGTAACTAAACCTGGTTTACCCTTGCCCCCAGGATCTATAGCCATAAATCCTGAGCCAAGAAAATTAATCGCCCAAGCTATAAGACAAGTAACTGCAAAAGGTATTAACCTCAGCTTACACTTACCAAAAGGAATGTTGCTAGCCAAAAAGACCTTTAATCCCCGATTGGGCATAGTAGGTGGACTCTCTATTTTGGGCACGAGCGGACGAGTGAGACCTTTTTCGTTAGAGGCAATTAGAGAAACTATCAAACTCCATCTTCAGAGTTTACTTGTTCAAGGTGTAAAAAAGATGGTCTTGGTGCCAGGCCATCTTGGTCAAAAAGGGGCCAAAAAACTTGGCCTAGATGCTCCAATCGTAGAAGTGAGTAATGAGTGGGATTGTGCCTTTAGCTATTTAGAGTTTAAGCCTTTAAAAGAGCTATTTATAGTGGGACATCCGGGAAAGTTGTTAAAATTTTTGGCCAATGATTTTAACACTCATAGCCAAAGATCTTGCTCTGCAGTGCCTATTTTTAAAGATTTTATTTTTCAATATCTGGGTGAGCCTGTACATCTAAATACAGTGGAGCACGGATTTTATCAACTTAACCCAAAACAAAGAATAGACGTAGCAAATATTTTGGCTAAAAAAATAGCTGCTAAAATTTTGAGCAATTTTTCTTTGCAAGCTAAGATCAAGGTTTTTTTGATTGATTATCAAGCTAATATTTTAAATTCATGTAGTTAGTGCTTGTCAGCAAGGAACATCAGCTTTAGTGTATAGTTAATAGTTGGCACTATCAACTAATTCGTGAGGAGGATTTATTGCTCCATGGTGGATAATTCCTCTAAGCTTTTTATCTTGGGTTGTGGTCCTGGAAGTCCAGATTATGTGTTGCCTGTTGTGCGCAAATTGGTTTTAGAGCAGGAAGTGCTTTTGGGCAGTAAAAGACTGTTAGATCTGTTTCCAGAATTTAAAGGACGCAAAAAGGAAATTCTTTTGCCTTTAGAAAAGACCATATCTTTTTTGGAGAGTATTTGCTTTAAGTCAAAATGTGCTATTTTGGTGAGTGGCTCTCCTTTACGTTTTAGTCTGGGAGAAAAGATTTTACGCCATTTTGGTAAGGATAAGTGTGTTGTGGTTCCCGGGGTAAGTGCGGCAGATGTGGGTTTGGCTAAACTGGGGATAGTGAATAAAGGGGTTGGCTATTTTAGCGTGCATGGACGAAATAGTTCTTTTTTGCCTTCTTCTTTTCAGTGCTATCAAACAGTAGTTTTTTTCTTAGGAAAAGATTGGCAATGGCTAAAAAAACATCTTTGGTTGGATAAGTATTTTTCTTTTTTTTATTTAGAAAATTTGACTCTAGAGCAGGAAAGAATTGTAAAATATGTATCTTTTGCTTCTCCTCCCCCTATTTTAGGACCAGCCTTGTTAATAGGAGTTAGGCGTGCATTTTTTGACTAAAAAACTGGCCATAATTACTCTTTCTAAGTCAGGCTATATATTGGCCCAGAAATTAAAACAACATTTTGTTTTGGCAAAAGTTTATACACATCAGCAGGTTAGAAGAGAAGAAAACTCTTTTGTAAAATTAGCTGATTTGATTGCAGATATTTTCCCCAAAGTTGAAGGTATTGTCTTTATAGGTCCCTGTGGCATTGCTGTAAGGAGTATTTTACCCCATTTACAACACAAAACCTTAGATCCTGCAGTGGTCGTGGTCGATGTGGGAGCCAGGTGGGCTATTAGTCTGGTATCTGGCCACGAGGGTGGGGCCAATAATTTGGCCTATGCTGTGAGCAATATCCTCTATTGTTTACCTGTAATTACTACTACTTCTGAGGCCCAAAAAGACATTTTGGCCGGCATTGGTTGCAAAAGAGGAGTGTCTAAAAGTAGGTTAAAAGCGTGTTTGCTCATGGCCTTAGATAAACTGGGATTAGACTTAAGTCGGGTGAGACATCTGGCGACAATAGATTTGAAAAAGCAAGAAACAGGCTTACTGGAATTAAGTAAAGAACTAGATATCCCTTTACTTTTTTTGCCCAAAGAACGTTTACTGGCTTGCTGGCAATCATACAACAAATCTCAGTTTGTTTACGAGCGAGTAGGGGTTTTTGGAGTGGCTGAACCAGCCTGTCTTGTAAGCGGACATTTTCCTGAACTCATTTTGGAGAAAACAATATGCAAGGGAGTAAGTATAGCTCTGGCCAGGGAAAGCTGTATGTCCTTGGTTTAGGACCTGGAGCTAAAAAACATCGAACTTTGCTCGCAGAAGAAATTTTACGGCAAAGTCAGGTTATTGTGGGTTACGAAAAATATCTTTCTTTGGTGCAGGACCATTTTGCCGGCAAAGAGATTATTGGTTCTGGTATGAGACAGGAAGTATGGCGTGTAGAAAAGGCTCTGCAAAAGGCTTTAGAAGGTAAACGAGTAACTCTAGTTTCTTCTGGAGATCCAGGCATTTATGGCATGGCAGGATTGGTGTTTGAAGTCATGCAGCAAAAGGATTTGAGCTTAGCAGTGGAGGTGGTGCCTGGAGTAAGTGCCGGTCAATATTTAGCGGCTCAGGTGGGCGCTCCTTTGATGCTTGATTTTGCCTGTCTTAGTTTGAGCGATATCCTTGTTCCCTGGGAAGAGATCGAAAAGAGGTTAAAAGCCCTGGCCCAAATAGATCTTGTGGTGGTTTTATATAATCCCAAAAGTAAAAAACGTTTTTGGCAACTAAAACAGGCTCTACAGATTTTTAAACAGTATAGATCTGAACAGACCTGGATTGCTGTGGGGAAAAATTTGAGTTTAAACGAAGAGCAGATATTTTTAACTACCCTGGCAGATTTGGACCTAGAAAAGGTGGATATGCGAACCACCTTAATTGTAGGCAATAAGGATACAAAGTTGTTATCTGATTGGCTGGTTACTTTGCGCGGATATTTCAAAAATTAAAATTTTTAGAGCTAGATTAAGTTATTAGTTCGGATAATTATATAGGGCAGGGATGCAGGATCATTTCTGCCAGAGTGAGTTTTATTCTGGACAAAGAGTGTTTTTTTAAACCGAGAAATTCCATTTCTAATCTGGCCAACTTTTGATAAAAAGGGGTTCTGTTTAGAAGGGGGAGTGTTTTATTTTCAGATGAGCATAAGCTTTGAGCTTTAAAACAGCCAGGGAATTCTTTAATTTTACCGTTAGGTAAGGTTAGAAAATTAGGCACTCCGTGTAATCTACAAATCATAAGCCGGTAGGGATATAAAATACAAAGACCATCTTTATTCACCGGACACATTATGTTGGGAATTTGATTTTTAGCTAGAGAAGTTTGCATTTGGGCATAATATTGTTTGGCCTGTTTTTGAATATAATCTTGCACTTCTGGGTCAGCTTGTTTTAATCCGTAGAGAAAATAAGACCATTCAATGTACGTGTGGTGATGAAAATAACTTGTACAGCAATTATCTTCACAATCTCTACAACTCAATCCAAGAGCTTGGGCGTGTTTTTGATAGGCCTGTTCCATTTGCTGGTATAAGGTCTCTAATTTTTTAAACAGGACTAGCTTTTTTCGTTTTGTTGTAGGCTTAACCATTGGATGATTTCTCTTACTGTATTGTCTATAGTGGTTTCTGTAGTAATTGTAAATTGACTATACTTTTTATATAACGGCTCTCTTTCTTTAAAAACCTGTTCTATATTTTGACCAGGCTTTATAGCCAGGCCCCTGTTGGGATTTTTTTGAATTCTTGCTTGCAGGAGCTGTAAATTGGCCTGCAGGTAAATGATATATCCCAGTTGTTGCAGGTAGTGCATTGCTTGGGATGAATAAACCACACTGCCCCCAGTAGAAATAACGCATCTGTTTAACTTGAGATCCAAAATAATTTTTTCTTCTGCCTGCAGAAAATTTTCCAGACCAAGGGTCTGACGTAATGTTTCTAAGTCTGTGCCAAAATAAGATTGCAGTAAAAAGTCTGTATCTACGTGTGCCCAGGAGAGGCTTTTGGCCAGTATCTGGCCTATGGTCGTTTTGCCCGCTCCTGGCATGCCAATCAGCACGATACATTTTTGTTTTTGTTGAAAAAAGGAGCGTTTAATAGGATCAAAGAGATTGCTCGGCATTTTTTTGGAATACAGAGCTGATTTACCCACCCAGATAAGCCTTTTTAACTTCTGGACTGTTTAGTAGCTCCTGAGAACTGCCACTGAGGACTATTTCCCCTGTGTCCAACACATACCCTCGATGGGCAAATTCTAAAGCCAACTTGGCATTTTGTTCTATTAATAAAATAGTCATGCCTTCTTTTTGATTTAATTCTTTTAAGGCCTTAAACATTTCGTACATTAGTAACGGTGCTAGTCCCATGGATGGTTCATCCAGGAGCAAAAAATTAGCCCCAGTCATAATCGCCCTACCTACGGCTAGCATTTGTTGTTCTCCACCGCTAAGGGATTCGCTTCGCTGTTTTCGTCTTTCGTATAAACGTGGAAATAATCTATATACCAGTTTGTAATCTTCTTGTATTTTGGCTTCGTCTGTTCTGGCATAAGTAGCGAGTTTTAAGTTTTCTTCTACAGAAAGATTGCCAAAAATATGTCTTCCTTCAGGAGCAAGAGCTATTTTTAATTTTTGCACCACCTCGTGGGGTTCCATAGATAAAATACTTTGCCCCTTATACAAGATGTCTCCTTCCCAGACTTTTGGGCCTTCTGGGGGAGGGACCCTTGTAATAGTGTTTAAAGTGGTGGTCTTGCCTGCTCCATTTGCTCCTATCAGGGTAACTATTTCTCCCTGATCCACTGTAAAAGAAATACCGTGCAAAGCTTCAATATTGCCGTATTTTACTTTTAGGTTTTTTATTTCTAGTAACATTATATGGTCCCATCTCCTAAATAGGCTTTTATGACTTTAGGATTTTTTTGGATCTCCTCTGGAGTTCCTTCTGCAATGGTTACCCCAAAATCAATAACTTTAATGCGTTGACATAGGTTCATTACTACAGTCATTTGATGCTCTATCATCCAGATAGTGATTTTAAACTCATCATAAATCCATTTTATGAGTTGAATTAATTCTTTGACATCAGCAGAATTTAAACCAGCAGCGGGTTCATCCAACAATAAAAGTTTGGGATGTACAGATAGAGCTCGGGCTATTTCTACTTTTCTTTGCAGGCCATAAGGAAGATTACTTGGCCTTTCTTGAGCGTATTCTCTTAAGTTCATCACTTCTAAGATGCGCAGAGCTTCCTTTTCAATACGCTGCTCATTTAAAAAATATCTTTTGGTTCGCAAAAATAGGTCCTTTAATCCGTATCCTAGGTTGTAATGTTGGGCTATTTTTATGTTATCTAAAACAGACATTTCATGCCAGAGGCGAATGTTTTGAAAGGTGCGGGCAATGCCAAGACTGGTTACTTTGTGAGGTTTTAGACCGGCAATGTTTTGACCATTAAAGATAATCTCTCCTTTGCTAGGAGTATAAAAACCACTGACAAGATTAAAAACAGTTGTTTTCCCTGCCCCATTGGGGCCAATTAGGGCCACCATCTCTTGCTCTTCTAAGGTTATATTAAAGTCAGATAAGGCGCATAGTCCTCCAAAATATTGAGTAAGTCCTTTGATTTCCAATAATGCCATTTGCTTCACCTATTTAAATTGATAAAACTTTTTCAGTCTAGGGAATATGTCTGATAGTTCTTTGTTGCCCATAATACCTTCGGGTCTAAACTGCATTAAAATTATAAGCAGTAAAGGGATGACCACCCATTTGATGATCTGTAAGGGTCTTAAAAGTTCTAAAAGGAAAGTAAAAAGAATTGCAGCCAAGATAGAGCCACTTAAAGAACCCATGCCGCCGAGGTAAACCATGACCAATGCTTCGGTAGATTTTAAGATATTAAAAGAATTAGGATTAATGTAACCCAGCACGTGCGCAAATAAGGCCCCTGCAACTCCAGCTAGGCCTGAAGAAAACATAAAAGCTACTAATTTCATTTTATTGGTATTTACACTCATTATTTCGGCAGCCACTTCATCTTGATGAATAGCCACGATACCCTTGCCATAGGTAGAATTAACAAATCTATATATAGCCCAGATACTTAAAATAGTAAAAATATAAACCCAAATAAGCATCCAGGGCAGATAGACCACGTCTTCCATAGCAAAGATAACGCTTTTCATTCCCATAAAACCTCTGGGTCCCCCAATGGCATCTATATTTATGATTGTAGAGATGATAATGTAATTGGCCGCAATGGTAATAATGGCTAAATAGTCTCCTCTAGTTTTAAAAGAGGGAAGAGCTACCAATAAACCCGCTAAGGCCGCTGCTATAAAAGCAATAATAACAATAATCGGGAAACCATATATTGCATACTGAGGCGGTAAAAGAGGAGCTCCAAACACTCTATCCTGAGCAAAAAATAAGACACTTAAAATAGAGGAAACGTAAGCTCCTACAGCCATAAAACCAGCGTGTCCACAAGAAAATTCTCCCATGTAGCCGTTGACAATGTTTAAACTGCTGCCGAAAATAATGTTAATGCCCATAAACATAAGCACAGATTGGGTATAAAGATCTATTTTATCGTAATAAGCCAGACCAATTAAAAGGGCAAAAAGGCCTATCACCAGTAGAGGAACAGTAAGTTTACGCATAGTTTACAGTGAACTCCTTACAAATTAAATTTTTTACCTAATTGAAAAAAAATTTTTGGAAAGGTTAATTAAGAAAATTAATCCAATAATTAAATTAGTTACAACTTGTTCAAGCAAAAGAGCTCCTTATTTAGCATATCTTGTCTAAATTTTGGTTGTTTTAGCCACTCCAAATATACCTGTGGGTTTAAAACTTAAGATGATTAGTAAGATTGTAAAAGCAATAAGATCTCGAAAGGTTGAAGGGAAAAAGGCTACAACCAAGATTTCAATAAATCCCAGCAGAAATCCACCCACAAAAGCACCGCGAATATCGCCAATCCCGCCGACCACGGCAGCAATAAACGCCTTCCAACCTACCATAGCTCCCATATAGGGGTCTAAAATAGGATAAGACATGGCAAACAAAATACCTGCAATGGCAGCCATTGAAGATCCTAGAACAAAGGTAAAAACAATAATTGTATCCACAGGAATGCCCATTAAAGGCACGGCAAATCTATCGTAAGATATCGCCCGCATAGCCATGCCGATTTTGGTCCTAGTAACGATAAAATGAAGTAACCAGAAGACTAAAAAAGCAGAAAGGATGACAATAATTTTGATATTAGTTAAAGTAATATTGCCAAAATGATACACTACTTTATCTAAAAGCTCAGGGAATTTTTTTCTGCTCGCGCCTAAGAGAGCCAGATTACCATTTTCTAAGATAAGTCCAGCCATCAACGCAGTAATTACTACGTACAATCTATTGGCACCTTTGCGTCTTAGAGGTCTATAAGCTACTCGTTCAATAAACACACCAACGCACGAAGTTAAAAACATGGTGATAGGAATAGTTAGAGCTAAAACTACAGGTTTTGATAGGGCATAGGGAAAAAAGTGGTAATGACCTAAAAATAGAGTAGAAACAAAAAATGCGATGTAAGCTCCCACCATAAAAATATCGCCATGGGCAAAGTTAATCAAAAGCAATACCCCATAGACCAGACAATAACCTAGAGCGATTAAAGAATAGTAACTTCCCCACTGCAAGGCATTAAAGATATTTTGGATAATACTTTCCAGCACTTAGCTTACCTCGTTATAAGTTTTTGGGTTGAAAAAAAACATTTTATTTAAGCTGGGACAGCAAAAAATTAAATTTATGTGTTTAAACAACACTATAACTACTTTAAAAATTTTTACCAACATGTTTTGAGAGAGCAATGAAAGTATTTGCCTCTATCTAAAAAAAATAGTTTTTGCAAGTAGAGCGTGTTTGAAAAAATGGAGTTTAAAAATTAGCCTGTATTTCTCGCTTATCACTAAAGTTAACTTGGTGTAATTACTAACAAAGCGACATCCCTGCTTAAAATACGAGCTAACAGGGATGTCGTTAGATGGATTTTATTTAGGACATACGGATTCGGTAAAAACAAATTGTCCTTTTTCGTTGATACGTACGATTACTGCACATTTGATAGGATCGCCTTGCTCGTCAAAGCGCATTTTCCCTGTGATGCCATCAAACTCTTTGATATTTGCTAAAGCATCACGAATGAGTTTGCGATCTTTTCTGACGTTTCCAGTTAAATGGCCTACGTTCTGGATAGCTTTTAAAACAAGGCGAGTAGCGTCCCAGGTAAGAGCAGCTACGTCGTCAGGAATATAGCCGTATTTTGCTTTATAGCGCTCAATAAATTCTTTAGTTGCGCCAGTAGCGCCTGCTGCAGCGTAATGGGTTGAAAAGTATTGACCAATACAATCTTTACCGCACAGATTCATTAGTTCTGCAGAGCCCCAGGCATCAGATCCCATAAAGGGACCTTTCCAGCCAAGATCATGGGCTTGTTTGACGATAAGAGCCACTTCGTTATAGTTGTCTGGCAAAAAGATAAAATCAGGCTTGGCAGCAATGATTTTAGTTAATTGGGCACTAAAATCCTGATCTTTGGTAGAGTAGGTTTCATAAGCTACAACAGTCCCAGGGCCGTGTTTTTTTTCCCATTCTTTTTTAAAAATTTCAGCCAACCCCTTAGAATAGTCATTGTCAAGGGCAAAAAGCACTGCTGCAGTTTTGGCCTTAAATTTTTTACTGGCAAAATTAACAGCTACTGGCCCTTGAAATGGGTCTAGAAATGCAGCTCTAAAGACCCAGGGACGATCTTTAGTGGTGTCTGGATTGGTAGACCAGGGTGAGATCATAGGCACACGATTGTCATTACAAACTTGCCCTGCAGGAATGGCCTGTTTACTGGAATTGGGACCTATAATAGCCAATACCTGATCCCTTTCAATCAGTTTCAAAGCGGCACTGACAGCAGATTCGGCCTTAGACTCATTATCTTCGTAGATAAAATCTAATTTATACTTTTTATTTCCTACTTTTAGGCCACCTTTAGAGTTGATATCTTCTTTTAACATTTCTGCTGCATACTTAGAGGCTTCTCCAACTTTTGGAATATCTCCAGTTAAAGGGATGTTAAATCCTATTTTTATCACATCCCCTGCCCAGGCCAAAGAGCTTAGCATAAAAAATAGGCCCAAAAACAATAAACTTAATTTTTTCACAAACCCCTCCTTTTGATTAGTTTTTTATAATCCTTGCTTTATAACCTAAAACAAGTCAATTAGTAAAGTTTTTAATCTGCTTTTCAGAAGAACGGCAAAATTCGTGACGGGAATGCTGACGGTTAACGACATACCAAAGGCAGCTAAATAGAGTTGAAGTGAAAGTAAGTTGTTAGGGCCAATTTGCTCTGTTTAGGTAATTATAAGCAGCCGATTAGTAATATAACAATTGTTGCTATGGGCTAAATTAGCCTTTTATTTTGTTTCGTATTTTTTCCCATGTTCTGATTTTCCAGATCCAGGATTTACATTTTTCCATGTCCAAGAATAAATGATTGTTGATGGCCTTTACGTCGTAAAGCCAAATTTTGGGAATTATTTCTATGCTTGTTTTAAGCAAACTATCTTTTTGGGACTGGTCTTGGGAGTAAGCTGTGCCCAGTTGACTTAGCATGATATGGAGTCTGTTTAAAACGTTCACCTCACTTGTGCCAGCATCTAGGTCTATTGCCAGTAAATTTAGTTCTGGAAAACGCTCTTTTAATCCCATTTCCACGCCTTTTCCTGTGATGTGGTTTGAAATACAGCCAAAAGGCTGAAGACAAATTATGTTGTTTACTCCTTTTTTTAACATGGAAATCATTTCAGCAGTAAGCAACCATCCTTCACCTGCCTGATTGGCAAGGCTGACTATGTCTTCAGTGAAAGATGCCAATTTTCGAAGACTTGGCTCTTTAGATGCAAAGCGAAATTTTTGAAAAACCCGTTCTACCTGGTATAGATAATACTTGGCGTATATTTCCAAAATCCAATGCAGGATAAGATCTTTTAGGGATCTTTTAAAAAGAGTTCGTTGATCATAGGCCTCATTTATAAATCTTTGGGCAAAAAAGTTCTGAATAGGTGGGAGCTCCACCTCAACACCCTTTGAAACCAGCCATTCTACCAGATTTTGATTGGAAAAAAAGTTATATTTTACAAATATCTCCCCAACAACACCCACTTTTGGAACATTGGTCCTTTCTATGGGGAGCCTGTTAAACTCATCCACTGCCTTTTTTAACACCTCTAAAAGATAATCAAAATCTCCCTTCTCTATACCTTTACCTATCTTTCTTAAATACAGGGAATGGAGATATTTAGAAGAACCCTTTATCCTCTCCCGTGCCACCATGGCCAGGTACATCCTAGCCAAGAAGTCCCCAAAGATAACCCCCATGCCAATCCTTTTGAAAAATTCCTTTCTGTCTATCTCAAAACCAGGCTGGGGATTTATCTCCTCATTGGCAATTGCCAGCACAGGAACATCTGTATATCCCATTGAATACAGAGCTTTTTTTACCAAAGCCACATAATTGGACGCCCTACACTGCCCTCCTGTCTGGGTGAGTATAACTGCGGTGTCTTCTGGCTTATATCTCCCTGACTTAAACGCCCAAACAACGTCTCCAGCAACCAGTATGGCAGGATAACACATGTCGTTGTTTACAGACTTAAGTCCCCACTCAAGGGATTTTTCACTCTGGGGTGGAAGCACCTCTACCCTGTATCCAAAGGGCTTAAACCCATAAGGGATGAGTGGAGAATAAAAAGGAGAAAAATAAGGAACAATGAGTGTTCTCTTTTTATCCTTTTTGTGAAAGACCCGAATGGCCTTTGGTCTTTTTTTATGTGTAGAGTGTCTATTTTCTTTGATTGCCTCTAGCATTGAGCGAAGCCGTATCTTTACTGCCCCAAGGTTTGCAATTTCATCCATTTTTATCAAGGTATAGATCTTGTTGTGTTCATTTAATATCTCTTTTAGCTCATCGCTTACAACTGCATCTGGACCACAACCAAAAGAAGTTATGTGTACCACATCCACCTTATCCATATCACAAATCTTTTTTGTCGCTGCATATATCAAGTTTGAGTACTCCCACTGAGTAAGGACGTTTACATCTTTTAAATTTTCTTTTTCATCAATGGGAATATGCCTTTCTGTAATCACATCTACTCCAAGGTTGGAAAGCAGTGTATCTATTCCATGATTTATAAGTGGATCAATATGATACGGCCTTCCCATTACAACTATTACCCTTTTATTTTTCTTTTTGGCATCTTCAATTACTTTTTTACCTATTTTTCTAAGTTCTTCTCTATATTTTTTTTGCTCTAATAATGCCAAGTCAAACGCATTTTCCAATTTTTTATATGAAATTTTATATTTTTTAAAAAACATATAGAGCTGATCTTTGGTAAGCGTAAGATTTTTAAAGCTAATTGATGGATTATCAATAGAAATTGTACTGGACATTGATTTTATAGAATTTTTTATAACATCTGGATATCCTGTAACCACAGGACAATTATAATTATTTATCGCATCTTCAAATTCTGAAAACTCATACACTACTATTGGGTAGAATATTTTATCAACACCTTTTTCTATGAGTTCTATTATATGGCCATGCACAAGTTTTGCAGGAAGGCACACACTGTCTGACATAACATTTATAAGACCTTTTTCGTACATGGAAAAAGTTGAGGGAGAAGATAACTTTACTTTAAATCCAAGATTTACAAGTAAGGTGCACCAAAAGGGAAATTCTTCATACATATTAAGTACCCTGGGAATTCCATAGGTCAAAATAGGATTTTGCTCTGGAGAGGTGTTTCTATTAAATAAAAGTTTTCGCTGCTCTTCTATTAAATTTTTCCCCTTTTCAGATACTTCACCTTCTTCATTGTTAAAAATCCTCTCACACCTATTTCCTGTATAAAAGACCTTGTTATTTTTAAATCTTAACTGCATTACCTCACATCTATTTTCACATCCTTTGCAGTGTATAACCTTATTGTTAAACTTAACAGGAGATATAAGGTCTAACAGAGATAAGGGGGAAAACATATCTGGATTTTTCATATACATATACTTGGCGTATAGAGCAGCTCCATAGGCACCCATAAGCTCCACAATGTCAGGTCTTATAACTTCCCTTTGCAGTATTTTTTCCAGTGCTCTTAGTACCAGATTATTTTTAAATGTGCCCCCTTGCACCACAATCTTATCTCCAAGAATGGAGCTATCTTTTAATTTTAAAACTTTATAAAGGGCATTTTTTATTACAGAATAGGCAAGGCCTGCAGAGATATCTTCCACTGCAGCGCCTTCTTTTAAGGCCTGTTTTACCCTGGAATTCATAAAAACTGTACACCTAATACCAAGGTCATATGGAGATTTGCTCAAGATACCTATTTTCGCAAATTCTTCAGCACTATATCCCAAAGACTTTGCAAAGGTTTCAATAAAAGAGCCACACCCAGAAGAGCAGGCTTCGTTTAACTCTATATCTGTAATTACCCCATTTTCTATCTTTATGGCCTTCATGTCCTGCCCACCAATGTCCAGGATAAAAGACACTTTTGGCTCAAAATAAGAGGCTGCCCTAAAATGAGCCATGGTTTCCACTATCCCAAGATGCATAGAAAAGGCCGATTTTATAAGGGCTTCTCCATAACCAGTTGCGCAGGTGCAGTTTACGGTAAGGGGCAGATTCAGGGCTTCAAGTTGTTGTTTTACTTTTTTGAAACCTTGAGATACAGTAGATATGGGATCTCCATTATTGGAGGTGTAGTAATCTGCTAAGATTTTCCCTTCTTCGTCTATGGCCACTATCTTTGTGGTGGTGGAACCTGAATCTACGCCTATAAATATCTTTGTGTCTTTATTGAAATTCTTTTTGGAAATACGAGGGACAGTAAAGGTTGCGTGTCTTTTATACCAACCATCAAACTCCTGTTTATCCTTAAATAACACAGGAAGAGAAGAGACTCTTTTTTCTTTTGAGGTAGCAGCAGAACTTTTTAATTTGTTAATAAACTCATCAAAACTAAGGACTACTTTTTCTCCTGGGACCAAAATACTGCCCTTTGCAGGTATAAGATAGGGAGATGGATCTAAAATAAGGTCTTTTTTTTCGTCTAACTCTATAATACGGGCAAAACATTTTCTCAAATTTGAAAAAAAACTAAGAGGTCCACCCCCAAAGATGACCTTTTTTTCAATGCTTCTACCTCTAGATAAGGCGCTAATCACCTGATAGACAACGGAATGAAATATAGAACCTGCTATGTCTTCCTTTGGTACTTTTCTACTCATAAGCGCCTGAATGTCTGTTTTTGCAAACACACCGCACCTGGAAGCAATGGGATATATATTTTTTGCCAGCCCTGCGAGTTTGTCTAACTCTTCAGGGGATACGTTTAAGAGCGATGCCATCTGGTCAATAAACGCTCCAGTACCTCCAGCGCACGCGCCATTCATTCTCATATCAGGCCTAAAATCCTTATCAAAAAACACTATCTTGGAGTCTTCACCTCCAATGTCCACAAAGGTCTTCACCTCTGGAAAGTTGTTTTTTATGTAGTATGTTGCAGCTACGACCTCCTGCACAAAGGGAAAGGAGGTCTCTTCACAAAGCCCCATTGCAGCAGAACCAGTAAAAGTAACAGAGAGTTCTTTTCCCTCAAAGAGTCCTTTATTTGCCCATAGTTCGTTGAGCAAAACCTCTCGTACCCTTGCTCTATGCCTTATATATCTTTGAAAAATTAGATTTAAATCCTCATCAAATACAGCTAGCTTTGCTGTAGTGGAACCAAGATCTATGCCTAAATATAACATAATATTGCCTCGTATTTTTTATTCAGATGATGCTATCTTATTTTCCCTGAATTTATCCTAACCTACTCCAAATCACGATCAATTACTATGTTCTTTTTCTCCCCTGGCAAATAATCCCTTAAAGAACAAAAGGTATCTATTAGAGATACCACCAGCGATTCTAGGTAAAAGGGCGGGGTTGGGGTAAGGGGCCACATGTGTTTTTTTATAATGTCTTCTTCTTTTTTGGAAAGAGAAAAAAATTTCTTTGCGTTTTCAAGGGAAATTTTAGGATGTCTAAAACCATGTAGCCGTGGACCTTCTCTTAGCCAGTCATAATAAAAGAGATCATGAAGCATTGCTCCCTTTACAGTGACTTCTACGTCTAAAGACATCTTTTTGGCAATCAAAAAACTATAATAAGCTACTTCTACAACGTGGACAAATCTGGTCTTTTTTTTATGGTGATAAGAATCTTTTAATTTTAAAATAGCAGGGTGAGATATGTATGGTTTTATTAAGTGAAAAAATTCTTTTTTTAATTTTTCCTCTTCTTCCTTTGGATATTTAAAAAAATGTTCTTGGACAAGTTTTGAGAAATCAAATAGCATACAGAAAAGAACTCCAAAGCCAAAGATAGATTTTGTGGATGCAGGGATATGAGAAATTAAAGATGTGTACCTAGGATAAATAAAATAATCAAATATAAGGGCAAGAAGTGTCCAGTATATGGAAAATTTTAAACAAATAATCCCTTTGTAATTAAATTTATTGTCAGAATAGTCCCAGAGCTTTTTGTTAAATAATTTAAGGGCAATTATTCCTGATACAAATTCTAAAGAAGTTGTAATGAGTGCGTAAATCAAGGCCTTTAAAAAAATGTTTGTCCCTATCAAGAGGTGCGCAAATCCCCCCAAGAGCACTCCACCAGATCCATACAATATGAGATAAGGACCTTTAAGCAGCCCAGGATTTACAAATTTCTTAGCCACAATTGAGCGATATCCAACCTCTAATAACCAACCCAAAACAGAAAAAAGAGAAAAAGAAAATATTAGATTTAACATAAAGATACCTTATTTATCAGAAAGTTAATTAAATTCCTACCCTATTCTAGGGGTCCAATAATTAGGATGTTGATGTTGATGGGCAAATGCAAGAACAACTATTGTATCTCCCTGAATTGAGTACAATATTTATAAGGGAATTTATGAACTAAATAACGATGCACTTCTCCCCGTTCAATAGGCCATGTTGTTGGGAATTGCTTAATACGTAATAGAGCTTTTTTTATTTCTCTTTCAAATCGAATTCCTAATCCAGGTTGTTCTATCTCATAAAACGCTTTTGCTTCATTAAATTCCCGTTGTGCAATTTCAATTATTTCAATTTTCATTCAAACATCTTCCTCAAACATATTTTTAAAGGAAATTGTTTTTAATTTACCTTCTTTGTAAGCCTGTAGCCTTTTTTCAGCTTCTATTGCCCATATTTTTTCAATTTCAGAATCAGGGGCATCTAAACTTTTAATTAATGCCTCAATAACAATAAATTTTTCCGCTGGATTTAATTGCAATGCCTCTGATATTATTTTTTCTGTAGAAGACATATATTTACCTCCCTATTTATCCTTAAATTGAGCGATTTTAAATTTTAGAGGAAAAATTTACATGGTTATAGTCAAAAGTATAAAAAATAATTTTGTTGAACTATATGTTAAAGAAAAATTTCAATAAAAAATAGGAATAAAATTCGTTCCATGTGATTATTTTACCTATAACCCTTTATTTTGGACGCACTACTCCTATTATTTCTAATAGATTTTTGTATTTTAATATAGTATAGCCTATCCCAAGTTCTTCACAAAGTCTGAAAATCTTCTGGTCGTAAAAACCTCTGTCTATTCGAATAACAATAGGTACATCTTTGCGGTATCCTTCTCTTATCTTTGCAACAATATGCTTTATCATTTCCAAAACAGTATCTCCAGACCCACATGCTTGTTCCCC
>JAUZRP010000118.1 GCA_030950395.1 Desulfonauticus sp. | reverse complement strand
AATATTGGGCTCAAAAGAAACCAGGCTTATTGGGGTGGGAATTCCCAAAGCAACGCGCCTTTTCCAGATACTAAAAGAAGACGACGAAGTAAAACTAGGAAATAAAATTCCATTATCTTCTGAAGAAATGAGTAAATTACTGAGGGAGGTTATTAAGACTCGATGATTGAAGTCGAGGACATTTACTTTACTTATCCAAATGGGATAGAAGCATTAAAGGGCATATCGTTGACAATAAAAAACGGCGAATTCGTTGCTATAATGGGGCAAAATGGTGCAGGAAAAACAACCCTTGTTAAACACTTTAATGGACTTCTTAAGCCGACTAAAGGTAAAGTGCTTGTAGATGGAGTTGAAACTACAAAAGTAAGTGTGGCAACTCTAGCAAGAAAAGTGGGTTTCGTTTTCCAAAATCCGGATCATCAACTTTTTAGTGAAACTGTTGAAGATGAAATAACTTTTGCATTAAAGAATTTTGGGTTTAAAGAAACGGTTATAAAAAAACGAGTGTCATGGGCTCTTAACCTTTTAGGATTAACGCAGTATAGGAAAACCTCCCCTTTCATGCTTAGTGGTGGAGAGAGAAAACGAGTAGCTTTGGCCTCTGTTTTGGCATGGGACCCAAAAATATTGATATTGGACGAACCTACTATTGGGCAGGATTATCAACAAAAAGAAAAACTTAGACAATTCATTTTGCAATTAAAAGCTCAGAGAAAAACAATAATCATCGTAACTCACGATGTGGAGTTTGTGGCAGAATGTAATCCGAGAGTAATTCTAATGCGCGAAGGGAAAATTGTGGCGGATGGTGAAGCAAGTAAAATATTGACGACACCAGAAGTTTTAAACCAAGCCTTTATTGTGCCGCCTCAAATAGCTCAAATTTTCTTTCAACTGTCGGATTTGGGCTTTCCAAGAGACATTATTGACATCTATGAAGCAAGAGAGATACTACTCAAAGCGATAAGGAGGAAGACGATGTGAGTGTTTTCGACGGGTTAAAATTCAGAAGGGTATATTCGCCTATTCATAATTTGGATCCTAGAATAAAATTCATTTACGTGTGCGCCATTTTCGTCATCGCAATTATGTTTGGAGAACTTCTTCCGTTAGTAGTTCTCTTCCTAATTCAGATTCCGTTTGTGCTTTTAGCAGGAGTTAAACGTGAATGGATACGTTCTATGCGAGGAGCAGCCTTCTTAGCAACAATAATTTTCTTAACAAACTTTGTGTTTGCCTATTTAGGAGCTCGAGGAATAGGTCAAAGCCTAGAAAACGCTGTTGCTATGACATTACGTTTCATAGTACTCATTGAATCATTCTCCATATTCTTTCTAACAACCTCGCCTGATCATCTGGGTTTAGCTTTAGAACAAACTCATGTACCTTACGAGTTTACTTTTGCTTTTACAACTGCTGTGCGTTTCGTTCCTGTGCTAGCAGAAGAAGCACAAACAATAATGGATGCTCAAAAAGCAAGAGGTTTAGAACTTGAACGCGGAAACTTTCTAAAAAGAATCCGAAATTACATTCCAATTCTTATACCACTAATAGTGAGTGCCATTAGAAGAAGTTTGGAACTTGCTGAGGCAATGGAATCCCGTGCATGGGGGGCTACTAAAAAGCGCACAAATCTTTACGTACTTAAAATGCACAAAGGAGATTTTATCCTGGCAGCTATGACTATAGGAATTTTAGCCGTCGCAATCTACATACGCCTTTACCTTCCAATTCCTTCAATAAACCAGCTTTTGACAGGCATAAATTAAACCGTAAGATTTTTAACACAGCCACTTTGTAATGGGTTTTCGGAGCCTAGAAAATTGGAGTGGTTAAAGGCAGCAGCAGAAGAAATTATCGCAGGGATAAAAAGCTCCATACTAGAGCTTAACACAAAAGAAGTTGAACGATTAATCGAGCTTTTGCTTGCCGCGAAAAAAAAGAAAATTTTCATTGTAGGAATGGGAAGAAGCGGATTTGTCGCTAGAGCCTTTGCTTTACGCTTGATGAACCTAGGCTTCAGTGTCTATTTCTTGGGAGAAACAATAACCCCAGCGGCAGAAAAAGGTGACTTGCTAATAGCTATTTCAGGAACAGGGGCAACAAAAATGGTTTTAACCGCTGGGTCTGCTGCAAAAGAAATAGGTGCCACTGTGATTGCTATAACATCTTTTCCGGAATCCCCCTTAGGGCAGATGGCAGACCTTGTGGTAAACATTAAAGGCAGGACAAAGCTAGGTTGGCCAAAGGAAGAAGACTATTTAGCTAGGCAGATTATAGGCGAAAAGGAACCTCTAACTCCGTTGGGAAGCATTTTTGAAAACAACTGTATGGTTTTTCTTGACAGTCTTGTTGTAGAGTTAATGCATAGGATGGGGAAAACGGAGGAGGATTTAAAACGAAAGCATGCCACAATAGAGTAGGAGTTTGCTAAATATTGCGTGCAAAATGGAAAAAGAAAAAAATGCGCCGCCAGAAAAAGAAGAGACAGAAAAGACGCGCTAGATACAAGTAGTTTCTGGCTTTTAGGCGTTTTGAATTATTGTTGCTTGTTAGAGATTTTTAAGTTTTAGTTAATATTAGGCGTCCATATAACTTATTAAGACTTGCGACACACTATATTTAATGCCGGCAACCAAACACTAAACCAAGGAGACATCTTCAACTTGAAAAAACTTACATGGAAGACTGCAAAAACAGAAGAAGAACCAGTAGGTATAATACTCGAAGAAAAAGGTAAAAAAACAGCGTCATTTAGAGAAGTTTATCCAATACAAGAACCTTATGTTTATGCAGCCATAGTTAAGGATCCCGTAACACAAAAAACACTCTACCAAGTTATAGAGCCAACTCTTAAAGAAGAAGAACAGAAACGCCTACAAGAAATTAAGGATCTTTTAATGGAAGAAGTGGATGTAAGTCTAAAGGAAATAGAAACTGAAGAAAA
>JAUZRP010000117.1 GCA_030950395.1 Desulfonauticus sp. | reverse complement strand
TTGTTTTCCCAAACTCCCTTAATTTCAGTTGTTATTCCCTGTTATAATTATGGCAGGTATTTGTTCAGGGCAGTGGAGAGTGTGGTCAGGCAGTCTTTATCTAATTGGGAGCTTATAATAGTCAATGATGGGAGCACGGATAATACTTCTGAGATTGCCAGAGAGTTGATAAAAAAGTATCCTGATTGCAATATTCAGTTAATAGAGCAAGAGAATTCTGGTCATGCAGCTATTTCAAGAAATAATGGAATAAGAAGAGCAAAAGGCAAGTATATTCTGTGTTTAGATGCTGACGATATGATTGCTCCAACAATGCTCGAAGAATGTTTGTTGATTGCAGAGGCAGGTTATCCTTTAGTTTATACGGATTATGAAACTTTTAAGCAAGGTAAAATGGGCAAAGATATAGAATTTGGTCAAGTTATTCGCCTGATAGAATATGATTTTCAGATATTAAAATACAGAAATTTTATTTCTACGGCCAGTATTTTTTTGAAGAGGGCCTGGGAAGACGTAGGCGGCTATAGGACGAATACTGGATACGAAGACTGGGATTTTTGGATTGCTTTGGGAGCAAAGGGGTATAAGGGCGCAAGGGTAGGCAAGCCTTTATTTAAGTATTTTCAAGGAGATAGTTCTTTTTATCAAAAAGCAAGAAAAAAGGACATTTTGAACAAAGCTTATATTGTGCTCAATAATGCCGAGGTGTATCCTGCAGAGGTGCAGGAATGGGCTTTGGCCGCCATTCAGAAAAAGCCCTGGGCATTGTGCACCCCTATATCAGTTATCCCTACTCCAGAAATGGTTAAAGAAATGAAAAAGACTTTTGACACTAAAGCATGTTGTAAAAGTTAAGTAGGCGAATCTATCAGGTAAGTTGTCGCCTAAACTGAGCTTCATCATGCTGTTTTTGTTTTGGTATAAGGTGCATTAAATGGGTTTAAGTCCACAAAAGGAACGGGGTTCCAATCCCGTATTTTGCCTGATAACCACCTATGCGGGTTCCTAGACCTAGCTTGCTCATATACTTGTTTTTTTTTGACAATTTTTCTTCTCTCGTACGTTTCTGACGGGGTGTAACGAACTTTACACTGCTATGTCTATCTGATTATTATACCAAGGCACAAACTCCAAAGCCCATTCTCTGGATTGGGCTAGGGTACTTGGGACAATACAAAATGTTGTGTTTTCCAACGAAATATCGTATTATAGGGAATACCTGCTTGTTTAGCAATAGCAGAAATACTCCGAACCATAAAGTATTTGCCGCAAAATGCTCTCTTTCTCATACGAGGGGTAACTCTTGGACATCTAACTAAACTCCTAACCGCCCCTTGGTTTCTTAGAGAATAAGTGCAGGGAAGAACTTGAAAATAACCGTATCTTCCCTTTCCTAAAAAAAGCGACATCTTTCCTGACACTGGGTGATATTAAAAAAGGAGAAATTTTTAGTGAAGATAATTTAACAATAAAAAGACCAGGAGATGGAATAAGTCCTAGGAGATGGGAAGAGGTTATTGGGAAAAAAAGTATTAAGGGATATTAATCTTGATAAGCCCTTAGAATTTGGAGATATACTGAGGTAAATAGTAAAGTAGGCAAGAAAATAAAAAATATAGTTGATTTTTTGAAGACTTTTAAGCCTGATAAAATTGTTCTTTTTGGTTCAAGAGCAAAAGGTTATTGTAGGAAAAATTCAGACATAGATATGGCTGTAGATATAAAATTAACCTTTAGAGAAAAAAGGAAGATAAGTGAAAGGATAGAGGATTTGGCAGGGATTTACTCTGTGGATTTGATTTTTTTGCCAGACATTGATGATAACTTTAAAACACAAATTTTAAGAGAGGGAAAGATTCTCTATGAAAAGAGTGATGTTTTGATAAAAATTAAGAATTTTGAAGATGCTTAAAATAGACTTGTTGAAGCAATTGAAGAGTGTAGTAAAGAACTTGAAAAAGATGGTGTAATTCAACGATTTGAATTTACAGTAGAATTATTATGGAAAACTTTAAAATCTATACTTTTTTATCAAGGAATTGAATGTTATTCACCTAGAAATTGCATAAAGGAAGCTTTCAAAGCTAATATAATAGAAGACGATGAAATACTGCTTGATATGCTTGAAGATAGAAACATAAGTTCTCATATCTATGATAGACAAACAAGTGAAGAGATATTTAGAAGAATAAAGGAAGTTTATATAGACGTTTTAATTAATTTAAATTTAGGAGATAAGTTATGAGTTTGGAGAAGATGATAGATACATTAAAGTTAACTCAACTAGCAGGTATAATAAGAAAAAATATAATTCTTTCGATATATTATTCCAAGAGTGGGCATGTAGGAGGATCTTTTTCCTGTGCAGATATTCTTACTTTTCTTTATTTCGCTGAATTAAAGATTCCTGACATTTCCGATCCTAATCGAGACAGATTTATCCTTTCTAAAGGACATTCTTGTCCAGCACTTTATGCTGTTCTTTCTGAGAAAGGATTTATAACTGAAAAGGAGCTTTGGAAGCTAAGACATACAGGGGCCTTACTTCAAGGACATCCTGAAATGGGAATACCTGGAATAGAATCTCCTTCTGGTTCTTTGGGGCAGGGGTTTTCTTTTGCCCTTGGAGTAGCTCTTGGAGCAAAGAAACTTGAGAAAGAGTTTAGAGTTTACGTTTTACTGGGAGATGGTGAGTGCAACGAGGGAGAAGTATGGGAAGGAGCAATGTTTGGAGCCTTTCACAGGCTTGATAACTTGGTGGCTATAGTTGATTACAATAAACTTCAAAGTGATGACTTCTGTGAAAACATAACTTCTTTGGAACCCCTAGCAGAAAAGTGGAAGGCTTTTGGCTGGAACGTTATTGAAATAAACGGTCATGACTTTAAAGAAATCGCTTTTGCTTTTGACTTAGCTAAAAAGATAAAAAAAAGGCCAACATGTATTATAGCTCATACTATTAAAGGAAAAGGGGTCTCTTTTATGGAAAATAATCCTGAATGGCACGGTAGCAGAGCTCCCACTGAGGAAGAATTAAAGTTGGCTTTAGAGGAACTTGAAAAATGAAAACAGTGGCTTTTGTCCCTGTCAGACTTTCTTCTTCTCGCTTACCAGAGAAACACTTTAAACTGATAGGAGATAGCCCTCTCCTTTCATGGGTTTTAAAGAGGCTAAAAAATTGCAGAGAGATTGACGAAATAGTTGTTTGTTCTCCCTTAGAGCCAGAGAGCGAGAAATTAAAAGAGTTTTGCAAGAAAGAAGAGGTAAAACTCTTTATTTACGAAGGAGATGTTAACGACGTTGTCGGAAGACTAACGGCGGCAGCTTGCACCTTTAACGCCGATATATGCGTTTTAGCAAGCGGAGATTGTCCCCTGCTTTGCTCTCAGACTATAGATAAACTTGTTCAGCTTTTAAGGAGGTCACCAGATTGTCAGAGGGCTTATATAAAAACAAAAAACGGCAAACAGGCAATACACGAAGGGATAATGGTAGCAAGAAGGGAGGTTTGGGAATTCTGTGACCGCTTTTCAGATACTCCGGAGTTAAGGGAGCACCAACTTCCCGTAATAAACGTTTATCCGGATAAGTTTTCCCATCTTAAAGCTTGTGGGATTGAAGACGAAGAGATTTTTTACTCTTTAAACCATCGGATTTCTGTTGATACTCCAAGCGATCTGGAGTTTATGAACAGGGTTTTTGAGGAGCTCTACAAAGAGGGAAAGGATTTTAACCTTGAAGAAGTTATAAAGCTTTTAAAAGAAAAACCTTATCTTATGAAAATAAACGAAAAAGTTGAAAGAAAGGGTTTAAAGGATAAAAGCTTAAAAGCTTTAATCTTTGTTAGTGCAGTCTTAAACTACGGTTACGGTAACTTAATTAGAGCTTTAGAAGTTGCCAAGAAGCTTGTTAACAAAGGAATAGGAGTAAGATTTGCCGTTTTAGACGAGGAAGCTAAAACTTTATGCGAAGAGAACTACTTTAAAGGGACTATAGTAAAAGATTATAGAAAACTGGAAAAATTCTTAAAAAACTTTGATCTATTTATCTTTGATATTAATAGCACCATGGAAATAGAAAGAGAATTTGTTGAAAAACTTAAAAAAGAGAAAAAAAAGGTAGTCTTTATAGACAACGTAAACGGAGGAGCATTATCGTCAGACCTTATAATCATTCCAACAGCCCACTACATTGGCAGAGAACTTCCAAATTTAGTTTGGGGAGCCGAATACGTAGTAATAAGAAAAGAAGTTTTAAATCTCAGCAAGAAAAAGCATCTAAAAAATGGTATTATTGCTCGAGTAGATGAACCATACCAAGAAGTGGTGAGAAAACTGTGGAAAAACATTAAGTTTGTTAAATCTTTCAGTGATTCTTTTCCCAATGAGCTTGCTTCTTCTTCTATTTTTATCTCCCATTTAGGAATATCCTGCTACGAGGCTTTATACCTTGACATTCCGGTCATCGTTATTCCCAGAAGAGAGTCTGAACTTAGAGAGATAGAGAAATTCCTCTCTTTTTCCATTTCCGAAGGGAAAAACCGATTGGGAAACGGAGGAGAGAAGATAGCCAGGAAAATAAAGGAGTTACTTAATGGTTAGGACATCCCTTAGAGAAGCTTTTGGTAAAGCGCTTTTAGAGCTTGCTAAAGAATTTGAAAACTTTTATGTTCTTGATGCAGACGTAGCAGGGGGAACGTTTACTCACTGGTTTAGGGAAAAGTATCCGGAAAGATTTATCCAGTGTGGCATTGCAGAGCAGAATATGATGGCTGCTGCCGCAGGCCTTTCTTCCTTAGGAATTATTCCTATTGTTACCTGTTATGCTGTTTTTGCTTCAATGAGGGCTATTGAGCAAGCAAGAAACATGGTGGCCTATGGTAATTTCAATGTCAAAATCGTTGCTTCCCACGTGGGCATAGACGTTGGACCAGATGGAGCAACTCACCAGGCAATAGAAGATTTAGCTATATATAGGGCCATACCAAATTTTACCGTTATTTCACCTTGCGATGATATAGAACTTAAAGCAGCTTTGAGGTGGATGTTAAAAACTAAAGGGCCAGTTTACATGAGGACGGGCAGAAGTTCTGTGCCGAGAATCCACTTTGATGATTATCACTTTGATTTAGGAAAACCTGACGTTTTAATAAATAGAGATTCTGATATTGTTATCTTTACCAGTGGAATAACTGTTCATAGAGTCTTAAACGTTGCTAAGAAATTAGAAAGGAGAAGTATTAATGTTGACGTTGTAAACATTCATACTTTTAAGCCTGTAAATCCTTCTGACTTTTATCCCTTTTTAAAAGGTAGAAAGTTTGTTTTTACCGTAGAAGACCACAATATTATAGGAGGTCTTGGAACTTTAATAGGAGAGATGATCTTAGAAAATGGCATTTGTGCTAAGCTGATAAAACTTGGTATAAAAGACAAGTTTGGTAAATCTGGAGAACCCGAAGAACTTGCTGGAGATTTTGGTATAGGAGAAAAAAATATCGAACAAACTATTTTAAAATTAGTAGTCAATAATTAAATGAGACCGGTTGTTTTAACCCCCCATAAAGATGGAATATATTCAAGCTTTCCGACTTTTGTAACATATAAAGATAAAGTTTATCTATTTTATAGAGAAGGGATAAGAAATTTTCGGCAAGTTCATGGTTTGTTTGGAAAAGTGAAGCGGATGATGTTTAACGAAAATGATTTTATAAATCTGTTGCAAGGCAAATCAATTAATATTTCTTCTTCTGAAGATATAATTTTTGCAGATGAGAATGAATTAGATGCTATCGTATCTAAATTAGAAGATAATTTATTTGCTTTATGTACAAGAGTTTATTTAAAAGGAGTTAAAAATATTTGCTATGTTTCTTTTAGCAGTACGCCCGATTTTACATCTAGAACAAAAATAAAAATAAAAGATATAATTTTAAGTGCTTTTTATGGTAAAGCCTTTAAGTCTCGTTATGGGTATATATTCCCTGCTTATGGAGTTATTTGCAAAAATAGAGACGAAGTCCAAAGACCGTTACTTCTTGTAACAGATGGAGAATATTGGGATATCTTGGCTGCACTTCCTACAAAAATAAATGGAAATATATTAAACGAAACTTCTTTGGTTTTTTACAAAAATTTATGGCACGCCTTTGTAAGGGAAGATAACCCTCCATATGGTATATGGCATTTTGTTTCTGATAATCTTTTAAATTGGGATAAAGGGAAAAAACTATTTTTTAGTGCTCATGCTCCAATGGCATTTGTTGATGGAGATAAAATAATTCTTGCTTTTAGATATATTTTATCTCAAAAAGAATTTGCTATAGCTTATAGCTATCTATTCGAAGAGGATCTTAAAATCAATATTATTGAATATTATCAGGGCAACTGTTTTGATGGTGGATACTGTGATATTGGAAAGATTAAGAAGTATTTAGTTATTTTATATTATCATGATTCTGGTTTATCTAGTCCTGTAATAAAAGGGACTCTAATTCATTAAAAATAGGATCTTAGGGAGATAAAATTGGCTTGTAAAAAATTAAAAGGAAAAGTCGCTCTTATAACAGGCGCTTCAAGGGGAATTGGAAGGGCTATAGCTGTTGAGTTTGCGAAAGAGGGAGCAAATATCATAATTAATTATCTTTCAAATCGTTATCTGGCAGAAGCCCTAAGAGAAGAGCTTATTGAAAAATACAATATAAAAGCTATTACGGTAAAGTTTGACATAAGTAAAATGGGAGAAATCCTTAAGGCTAAAAAACTCGTCGAGGGAGAATTTGGGAAAATAAACATTCTGGTTAACAACGCAGGAATAAATAAACCTAACGATTTTGACAAAATTAAAGAAGAAGAATGGGATGAAGTTTTAAGTGTTAATTTAAAAGGTGCTTTTTTAGTCAGCCAGTTATTTTCTGACCTTATTTCTGAAGGAGGAGTAATCATAAATATATCTTCAGTAAGCGGTCAATACGGAGGCCCAAGAACCACACATTATGCTGTTTCAAAAGCAGGTATAATAGCTTTAACCCACAATATGGCCATCTTTTTCTCAAAGAGGAAAATAAGAGTTAACTGCATAGCTCCAGGACTTATCGAAAGTGAAATGGCAAAAGCAGCTAAAAATTTAGGAGTTAAAGAGAGGATTTTACTTGGAAGGTTAGGAAAACCAGAAGAAGTAGCTAAAGTTGCAGTGTTTTTAGCAAGTGACGACGCTTCTTACATAACCGGTCAAACGATAAACGTAAATGGAGGAATGTTGTTGAGTCATGGGGTGTGAGTCTATAAAAGTATTTTTTTTAACGGGCCTTCCTAAAACAGGAACAACATGGTGTGCAAATTTTTTGTCTCATTTTCTTGAAAGGGAGGTATTTTTGCTTATGATTAGAGAGGAGGAAATTATGAGTTTTAAAGTTCTTCAATGTGGCTATCCAAGGTCCGGAAACTATTTTTTATGGAGACTTATATCTCTATGTCAAAAAAAAAATGGGATTTATTCTTCCTTTCTTATTAAAAGTGGATTATCAAAGATGTTTGAATATTTGTTTGATTTCAAAAAGATTGAACCGCTTTTTAAAGAATTCTTTGAAGTGGATGAGGTTATAATAGAGGGGAAAAAAAGTGTTGTTGCTAAGCTTCCTATAGAGATTGATCAGGAATTACTTTTACACTCTTCTTCTCTCATATGGACACATAGTAGTCCGAGAGAAATAGTTGATTTTGCACTAAGAATACCTCTACGTTTTTATTTAATAAGAGACGGAAGGGATGTTGTAAATTCTTTCATTCACCATAGCTGTAGGGAAAATGTCAGGAAACTTTGTGGTTATCAAATTAAAGAACCTATACAGGTTTATGAAAGATTTGACATATTTGAAAAATATGTTCGAGGATGGGCTGAACATGTAAAAAGCTTTCTTGAATGGAAACAAATTTTCATAGAAATTAGATTTGAGAAGCTGGTAAATTTTGGTCCTCATTTTCAATTGATATTAAAACTGTTTTCTCTTGAAAAAGAAGAAAAATTTTTTAAAAGCACATTAACTTTTGAAAAGTTAAAGAAAGAAAATCCTGAACATATAAGAAAAGGACAGGTTGGAAATTGGAGAGAATTCTTTACAGAAAGACATAAAGAAATATTTAAAGAAATTGCAGGAGATTTACTGATAAGATTGAGTTATGAAAAAGATTTTAATTGGTAACTGAAAGATTTTTATTGTTTTACACCAGTTTTGGCTTCTGGTGCAAGTTTTTAGCAGAAAGCATAGGTTTTATAGGTAATAAAGGATATAAAGGAAATCCTTATGTTGAAGTTTTTAAGCTTACTCTTACAACTGGATACTTTCTCAATGAAGAAATTGCTTTGTAAGTAAATGAGAAAAGTTTTTATCAATAATTCAGCAATATTATGTTTTTTGACAGATTTAGTATTGGACAGTTTTTAAGAGGGGAAGCCCCCCCCTGCCCCCTTACAAAGGGTGGAAAGTAGCTCCCTCACCTTGTAGGGGAGAGAGGGAGAGGGGGTTAATATTTCCCTTTCAGGAAAAGGACGGAGGGGATCATTTTTGAGGGTTGCAGGAGAAGCTAAGAATATAAATTTTGCTCTAGTAGCTAAAAGTGTCCAGTAGTAAGGTTTTTAAGACGAAAGAATTAAATGCTGTAAACAGATGTTAGAAACTTTGATAGGAAGCACTAACCCTCTGTGTCAGGATAGATGTCGCCTCAAGGAGATGGGGTTTTGAGTTAGGTTTCTTTTCCCCATCAGCCCATCCCCTAGGGGATGGGACAAAATTTTAACTTACAGGGGGCGGAGGACGGTTCCTTTATGGCTAAACGG
>JAUZRP010000116.1 GCA_030950395.1 Desulfonauticus sp. | reverse complement strand
CAGTGTTTAAGGTTGCCTCCAAAGACTATGTAAAGAATGGGAAACTAACTTACGAAGGCAGAAAAATTTTGATTTCCGAAATAGAGAAAAGGCTGAATACAAAAGTTACGTTCGAGAACAGAAGACTTCCTATTGATTATCACATACTCATGGAAGAAGTGGTAAGTGAGATGGAGATAGGTTTTGGAAAAATTGGTATGCCTCTGCGTGTAGCACTTCTTGGGAAAATGGGTGGACCAAACATTGATGTTATTATGGCAGTAATTGGTAAAGAAGAGACCATGTTGCGTATTGCAAAAGCAATAACTGCTAATTCGTAATTCTAAGAGAGAGTTTTACTAAATGTCAAGTTTCACCACGTTGTACCATGTTAAAAGCAATATCTTGAAACACATTTGGTAAAATCTTAAATATTTCTGGTTTAATTTTAAACCAACTTTGAACTGCCTCAAAAGGTGTTCTGACTTTTAACTCATTTGCTAAAGACCCGTGTCTTCTGTTGAAATTATAGTGTATCAAAAATTTATTTAAATCTTTTTTCACATCATCAATAGTATCATACTCCTCTGCTTTGATTGTGGCATTTTTTATAGTTCCGTTAACCCTTTCAACCATTCCATTGGTTTGTGGTGTGTATGGAGCTGTTAGCCTATGCTCTATATCATCCTCTTTACACTCAACATCAAATTTATGATTACCACTAACAAAACCTTTTCCTCTTGCCCATTTGTCTGTAAATTCCAGTCCGTTATCTGTTAAGATATGTGTTATATAAAAAGGAAAATATTCTTTACACTCTTTTAAAAATGCAGTTGCATTATCAGCTGTTTTATTCTCATATACTTTATAATACAGAAGCCTTGTAGCCCTGTCTATAGCTACAAATAAGTAATATTTTTGTTTTTCAAACTTTGGTAAATAGGTCACATCTATGTGTAGGTAACCAGGCTCATACTCTTTAAATTTCTTTGCTCTTGCCTTTTGTTCCTCTGGTACTTTGTTTATTTCAAACTCTTTTAGAGTGCGGTAAACACTACTTCTATTTGCATTAGGAATAGTATCCATCATTGTATCAGTCAAGTCATCAAGCTCCATCCAAGTAAGAGTTCTAACAACCCTTATAAGCTCCTTCTCTAGTGGAGTTAAAGCATAGTCAATTGTATTTGGTCTTGAGCTTTTGTCTTCAGTAAAACTTCTAGCTTTGTGCTTGGCTACTGTTTTAACATTTATGTTGTACTTTTGTGCTAATTCAACATTTGTTAAATCAGAATTCTGTATAATTTCTCTTACATGCTGGTTTGTTCTTGCATTAGAGTGATAGACTTGTGACATATTTAAAATCCTTGTTTCGTGATAAAGATTTTACT
>JAUZRP010000115.1 GCA_030950395.1 Desulfonauticus sp. | reverse complement strand
AACCACAGGCATGGACGATTTTGCCAAGAGTGAAGATAGGTCCTTTTTTGCTGGAGCAGGAGTGTATTTTACAGACGAAGATTTAAAATACATTATGAGCAGTGCCCCTATTCCTAAAGGACAGTAGCTATAAAATAAGGGAGATAAATTTCATAAAAATATTGTTGGTTCTAGAGAGTAGCTTAGCAAAAAAGTTTGTATAAATACAGGAGATAATTATGCTAAACAGATTAATTAAATAATAGGATTGTGTTAAAAAATTGTTGACAAAATTCTTTTTTTTATGTTTTTCTTTAGTTTTGTTAAAATTATAACAGAAAAAAAGAAAGATTTGCTATAAGATTTAACTGAAAAAATTATGTTAAGCAGGTAGATACAAGTTTACCAAGAAAAATTTTCCAATAATTTAAATTGGTTATAAGTTGAGAATTTAATCAAAAACTCCAATTTGCTTTTTGCAGTCACGTATTTAATTTTAAAATTTTTTGTTTTTATTTTTTATGGTCTTAAGAATTTGGTTTGTAAGCCGATAAGTATTAGAAATCTAATTAAAATAGATGATTTCGTGACCATATCAATGAGGCGGGAATACAATGAACTATTGTAATTTTTATAAAATGCACACAGAGCCATTCCCTTTGGTTCCAAAAGGAGCAAAGTTTTTTGAGTCTTTGTCTCATTTAAAGGCTATAGAATTAATTCTCTCTGCTATAGAGAGTAAAGATATTTTTGTTTTAGTGTTAGGCGATTATGGGGCAGGAAAAACTTCTTTATGTTTAAAATTGGTGAATATATTTAAAGAGCAAAATATAGATAACATTAAAAAGGTAATATATGTCCCAACTCCTAATATCTCTCAAACTGTTTTGTTGAAAACGATTGTTAAATCTATAACTAAAAAAGATATTTCTAATTGCTCCAAAGAAGTATTGCAAGAAGTTTTGTATGAGTATTATGAAGCTCATCCCGAAGATTCAAAAACGATAGTTATTTTATTAGATGATGTTCAAGACTATACTTCATCTGCTATTAATGAAGTAAAATGGATGGGTGACTTCCATACTACTAAAGGTTTTTTCCCTTTTTTATTTGTTTTATTTGCTCATTCTTCTTTCATAAAAAGAATTAGTACAGATTCTTTTGGTTCTCTTGTTCAAAAGATAAAAAAGAAGTATGTAATTGGTCCTTTTGATTTGACGGAAACTAAAGAATATATTTATTTTAGGTTGTTAAATGCAGGGGCAAAAGGTTTTCCTTATTTTTCTGATGAAACAATTTTTCACATCCATAAAATGAGCCTGGGCATTCCGAGGCGAATAAATATTATCTGCAGTGAATGTCTTGCTAAGGGGATGGAAGTAGGAAAGAAAATAATAGATATGTCTATTTTACAACAAGTTGTCCCTTCGCTGGAACTCTCCCTGAATAAGCAAGAGGAAAAAATGGGAGAAGAATATGAATATGAAAATTTAGAATTAAAAACTCAAAAAGAAACAAAAGAACAGGTGATAGAAAATAATCAATCTAAAGCAGCAGATTTTCCTTCTTATTTGAATGTGAAGTTTGAAAAAGAAACTGCGGTAGAGGAAGAGGAAACGGATGATCCATTCTCGTTATTAAAAAAAAATGAACAGTTTTCAAAAAAAGTAGTTAAGAGAGGTTGGAGAGATTGGTTAGAGAGGAGTAGCTTTGTTTTTAAGTGGTTGATGTATCTTGTTTTGGGATTTGTATTGATTGGAGGAGCTATTTTGGTTGGAGGACAACTAAAAGAAAAATTTTTAACTCATAAAGTTGCTCCAACTAATATTCCTACCAAAAAAACACCTGACTCTACAATAAGAAGAAAGATTTTCTAAATTATAGAAAAGGAAAAAGCTTATAATAAAAAGAATATAGATAATTTTTTGTAAAAATAGGTTATATGTATGATGCAACCAAAGCCTCCATCTAGTTTTTTTGGTCCAGTAGAAAAAAAAAGGAGAAATGTTACTGGTTATCCCAACTATGGAATACCTAAAGAGGATAAAAAAGAATGGAAATTACAGCAAGAAACCGAACAAGCCTACATCAACCAAACAAAAATTAAAGAAGATAATTTTGGCACAAGTTCTAACGATCTTATTTTAAAAATTCGTTCTTGTCATAAAGACCTAATAAAAGAGTCTAAGCTTCCACGTTTATCAACTAATGCTGAAAATATTTTGGCATCTAATCATAGATATTTTTTTTCAGCTGAAGGCAATTTAAAGTCAGTCATCCCAGATGGCAAATCTTTGTATATAACTAGCTGTTTTTCAAAAGAAGGGAAGACAACTGCAGCCATTTCTCTTGCTTATACTCTTTCAATTTTTTCTAATAGAAAAGTGTTATTAGTTGATGCACATTTTTCTTCTCCCATTATTTATAGACTTTTTAATGTAAAAGAGGGAATTAGTTTTAGACGAGTATTGTCTGATACTTCTTTATTGGTGGAGGGTATTTTACCTACATTTTATGAAAATTTATATATTCTTCCTAGTATGTCTGCTAAAAATGATACTGCTGGGGTAAATTCTACCCTTGTTTATAACTTTCTACAAAAAGTATCACCTTTTTTTGACTATATTTTATTTGATGGGAGGTCTATTTTGTCGGCCCCAGAACCGGTGATTTTTGCTTCTAGTGTGGATGCAGTAATATTTGTGGTGGAAAGTGAAAGGACAAAATGGGAGGTGCTTCAATCAGCAGTGGAGAAAGTTGTAAAGATAAAAGCCCGAGTGGCTGGAGTTGTTTTGAATAAAAGAAAATTTTATATTCCTCCAGCAGTTTATAAAATTTTGTAGGGGTTATAAATGATTGGCGGTGGGGGGAAAAAGTTACTTTTAAATCTTGTTTTTTTGTTAATGATTGTAGGATGTTCTTCACCTCAGTATGGTATAGAAGTTCCTATGTCAGGTGCAACTTTTTCCTTTGATCAGGGATTATATCCTTCTGACTTAGATTTGTTTTCCGAATACCGGGTAATCCCGGGAGATGTCTTAGATGTACTTTTTCAGATTCATAGTTGGAAGCCCTCTAAGGAGTTTAAAATAGGCTCAGGATATACTGTTAGCATTAAATTTTTAGATGTACCCTCGTTAGATCAGACGCAGACAGTCTTACCTGATGGGACTATAGTACTACCTTATATTGGGAGATACAAAGTCTTTGATAAGACAATAGAACAGATAACAAAAGAACTGAAAAGGGCGTATAGGAAAATTTTAAGACAGCCGGAGATTTATGTGGTAGTGCCTGAGTTTCAGACAAGGATAAAGGAACTTAGACAAGACCTTCATACTGCTCCAAGAGGGTTGAGTAAGCTTGTAACAGTAAGACCAGACGGGTATGCAACTTTTCCCCTTGTTGGACAGATATTTGTTGCCCATAGGACCATTCCTGAATTAAATAAAATATTAAATAAAAAATATGAGAAAATATTGCCAGGACTCCATGTGGATTTGTTTCTACACAGACACGCGGGAAGCGTTATATATGTACTTGGAGAGGTATTAAAACCTGGATCATATCAGATAAAGAAACCTTTAAATGTTATTCAAGTCATAGCTCTTGCTGGCAGCTTTACCCATGAAGCAGACTTAACTAGAGTAGTGGTATTTAGAAAACACGAGAGAAAAATAATAGCTAGAGTGTTGAATTTAAGTAGCACCCTTTCACTTCAAAGTAATAGTAATTTCTTCTTTTTAAAACCTGATGACATTGTTTTTGTTCCTAGGAAGAATTTATCTACTATTGCCCAGATCATGCGAGAAATAGCGGACACTATCTTTTTTAAGGGATGGAGCGTTGGTTTTTCTTATGATATAAGTAATAAGTTTTAAAAAAAGGATGACTTTATATGCCACACAACATAAAGACTGAAGACTATATAAGAGAATTTGTGATGATTCTTTTTATTCAAAAGAGGGTCATCATTTTAATTTTTTCCGGATGCTTTTTATTGTTTTGTTTGATCGCTTTTTTTTGGCCACCTACTTATTCTTCAGAAGCAAGAATACTGGTTAAACACAAAAAACTGATTAGAAATCCTGAAATGTTGGAAAAGGTATCTCTTTCTGAACCAAGAGTTACACAAAATGATGTAAAGTCTGAGATGGAAATAGTAAGTTCTATAGATGTGATAGAAAATACAATTAAAGAGCTTCAAAGAGAGCATAGAATTTTTAAGCAAAATTTAAGTGAGCAGGAATTTAGAATTATAGTGGGAAAGATAAAAGAAAACTTAAAAACCGAGGTTATTCCAAAATCTGACGTATTTAAGGTGACTCTTTATTGGGATGATCCCGTTGAAGCAGAAGAAATTTTAAAAACCCATCTTCAAACATATCTAAGGTATAGGATTGAAATATATGCGCCAAATAAGGCGGAGGCTTTTTTTCAAAAGCAGGTAATCTATTTTAAAAAGAAGTTATCTCAAATAGAAAGCGAATTGTTTAGGCTTGCAGAGCAGACTTCAAGCCCTATTCCAGATGAGAAGATAAAAAGTAACCTTTTAAGTCTTCAGTCTCTTGAAGCTGATTTGAACAAGTTACTAAATAATTATGTAGAGAAAAAGAATTTTATAAAATTTGTAGAGAACGAACTCAAATCTAGAGGAATTAATTGTTTTTCTTTTATTAAGAGTGTTAATATTGGAAGTTTTGGTAAGAAATTACAGGATCTTTTAGTAAAAAGAGAAAAGCTTAGGGGAATTTATACAGATGCTAGTCCGCCAGTAAGAGCAATAACTAGGCAAATTGAGGCCACTTCAAGAGCCTTAAAGGCAGAGGTAAAAAGATATGTGGATGGAGAAAAGGCCAAGTTAAAGGCTATGAAAAATGCCATACGATCTATAATGGACAGAATAGAGCAAATAAAGAAAGAGAACATTAAATTATATAATACAGCTTTAAGGTCTAAAGATCTTGAAAGACAGTTAAAACTCGCAGAAGAATCTTATGAAACCTTTGTAAAAAGATGGAATGAAGCCAAAATAGACAGAAGTTCTACAACAGGAAGTATTTTTTCTGTTAGCATTATTAGTGGAGCTAAAGCTAATTTGAACCCAGTATTTCCAGATAAAAGAGTATTAATACCTGTTGGGGGGATTGTATCTTTAATCATAGGGGTAACAGTTGGCCTTTTATTAGAGTTTTTTGATCACACATTTAAGAGGCCAGAAGATATAGAGAGATATGTGGGCCTGCAAACTATATTTACTATACCTAAGTTTAAGTAAATGAAATTGATATGCTTGAAAATCCAGGTAGAATAAATCACTGTAAATCTAAATCATATATTGGATATAGTAGTTTATCTAAAATCACTATCCCCTTATTTAACAAATGTTTCGCTTTTATCTTGATGTTAGTAGGCCTTCCTCTATTTTTGATTATAGCTTTGATTATAAAATTTAAGGATAGGGGGCCTATATTTTATAAAGGTATTAGGCTTGGCAAGGATAAGGTCCCTTTTGTTATGTATAAGTTTAGGACACTACCTGTTGGAGCTCAGAGCAGGATTGGAGCAAGGTTGTTGTCTCCTAAGGACTTTCAACTCTCATGGTTTTCAAAGTTTTTAAGGGAAACAAGGTTAGATGAACTTCCTCAACTATTTAATATTTTGAAAGGGGATATGGATTTTGTTGGTCCAAGGCCCATAAGGCCAGAAATATATGAAAAATACTGTAAGCATATTCCGAATTATGATTTAAGATTTGTGGTAAGGCCTGGACTCATAGGTTATTCCCAGCTTTTTACTCCTCACAGTGCGCCTAAAAAATTAAGGGCAATTATTGATAATAGATTGATAAGATTCAAGAAATACATCTTAGGAGATATTTTAATAATACTTCTTACTATAGCAATAGTTGCATATAAGTCTTTTATAATGCTTTGTTCTGGATTTTGGAACTATATTGTAAAAGCAAAAATTTTATGTAAGTTTCAAGAAAAACGGCGTTATGATAGGGTGAAGCAGGATACTGCATTTTTAGAGGTAATAGATAAAAACAAAAATTTTGTTCATAGATTTTTAGTAGATGATATCAATGAGGAATATTTCCGTGTGGAGATAAATAGAAATTTAAATTCTAATCAATTGAAGTCCTTAAAAAAGGGAAGACTATTATGTATTGTTAAGAAAAAAAATGGTAATTGTAGAAAAAAAAAGGCTGAAGTTGATATAGAATTAACAAAAGAATATGTTATAAGTGAAAATGAGAAAAAAAAGTACTATATGGTTTTTAAATATTTGCCTAGAAGTGAATTTAATAGATATATCATTGATACATATTTTTTAAAAAAGGCTCTCTTTAATTTATATTGAGTTTAGGAGTATTATTATGCGTTGTAGAGAGAAAATTATTTTAATGTTATTATATGTTTTTTGTGTTTTTAATCCAGGATATGTTGTTGCAGATAAAGTTCCTAGAAGAGATAATAGTACCTTACATATACTGGATATTAAGACTAATTCACTTGGAATGAAATTTGTTTTAATTCCTCCTGGTACATTTATTATGGGTAGTCCAAGAGATGAACTTGGACACGATTATACAGAAGAACAACATAAAGTTACTATAACCAAGGGATTTTATTTGCAGACAACAGAAGTAACCCAAGGACAGTGGGAAAGGGTTATGGGCTGCAATCCTTCTTTTTTTCTAAATTGTGGAAAAGATTGTCCTGTGGAAAATGTGAGTTTTTATGATGTGCAAAAATTTATAGAGAAATTAAATAAAATAGAAGAGAAAAGAAATAGAAGATATAGGCTGCCAACGGAAGCAGAGTGGGAATATGCTTGTAGAGCAGGTATTAATACTCCTTTTAATAACGGTGGTACAATCACAGAAAAGGACAGTTTTTATAATAAGTTTCTTGATAAAGTTGGATGGTACTATGGAAATTCTAAAGAAGGCACTCATCCTGTGGCCCAAAAGGCTCCTAATAGATGGGGGCTGTACGATATGCATGGTAACGTATGGGAATGGACTCAAGATTGGTATGCCAAGTATCCTTTTGGATATAGCGTGGATAAAGGGGGGCCACCCAGTGGATGTTCAAAAGTGAGAAGAGGAGGGAGTTGGAGAGAGTCTCCTTTTTTTTGTAGGGCTGCATACAGGAGTTCCTGTAGACCTGAGGTACGCGACCCTGATATGGGCTTTAGGCTTGTAATGGAGATTTTACCACCAAAGAGTAGAAAGAATCCATGTGAAGCCTTACAAATTACAAAAAAAACATTTAATGTGGGAAAGCCAGAAAAATACTTGTTGCAGAGAGAAGATATATTGTTTGATTTTGGTTCTTATGAACTTAGACAAGACATGAAGTCTGTTTTAGATAAAATAGTAGATGTTGTAAAAAATAAAGATGTGGAGATACACCTTATTGGGCATACGTGTGATATTGGAACTTGTGATTACAATTTGGATCTTTCTAAAAACAGAGTTGAAGCAGTAAAGGATTATCTCCTTAAAAAAGGGGTAAGTGCATGTGAGATATTTGTTTCTTATTATGGAGAGACACAGCCAAGGTTTCCAAATACCAGTGAAAGGACTAGAAGACTTAATAGAGAGGTGGAAGTAAAGGTTTTTGGTATTAAATCTAGGGCAAATTCTAAAAAACAGCTGAAAGATAATGCATGTTGTAAGGAGAAACAAGATGTAGAAACTCAACAGGTTAGTGAAAACACTCTTATTCCTCCTGTTACTCCTGAAATTCCTATTCAAGGAACTAGAATGGAGAGCGGGGGAGGAGAGAAAATTCATAAGGGAATACTTATAAATCAAGAGGAAATTGCAAAATTACCTACTTGGGGTCCAGCGTGGGAGGCTCTAAAAAGATATGCAGACAAACCTTTGGACCTACCAGATTTATCTGATCTAAAGAAAAGGGAAAACATAAAGGTATTGGCAAAGGCCCTTGTGTATGCAAGGACTCATGATGAGTTATATCGTCAACAAGTAATAGACGCAATTATGTTTGCAATGGGTACAGAAAATAGGGCGAACACTTTATCTGTGGGCGTAAAGCTTGTATCTTATATTATAGCTGCAGATCTAGTAGGCCTTCCTATGGATAAGGAGAAAAAATTTGTAGAGTGGCTTAAAAAAGTTCAGAATATGAAATTTTCAGATGGGCGGACCATCTCAGAGTGCCATGAAATTCGTCCAAATAATTGGGGGACAAATGCTGGCGCAACACGGGAAGCCATTGATATTTATTTAAACGATAAAAAAGATCTTGAAAGAGCCGCAATGGTATTTAAGGGCTGGCTTGGAGATAGGAGTGTATATAGTGGATTTAAATTTGGAGATCTGAGCTGGCAGGCCAATCCTTTTAGGCCTGTGGGCATAAATCCTCGGGGGGCAACTAAATATGGCCATATAATAGACGGGGTGCTTCCTGACGATCAGAGGAGAAGTGGTCCATTTAGGTGGCCTCCACCAAAGGAAGGCTACGTGTATGCAGCACTTCAAGGTGCTGTGGCTCAGGCTATTATTTTGTATAGAGCAGGTTATAAAGATGTGTGGAACTGGGGAGATAGGGCACTACTCCGGGCATTTAAATGGCTTTATGAAGTTGCAGATTATCCACCTCAGGGGGACGATACATGGCTTCCTTATGTTATCAACTTTTATTACAACACCAACTTCCCTGCTCCTATACCATCAAGGCCAGGTAAAAATATAGGATTTACGGATTGGATATATGGAATATATAGAAGCAAAAGACCTTAATCATTATCTACTTGATTTGATTTCAGAGCTTTCAAAGGAGGAAAAGATAGTCCTCCTTGAAGAGTTAGAATGGAGAAGAAAAAGGAAGGATAGAAGACGATATTTAAGAAGGCCTTTTTTTATTGAAATAAAATATAGTGATGGAGAAAAGGTCCTAAGAAATTTTTCAAGGGATATCAGTGCAAAAGGTGTTTTTATAGAATCTAAAGACCCTATTGAAGTGGGAAGTAATATAAATCTTACTATTCAATTACCTGGTGTAAAATTTCCCATACAAACTAGAGCAAGGGTGGTAAGAAAATCTCCTGATGGAATAGGTGTTGAGTTTGTTCAACCCATTACTTATATTAGAAGACTTATTGAAAGAGAAATACAGGTCTTTATAAAATACAAAATAATTCTCAACACAAAGATATTTTTAAAAGATAAATTGCCAGATGTACTTTTCAATAAGGTCTTATCCCTTAAAACCAAGATCAGAGAGTTTAGAAATATCCTTTTAAAATTAAGATCTTCATCTTTAGACTATTATTGTCCTGTATGTGAGAAGAAGATTCCTAAATTTATATCCGCATATATTCCCCCACGGCCCCATGCCAGATGTCCCAATTGTGGGTCTTTAGAGAGACACAGATTGGATTGGATCTTTTTAAAGGAGAAGACAGATCTTTTGGTGGGATATAAGAACAAAATAATCTTGCATGTGGCACCAGAGGAGATTTTGAAAAAAAAGTTTATGGAGATTCCAAATAGTTTCTATGTATCAATGGATTTAAAGAATCCTAGAGCAATGGTCAGAGCAGATGTCATAATGCTTCCTTTTGGTAATGATTCCTTTCATTTTATATACTGCAGTCATGTATTGGAACATGTTTTGGATGATTTAAAAGCGATGAAGGAACTACACAGAGTACTGAAACCAGGAGGATATGCACTTCTTCAGGTTCCCATTACGTCTCACAAGACCTTTGAAGATCCTACTATTAAAGATCCCATAGAAAGGGCAAGGGTATTTGGGCAATATGACCATGTTAGGAGATATGGACTGGATTATAAAGACCGTTTAAAAAAAAGTGGATTTAAAGTTACTTTATATTCCGCTGAACAAGTGATTAGAAACACTGAAGAATTCCATCGCTTGGGATTAGATGAACGAAGTTTTGTGTTTTTTTGTGAGAAATAACTGTTTATATTCTTTTTTAATGAATTCCTACCAAACATTTTTTAATATATTAATTCTATGAAGTCCTCTCGTTTTAAAAATACCAAAAGTTTAAACTTTCATCTCTTAAAATCAGCCTCAGGTACCATTGTTTTAAGGGGAATAAATGTTGTCTTCAACATGCTTATAACTGTGGTCTTGGCAAGGGTGCTTGGAGCAAAAGAATTTGGGACTTATTCTTATGTAATGGTAATTGTCCAATTTCTGGTGATTTTGGCATCTCTAGGACTGCCCCAGATTATAGTTAGAGAGGTAGCCATAAATAAAGCCAAAAATAGATGGGAGCCAATTAAAGGGATTTATTTATGGTCAATGGCATCCTCTTTAGGAATAGCTCTATTGATTACTATGGCGGTTGGAGTTTTTGCTTGGATTTATAAAATACATCTGGGAATAAATCTTGCCATTACTTTATTGATAGGATTATCTATTCTTCCCTTGCACACCACCTTAAGGATGCAAGAGGCCTTTTTAAGGGGTCTTTCTTTTATTATTCAAGGTCAACTCCCAATGCAACTTATAAGGTCAGGACTTTTTCTTGCTGTTATATCCATGTGTCTATTTTTTTCCAAGCCATTATCTCCTATTAAGGCAATAGGGATTCATGCAGGGAGTTTTGGAGTTGCAGTTATATTTTCAATATTTTTAATAATGAACTTAGTGAATCTAAGAGGAATTAAACCTCAATTTGATACTAAGTTCTGGATGAGAAGTATGTGGGCCTTTTATTTTATAGAGATTGCTGATACCATCTATTCTTATGCAGATATATTCTTTTTGGGTACTATTAAGGGACCTGAGGATGTTGGTATTTACAGGATTGCCCATCGTCTGTCGTTTATTATTGTGCTTTTAACCATCAGTATCAATGTTGCCCTTTCTCCAACCATAGCTGGACTATATGCAAAGGGGGAAAAGAGACTTTTAGAGAGTATAATTGTAAAAAGAACAAGGATTTTATTTTTATTAACCCTACCGTTTACCCTTTTGTTTGTTATATGGGGTTCTCCTTTGATTTCTATTATATTTGGACGTGAATTTTCTCCAGCCGCAAAGCCTCTTTGTGTGCTGCTTATTGCCCAGATGATAGTTGTGGCCATGGGACCCGTAAGAGATCTTTTAAATTTAACCGGTTATGAATATGTCACTGTGAGAGGACTTATATTTTCTATGATACTTATTATCCCTCTATGTTTTATCCTTATACCCCAATGGGGAGCCATGGGGGCAGCACTGGCTTCAAGTATCAACATGGTTGTGGTGGAGTTTATATTAACAATACAGGCCATAAAACTGACAGGGATTCATCCAACAATATTTGGTAAGAGTTAAATGGATTTGTGATGCATTAGGATCCTTGAGCAAAATCTTCTCATATTCCAATTTCCATCTATCCCTATCCTAGGGATTTCAAAGGGATTAGTGTTTTTTGTTACATATCCTGCATCAGTGGTGAGAGCCCCTTTAAAATTTGCTTTTTTGATTTTTTCTATTATTAACTTATTTCTCAATTGTTTCTGCCCATAGGGATATGCAAACCAATTTATTTTTTTTTCTGTCCAACTCTCTAATTTTTTCTTTGAAGTAATTATCTCTTCCTCAACTTCTGTTGGGGAACACTTAGCTAAATTTGCATGGGTAATTGTATGAGCACCAAAGGTTATAAGTTTTGATTTGGCAAGTCTTTTTATTTCTTCCTTTCTCAAGATTTCATTTAAGGGAAGTTCTGTTGTATTTTTTATCATTTCTATAAGATAATTCTGTGCATCAAAAACTTCTTTTGGTCCCATCTCAAAGAAATAATTATACATTTCTTTTAAAAATCTTATTCTTTCATGGTCCTTTGTAAAATCATAAAAAAAGGACTTTCTTCCTATGGTTATTTTTAAATCTGTTTTAATTTTGTTTGATATAAAAATAAGTAGATCCCACCAGGGGAGTATCGATGGATCTTCTACAAAAATTGTGCTTACAAATATATGTGCTGGTGCCTTATATTTTTCTAATATTGGAATACCATAGAGGAGTATATCTCTATAACCATCGTCAAAGGTAATGGCTATTTTCCATTTTTTGTCTTTATTGTTGTTAAAGTCCATTATTTCATCTAAGGAGACAAATGTTGCAAATTTTGAAAGCCATTTTAGGTGGTTTTCAAATAAATCTACATTTAAGAAAGTAGTATCTATTGAATGTATTGAACAATATTTTTGTTTACATAATCTGTGATAACATAAAATTGCCCGCTTTGATGTAATATGTCTAAAAATATTACCATAAGTGTAAACAACAAATAGGTCAAAAATGGATTTTAATATATTTTTTAGCATCATTTTTTTAAGGACAAAAGGTTTTTTATAAGTCTGTATAGCACAGAATAATATTTTGTGTATTTATAATAAACAACAGGTTTGCCGCCAAATCTCTGTTTAAAAATTTTTATAGTGTATCTGGGGTCATTTTTGTCTTCAGTGGGATAATATCCTCCAAAATCATAAATTTGTTTTCCCTGTTCCTTGGCATATACTATGGCTTCCCATACCATTAATTTGCTGGAGACGTTCATTATCTCCTTCATTTTATTATCATCTGTTATCTCCAATCGTTTAGATGCCCTGATATATTCTCTCATAATGTTGGTATCATCTATGGTTAATGTGCCTGCAATTAATTTACCATTATAATAGGCACTAAAGAGAGTTCCATGGTTTTTCATAATATCAAAAGGTTCTGTTGGAGGCTTAAAACCTTTTTGTGTCGCAAAATTAAAAAATAGCCTTTTAAATTCTTCATGACCATGATTTATTTTTATTTCAACTTCCAGTTTTTTTGCTCTTTTGATATATGTGCGTACCCTTTTAGAAATACCTTTCCATATGGAATCTATATCCTGTGTAAGGTCTATTATAAAAGTATGATCTTCTGTACGAATAAAACCATCAAGGGATACTTTATTTTTGCACGCAAAGAAAAAAACAGCATCACACCCTCTTACATCGAAAGGAGAGTCGCTAAACCAGATATTCTTTTTTTTGAATATAAATTTTTTTGTGGTGACCTCTATCATTTATAAAGCCTTTTCTTTTTTAAGTAGTGTTTTGATAAATTTATAGAGCATGGAATAGTATTTAATGTACTTATAGTAAGTTACAATATTACCTCCAAATTTTAATTTAAAAAGATTAATATTGTATCTTGGATCGTTTTTATCTCCCCCTGTATAATAACCCCCAAGGTCAAATACTTTACATCCCTTTTCCTTTCCAAGCCTCATTGCTTCCCATATAAGGGCCCTGTTTGCCCAGCTAACTAGATTTGACATCTTTTTATCTCCTTCAAATCTTTTAGATGCCCCCACCAAAATCCTTATATGTATATGGTCTTCTATGGTCAGCAATCCTGCAATCAATTCATTGTCTTTATAAGCATTTAAAATTGTTCCATATCTTCTCATTATGTTTAGGTCTTCTCCAAAGGATTCAAAACCCTTTTGACTTACAAATCTATAATAAAGCTCATTAAATTCTTTAAAATTTTCGTTTAGCCTAATTTCAATCCCTTCTTTTTCAGCTCTTTTAATATATCTTCTGGTCCTCTGTTCTATGTTTTTCCATATGGTATCTAGATTTTGAGTTAAATCTATAATGATAGTAGGGGATTCTTCAGGTATAGCTCCTGGAAAATCAATCTTGTTTTTACATACATAAAAAACTACAAGGGAACACCCTTTTACATCAAAAGGAGAATCACTAAACCAGATATTCTTTTTTTTGAATATAAATCTTTTTGTTTCTATTTCCAACATTTTTAAGCCTCACATAAAAAATATATAAATAAGTCTTTTATATCATTTATTTTAGAAATGTCTTGAATTTCTTTGCCACTATCCCATGAAAACGCTCTGATATTCGAAAAACCAGTTTCTTTTAGTTGTTTTATTTGCTCATCTGGCCTAACATAATAGACTTTTAATTTAAAATCGTGTTCTCCATCAATAATATTTGTATATCTTTTTTGTTTAAGTTTGCTAAAATCTTCGTTTAGTATCTTGATTAAATAGCTTTTTAGTTTTCTTTTTATAATTTTTACTGGATTATTAGAGGGTTTTATTTTTAATAAATTATCTATAGCTAGAAGATTGTGTACTGAAAAACAAAAATATCCTCCTTTTTTACAAACTCTTTTTACTTCTTTAAGTACTTTCATTCTTTCTTCATGGATAAAAATATTATCTATTCCATTAAAAGAAAACAATACAAAATCAAAGTAATTGTCCTGAAATATATCAAGATTTCTTGCATCACATACAAAAAAATTATCTTTTAACTCTGGAAATCTTTTTTTACATAATTCTATCATGGAACTTGAATAATCTGCTCCTATATATTCCTTTGCATATTTTGAAAAAAAAGATGTGGTGCGACCTCCTCCAACGCCAATATCTAGCATCCTCATATTTTTTAATTTATCTTTAAATTCATTTAAAATTGTATCTTCAGGCTTAAACAAAAAGTCTAGTTTTCCATAATAGTCAGCTATTTTTTTTGATTCAAAGGCCTTTTTGGCCAAGAAATCATAAAAAGCCATAAGTTTATCACCTCTTATACATGATTTATTTTTTTTCCTGTTATAATATCTTTTAGTGCATTTATTATTCCTTTCATTCTATCTATTTCTCTTTTCTTAAAAAAGAAAAGCATTGCAATTGTTCTTATGAAAACAAATCCACTTAAAGCATACCAGAACAATATTTTTCTATACCATTTATCACTTAGATGGTCTTTGAAAAAAAGATAGTAAAAAAACACATACGCTCTTCCCCTTATTTTTTTATTAAAATTAGTTTTTGGAGAGCTAAAGTGGTATAATTTTGCTTGTGGATTTAAAAGAAGCTTGTATTTTCTTGATACCCTATAGCTAAATTCCCTATCTTCTCCTTGAGCATAACCAGTTTCTGTCTGGTATTTTTCAGAAAATTGAAATTCATTAAAAATTTCTTTCTTAAAGGAACTCACCCCCCCTGGCAGGAAATCCACTTCTTCTATTTTTTTTATGGGAAAAGGAGTGGAGTTGTAATCAGTGCCAAAACCAGAGGGCAAAATTTTTCCTTCTTTAAAACCCCTGTTTAAAAATAACAGGGAAATTAGCCACATAAAAAAATCTTTTACTCCCATTTTTGGAGAATTTGCAATAACCCCTCCAACTCCTCCTATGTTTTTAAATTTCTTATAGACCTTTAACATTTCTTCTATATAGTTAGGAAATAGCACAACATCATCTTCTAAAAGAAATATAATATCTCCCTGAGCGATTTTTGAACCAAGATTTCTTGAATAAACCACACCTTTTTTATCTTTTTTTAGATATACACAATGAATATTGAATTTTTTACATTGATCTTCTAAGGGAAATTTCCCTAAATCTCCATCGTCAACAATAATTATTTCATGAGGTTTTATTGTTTGATCTAAAATAGATTTTATACATTTTTTTAGATCTTCTTCTCTGTTGAAGGTTGGGATTATAATACTTATTTTTAATGTGGTATTAGACATTTTAAAATTTTTGCAAATTTTCCAAATTACAAATAAGTTTTATATTCTTTTCTCCAAAGCTCAAACAACACAATGGCAAATAATCTTTCTGAAACATTTAGCCCCATATCTTGAGCATGAAATAATTTTTTTACCATTTTTTTGTTAAAAATACATTCAGAATCAGTCAGAACTTCAAAAAAGAAATCTCTATAAGGTCCTTTTTTAAGCCATGTTGATAGAGGAATTGAAAAGCCCTGTTTTCTTTTAAGATCCATCTCCTTAGGCAATATCTTTTTGCAAAGGAATTTTAGTAAAATTTTTCTGTTTTTAAGAGTGGTTTTAAGGGGAGAAGGCACTTTTTTAAAGGCAAATTCAATAATGTCCTTATCTAAAAAAGGAGATCTTACCTCAAGTGAGTTCATCATACTGCATCTATCTACCTTAACCAGGATATCATCTGGCAAGTGGAGTTTAAAATCCATACGGGTCATGCGATCCAATATGTCTTCTCCTTGTGGAATAAACTTTTTTTTGATCTTTTCTGCAACTGGTTCCCACGAAGTAATGTGGGAGAGCAAAGCTTTTCTGGTACTTGCATCAAAATAAGAGGTTATGGGAAGGCTGTTTTTAAAATCCCCTCCAAGAGAAATTAGCCATTTTCTTCCCTTTATCCCAACAGGCATAAATTTTTTACATCCATATTCAATGCCAATTCTAATTGGATATGGTAGTCTTCCAAGGGTATTTTCAACCCATAAGAGTTGAGTATAGGATTTATATCCTCCAAATAGTTCATCTCCTCCATCTCCGCCTAAGGCCACTTTACAATATTTTCTAACGAGGTAGCTCACCATATAAGTGGGTATCATAGAAGAATCTACAATTGGTTCGTCAAATTGTTTTGCCATCTCTGGCAGAAGTTCCACTGTGTATTCCTCAGCATCAATGGTGGTGTGCTGTGTGCCAAAATAATCGGCAATGAGATTTGCATGGGGGGTTTCATCATACTCTCCATATCCAGGGAATCTTACAGTAAAAGTCTTTAGATCTGTAACATGTCTCGCAGCCATAGCTGTTACAAGGCTTGAATCTATACCGCCACTTAAAAGTATCCCCACAGGTACATCTGCCACCAATTGAGCTTTTACTGCTTTTTCAAGCAGAAATTCCATCTCTTCCACTAAAACTTCTGGTTCTGCTTTCTTATATCTTTCGTCCAACTTAGGAATGTCCCAGTACTGCCATATCTTTATCTTTCCAGTATTCAAATCAAAAACAAGTGCATGGGCAGGAGGAAGCTTTCTTACTCCTTCAAGAATGCACAAATGATGGGGAACATATCTAAAGGAAAGATAACAATCCAGGGCCATGGGGTCTATTTTTCTGGGAAAAGCAGGATCAGCCATAAGCCCCTTTAATTCAGAAGCAAATTTAATAGTGTTGTTTTTTACCAAGTAAAATAGAGGCTTTTCTCCACTTCTGTCCCTTGCCATAAAGAGTTTTTTTTCTTTTATATCAAATATGGCAAAGGCAAACATACCATTTAAGTAAGATAAACAATCTGTGCCCCACCTAAGATAGGCACCTAAGATTACCTCTGTATCACTATTTGAAAAAAAATTATATCCTTCATGTTCCAGCTTTTTTCTAATCTCTTTAAAATTATAGATTTCACCGTTGAAGACAATTACGCACCTTTCTGTTATGTCCTTCATTGGTTGGTGAGCTGCTTCTGATAGATCTATTATGGATAGTCGCCTATGGCCCAGTGCAACCTTATCATCTTTTGAGCACCAAATTCCCGCATCATCAGGTCCTCTGTGAAAAAGAAAATCCCTTCCCTTTAATAACCAGTCTCTATCTTGTATATACTCAGTTGAAGCTATTCCTATTATTCCGCACATTTTATTAAGTCGATCCATTTTGGGATAATTTTTTTAAAAGAAAAATCTTCTGCCCTCTTTACAGACCTTTTTGCGTAAGATTCTCTTAAATTTTTATCTGTTAAAAGTCTTTCAATTCCATCCATGAAAATCTTTTCTTCATAAGTTAGTGGTTCATTGTAAGCATATTTTTTACCATCAAGGGCTGGGGTAAGGATCCCAAAAGGAGCAAGCTCTAATTTTTTTGTTTTTTTAGAAAATTCAGAATTAGGATCAAGAATCTCTCTTGGCCCTGAGAAACAGTCTGTGGATATAACAGGAATACCAATGGCCATGGCCTCTAATAATACATTTGGGAATCCTTCCCAAATAGAGGTGAGAACAAAAAGATCTGCCCTTGAGATCCAAGAAATGGGATTTTTTTGAAAACCTGCAAAAAAGACTTTATCTTGAATGCAAAGTTGCAAAGACAAGGTATTAAGATAATCCTTTAATGGACCATCTCCAATAATTATTAGCTGCAAATCTTTTTCTTTTTCGCATAATTTTTTAAATATCCTAAGTAGATGCCAGTGACCTTTTGCATGAACAAGACGACCTACAGTTATTATGGTCTTTTTTTTAAATAAATAAGAAAATTTTTCAGGCAGAGGTTCTTTGGCATCTTTTTTTATCTTATCAATATCACAAATGTTGTAGATGATTTTTACCTTTTTTTTATCAACATAAAATACCTCAGAAAATTTTTGAGCAACACCCTTTGAATTAAACACAATAGTATTTGCTTTATTTAGAAGTAATGGATAAAAGAGTTTTATTAGATATCTTTTTAAAGGTGGTTTAAATGGAAGGGCTGATGCAATGTTGGTAGAAGAACGAAGTATTTTTTTGTGGGAATCAAAACTTAAAAGATTTAGGATATTTGCCCGTTCCATAAAGCTTATAATTATACTAATATTCAATTCTTTGATGATTTTTTTTAGATTCTTCCATTGAAGAGGGAAAGTTACTGTTTTTTTTAATGTATTTGCTTTTGTATCAATTTCCGTTAGAATTAAAACTTTTTCTATATTTTCAGAAGGCAAAATATCTTTATTTTTATCAAGTAAAATCAGATATACATCTATATCTGCATCTATTAGACCTTTCATTAAATGAAGAGCCTGGGTTTGTGCTCCACCACCTTCTAGAGAGTTTATTAATATTCCTATTCTATTCATAAAATATTTTTAAAGTTAGTAGCTCAAAAATCTGTTTTAATAGGTTTCCATTTTGAAAATTTTTCCCCTCTAATAAAGGCCAAAAGACCTAACAATGTTCCAATATTTCCAATACAAAAATAAAAAGCAAGGGAGGTTAATTTTCTTAAAGGATTTTGTGTTGAGAGAATTTTTTTGCATGGTATATACAACACAGCCAATAAATAGCCACAAATCTGAGCAAGGAATAGAATTTTTATCAAAGAATAATACCTGGACAAAAAGGCACTGCTAAAAAATATAAGGATAAGAAAAACGGGCATCATTCTTCTTAAGCCTTTATTTATAAATAGACCAATGGAATAAAGACCATATTTTTTGGGATTAAATATTTCTCTTCTAAGATATAGGCCCCTTAGGCTCCTTGCAACTATACGTCTTCTTCTCTGAATCTCATGAGATGGGCTTCTAGATGGCAAGGATATATAAGCCCTGGCATTTGGTTCAAATATAAACCGATACCCCTGAATAATAACACCAAGACAGGTATATAAGTCATCTGTTACAGAATCATCTATTGGCTGAAAGAGTTCTTTTCTTATGGAATAGAGTTTCCCGTCATTTGAGGTGATACTTCCAATTTTAGTCTCTAATTTCTTTATCATGCTATCAAATTTTATATAACTTGTCTGGGAAGATTTAAGTGGCAGATCTTCTTTTTGCACCACCCGTTGTCCACACACACCGCCTATTTCTGGATCTCTATAGTGCTTTATAATTTCATATACAACATTTTCCTCTAAGATGGCATCAGCATCAGAAAAGAAAATAACGTCACCTGAAGCATGTTTTACTCCTCTGTTTAGGGCGTGGGCTTTTCCTTGATTAATATTGTAAGATATAAGTTTTATCCTGTTATTTGCATATTTTTTTATTATCTTTTCTGTTGCATCTGTACAACCATCAGATGAAAAGATGACTTCAAGTTTTTCCTTAGGATAGTTTAGGGATAGGAAATTTTTAATCTTTTTTTCAATGATTTTTTCAGCATTATATACTGCAACAATAATACTTACCGAAGGAATAGATGGATTTGCTAAATACCATGAATGTTTTTTAGCACGAATATAGGATAAAATCAAAAGCCATAGGGGATATAAAATAAATACCAGTAATATTCCCAAAAAAGAAAAAAATAAAACTAACAAAAAGAAGATGGACAGAACATATGTTAAATTCATAGCTTTTTTAAGTTAACATACTATTATTTATTATTTTTGCTTCTTCTGCCATTTTTACAGCGAATGCAGATAAAGCAATTCCTATAACAAAAAAGTTGTGTTCAATAACGCTATAGGTGAGAAAGTCAATTAAAATAGCTATAAAAGAGATACGATAGGCCTTTATTATAGATGCAGTTTCCTCATCATTCATGCTTTCAAAAACCTTTATTGCTTGGGAGAAATTTTTAATACACTGCAGTATAAGGGCAAAAAATAGAGTAAGACCAATAATACCTGTTCCCACAAGTACATCGAGATAAGTATTATGAGCCTCTCTTTCTTCTATTCTTAATTTTTGTGCCCTTTCAGACTTAGTCCATATTATTCTAAATGTGTACATTCCTGTTCCAATAAGGGGGTGTTTTTTAAAGGCATCCAATGCTACTGGTATATAATCTGCCCTCCTTTCAATGGATGTATCTGCCCTTGTTCCCAGAAGTAGAGATTTCTGCCTTTCAATATAACTTTTGGGAATAAACAGGATTACAACCACTATAACAATAAAAAAAACAGAGAGAATTACACCAAGATATCTTATGGTAAAAAATTTGTGTCTATACTGGAATATGAGCATAAATAAAGTTATGTTAAACAGTAGAAAACCAGATCTTGAAAAAGTGGAAACAAGGCCTATAAAGTTTAAGATCATGAGGATAAGTGCCATTTGTTTTGAAAAAGCTCTTGAACTATAAATAAACCAATGCCACATAAGGGGAAAGGCAAATACTATCATCAAAGAGAGGTTATTGGCGCTAACAGCAACTCCTCTTCCTGCAAGTACCCCAGCAGGTACTTCAACAGGTGCTGTCCAATCTTCTATTTTGAAAAAAAAGCCAATGGCAGCAGTTAATGCTGCAATGGTAACACTAATAACAATAACCTTGGGCAAAGTATTTTTAAAGCCCTGTTCTGTGAGCATAAGTAAGTTTAATGCCACATATATACATATAAGCACAATAAATTTAAATCCCCTCCACGCCGCGTGAGGGTAAGGGGACAAAAGAGTCGAAATAAGCGCCACAACAGTAAATAATAAAAGCCATTTCCATACGTTACCTTTTATGTATTCAAAGAATTCTTTTTGGGTTAAAATATGGGGCATTAGTATTATGGCGAGAAAAAAAGCCATGACATAGTCTATTTTTAGAGAAGGAAATCCTGGAATTGAGCGCCATTTGTAAAAAGGCGAAACAAAGATAATGGCATAATATAAAAACTTAGAAAATGGATTTATATAAGATCTTGGGCGAGATGGGTTAATAACAAAATTATGATAGATAGTCTCTTGCTCAATTTTTTTCATATTATATTTTTTAAAGGATAAACCTATCCACTGTCAATTTCTTTTTTTGTGATTTAAATCCATACGATTATAATATGATATCCATTCCTCCCTAGTGTCAGGAAAGATGTTAATACTTTTTAGTATTTTTAGTAATTATGTAACCACAAGCACCCAACATTTTTGTTTTCGATTAAATTTTTATCTAACTCTTGAAAATAATTTTTACAGTTGAATTAGTAGTTTTATGACTTTTTGTTAAACTTTGTTAAACTAAATTTCAGATTAATTTCAAAAAATTAATCAAAAAATATATTTTTTTATTATTTATCATGAATACTTAAAACTATTTTTATGTTAAAAGTAGAAAAAAAGTTTTTGAATGTACGAATACTATATTACTAACAAGCTAAAAAGAAATATTATACTTCTTTATTTTGTATTGAAGTAGGCTTTTGGATATGCCGAGCATTTCTGCTGCCTTGACCTGCACAAAGTTAGACTTTACCAGGGCGCGTTTAATAAGGTTGGCTTCTATTTTTTCTAAAG
>JAUZRP010000114.1 GCA_030950395.1 Desulfonauticus sp. | reverse complement strand
GAAGGTGCAGCAGAGATGGTTCTAGAAGTGTTAGAAGAAAAATTTGGTCTTTTGCCTCCATCTGTTGTTAGAAAAATAAAAAATATTGAACAAAAAGAAATTTTAAAAGGTCTTCTTCGCTCAGCCATAAAAGTTAATAGTATGGAGGAGTTTAAGACTTTGCTGAGGAAGCTGGAAGAGTAATTGATTTGTAATTGCTAATGTGTCGGCGGTACTTAGAAAGTATGGTATGATTTCTTTGCTGAAAGTTTGTTTAAGATGGAGAGTGGTTATATAGGTTGGGGCGGTATGAGTGTTAATTGAGATGAATTTATAAGTACTTATTTATGGATGTAAATTTTTTATGCTCAGGGGCCGGTGTATTATTGGGGCCTTTTGGTCAGGCTTATTCTTTTTTAGCTAGGATAAGAGAATTTATTTTATCGAAAAATAAAATATCTTTATCTAGACCTGTTATTTCTGTAGGCAATGTAAGTGTTGGGGGTACGGGCAAGACTCCGTTTTGTGTTTATCTGGCTAGATCTTTTGGTCAGAAAAAATTAAATCCAGTTATTTTAACTAGGGGGTATAAAGCAAAGCCCCCTGATTATCCTTATCTTGTGCCTTCTGATGGAGATCCGTTATTTTGTGGAGACGAACCTCTTTTATTGGCCAGGCATACTCCTGCGCAGGTAGTTATTGATCCTGATCGTGTGAGAGCAGCCCAATTTGCTTTGGCCAACTTAAAGCCCGATTTGTTTATTTTAGATGATGGTTTTGGGCAGATTAAGATTAAAAAAGATCTGGACATTGTTCTTTTTACGCTAAGAGATTTTTTTTTCTGGGATCAAGTTTTGCCTGCTGGTTTGTGGAGAGAGGGTAGATCTGCCCTTAAAAGGGCTCATTTATTTTTGGTTAATTTGCAGGGTCATCCCAAATTTCAACTTTTGACTTTGGCTCAAAAAAAACTTTTTGATTTCAACAAGCCGGTGTTGTTTTTTGATTATGTTCCCCAGCGATTAAGGTCTTCTTGGGGGGATATTGGTCATACCTTAAAAAAATATTTTTTAGTTACAACCCTTGCTCATGCCAAAAAGATAGTTAGAGTATTAGAGCGGTTTTTAGGATTTCCCCCTCTACGTCACTTTAATTTTCCAGATCACTATAATTTTTCCCGTTCGGAGGCCAGGGGTTTTCAACAATTGATGAAACATGGGTGTGAATTGGTTTGCACCTATAAGGAGGCAGAGAAGTTAAAAAAAGTGTTGCCTCAGGAGAGATTTTGGATTTTAGAATCTAAGATTAAATTTTCAACCCAAGCAGAAGAAGAGATTTTCTGGTCAAAAGTAGGAGTTTTTTTATGAAAAAAATTACAGTTAAGGATATTTTAAAAGTATTTAAAAAAGCTGACAAGCCTTTAACCAAAAAGGAAATATACGCACTTTTTGGGAAAAAGAAGAGTATTCAAAAGCGAGTTAAACAGTTACTTTTAGAGCTTGAACAGTCAGGCAAAATTATGGCCACAGGCAAGGCCTTTTGTTTGGTGCATAAATTGCCAGTCTTGAAAGGCACTTTAGAGGTGCAAAGGTCTGGAGTTGGTTTTGTCATACCTGAAGATAAGAGAAGAAAAGATATTTTTGTTCATCCGGACAACTTTCAAGATGCCTGGCACGGAGATACTGTACTGGTTGCTCTATTGCCCAATAAAAAGGGGAAAAATGTTGAGGGAAGAATTGTTAAAGTTTTGCAAAGAGGTATTGTCTGTCTGGTAGGTAAGGTAAAAAAGCAGATTGGCAAAACAGCTTTTTTAGTTAAGCCTTCGGATTTGCGTTTGAAGTTCTCTCTTATTGTAGAAAGTCAGGACGTATTACCCATTAATACCTTGGTGAGCGTAAAGCCCGGAAGTAGTTTAGAACCTTTTCTCTGGTCAGGAGAATTGTTAGAAGTTTTAGGAGATGAATCTTGTTTAAGTGTTCAGGAAAAGTTGGTCAAAATCAATCACAATATTCCTACTGATTTCCCTGAAGAAGTTCTGAAAGAGGTAAAACAATTGCCCAGGTCTATAGAAGCTGCAGAGTTAAAATCTCGTAAGGATTTGAGACTCCTTAATTTTGTGACCATAGATGGGGCAAAAGCCAAAGACTTTGACGATGCTGTGTATGTAGAAAAAAAACAAAAGGGCTATAAGTTGTTTGTGGCTATAGCCGATGTTTCGCATTATGTGCAGTTTAGTTCTTATCTAGACAAAGAGGCCTTAGAAAGAGGTAATTCTTATTATTTTCCCCTTTCAGTAGAGCCTATGTTTCCAGAGGAATTATCCAATGGTCTGTGTAGCCTAAATCCTAACGAACCCAAATTGGTAATGGTTGTAGAAACAGATTTTAATCAACAGGGAAAGCGTTTGAAATCTAAATTTTATCCTGCAGTAATTACCAGTAAGTTTAGACTAACTTATACTCAGGTGCATAAGGCCATAGAATTGCAGGATGAGGAGGAACGTTTAAAAATAAAGCCAGTTTTGGCTATGCTAGAACATAGCTATGAGTTGGCTAAAAAAATCAAATCCCTGCGGATAAAAAGAGGTAGTATTGATTTTGATCTTCCAGAACCAGAAATCAATCTGGACTTGCAGGAAGATGTATTGGATATAAAGCCAAGAAAGCGCTATTTTTCGCACCAGCTCATTGAAGAGTTTATGGTGACAACTAACGAAGCTGTAGCAGAATTTCTAGAAAGTAAAGGCATGCCATTTTTATACAGGGTGCATCCAGAGCCAAAAGAAGAAAAGTTAGAAAGTTTGTTTCAGTTGTTAAAAACTACCAATTTGGCTCCAAGCGTGCCCCATGACACTACCCCTAAAGACTTGCAAAAATTATTGCTCAAGGCAGAGCAAACAGATCTGGACTTTTTGGTCAATAGACTTTTACTGCGCTCTATGATGCAGGCTAAGTATAGCCCTGTAAATGAGGGGCATTTTGGCTTGGCGTCTTCCTCTTACTGTCATTTTACTTCTCCTATCCGCAGATATGCTGATTTGGTAGTGCACCGTGCCTTAAAAAATGTTTTGCAAAATCAATTTCCTCGCAAGAAAAAAATCACCAAATTAAAAAAATTAGGTGAAAAATTAAGTCGTTTAGAGCGTAAAGCTATGGAAGCAGAGCGAGAAATTCTAAAAAGAGCATCCGTTCTAGCCCTAAAAGATAAAGTAGGCACCAGATTTAGTGGGGTCATTTCTTCTCTTACGGATTTTGGTTTCTGGATAGAGTTGGAAGAAATACTGGCTGAGGGTCTGGTCAGGCTTTCTTCCTTAATCGATGATTACTATGTTTTTGTGCCAGAAAGACAGGAGATTAGAGGCCAGCGCACAGGCAAGGTTTTTAAGCTCGGCCAAAAAATAAAGGTAAGATTAGAAAAAACTAGCCTGGAGACCTTGCAATTAGAATTTTCTTTAAGCAAGTAATTTAAGGAGAGAAAAAGGAATGTAATTGGCGATAGGCTTCGTATAAGATAATGCCTGCTGCTGTAGATAGATTTAGACTTCTTACTTTTCCCCACATGGGGATGGAGACTTTATAAGGACTTTGGGCCAAGATGACTTCTGGCAGACCCCTACTTTCTGGGCCAAAAATAAGACAATCGTGTTCCTGAAAACAAAATTTTGTATAGATAATGCCTTCTCTGGCACTGGTAAAAATAAGTCTATGTTTGTAGCCCACCTGCTTATAAAAATCTTTCCAGCAAGACCAAATTTTTAGATTTAAAAAAGGCCAATAATCAAGTCCTGCACGTTTTAGTTTTTTATCAGTAATTTCAAAACCTAAAGGCTCTATGAGATGTAAAGCCGTGTTTGTGGCTACACATAAGCGGGCAATATTTCCCGTGTTGGGGGGAATTTCTGGTTCAAAGAGAACTATCTGAAGAGACAAGTAACAACCTCTTGTTTACGCAGCAAGGGTTGGTGGGCGGTCGGGGATTTGAACCCCGGACTTCCACCGTGTGAAGATGGCACTCTAACCACTGAGTTAACCGCCCGATGCCAAAACAAATTTTTTCCAAGAGCGAATTTAGCGTTTTTAGTAGGCAATTTAACGTTCGAACTTTTGTACCAAATTTTTAAGGTTCTCTGCAAGTTCTTTTAATTCGTTAGCCTTTTCGCGCAACACATCACTGTCTTGTTTTATTTCTTCTGATCTCACGTGCACGTTAGAAATGTCTTTGGCGATCTCTTGAGATACCTCAGAACTTTGAGCTACGTTTTGATTTATTTCTTGAATACCAGCAGAAACTTCATTGATATTGGCGGCTATGCCTTTTGTCGTCTCAGCTTGTTCCTGCACTCCCTGGGATATAGTAACTACTATGTCGTTTATTTCTTTAATAATATTTAAAATGCTATCTATATCTTTCACTGCTATGTCTGTTGACTTTTGAATGGCATTAATTTTTTTGTTAATGTCTTCTGTGGCATCAGAGGTTTGTTTGGCCAGCTCTTTAATTTCGTTAGCAACTACGGCAAAACCTTTTCCTGCTTCACCTGCTCTGGCTGCTTCTATGGTGGCATTTAAGGCCAATAAATTGGTCTGATTAGAAATAGCATCAATGGTTACCAATATTTCTCCTATTTCTCTGGCTGCTTCACCCAGATTAATTACGTTTTCTGAGGTTATCTGAGTGTGTTTTACTGCATTTTCTACGATTTCTTGGGCCCTATTGGTGTTTTGCACTATTTCTTCTATGGTGGTGCTGATTTCTTCTGCCCCTGTAGCCACGTTACTGACGTTGTTGGAATTGTTTTCCATGGCAGTAGCCAAAGATGCCATATTGGCACTTAACTCTTCAGCGGCTGTTGCCACCAATTGGGATTTATCTCTCATTTCTTCAGAAGCCACGTGCAAATTAGAAGAAACAGCAGAGACCTCTTCAGAGGAATTGGTCAAGGTAGTAACTCCTCTGGATAAATTTTCAAATATCTCGGATAGATTTTGAACCATATAATTGAGACTCTTACTTAATTCTCCTATTTCATCAGAACTCTTAACTTCAAGTTTTTCTGTTAAGTTACCATGAGCAACTTTTTGGGCAAACTTGACCAAATATTCCAGCGGAGCCGTAATACCGCGTTTAGTCCAGAGAAGAATAATAATTATGGCGATAAAACCAACTAGGCCACCCAAACCTTCCATCATTAACAAGAAGGATATCTTTTTTTCAGCTTCTTTTTGCATAGTTACTACAGCGGCATTCATTGCCTTGAGTAAGGTCATATTGTAGTGAAGGACGTGTTCTATATCTTCTTTCTTTTCTTGGGTATAGGCAAGTTTTAAATGTTGTTTGAACTCCGTCCAGATTTTCTTTACTTCTAATAATTTTTCTAAAGCCTTGCCCTGCACGCCTGTGATGTGTCTTTTGGGGCCGTTTGGATTTAAGGTCGTTGGAATATCTCCAGAATGAATAAGGGCATTTAAGGTCATATCAAAAAGTTTTACACTGTTTTGTAAGTTCTTTACGGTGTCTTGATTGATGTGCCCAGTTTTTAAATGCTCGTAGAGCATGTCCATAAGTTCTTTACTCATCTTTTGAGAGAGCATGCGTTGTCTTCCAGCCATGTTGATGATAAACCCATCGTTTTTTTGCTGCCCTACTACAATAAAGGTCATGGCCACTACTATCAGGTAAATCAAAAATATTGAACTTATGGCGATTAGTAATTTATGTTTAATTTTTAAGGACATGCCTGCCTCCTTGGACTAAAATTTTGAAAATTTAATTATAAATAATAATCACTATCAAGTAAAGTTTTTTAGATAAAAACTCTTAACTAGTGGTTTAAACTATCCTTTAAAAAAATTATTATTTATGAGAATTCTTCCATTAGCCGTGATAAGTCGTAAAAAATCGAGGTCCTGTTCATCTGCTGGAGCTGCTACAAAGCGATGATCGCAGTATGTACATTTTATGTTTTCGGGCTCCAGGGGGGCAATGGCAGGAACCTTTTTTCCACATTTGGGACATGGATAGAGTAAAACTATTTCCATGTCTGTAGGATGGACAATTTCTGTATTCATACTTTACTCCAATAGACTTAATCCAGTCATTTCTTTGGGTTTATCTATATCCCACAGATGCAAAATTGTAGGGGCCACATCACCTAATTTGCCTGGTTTTAATTTAGGGCACATATTTTCAGAAATCAAGATAAATGGCACGGGGTTTGTGCTGTGAGAGGTCTTGGGTTTTTGGCCATCAAGCATATCTTCGGCATTCCCATGGTCTGCTGTAAGTATGACCTGTCCACCTATGGAAAGCATAGCCTCTACTACTTTGCCTACGCAGCTATCCACAGCTTCACAGGCTTTTATCACTGCAGGGATTATGCCTGTATGGCCTACCATGTCCAGGTTGGCAAAGTTGCAGATATAAAGGTCGTATTGTTTGGTTTTGATAGCTTGTTTTAATTTATCTGCCACTTCAAAAACACTCATTTCTGGTTTTTGATCATAAGTAGCTACTTCTCTGGGAGATGGCACCAATATCCTGTCTTCTCCCTCAAATGGAGTTTCCTGACCTCCATTAAAAAAATAAGTAACGTGCGCGTATTTTTCGGTTTCTGCAATGCGCAGCTGTTTTAAACCTAAATGAGAAACAACTTCTCCTAAAATGTTTTTTAATACTAGAGGGGGAAAAAGCACGGGCAAGGAGAAATTATGTTCATATTCAGTCATGGTGACGATGTATAAGTTGGGAAATTTTTCTCGTTCAAATTCTTTAAAGTTTGGATCAAACAAACTCTGGCAAATCTGGCGGATCCTGTCGGCTCTAAAATTAAAAAAGAGAATGCCATCACCATCCTGTAAGGTTCCATCAACTCCTTCAATAACTGTAGGCTTTATAAACTCATCTGTTTCACCTTGTTTATAAGCTGTGTCAATAGCCTGAAGGGGACAATTAGCTTTTCTCCCTTTTCCTGACACTAGACAGTCATAAGCCAATTGGGTTCGCTCCCAATGTTTATCTCTGTCCATGGCATAGTAACGACCACTAAGAGATGCAATTTGTCCTATTTGTTCTTGTTCCAAAAAATCTTTTAATTCTTTAACGTATTTTTGAGCACTTTGGGGAGGAGTATCTCTCCCATCTAAAAAACAATGAATATAAACGGAATGAATGCCTTTGGACTTTAAACATTTAACCAGAGCATAGACATGGGTTTGTAAACTATGCACCCCACCATCTGAGAGCAATCCAAGGAGATGGATCCGTCCTGTTGTGTTTTTGGTCCGGGCAATGAGTGCGTTTAATACTGGATTTTCACACAGACTTCCATCCTCAATAGCTTTGTTTATGCGCACTATGTCTTGATCCACAATTCTACCTGCTCCGAGATTAAGATGCCCTACTTCTGAATTGCCCATTTGACCTTCGGGAAGTCCTACAGATTTTCCACAAGCTTTGAGAGTAGTATGGGGATAACGGGAAAAGAGTTTATCCAGATTGGGCGTGCTTGCTAGAGCAATGGCATTGCCCGGTCCTGGTTGGGCCAAGCCATAGCCATCTAAAATTAAGAGTAAAGTAGGTTTGACTTGCATTATACATCCTCTTTTCAATAAATTTTTTGAGCCTTAAACCAAAATCCTTCCAAATTATAAAATTCTCTGGTTTCAGGGAGGAAGATGTGCACCACTATGTCGTTTAAATCAATTAAAATCCATTCCCCATGTTGATATCCTTCCATCCCCAGATATTCATAACCGTATTCTGCTACCTTGTCCAAGATATGGTCAGCCAAAGCCTGAGCATGGCGGACATTATTTGCGCTAGCAATTACCAGCCCTTCAAATACTGTCAGACTGTTTTGAACATCCAATAAAAGAATGTTTTCTGCCTTATGTTCGTCCAACCAGCTTCCTATTATTTTTAATTTGTGGGACAATGCCGGTTGATTTAAATTTTTGTGTTTTTTGGCGTGCAAATTCCCCTCCAAATTTAATATTTTGACTTGAATAAATTTTTAGCTTAGAATCGTCATTTAATGAGTTAGTTAAAAAGCAAATTTTTTAATTTTTATGCTTACATATCGAAAAGATATTTTTTAACATCAAAGATGTTTTGTCAACCTAAGCTTCGCATTCATTTTTTTTCTGCAGGATTAGTCTGGTTTGGTGTTGGAATTATGTTAATGATAAAAGCCGTGTTATTCTCCTGTCCTATTTCTGGTAGTTCTTTCATTTCTTTGATGTTGGGCACAAGTTTTGGTTTTTTTGTGTTTTCTAAGTTATTTGCTCGCATTGTTGCAAAAAATATTTCACGTATCCATCAAAAACAACCTGCCTGTATTTTTGCCTTCCAATCTGTGAAAAGTTATCTAATAATAGCGTTTATGATTACTTTAGGCATTACAATCAGGCATTTTTATCCTAATAAGATCGCCCTCGGTTTTATTTATAGTGCTGTTGGGATAAGTTTATTGAAATCAAGTTTTATATATTTTGGGGAGTATATAACTAATAAAAATTAGTAACCTAAACGTCCAGAACTTAATATGTTTTTATAGTTGCAAGTTTTATTTATTTTTTGAATGTTGTTATAAATTTATAAACATTTAGAGAAAGTTTTTGTTAGGTTAGGAGATTATAGGTGGAGATATTAAAAAAGACTGATACTTACATAACCCAGCAGGCTAGACCATTTAATTGTTGCAATACGCTAATCTTTTATTTAAAACTTTTAAAAATAGTTTTTAAAGCTGCTTCTGTTGCCAAAAAAGGACTGTATGATGATCAGGAATGGATCAAAAATAGTATTCAAGTTTTGCAGGCTTTGGAGAGTGTGGGATGTAAGTTTGAAATATCAGGCAGGAATAATTTTTTTCAGCTGGATACTCCTTGTGTATTTGTGGCCAACCACATGAGCACCTTAGAGACCTTTGTCTTGCCTTGTCTTATCCATCCTTTTAAAAAAATCACCTTTGTTGTTAAAGAATCGTTGCTAAATTATCCTGTTTTTAAGTATGTTATGCGCTCAAGAGAGCCTATTGCGGTGACCAGGACCAATGCCAGAGAAGATTTTAGGCGGGTAATGGTTCAGGGAGTTAAGAAGATTGAACAGGGATATTCTATTGTGGTTTTTCCCCAAACCACCAGGACTAATTATTTTGCAGAGCAACAGTTTAACTCCATTGGGGTAAAATTGGCCAAAAAGGCAGGTGTGCCTGTAGTGCCTGTGGCTCTCAAAACAAATGCTTGGAGCAATGGTAAGCTTATTAAAGATTTTGGACCGATCCATCCAGAAAAAAAGATTTATTTCCAATTTGGACCACCCATATCTGCGCAGGAAATAGTCAAAAACCCTAAACAAGCTCATCAAAGAACAGTTGCTTTTATAAAAGAATGTTTGAGCCAGTGGCAGGCTGATTAGGTTTTGGACTTTCTTTAGTTATGCTAAGCAAAGAAAATATTATCTCCAGGCTTATTCCCAGGTTAAACAAGTTAGATCCAGGAGAGGGAATTATTTTGACCACTTATAAACGCAACAGAAGTCTAACTATTATTTGTAATAAAGGACAGGAATATACCTTTATTCAAAGAGGATACGAACAAAAACAATACAATGTATCTTTATCCGAACTCAAAAAACACCTTAAAAGAGTTTTAAAAATAGAATTTCCTAGAAGCAATATAGTCAGAATTTATTCTCTGAGGGAGAAAAATTTTTTAGATAATTTAAAAAAAATATAATTAAAAAATATAATTAAAAATAATGTAAAAATTTTAAAAAATAATTCTGTTTCTCCCTTGTTTTTTGGCCTGGTATAATTTTTCGTCTATTTTTTGAAGAAAATCTTTTATTGGTTCATTTTTGTATTCTAATATACCACCACTAATAGTAATATGTAGTTCTTGATTGCAAAATTTCTTTTGGGCAACTAGCTTTCTAAAGTGTTCAAGCCTTTTATAAGCTTTATTTAAATCTGCAAAAGGCATTACCACTATAAACTCTTCTCCACCATATCTGGCTAAAATATCACTATCTCTAAAGTTTATTTTGAGTAAGTAGGCAAGTTCTTTTAAGACTTGATCTCCTATGAGGTGTCCAAATCGATCGTTGATTTTTTTAAAGAAATCAATATCTATCATGCCAGCAGATAAGGGGAATTTGTATCTTCTTGCTTCTTTTATTTTTTTATCTAGAGCTTCCTCCAGATATCTTCTGTTGTATAAAGATGTTAGATGATCTGTAATGGATTCTAAATACAAAATTTCTTTAGTTTGTTTTAATTGTTTTAAGTATAAATCTTTTTCTAAAGATGTTAATAAATACGGAGATATTTTTTTTACAAGTATATCCATGAAAGTTTTATCTTTTTTAGAAATATAGCATTTGCAGTTTATATAGATATAAATATTTTTGTCTAACTCTTTTTTATAATTATAATCAGTTGATATTTTTTCTCGATAAAAAGTAGTACTTTTGTTATCTTTAATTAAGTAAGAATAATTTTCTCCTACTAGAGCTAATTGTTTTATTGGAAGATGTTTTTTTGTTTTGCTAAATATTCTCTCTAATAAGTGTTCAAAAGACATAGAATTTACGATAGCTTCAAATAATTCCTGGAGCAGATCATCTACTTTAGATAAGATAAAAATGTCATCTATAAAATCGTCTAACATAAAAATTCCGCACTCTAGGTCTGTCAGTAAGTTAAAAATTTCTTTCATTATTTTTTTATCTTTAATAATGCTTCCGTGTTGGGGAGCGATGAGTTTCGGTTCTTTGGCTTTTATTTTTTTTAGAGCATAGTTTAAGATGTGTTTTCCTGGCATATAATGTTTGTGAAAGGTTTTTATTCCATCTAGACATGCTTGGTCTGCAAAAAGTTTAAAATCATCATTGACCGATCCAAAGATATCACTGCTAAAAATAGTTGCAGTAGCTTTATCAAAAGTGCAAATAGCTCCAGGAAAATGAGCATAAGGGGTAAAGATGAATTCTAGTTCTCTGTCGCCTGCTTTTAATTGCCAGTTGTTTTCATTGACCAGATAAAAAGGAGTTTTCCAGCCAAAATGTTTTAAGAGCATGGTTGTTCTCCAGTGGGTAACTATATAGCGTTTTCTTTTGGGCATAATACTTTCTAGAGTAGAATAACATCCGGTTATATCTGGATCTTGATGATGCATAATAATGTATTTTATGTCGGTTAGTTTTACCAAGGAAAATATTTTTTCTAACACTACAGGGAAGGTTATCATGCTGCCAGGATCAATTAGAATGGATTCGTCTTTATTTTTTATCAGATAGGTATGACATTGAAAGGGATCATTTGGCACAACGTATCCTATCCAATAAACATCTTCTGCTATTTCAATAGGTTTGCTTAAGTCCATATTTTTGAGTTCCTCCAGTTTTTAATTTAAACATTATGATAATTATTATAAAAGTTAAAAGTCAAATGTTTTTTGTTAGAAGCTCCAAGTGCAAAAATTATTTTAAGCAGCCATATACATGTTCAATAAGAAAATTTTTTCAATAATTTAAGCTAGTTACAATTTGACAATCTGGCCAAAAACGCAAAATTTAAACTTTGCAGTTACATCTTAGAATACAATACTAATTGGTGTTTGATAGTGGATCTGAATTAGTGACCTTGACTTTAAAGTTTTTTTGTGTTCTTGACGAAGAAATTGCTAGAGTATAAAAAAGAACAGATGAGAGTATGTTGTAACGTGATCTGTCTATATGATTTAGCAAAGTTTTAATATCTGATATTATGGTAACCCTGTAAAATTATTTTTGAAGAGAGGTGTGGTTATGTTCAAAAATATGAGGTTTAGTACCAAATTGTTGTTAACAGTTACCCTGATTGTTTTTGTCTCTTTGGTTGGTATGAGCATCATCAATTATTTTCAGGCTCAACAGTTTTTTTTAGACTTAGGTAAAAAATCTTTGATCCAGATGCAAACAGGCATTCAAAATGCCTTACAAATGAAAAATGACATTACCCAAGAAAAATTAAAAGTTGATCTGGCTGTATTAGAAGGTAAATTGAGTGAATGGGGTATGCCTTTTATTGATAATAATCAAGTTGTTCATCAAACCATTGTTAATCAAATTACTCTTCAAAGAGAAGAAGTGGACGTGCCTGTGTTAAAATTTGGCGATGTGGTTATCAATAATAATTTTGAATTTATAGACAAGCTAAAGCAGCTTATTGGTGGTACGGCTACTATTTTTGAAGTGTTGCCTGGTAAGCTTTTGCGGGTATGTACAAATGTTAGGAAGAAAAATGGAGAAAGGGCAGTTGGTACCTATATCCCGGCTTCGAGTCCTGTTTACAAAACCGTAATGTCTGGCGAAACGTTTTATGGTCGGGCTTATGTGGTAGATGATTGGTATGTGACGGCGTATAAACCCTTGAGAGATGCAAATGGTAACATTGTAACCGTAATTTATGTAGGAAGAAAGATTTTAAATCCTCAACTAAAACATTACTTTAACCAAACCTCCCAAGAAGGCATAGGCGATATTTTTGTCTATAATTCAAAGGGCACCTTATTAATTGCAAAAGATAAGTCTTTAATTGGCAAGTCCATATTTGATTTACCTTGTGGAAAATTTTTGCAAAACAAGAAAAAAGAATTAGTGGAGTATAAGAGTAATGGCACTAAATATATGATCAGTTTAAGTTATTTTAAACCTTGGGATTGGTATATTGCTATAAAACTTACAGAAAGAGAATTGCTCCATGGTTTAAATGTCAGGATGTTAACTAGTTCGGCAATAGAATTAAGTGTTGCTATATTTGTCGCTTTTCTGGGGTTATGGTTGGCTTTGAAGTTTGCTATTAGACCTCTTAGAATGATTGCTCGCCAAAGTGAGAAAGTGGTGGAGGGTGATTTAAATTGGGAATTTGATTATAAGATTCAAGATGCTATAGGCAATGTGGTTTTAGCTTTTAAGAAAGTGTTAGAGTACATTAAGAAAATATTTGTTGAAACCAAAAAAGGGGTGGGTTTGTTGTTTTCTTCGTCAGCAGAGCTAGATGTTGTGGCAGAGCAAATTGAATTGGGTTCAAAGGAAACTGACGAATTGGCAGGTACAGCCAGTGAGGCTGCTCAAGAGTTGAATTCTAAAATGCAGTCTGTAGTGGCCACTATGCAGCAAACTACGGACAATATTACTACAGTGGCTTCTGCTGCAGAGGAGTTTTCCATTACTATAGGAGAGATTGCCTCCAATACTACCAAGGCTAAAGATGTCGCCTCTAGTGCAGTAGAAAAGGCAGACGAGGCATCTAAGAGAGTAGATAAGTTAGGAGCAGCAGCAAAGGAAATTAGTCAGGTGACAGAAACCATTAATTCCATAGCTTCTCAGACCAATCTTTTGGCGTTGAATGCTACTATAGAGGCTGCCAGAGCAGGTGAAGCAGGCAAGGGCTTTGCCGTGGTTGCTAACGAAATTAAAGAATTGGCTCAGCAAACGTCTAAAGCTACTGAAGAGATAAAACACAAAGTAGATGTGATTAGTCAGGCCACAGATTTAACAGTACAGGAAATATCAGATATTACCACAGTTATAAAAGACATTGATGAAATTGTTTCAGGCATTGCTGCAGCAGTAGAAGAGCAATCTGTTACGATCAAAGACATTGCCAACAATATTAATCAGGCTGCTGAAGGTATAGAACATGCTAAGCAAGAAGTAGAAGAGGGATCTACTTTTGCTGAAAAGATAGGACAGGACATTAGCAGAGTAAAAGAAAAAACTGTTTATATGAGAGGCTCTAGTGAGGATTTGTTAAAGTTTAGTAAGTCTTTGTTAGAACTTGCCAATCGTCTAAATAATTTGCTGGACAAGTTTAAAATTACAGATCCCTGTCCTCGTTTGGATAAGTGTGGATTTGTGAAAAGGTACGGTAATAGTAAAGACAAGTTGGTAATTGGTTTTGTAAATAGTTATTGTAAAGGTGGACTTATGGATGAGTGTAAAAGAAAGATTTATGCAGAAAAACACGGCCATCCCCCGGTAGATGAGATGATGCCCAATGGAAAAATGGTTCCGGGGACTGAGGCTGAAAAGGAAGAACAAAACAAAATGTAAATTTTGATGTTGAAATTAATTTTTGAAGAGGAAATTTTTAAATAAGCCCACCTGGCAAAAGAAAAATTTTTGTTAGGTGGGCTTATAAATATAGAGTATTGTGTTGTTGATTAAAGTTTTCAGGTTGTCATCTGTTTAAATTGTTGAGAAAATTTTCTTGTTAAACGAGTATCTAACTGCTCATTTTTGGGCAATTTTTAATAAATATTAATTGTTCCTCAGTGTTAATAAGCGCTATTGTAAGATAGTTATAGTATTTTTGTTTTGATAGGAGGTGCTTTTGGCAGTAAAGAAAGTAGCAGTTATAGGGGCTGGGAGTTGGGGCACTACTTTGGCTAATTTGTTGGCAGAAAAAAAACATTGTCAGGTGTATTTATGGGTACGTGAACCAGAGTTACTGCATGAATTACAGGAAAAGCAGGAAAATACCTGGTATTTGCCAGGAGTTAAGCTTTGTCTTTCGTTAAAATATTCTTCTGATTTGCAAGAGGTATTGCACGGAGCCAATTTTTTTGTTTTGGCTGTTCCAACTCAGTACATAAGAACAATTTTGTCTGAAGTCAGAGATTGCTTTCCTTTTGAGCCCATAATTATTTGTGCCAGTAAGGGGATCGAGATAAAATATCTAAAGCCTTTATCTGAGGTTATAACAGAGGTGTTAGGAGATAAATCTCCTGTTTATGCGAGTTTGTCTGGACCGTCTTTTGCTAAAGAAGTTAGTCAAAAGTTACCTACTGCTGTTAGCCTTGGTTGTTCTAGGGAAGATGTGGGTCGGGAAGCACAACAATTATTTTCCACCACCTATTTTAGGGTCTATTATAATTCTGATTATAGGGGAGTGGAGCTTGGAGGAGCTTTAAAAAACGTTATTGCTTTGGCAGCTGGAATATCTGATGGTTTGGGTTTTGGTCATGATGCTAGAGCAGGACTGATTACCCGTGGACTTGCAGAGATGAGTCGTCTTGGCGTAGCGCTTGGAGCAAAAGAACGTACGTTTATGGGGCTTTCTGGGCTTGGGGACTTGGTGTTAACTTGTACTGGAGATTTGAGTAGAAATAGGCAGGTGGGCTTGCGTCTTGGAAAAGGGGAAAAACTTTCTGATATTATAAATTCTATGCGCATGGTAGCTGAGGGAGTAAAAACCACAGAAGCGGTTTACTTGCTTGCCCGGAAATTGGGGGTAGAAATGCCCATTACAAAACAAATTTATGAAATTTTATATCAAAACAAAGACCCAAGGACTGCAGTGCAGGAACTAATGGAACGAAGTTTAAAAGAAGAATAGCAGTTCAGGTAAAGAATTAGCAGCTAATTAAAGAACAGGCGATTGTCTGTTATGTCTTAGCTAAATGATATTTGAATGCGCAAATTTTGCCGCTCAAAAAGCTAAAAAGAACCTTGTTTGCCAATATACTATAACTATTAGTTTGGATTAAATTTGATGATCTGGGGGGATTGCAAAGATCCAATTGTAAAAATTGGTTTAAGTAGTTGAGATAGAAGTACAACGAGAAATTTTTCAATTAAGTTAAGCTGATTACAATTTGAGAATTTAATCAAAAACGCCAATTTTAGGCTTTTACTGTCACGTCATGAAAATATTTTATAAATTTTTTTTTAAAATACTTTCGCTAGTCATTACGTTTTTGGGGATTACAGTAGTGAGTTTTTGGGTGATTCACCTGGCTCCTGGTTCTCCTACAGATTTGCAAACCACCTTAAATCCCAAGGCCAGCACAGAAGTAAGAGAAAGGCTCAATAAAATTTATGGGTTAGATAAGCCTTTATCTGTACAATACATTAACTGGTTAAAAAGGATTATTCACTTTGATTTTGGGTATTCTTTAAGTGGTGACCACAGGCCTGTGTGGGACAAGATCAAAGAACGTTTGCCTTTAACTCTTGCCCTGAATTTAATTTCTATGTTTTTCATTTTTATTTTGGCTATTCCTTTGGGTATTTTGTCTGCCGTGTATGCTGATTCTTGGTTTGACAAGTTGACCACCATTTTTGTCTTTATAGGTTTTTCTGTGCCTGGTTTCTGGTTGGCTTTGTTATTGATGTTGTGGTTGGGTATTTATTGTCCCATATTTCCCATATCTGGTTTGACTTCTTTGAATTTTTCAGAACTGAGTTTTTGGGGTAAGCTGTGGGATCTGGCCAACCATCTGGCGTTGCCAGTAATGGTGTTTACTTTTACAGGACTGGCTGGTCTGTCCAGATACATGCGATCTAGCATGTTAGAGGTTTTGGGACAGGACTTTATTCTTTTGGCGAGAGCCAAGGGCCTTCCGTATAAGATAGTTATTTTAAAACACGCTCTAAAAAATGCTCTGCTTCCTGTCATTACGATTTTGGGCTTATCTGTGCCAGGGTTAATAGGAGGTAGCGTAATTATAGAATCTATTTTTGCCCTGCCTGGACTGGGACAGCTTTTTTATCAAGCAGTAATGGCCAGAGACTATCCCATTATCCTGGGGAATTTAGTCTTGGGAGCTATTTTAACTCTGGTTGGCAATTTATTGGCCGATCTGGGCTATTTTTTGGCTGATCCTCGTATTAGAAAATAATAGGTGTTAGGAGTGAACGAACTTAGACCAAAGAGGACGCGGATATTTTTCTGGCTTGGAGCAGGAATAGTGGCTCTGAGTTGTTTTTTGGCCCTATTTGCACCTTATATTGCTCCTTATGATCCTACGGCTATCAACGTAAAAGCAATTTTTTTACCGCCTTGTTCCAAATATTGGTTGGGAACAGATGGTCTTGGAAGAGATGTGTTTTCCCGTCTGGTCTATGGAGCTAGGATATCTTTGTGGGTAGGTTTTTTGTCTGTGGGTATTTCAGTGAGCATTGGAGTTGTGTTAGGGCTCGTTGCTGGTTATTTTGGTGGGCTTGTAGATGAGTTTATTATGCGCTTTGTTGACATAATGCTTTGTTTTCCGTCTTTTTTCTTAATTTTAGCCGTGATCGCTTTTTTAGAACCTAGTTTGGTGAATATTATGATAGTTATTGGTTTAACTTCCTGGATGGGAGTGGCTAGGTTGATTAGGGCTGAAACAATGAGTTTGAAAAATAGAGAATTTGTGTTGGCTGCGCGTTTAAATGGAGCATCTACTGCCAGAATTTTGTTTTGGCACATTTTGCCCAACGGTCTTTCTCCTGTTTTGGTCTCTGCCACTCTGGGAGTGGCCTCTGCTATTTTACTGGAATCAGGTCTTAGTTTTTTGGGTATAGGAGTACAGCCCCCTACTCCTAGTTGGGGCAATATGTTAATGGAAGGCAAAGATGTGCTGGAAGTGGCTCCTTGGCTTTCTATTTTTCCCGGTCTTATGATTTTGATTACAGTGCTTGGGTATAACCTTTTGGGAGAGGCTCTACGGGATATCTTGGATCCCAGGCACAACAAATAGAAAATGAAAATTTTGTGCATAAATTCCACCTTAGCTCCTGCTTTTAGACGCTTGGGTGCAACAGTAAAAGAGCTTGATTTGCCGGGTGGAGTAATTGATCTGGCAAAATATCCAGGAGTTGGGGAATTCGCTCCTGATTTGATCTTTCAACAAGAGAGCTTAGGTCCAAGAACTTTACTTGTAGGTCTTAGCAAATTTTTTTGTCCCAAATTTTTCTGGTCCATTGATACCCACCTAAATTTTTTCTGGCATAAATACTATGCTAAAAATTTTGATCTGACCTTTACCACGCAACCTCAATTAATCCCTGAGTTTGAAAGAGAGCAAATCAAGGCCTGCATTTTACCTTGGTATGCTCCAGAAGTGGCTTTTATTGACTGGGATAGGCGTGTACACCCCTTGTCTTTTGTGGGGCGTCTTTCTGAGCATAGGCCGGTGAGAATTAAATTTGTAAAATTGCTAAAACAGACTTTTCCTGATTTTGTTTTTGCTGAAGATGTAGCTTTTGAGCAAATGATAAAACTTTATCAGCAAAGTAAAATTGTGGTCAATGAATGCATTGGAGGGGAAATAAATTTTAGGGTTTTTGAAGCAACAGGTAGTGGGTCTATTTTATTAACCCCAGATTTACCTTTTTTTGATGCATTTTTTCAGCCAGAGCGAGAAGTAATTGTGTTTTCTCATGCTTTAGAATTAGTAGATAAAATAAAGTTTTATCTAAAAAAAACTTTAGAAGCAGAAAAAATAGCTAAGAATGCTTATAATAGAGTTCAAAAAGAACATCTTGCTTTGCACAGAGCAAGTTTTGTTGTAAGTAAAATTGGAGAAGAGAAAAAAGTTATTAATCAGGATGAAGAGCAGCAAAACGTAAGAGCCAGTTTGTTTTTTTTACAGGCCAATGGAGTGTGCCCTGTGGCTGTGAAGAAGCATTGGATTGAGGAGGTGCCTTTATTTTTTGATCTGGAGATAGAAAATTTATTATTTCAGCCCCAACGACTTAAATCTTTTTTACTTTTTATTTTGAACAACAATATTTATCCTCAAGACCTGGAGTTAAATGCTGTAGCCAGTGAGGCCTGTTTGAGGATAGAGGAGTTTAATTGGGCCAAATTATTTGTTTTACGTTTTTCTTCTAACACCAGCACAGTGCTAAATAAAGATAAGTTGGATGATAAAGTAGAGTTACGTTTATTTTGGGCCAGACAATTTTTACAACAAAACAAATTGATTAGGCGAGGATTTATTTTTGATGCCGAAAAACATTTGCCTAGATCTGCTTTGGAGTTTATTTATCTAGCCTTAGAGCAAAACGAAAAGGATAAACGAGTTTTGCGTTTGTTTCGAGACGTTTGTAAAAGGCTTGCAGGACAGGAAACATTATTGCTTAGAGCAGAGAGTTGGCTTTCTTTATTAGAACCTGACAATTGGCGGTTAAATTTAGACTTAGTTTTGACCAACTTGAAAAATTTTAGAGTGAAAGAGGCCAGAGAAGAATTTTATTTGGCCTGGAATAAAGCCCAAAAAGCAGGAGAGGAAGATTTATTTTGGATACGGGCGAAGGCTTTGGGTGTTGCTTCTCTGAAAAAGTCGTACTAGTTCCGTCAAAAAAAGGTTAAGAGCCTGGCTACTTGCGTTTACCAATAAATTGTGTCCGCTAAAAAACTTGGTTCTCATATTTAGATAGTTTGCGGTTATCAAAGTAATTTTAGCTATTGGGGTAGAGGTAAAAGGATATGTTAGAGTATTTCAGGTATAAGAATTTTGCTTTTTTAGAAGATGCTGAGCTGGAATTATCTTCTGGTTTAAACGTGTTTACAGGGGAAACAGGCAGTGGCAAATCTTTATTTTTGAAAGCTCTTTCTGGATTATTGGGGGATAGTCTTAAAAACACTCAGGATGCACAGGACAAAAGCGTGTTAGAGGGGATTTTTTATGTAGATGAGGAAGAGGTTATTGTTCGTAGGGAGATTAGCAATAAGAGAAGCAGGTTTTTTTTTAATGACGAGTTAGCTTCAGTAAATAAGATAAAGCAGTTTCGAGAAAAGGTGTTTTTGTACGTGACTCAGCATGGTCAGCAAAAGCTCATTAGGCCCTCTTTGGCTACAGAATTAGTTGATGAATTTGTTTCTAACGAATTGATTTGGGCTAGAGGTGAATTGGTTAAGAAATTAGAAAAATTTTTAAGTCAAAAAGAGGAGTTAGAGCAAAAAATACAGGAATTAGAGCAAAAACAGGAATTTTTAGCTTATCAAAGGGCAGAAATAGACAAAGTTAACCCCAGATCTGGCGAAGAAGAAGAGCTTTTAGAGCGAGTAAAAATTTTAAAGCAGCAACAGCAAAAAGGAGAAGCATTACTCAAGTTAGGAGAAATTTTAAAAGAAAGAAATTTCTTTTCTAGTTTAAGGGAACTTATAGATGGTTTAAAAAAGCTCTCTTCTGATCCAGAATTTTCTGCTTATTTTCAGGAAGCAGAAAATTTTTTCTACACTGTCCAGGAATTAGAGGGTAAAATAGCTAAAAGTGAATTTTCATCTGTGCAGGAAATCGATAATCTGGAAAAGAGATTGTATGAATTGTCGTTATTAAAGAGAAAGTTTAACAAGAGTTTAGACGAGATTTTGGAACTCAGGCAAAATATAGAAGAAGACTTTTCTTTTCTGGATGCAAGTAAGTTGGATTTAAAAAAACTGGAGAAAAATATTCAGGAAACTGCTCAAAAACTAAAAGAGATCATAACCAGATTAAACGCAACAAGGCTGGAAAAGAGCAAACAATTGGCTTGCCAATTAAAACAAGAGCTTGCTGAATTGGGTTTTAATAAAGCATTGCAAATACACTTCAAACCTTATACAACTTTCATTTTCGATCAAATTGAAGAAATAAAGTTACAATTGTTTTGGCAGCCCAATCCAGGTGTGCCTTTAGAGCCTTTGAGTAAAATTGCCTCTGGCGGTGAGCTTTCAAGGGTGCTGTTGGCTCTTATGAGTATCAAAGGAGAAGGCAAGGGCGTGGTGGTGTTTGATGAGATTGATACAGGTATTGGAGGCATTACTCTGGAAAAAATTGGGGAAAAAATAAAACAATTGGCCAGACATCAACAGGTAATTTTGGTCACCCATTGGCCCCAGCTTGCGGTTTTGGCCCACAAACATTTTAAAGTGGAAAAACAGATTCAAAACGGACAAACCGTGATAAGATGTTATGAGTTAAAAGACAAACAGGCCAGAAAGAAAGAATTGGCCAGGATGGCTGGAGGGGGCAAAAAGGGAGAAGTCCTGGCTGAGATGCTTTTGGAAGGAAATAAAAATGTTTAATAAAACTTTGCGTGTGATTGATGTTCAGCGTATAGATAACGCTCCTTTGGCGCACTTGTTTTTGGAGACTTTGAGTCTGGATTTTAAACCAGGTCAATTTGTAATGTTGCGTCCTTGCCAATGGGAATATGATCCCTTTTGGCCCCGGCCATTTTCTATTTGTACTCAGGATGAACATAATATGCATATATTTCTCCAAATAGTTGGCAGAGGCACTCAAAAATTGGCCTATTTACAACCAGGAGATGAAGTAGATTGCTGGGGACCGCTGGGTAATGGATTTGAGTTTGCTGTGGATGAAGATTTGTTAGTTTTGGCAGGTGGGATGGGATTGGCTCCTTTTATAGCTTTGTCCAGAAAACATCCTAATCCTCAAAAGATTAGACTGGTGTTTGGCCATAGGCTGGATCTAGATTGTTATCCCTGGCATCTAATCCCTGCTGAAGTAGAAAAAGTGGCCCTACAGCAGGAGACGCAAACTGCGTTAAAAGACTTTGAAAAACGTTTACAAGAAGAAATTTTTAGTCATAGCGGCAAAGTTTTTGCCTGTGGTCCCAGGCCTTTTTTGCAGGTTGTATATAAATATGCCAGGCAGGCAAAAGCAGATGCTTACATTTCTTTGGAAAACAAAATGGCCTGTGGCATAGGGGCCTGTCTTGGATGCGTAACTAAAACCAAACAGGGATACAAACAAACTTGCGTGCATGGTCCTGTGTTTTCCGTACACGATCTGGAGGATTTTTAGATGTCTGTTGATACCAGAGTAAATCTGGGTGGTTTGCAGTTAAAAAATCCTATCCTGACAGCTTCTGGTACTTTTGGCTATGGTTTGGAATTTGCTCAGTTTGGACATCTAAAAGAACTTGGTGGTATAGTAGTCAAAGGATTGTCCCTAAAACCAAGACAAGGTAATCCCTGTCCTAGAATCGTTGAAACTCCCTGTGGAATGCTCAATGCCATTGGTTTGCAAAATATTGGTATAGAAAATTTTTTAAAGTATAAACTTCCCTATTTACCTTTTCAGGAAACAGCAATCGTTGTGAATCTTTACGCCCAGAGTGAGGAAGAGTTTGCTGCTCTGGCCTCTTTGTTAAAAAAAGAAGAGGGGATCGCTGCCTTAGAAGTGAATATTTCCTGTCCCAATGTAAAACAGGGCGGCATTCAGTTTGGTCAAAATCCAGTTCTGGCTGCTAAGGTGATAGAAGGAGTTAAAAAAAATGCTGGCACCAAGCCGGTAATCGTGAAATTAAGTCCTAATGTTACCGATATAAAAGAAATTGCTAAAGCAGTTATAGACGCAGGAGCAGATATATTGTCACTTATCAATACCTTGGGAGGTATGGCCGTAGATATCTGGACGCGTAAGCCAGCCTTAAAAAACGTGTTTGGAGGTCTATCTGGGCCTGCCATAAAGCCCATTGCCTTGAAAATGGTCTATGAAGTTTGCTCTAACTTTAACGTTCCAGTTATAGGAATAGGTGGTATATCTTGTATAGAGGACGTATTAGAATTTATGCTGGTAGGAGCTGGAGCAGTTCAGGTGGGAAGCGCCAATTTTAAGCGTCCTAGCTTGAGTTTTGAATTGGTGCACCAACTGCCAGAGATTATGCGCAAATTAGGTATTTCTGGTTTTCAAGAATGGATAGGTAGGCTAAAAACTTGAGTTAGAGGGAATTTCGGGTTATCTGTTTTTTATCTTAAACGCCAAATCACAGTTTGGTAGGTGATTTCTACTTGGCTGCAATTAAAAGTTGTTAGGAATCGTTTAGATGATAGAAAAATTTAGGGTTACAAATTATAAAAATCTTGCAATTGGTCAAGATGAACTAAATTTAAAAAAAATCAATATATTAATAGGATCCAATGGGAGTGGCAAAAGTAATTTTATAGATAGCATTGTTTTTTTTAAAGATCTTTTAAAGTTTGGATTGCAACAAACAGTAGCAAAAAGAAAATTTGACGAAGTTTTGAATAAGTATAGTGATGAACATAAGATTAGTTTTTCTATTTCTTTAAATACGGAAAAACAATATTCAACTTTAAAGTATGAAGCTGATATTTTTATTCATCAGATGACTACGTATTTTTTAAAAGAAAATATTTCTTATGATAAGCCAGGTCCTAATCGTAAAAAACCTTTTAATTTTATAAAATGTCACGATAAAATGCCAGAAATGGGTTCTTTTCCTATTAGAGAAGAGGGTAAAACTAAAGCTAAGAATATCAGGATATCAAGGTCAGATACTATTTTTAGACAGTCCGAAAATTTAACCAAAAATATTATCTTTGCTACTAAAATTTTTCCAACATTTTCAAAAGTAATTGACGACATAAAAGAATATGTTTCCACCTGGAGATATTTTTCCATGAGTGAAATTAATTTAGATGATTTTAAAAAACCATTGAAAATAACAGGGAAAAGAGACGAATTAAATTCTTCTTTAAATAATTTTGCTGATTTTATTATAAATAACATGGATATTATAGATAGATTGAAAAACTACTTTAACTTAGACGTAAGATTTGAGATATTGCCTCAAGGAGAATACTTGCAAATATTTCCTGTAATAAATGATAAAAGATTTTTAATGAGTTCTTTGTCAGATGGACAAATGAGAATATTATTGCTTTTAACAATTTTTTATTTAGATAAACTCTCAATGGTTGTTTTTTTAGATGAACCAGAATTAAACCTTCATACTTCTTGGTTATTAAAATTGAAACATGATATTTATAATAGTAATAAACAGTTGTTTATAAGTACGCATGCTGCGGATTTGCTAGATGTGTTTACAGAAGATTTTTTGGACGGAAAAGTAAATATTTTAGTTTTTGAAAGTGGAAGGGTAAAAGTTTTACAAAACAATGAAATTTTGTCAAAAGAGATAGATAGAGGATTTGAGCTTGGAGATCTATACAGAAGTGGTGATCCTCTAATTGGAGGATGGGACATATGATATACTATGCTCATACAGGAGGTTATACAGAGTTAGGGGGGATTAAAGAATTTTTGTTAAAAATAAGATTTTTGAATTATAAAAGGTTAGTTCCTGCTATACATAAACTTCCTAAAAAAACAAAAATTAAAAATGTAGATACTGGCTTAACAGGAAAACTGTTATTTGAAAGGATAAAAGAGAGAGCAAAGTATAATAAAGATATAAAAATCTTGATTATTGTTGATGATGGAGATTGTAAAATAAAAAATAACATTATAAATGATAGTATAGAAAGGCTAAAACAAGAACTGAGTAACATTAAGTTGATTTTTTTATTTGCAGAGCCAGAGATAGAAAAGTGGTTTTGTTTAGATAAGTCTTGCATTCCTAATAAACCTTGTAAAAGTAAAGGTATACATTCTTTGTTAACTACCTTAATTGAGAATATTGATTATCAATATGATGAAAATAAAAAAAGTTGCAAAGAAAAATTTTCAGAAAAATTTAAGGCAACTTTAGAACAGTGTGGAATATATTATTCTAAAAGTAGTAATGGGAGTGAATATCTAAAAAAAATTGACCAGGACGTAATTCAGCGTAAAGATGAATTTTCCAGGACTGCTATTTTGGAAATTAAAAGTATAGACCTGTAAGGTTTAGATAGAAGATCCAACTGCAAAAATTGTTTAGAGTAGTTAAATAAAAATTCAACAAGAAAATTTTTTAATAATTTAAACTAATTACAACTTAAAAATTTAGTTAAAAACGCCAATTTTGTTTTTTTGCAGTCACGTCATAGAAGAAGGGAGTTTTAGTAGGTGATTGAAAACCTAGAGAAAAATAACCTTAAGTGTGGAATTATATAAAAAAAAACAATGTAGGAGAGTGCGTATGCCCCAACCTTTAAAAGACGCTGTGTCAGTATGTAAGAGTATTCTTAGAAATGGTTTTGAGGCTTATATTATCAATACTCCATTGCAGAGAAAAGTGGTGTTAGACAATTTAGAGACGGAAGACCTGGAGCGGGAAATTGATATTTGCACAGATATAGATTTTGACAACTTGGTCAAAATTTTTCCTAATATAGGTCCACCTTTAGCCAAATATAGTTTTGCCCATTTAAAAGAAGGGGAGACGATTTTTCATTTTTACCCGGCTGATAATTTAGATGCTTCTTACCCTGATACTTGCGTAAGCAAATTGACTCCAAGGTTACTTAAACAACTAGAAGAGAAAGGGGAATTATCTTTAAATCTGGCCTGTCCTTACATTCCGCGTTCTAAAGACGCTTTTGAAGGATTTGAGTCTTTGGAGCAAAAGGAAATAGCTTTTAAAGGTATCCCTGATGAAACTCTCAAAAGAGATTATTTATTAGCAATAAGGGCTCTTAGGTTTTCTGCCAATTATCAAATGCCTATAGAAAAAAATACCTGGTTTGCCATTGTGAGGTCTGCTAGGAGGGTGCTAGATTATGTTTCTGTTATGGATGTTATGGATGAATGGAGAAAAGTTGAAGCAGAAAACATGTGGAAGTTTGTAAAATTATTGTTTGATAGTATGATTTTACATGGTCTTATCCCAGAATTGACTTCGTTAAGTAGAATTACTCACATTAAAAACGAAGAAGAGGGTGAAGAAACAGTTTTTGAACATACCATAGAAGTAATGAAACGTTATCCAGAAGAATTGCCCTATGATTGGTACGGTACATTAGCTTGTTTGTTTCACGATATAGGTAAGCTTTATACAGCTGAAGCTGTTGATGGTAAGATCCTGTTTTATCAACATCATCAGGTAGGAGCTAAAGTTACGCGAAAAATTTTAAGGCGTCTTGGTTTTCTCCCAGAAGATATTGATTTAATTTGTCATCTGGTGCGGCACCACATGCGTTTTCACTTTATGCTTACAGATAAAGGTATAAGACGATTTAAGGCTCTGGATGAATACCCCAGACTTATTGAAATGGTTAGGGCAGATATTAAGGCTAGAAATGGTAGTTATAGAGAATTTAATCACAATCTAAAAATGCTGGAGCGAGCAGAAATTAGAGAAGAACTCCTAGAGCCTTTATTAAACGGACATCAAATTATGGAATACACGGGTATAAAACCTGGGCCTCTGGTCGGCGTGCTAAGAGAAGCCTTACTTCAGGCTCAAATTAGTGGAGAAGTGAATAATGTGGACCAGGCCATAGCCTTTGTCCGCAATTACGCCAAAAAGGAGAAACTCTCATAGCCAACATCTTAGCTTGGAGCAAATCAGACTTAGAGGCTTGGTTTGTTGGTCAGGGTGAGAAAAGGTTTCGCGTAAGTCAAGTCTGGCAATGGCTGTGGGGTAAAGGGGCAAAAGATTTTGGACAGATGACCAATTTATCCCTTGGCTTGCGTGAAAATTTAAAAAAGCACTTTTATATTTACTGGCCAAAAATCGAACGAGTTTATCAGAGTAAGGATGGTACATATAAGTTTCTTATTCTGCTCGAAGATGGTCAAGTTATAGAAACAGTTTTAATCCCGGAAAAGGATCACTATACTTTATGTGTTTCTTCTCAGGTGGGCTGCAGCCTGGCATGTACTTTTTGTCATACTGGGCAAATGGGGTTTGTACGCAATTTAAGGGCTTATGAAATAGTTTCTCAAGTAATTTTAGCTAAAAAATTTATTGCTGAACAAAAGCTATCTTTTGCTCTTAGAAATATAGTTTACATGGGCATGGGAGAGCCTTTGTTAAATTGGTCTGAAGTCAAAAAAAGTCTGGGGATATTGCTTGATGAAAATACGCTAAACTATTCCAAACGGAGGATAACAGTTTCTTCTGTTGGTATTCCTAAGGTTTTAGAAGAGTTTGCCAGAAGTGGTCTGGCTATGGTGGCAATTTCTTTACATGCTCCTTCCCAAACCTTAAGAAAAAAATTAATGCCCAAGGCCGCTCGTTATGAACTATCAGAATTGATTCAGGTTTTACAGAATTATCCTTTAAAACCCAGAGAAAGAATCACTATAGAATACGTATTATTAAAAGACGTAAATGATACCCCAGCCCACGCGTTAGAATTGGTAAAACTGCTAAAAAAAGTTAGATGTAAGATTAATCTTATTCGTTATAATCCCTGGCCTGGTAGCCCCTATCAAGCGCCAGAACCAGAACGTATTTTGAGCTTTGAAAAAATATTGTGGGACAATAATTTTACAGCTATTTTACGTAAGAGCAAAGGGGATGATATCTTAGCTGCTTGCGGACAACTGCGAGCAACAGAAAATTAGCCTTAAGCATTAATAAAAAAGGGATGATATTAGTATCTGGTAAGTTGTAATTAGTGGGTGATGGGTATTCAAGGCGATTTATGAATTAGTTGTCTGTTATATTAAATTTATATAGGAGGAGTAGAAATTGAGTAAGGTAGAGCCAGATTTTCAAAAATCCAGTTTGTTGCCTGCCATAGTGCAGGATTACAAAACTAAAGAAGTATTGATGCTAGCCTATGTAAACAAAGAAGCCTGGGAAAAGACCTTGGCCACAGGAGATGCGCACTACTTTAGCAGGAGCAGACAAAAAATATGGCATAAAGGGGAAACTTCTGGCCATGTGCAAAAGATAAAAGAAATTAGGATAGATTGTGATTTGGATACTATTTTGTATATAGTGGAGCAGGTGGGAGGCGCTAGTTGTCATGAGGGGTATGAATCCTGTTTTTACAGGCGGTTTCTAGATAATGGAGATGTGGAGATATGTAGTAAAAAAGTATTTAATCCTGAGGAGGTATATAAAAATGGCTGATAAGTGCTTAAAATTGGGCATTCCCAAGGGGTCTTTACAAGAAGCTACATTTCGTTTGTTTGCCAAGGCAGGTTGGAAGATTACAGAGCACCATAGAAACTATTTCCCTGATATAAATGATCCTGAGATTCAGTGCTCCATGTGTAGGGCCCAGGAAATGTCCAGATACGTGGAGCAGGGAGTGCTGGATGCAGGACTGACCGGTAAAGACTGGATACTGGAAAATGAGTCTGATGTAGTGGTTGTGTCTGACTTAGTTTATTCTAAAGTGAGTACCAGACCAGCGAGATGGGTGCTGGCTGTGGCTGGCGATGCTCCTTATACCAGACCAGAAGATTTGGCAGGCAAAAAAATAGCTACAGAGTTAAAAAATTATACCCAGAAATACTTTCAAAAAGCAGGTATTCCTGTGGAAGTAGAATTTTCTTGGGGAGCTACAGAAGCAAAAGTAGTAGAAGGGCTTTGTGATGCTATTGTGGAGGTCACAGAAACAGGGACTACCATAAAAGCTCATGGCCTAAAAATTATTGCTGAAGTGCTTCAAACCAACACCCAATTTATTGCCAATAAAAAGGCCTGGGATGACCCTTGGAAAAGAGCTAAAATAGAAACCATTAATACCCTCCTTCAAGGCGCCTTGCGGGCAGAAGGTTTGGTAGGATTAAAAATGAATGTTCCCAAAGCCAAAATGGATGAAGTAATGAAGGTGTTGCCCGCTATGACTGCCCCTACAGTAGCCCCCCTGTACAATAGCGATTGGTTTTCCGTAGAAATTGTAGTAGAAAAAAGCAAAGTAAGAGATCTAATTCCCCTATTACTTGAACAGGGAGCTTGTGCAATTATTGAATATCCGTTAAATAAAGTTATTTAAAAATAGTTTTTTTACTTTGTTTTTATTTTGTAATTAGTAATTTGTAATTGGCAATTGGTGATGGGTGATTGGGAGAAGGGAGATGGATGTTATAGAGGTTCTAGAGGTGTAGAGGGGAAGGAAAATTCTGTGACCAGTGAACTGTGGACGGAATGGTTGGAGAAAGAGAGCAACGTGTCTGCCCGTGATGGTTGGTAATTGGGTTTGTAGGATGGGGGAGTGGTCGCTACTGTTTCCCGAAATATAGGGGGAGAATAGGTGGAAATACAGACCTATCGAGGGGCTCCATTTTTATATAGGAAACGAGAAATAGACTTTTTAGTGGAGTTTTTTAAGAGGGTACCTCAGCGAGTTTTATGGGTGTATGGTCCCAAGTCCAGTGGCAAGACCACACTTATTTCGTACGTGGTGGATAATTACTTATTACAAGAAAAGGAAAGGTTTTGGGTGAAGTATCTAAATTTAAGGGAGAAGATAATTACTTCTTACAGGAGTTTTTTAGATAGTTTTTTTATGCCAGAGGAAATGTACGATGTGGAGGTAAAACGGGACATTGAGTTTTCAGTGCAGATATTTAGGGTCAGAAGAGAGGATTTAAGGAGTTTGAGGCAAAAGGAGACAGATTGGGGCAAGATATTGATAGAAGAGGTGAAAACAGGATGTAGTCAGGGC
>JAUZRP010000113.1 GCA_030950395.1 Desulfonauticus sp. | reverse complement strand
AAAGAAAGTTCTTTATTTGAAGATGAAATTTTAATCTCGTTTATTAGAAATCCTGATGATATAAATTTATTTCTAAAATTAGATGATACTTATCTTTGGTATTATTTCAGAAAATGGATGGAGATAAAAGATGATGTTGTTAGTAACTTATCAAAAAGAATTATTGAAAGATGTCCTCCAAAAATGTTAAAAGATATTACGCCCGATTTACAGCAAAGTAAGGAATTTAGAGAATGGTATTATAATATTAAAAAACAGATAGAAGATAAATTTGGAAATGAAATTATTAAGTATTTCTTTTTTGAAGATGATTATAAAAATCTTCCTTATAAAGATAGTTATTTGCTTGGTGAAACTTCTCCGGAAAAGGCGGAAAGGATATGGGTCGTTTTAGAAGATAATAGGATATGTGATATAGCAAATATTTCTTCTTTGCTAAAAACTCTTAAAAATGCTATCTTGAAAAGAACTAGGTTTTATATAGATAGAGAATATGGGCAATATTTAAAGGAGGTGTAATATGAGTATCCCTTTTTTAAATAAAAATCTGAGAAATATTGCTTCAGTGGTTGCCTCTGTTGGTTCTATTAAGGGGAGAAAAAAATTGCAAAAGATGATTTTTATTTTAAAAAACTTGGGAGCACCTTTTCAAGAAAGATTTAAGTTGTATTATTTTGGTCCTTATTCGGTAGATCTTCAGCTTGAATTAGAAGAGTTAAGTTTATTAAAAATAATTGAAGAAATTTGGGATGGCAATCTTTGTCTTTATAATTTTAAAAGTGAAGAGCTTAAAAAGAACTTTTTAGATAATTCAGAAGTCAAAGAATATATTCCTGTAATTAAAGAATTAAATAAAACAAATACTTCAGTTTTGGAACTATTATCTACTTATCTTTATTTGATAAGAGTTGAAGAAAATGAAGAAATTGCAAGAAAAAAACTTAAGATTATAAAACCACATCTTTATAGTAAATTTGAAGAAGCTCTTAATTTATGGGAAAGAATAAGATTAAATTAATGAAGGAAAGAACCTTTTAATAAAAAAAGATTTTTTAGATTTATGTTCCAAATTACAGATAAAAATATATCCTGAAAACTAATAATTATGAGATTATCAAACAAAGAAATAAATATAATAAAATCTACAGCGAGGGATGTTTTTGGGAAAAGAGGGTGAAAGTAAAAATAAAAGAAATTCATTTAAAACATCTAAAAATAGGCGTAGAAGTATTTTAAAGATATAACGATCGGGAGACAGAATGAAAAAGGCTTTAATCACAGGCATTACAGGTCAAGATGGTTCGTATCTGGCAGAGTGTTTACTGGCCAAAGGCTATGAAGTGCACGGCATAATCAGGCGGGCATCTACTTTTAACACGCACAGGATTGATCATATCTACATTGATCCCCACGAAAAAGGAGCAAAGTTGTTTTTGCACTACGGAGATCTGTCTGATCCAGGGATAATCACAGAAATTATCTGGAATATACAGCCAGATGAAGTCTATCATCTGGGGGCGCAGTCGCATGTTAAAGTATCCTTTGATATGCCAGAATACAGTGGCAATATAACCGGCCTTGGAACTACCCGTATTCTTGAGGCCATACGCAGAAGCGGTGTGAAAAGCAGGTTTTATCAGGCCTCTTCTTCTGAGATGTTTGGAGCGTCTGCCCCTCCTCAAAACGAGAACACCCCTTTTTATCCGCGCAGCCCTTATGCTGCTGCCAAAGTTTATGCCTATTGGATAACAGTAAATTATCGTGAGGCTTATAATATTTTTGCCTGTAATGGAATTTTGTTCAATCATGAATCTCCAAGAAGAGGAGAGACCTTTGTTACCAGAAAGATAACTAGGGCCCTGGCCAATATCCTTTCAGGCCGGCAGAAAAAACTTTATCTTGGAAATCTCTATGCCAAAAGAGACTGGGGCTATGCGCCAGAATACGTGGAGATGATGTGGCTTATGCTCCAGCAAGAAAGCCCTGAAGATTATGTTGTGGGCACAGGAGAAAACCATTCTATTAAAGAATTTTTAGTCAAAGCCTTTGAATATGTAGGGGTAGAATTAGAATTTCAAGGCAAAGGCATAGAAGAAAAGGCAGTGATAAAAAGCGTTGCCAAAAAGTGGGAACACGTGCTCAAAACAGGTCAGGAGATACTTGAAATAGACCCCAGATACTTTCGCCCCACAGAAGTAGAAGACCTGCTTGCTGATATAAGCAAGGCACGCCGTAAACTTGGCTGGACTCCACGCACCACGTTTGAAGAACTGGTAATGATTATGGTGGATTATGACCTGCTTCAAAATGGCCTTGAAGCTCCTGGCAAGGGGATAGAAGTCTCCAAAGCCCGAGGGTATTGCTGGACAAATCATGAGATGGTGATTGGTTGATGGTGATTGGTTGATGGTTGATAGTTGATAGCGTATGGAGGATGGTTGATGGATTATAAGGAGCTGGAAGTTTGGCAGAGGTCAATAGATTTGGTGGTGGATGTTTATAGACTAATTAGAGCCTTTCCAAAAGAAGAAAATTATGCATTAGCAGATCAATTAAGGAGATCGGTAACTTCTATATCTTGTAATATTGCTGAAGGTGCAAATAGGAATACCACAAAGGAATTTGTTCAGTTTTTATATATAGCACTAGGCTCTAGTGCTGAATTGAAACTCAATTGTTTATTGCCAAAAGGTTAGGTTACCTCAAGGAAATAGATGATATTTTAATTAAAATTACAATTATTAGAAAGATGTTAAATTCTCTAATCACAACGTTAAAAAGGAAAACAAATGAGCGACAATAAACCAAACACCATAAACCATTCACCATCCGCCAACCACCAAGCACCATCCACCATACTCGTAACTGGTGGCACAGGGCTTGTGGGGAGTGGGCTTATTAAAAAATTGCTGTCAAAGGGATATAAAAATATCCTATCCACTTATCACAGCCGAAAGCCTATTGCTGGGCAGGTTAATTTTGTGCAGTGTGATTTAAGAGAACAAAAACAGGTAGACAAGTTATTTGATGTATATAGGCCAGAGTACGTATTTTTGGCAGCAGCAAAGGTTGGGGGTATATTAGCCAATAACACCTATAAGGCAGAATTTATTTATGACAATCTGGCCATAGCCTTAAACGTGATCCATTCTGCCTATAAGTACGGAGTAAAAAAACTACTTAATCTTGGTTCGTCTTGTATTTATCCCAAAAATTGCCCGCAACCCATGAAAGAAGAACATTTGCTCACATCTTCGCTTGAGCCAACCAATGAGCCCTATGCCATAGCCAAGATAAGTGCCATCAAGCTTGTTAGGTATTATAACGAGCAGTACGACACAAATTTTATTTCTGTTATGCCCACCAATCTTTATGGCCCTGGAGATAATTTTAACCTTGAGACAAGTCATGTGCTGCCGGCGTTTATAAGGAAGTTTCATCTTGCTAAGATGTTACAAGAAAACAACTGGGACGGATTATTAAAAGACCTGAAAACTTATCCTATAGGCTTTGGCCTGGATGATAAAATAGATTGGAAGAAAGAAAGCGTTTTGAAGGCGTTGGAAAAAGTGGGGATTTTTGCAAAGGGTCTTGACGTTAAGGTTGTTCTCTGGGGTAGTGGAGGGGTTTACCGGGAGTTTCTACACGTTGACGACCTAGCGGATGCCTGCGTTTTTTTGATAGAAAATGTAGAAGCTGAGGATATGCGCAAACTCTCGCCTGACTTTTTTGTTAACGTTGGTACCGGGGAAGATATTAAACTGAGGAATCTTGCCCTTCTCGTAAAGGAGACTGTGGGATTTAAAGGAGAAATAGTGTGGGATTCGTCTCGTCCTGAAGGGGTAGCAAGAAAACTTCTTGACATTAAAAAGATAACTTCTCTGGGCTGGAGACCTAAAATAAACCTTGAGCAAGGGATCAGGGTTTTTTACAGCTATTACTGCTCTTATGTTAATCAGCGTGGCTGAGGAGGTAGGGTGGGGTTATAGGTGGATAAGTGATCTGTAATCTGTGATCTGTGAACGGGGATTGGTGGATGGTTGATAGTGGATGGTTTATAGGTGAAGGGTGATAGGCGATAGGTGAAAGGCTATGGGATAAGGGTGATAGGCTATGGGCCAAAGGCGATGGGTGATAGGTTGTAGAAATTGTAGAGATAGAATTTTTGGTTAGCTGTAAGTTGGGAGATGGAAGTGAATAATAAGGTAATA
>JAUZRP010000112.1 GCA_030950395.1 Desulfonauticus sp. | reverse complement strand
CAATACTTAAAAGACTGGGTAAATCATCTACCAAAAGAAATCCTCTGGCTCTATGGCCCCAAGTCCACAGGTAAAACAACTCTAATCGAATACCTAATAGAAAAAGAATTAACTTCTAATTTAAAAATATTTGACAAATACTGGATAAAGTACATTAATTTTAGAGGCAAACTAGTAGGCAGTTATGATAGTTTTTTAAATAGTTTTATAAAAAAAGAAACCCAATTAAAAGATAAACTTGGGGTTAGAATCAATTTAGGGCTTATAACCTTAAACTACAAGTTATATCAGGAAGTTCAAAACAAAAATATAGACTTATTTGACGCAATCATAGAAGAATTAAGTAATATAAATAAAACCAAAATTTTAGTTATAGACGAAATTCAAACTTTAGACTCCATTTACTACAATGGAGAAAAGGAATTATTAAAAGAGTTTTTAAATTTTTGCGTCAGACTCACCAAAGAGACCCATCTTTGCCACGTCGTAATATTGAGCTCCAATACCATATTTATAGATAGGATTTATAATGACGCTAAATTAAAAGTAACCAGTAGATTTAAAAAGATAGATCACCTGGAGTACGAAACTATTAAGAACTGGCTTTTAGGAAAGGATTTAGGATTTAGCCTTCAGGATATAGATCTGATCTGGGATTATCTGGGTGGATGTATCCCTTTGATTCAAAGAGTTCTTAGAGAACGAGTGTATTTTGATAGTTTGCAGCAATATCTGGAAAACGAAGCAAAATTGGCTGAAAGTGAAATAATTGATTTGATGAGAAGATTTTTAAATAAAAAAGAAAAAGATACTTTTAAACAGATTATAAAAATTATAGTAGATAAGGGATTTTTTGAAACAGGAGAAGAAGACAATGAAGTTTTAGTAAAAGTCATAGATTTTATGGCTGAAAAGGAAGTATTTTTTTACGATCCCCTTACCAGAAAAGTGACCGGGAACAATAAGTTGTATGAGAAGGGGTTTGAGTTGGTGATTGGTGGTTAGGCTAAAGGCTATAGGCCAAGGGCTATGGGTGTAGGTAGTGGGTGAAGGGTGAACAGTGAGCTGTGATCGGTGAACGGTGATTTGTGGACGGAATGCTTGTAGGGGCAGAGCTATGTGTCTGCCCGTTAGTTTATTGGCAATTAATAATTTAATTTATTATTTGTAACTAGGATAAAAAATTAGTTTTAGGGCAAGGAGGCGCGGGTGGTAAATTTTGTTTTATCTTCTTTGTCAGACACCAAGAATCTGGCGCAGAGTCTGGCCCGTTTGATCATAAAAACTAAGCCTTTTCCCAAGATTTTATTTCAAGGAGCATTAGGAACTGGCAAAACCACATTTATTCGTTTTTTGGTAGAGACTCTACCGGGGAGTGAACAAGCAGAAATTAGCAGTCCCAGCTTTAATCTTGTCAACATTTATCCCACGACCCCAGAAGTAGCTCATTTTGATTTATATCGTCTAAACACTAGTGGTTGGGATGAGTCTTTGGAAGAGCTTTTATTTGACCAGCAAAAAATTGTCCTTGTTGAATGGAGCGAATTTTTACCACCCCATTTGGAGCTAAAACACACTTTAAACATAAAAATTATTCTTCAGGAACAAAAAAGAAATGTGGAAATTAGGGCTACAGAAAAAGAAAAAACAATAATTTCTTTACTCAAAACAAGGGGATTGCATCAAAAGTTAATATAAGCTAAATCCTCGAATGGACAAATTTGCCCGTTCCACAACATTATACTTGACCCAAATTGCAGTCTAAATTAGCAACAAAGGTCCTGATTAAATTTTTTTAAAGGGGTAAAACATAAATGAACATCGTGGTCCAAAAATTTGGAGGAACATCAGTAGCCAATCTTGAGTGTATGTCTAAAGTAAAAGAAAAGGTCATGGTTCCTTTAAAACAGGGCAAAAAAGTGGCTATAGTGCTATCTGCTATGGCAGGAGAGACCAACAGGCTCATCAAACTTGCCCACGAATGGTCTAAAAACCCAGACCCATCTGAATTGGACGTGTTACTCTCCACTGGAGAGCAGGTATCTATAGCCCTTTTTACCATGCTTTTAAAAGATGCTGGCATTAAAGCCAGGTCTTTTTTAGGATATCAAATTCCCATCAGAACAGACAGAGATTTTGGCAAAGCCAGGATCTTGGATGTAGATGCCGAAAAATTAAAACAATACTTTTCCATTTATGACGTTCTGGTAATAGCAGGGTTTCAGGGTTGTGACTGTGAAAACAGAATCACCACCCTGGGCAGAGGTGGCTCTGACACCAGTGCAGTAGCTTTAGCAGCTGCTCTAAAAGCTGAAATCTGCGAAATATACACAGATGTAGATGGAGTTTATACTACAGATCCCAATATTTGCTCTTCGGCCAGAAGAATAGATAAAATCGCTTATGACGAAATGTTAGAAATGGCCAGCATGGGAGCAAAAGTCTTACAAATTCGCTCTGTAGAATTTGCCAAAAAATACAACGTACCTATTCTGGTCCGCTCTACTTTTACAGACGGACCAGGCACTCTAGTAACCCAGGAGGATGAAAACATGGAATCAGCAATGGTTTCAGGCATAGCCTATGACAAAGATCAAGCCAGAATCACTCTGGTCGATGTGTATGACAAACCAGGCATTGCAGCAAACATCTTTGAACCTATTGCGGCAGCCGGCATTGTGGTAGATATGATAGTACAAAATCCCAGTAGAAATGGCGCTACAGACATGACCTTTACTGTACCCAAAGGAGACATGGAAAAAACTATCCAGATTTTAAAAAAAATCGCCCCAAACCTTGGAACCAAAGACATACTCACGGACAAAAATGTGGCCAAAGTATCTGTCATAGGAGTGGGTATGCGCAATCACGCAGGAGTAGCAGCCATTGCCTTTTCTGCTCTGAGAAAAGAACACATAAACATCATGATCATCAGCACCTCTGAGATCAAAATAAGTTGTCTTATAGAAGAAAAATATACAGAATTGGCCGTAAGAACATTACACGAAGCCTTTGGTCTAGATCAGGTTTAACATCAATAAACAAGTTCTTTATACCAAAAGGAGACCCCATGTCCACAAAACAAATAAAAATATATGATACCACCCTAAGAGATGGCACTCAGGCAGAAGACGTAAACTTTTCTGTAGAAGACAAAATAAGAATAGCCCAAAAATTGGACGAATTGGGGGTTCATTACATAGAAGGAGGATGGCCTGCTTCCAACCCAACAGACAGTAATTTTTTTAGAGAAATCAGAAATTATGCCCTAAAAACAGCCAAGATTGCAGCCTTTGGTAGCACCCATGCTTTAAACAAAACAGCAGAAACCGATCCCAACTTACAATCCCTTTTGGCTTCAAAAGCAGAAGTGATCACCATTTTTGGGAAAACCTGGGACATACACGTTACAGATGCCCTAAAAACTACTTTAGAAAGGAATTTAGAACTTATCCAAGACAGCCTAGCTTTTTTACGCTCAGAGGTAAAAGAGCTCTTTTTTGACGCTGAGCATTTTTTTGATGGCTTTAAAGAAAACAAAAACTATGCCCTGGCCTGTCTAAAAAAAGCCTTAGAAGGCGGAGCTGAAGTTTTAGTTTTGTGTGATACCAATGGAGGCAGCACTCCACTAGAAATCAAAAGCATTGTAGAAGAAGTAAAAAAACATTTCCCCAAGGCAAATCTTGGCATCCACGCCCACAATGATGCAGAACTAGCTGTAGCCAACAGTATCATTGCAGTAGAAGCAGGAGTAAAACAGGTACAAGGAACCATAAATGGCTATGGAGAACGCTGCGGCAATGCTAATCTCTGCTCCATTATCCCCAACCTCCAACTAAAAATGGGTTATCAATGTCTGCCTAAAGAAAATTTACGCCTTTTAACTTCTACGTCTTTATTTGTATCTGAAGTGGCCAACTTACCCTCATTTCATCGTCAACCCTTTGTAGGCAAATCTGCTTTTGCCCACAAAGGTGGCATTCACGTTAGCGCGGTACGCAAAAATCCCCGTACTTACGAGCACATCAAGCCAGAACTTGTGGGCAATAAACAACGCATTTTACTGTCTGATCTGGCAGGACAATCCAATATTTTGTTTAAAGCCAGACAATACGGTTTTTACCTGGACAAAAACGATCCCTTTGTTTTAGAATTACTAGCCAAACTAAAAGAACTAGAAAGTCAAGGCTATGAATACACTGCAGCTGAGGCCTCTTTTGAATTGCTCTTAAACCGAGTTCTGGGCCGTACCAGGACCTATTTTACCTTAGAAAATTATAGAGTTTTGGAAACCAAACGAAAAGACGAACCTCCTCTTTCAGAGGCCACGGTTCAGGTGAGAGTCGGCGGTATGCTCGAACACACTGCTGCCAGTGGCAAAGGCCCGGTCAATGCTCTGGACAATGCTTTACGTAAGGCCCTGGAAAAATTTTACCCCTGTCTAAAAGAAATGCATCTCATAGACTTTAAGGTCAGGGTCTTCTCAGCCCTAAAAAACAAAGACCTGGCCGGCACTGCCTCTAGAGTAAGAGTCTTAATAGAATCTGGAGACGCCACCAATCGCTGGATTACAGTGGGAGTTTCTTTTAACATTATCGAAGCCAGCAGGCAGGCTTTAGAAGATTCTCTAAACTACAAGTTATTTAAGTCAGACCAAGAAAAACTTACCAAGGCCCTTCAGGATGCCTACGCAGCAAAATAAAAAACACCCTGTGCCCCTTGCAGAACAACTACGGCCCAACAGCATAGAAGAATTTATCGGCCAGGCTCACTTAAAAACCAGACTAAAGGCTATAATTCATTCCCACCGGGCCCAGAGTTTTCTGTTGTTTGGCCCACCAGGCTGTGGCAAATCCACCCTGGCCATTCTTCTAGCCAAAGCCTGGCAAAAAAATTACCTCAGAATAAGCGCTCCAGAAACTAACCTAGCTGTGTTACGCAAAAAAATAAAAGAGATTGAGGTGCTGATTTTGGACGAAATTCACAGATTTTCCAAAGCCCAGCAGGATTTTTTCTTACCTCTCTTAGAAACAGGTGAACTTATTCTATTGGCTACTACCACAGAAAATCCTTCCTTTAGTATCACCAGACAACTTTTGTCCAGACTACACATTCTAAAACTAGCCTCTCTTACTCATCAAGAGTTGCTCCTCCTAGGACAAAAAGCCTGTAAACACCTTAATCTGACTCTACCAGAACAAAGTTTAGAGCTTATTATTTCTTTAAGTAATGGAGATGCCAGAACTCTCTTAAACCTTATAGAGTATCTGAGCAATCTGGAGCCAGACCAACTCCAGCCAGAGACCCTAAAGTCTATTTTGCCAGAGATCGTGATAAAGGGAGATAGAGGAGGAGATAGCCATTATGCCTTGATCTCTGCCCTTATAAAATCCATCCGTGGCAGTGATCCTGACGCTGCCCTTTATTATCTAGCCTGCTTGCTAGAATCAGGAGAAGATCCCAGATTTATCTGCCGCAGACTCATTTTATCTGCTTCAGAAGACATTGGTCTAGCTGATCCCAACGCCCTAAATCTAGCCGTATCTTGTGCTCAGGCAATAGATCTTATTGGCATGCCAGAAGGTTTTATCCCTTTAGCTCAAACCACTGTTTACCTGGCCCTGGCTCCCAAATCCAATTCTACCTATGCCGCATATCTAAACGCACAAAAAGAAGTAAGGCTAAATGGCCCTCTATCTGTTCCCCTTCATCTCAGAAATCCATCCACCAAACTCCACAAAGAATGGGGATACGGACACGGATATAAATACCCTCATTCCTATCCTGAAAGCTACGTAAAACAAGACTACCTGCCAGAACCTCTAAAAAATCGACAATTCTATGTGCCCAAAAAACAAGGTCTGGAGCCCAAATTAAACCTCTGGTTAAAACAAGTAAAACAAAAAAATAAGTAGTTCAGGTTAAGGACACTTCATCAAGCAAAAATGCCTGCTATTTTTTGCTGACAAAAAGAACAACTGTTGTGCGTGATACGTATTTCTTGCACCTGAAAACCATAGCGTTTTATCAACACCTTTCCACAAAAAGGACAAAAAGTATTTTCTGTTTGATGGCCTGGGGTATTGCCAAGATAGACATAATTTAACCCTATTTCCTTACCTATAGTATAAGCTTTTTCCAGAGTGGAGGTAGGAGTTGGGGGCAAATGTTTTTTATAGGCAGGATGATATCTTGAGATATGCCAAGGAGTATCTGGACCAAGATGGTTATAAATAAAAGAAGCAATTTGTTTTAATTCTTGCTCAGAATCGTTTAGACCAGGAATAATTAGCGTGGTAAGCTCCAACCACCAGCCCATTTTCTTAATCAGCTCCAAATTGTTAAGCACAGGTTTTAAATGTCCATCACAATAGCTAGAATAAAAACTTTCCTGAAAAGATTTTAAGTCCACATTGGCTGCATCAATATACGCATTTAATGTTTGCAAACATTTTTTACTTTGAAATCCATTGGTTACTAAAATATTTTTTAAATTATTTTTTTTAGCTAATTGGGCTGTTTCCAAAACAATTTCTATAAAAATAGTGGGCTCTGAATAGGTATAAGAAATACTGGCACAATTATATTGTCTGGCAAAAGATACCAGCTGTTTTGGACTAATCTCCTCTCCATAAATTGGTCGACCGTGTTTAGGAGGTTGAGATAGAGTATAATTTTGACAAAAAGTACAGGCAAAATTACAGCCCATAGTACCTAAAGAAAGAGTCGTGCTCTTTGGCAAAAAATGGAAAAGAGGTTTTTTTTCTATAGGATCTACGTTTAGAGCTGCAATTTTATCCTTTACAAGGGTATATAAAGTCCCTTCCTGATTAACTCGCACCCCACACTTCCCGCTCTTACCTAAAGCCAGAACGCAAAAATGAGAACAAAGTTCACATTGCGCCAACCCCTCATCTAACCTTTTCCACAAAATAGCAGGATGCATAAAACTATCCCTAATAAAAATTTCGTTTATTTTAAGGCTCTTAAAATCAAAAAAACAATAGACAACAACACCCCTAGCTGACTAATCCAAAACCCAAAACTCCACTTAATTAACGTAGATTTGGTCTCTTTTATCTCCCTGGTCAACTTAAGATCTATTTCTTTTATCTCTTTTCTGACATCTTCTATCTCTCTGGTTAACTTAAGCTCTACTTCTTTTATCTCCTTTCTGACGTCTTCTATCTCCCTGGTTAACTTGAGCTCTACTTCTTTTATCTCTTTTCTGACTTTCTCTATTTCCTTAATCAACCTAAGCTCTGTCTCTGTAACGTCTTGTTTAGTGGCGTGATATTTAAGTTGAGGATAGGCTGAGTTAAACTCCTCCAAAAAATTAGCAATAATCTCACTTTTTTCCTCTTCTGTTAACTTGTCATTGCTTAAAATGGCATTGATCAAGTTTTTGCTAGAAGTAGAAGTTTGATTGTAAATCATAGTACATCTCCACCTAAAATCTTTAACAATAAAATATAACCAAAAACGCTACTTGGCAATCAGAAAATCAAAGACAAAATATAGGGGCATATAACTTGCCCCTATGTTTTTCTTTTTTCAAACATTCTTTGACAAAAAAGTTGACAAAAATTAACTGAAAAGATAAATTTATTCCTTCTTAAGTCGCCCGGGTGGCGGAATTTTGGTAGACGCAAGGGACTTAAAATCCCTCGGAGTATTTTTCTCCGTGCCAGTTCGAGTCTGGCCCCGGGCACCAGAAAAATCCTACCTTTTTCTCCCAATCTCTACAAAATCAAGGGTTTTCAGCTTAATAAGTGGCAAGAAATTAGGGGGTATTAGAGGGTATTCTGAGGTATCAAGAAGCACTTTAGAACCCCCCTTTTTTCATCATATTTTCATCAAATTTTCATCACAAAATCCCCTCCTCCACCCCTTGTCACGTGTGGCCTCCATCTTCATCCAAAATGTTTTTTTTCATTAAAAAGAACAAGGAGGAAGACTATGTCTATTTTATGGCGTTACCAAAAGTGTTATTCTGTTATTTCTCTAGACTGAAAAACCTATAAAAAATGCGGAACAAAAGTTTCAAACAAGGAAAAAATCTATGTGGTTCACGTGTGTTATAAAAGAAGGCGAAAATCTGCGACTGTTCAAACTCTGACTCAGGCAAGAGAATTGGAAGTGCAACTTAAAAATGAATTAATCAATGATCATTTTAATCCCTCCAAAGAAAAAAACCTGGCATCACTTTTAAAGAGTTCTGCGAAAAGTATTATTTTCCGTGGGGCATGAAACAAATCAAAAATTTTCCTTACGTAATAGGTTTTTTAAAAATTGGTTATTCCCTTCAATTGGCAACAAAAAACTCTCTGAAATCTCTTCTTTTGATCTGGAACAAATTAAAACTCATATTCTGGAAACCAGATCCCCCAGGACAGCTCCACATGTCCTTGCCCTTGCTAAAACGGCTTTTAATCAAGCCAGACACTGGGGATTTTTAAATGGAAACAACCCAGTGGTTGGAGTTAAAATGCCAAAATTTGATAATCGCAGGGTAAGATTCCTTACATATGAGAAGGCAAAACTTTTAATTTAAGAATGTAACCGCAGAACCACTCCTGTAAATTTGATATATCCTTTAGTTGTAACAGCCCTCACCACAGGTATGAGAGCTGGAGAGATATTTAATCTGAGAGTTCAGGATTTGAATTTCAGAGAGGGTATTATTCATATTCGTGATTCCAAATCAGGAGAAAATGGAGTTGCATATATGTCTGAACATTTAAAAGAGATTTTGAAAGAATTAGCAAAAGGCAAGAAGCCTTACGAGCATGTATTTAAGAAACCCAACGGGAAAACATTTGATGCTGCTCCTGACGTATGGAAGACCATTATAAGGGATTTAGGTTTTAACAAAGACATAACAGATACCAGGGAGAAAGTGGTATTTCATACGTTAAGACACACCTTTTGTAGCTGGCTTCCCTGGCAGGAGTTCCCCTCCACATCATCAAAGAACTTGCCCGTCACAAGACAATTCAGATGACAGAGAGATATTCTCATCTTATGCCAGACGTAAAAAGGAGGGCAGTGAAGATAGTCTGGCAGCAGTTGGATAGTAATCCGAGGAGTATAGAGTAAAAAAAGCCCCCTTTATGGGGGCTGATCTTTTTGTCCTTAAAAATGGGCGGGGAAAGACAAGAATTAAGTATATAAATATATTACTCCATATCCCTTTAACCCGTCAAGTCTTTACTCTTGAATTTTATCCCTGCCTCCTTTCTATTCTTTAGTGCTCTTTTTATATGAGATCTCACAAGAGGACTTTCTAATATAGCCTTTTGGATTTTTTCTTTAAGTTTTTCAGGAATCTGTGATTCAATGATTTTGAACTCAGACTTTATCCTGTCAGCTAATTCAGCTTTACTCAAAAGCTCAGCTTGATTACAATCAATCACACTAACATCTCTAGTTAAAAATGAGAATTCACCCTTGTTAAAAAAAACAAGACCATTAAGAGCTTTGATATTTACCTGTGAGTAGTAACTCTTCTTTTTTTCTACCTGAGAAGTGATTATAGATATAATCAGATTACTATCTTGAAGAGGAATGACAATATAAAAATGAGGTGGGGCATCTGGTGCATGTCTTTCATCTTTAAAATGACAAATACACCAGCTTTCTAAGACCTTGAGAACAAGTCCTGAAGGCAATTCCATTCTTTAACAAAAGTTTCCCAAAAGAAAATTTCGACTTTCTTCTACATGCTCTACGTCTATACCTAAACTCTGCAAATCATCATCTATTGTGGATAATAACTCTTCTGTTTTAATTTGTCTTCTTTTTGCCTGGCCGTTTTTAAACAGATACTCATGTTGTTGCCATTCAGGATATCTATGGCTGTATTCAGATAATTCCAAGCTGGACATTTTACCAAATTTTTCAATTACATAATCCAACACTTCTCTGTCCGTTTCTGAAAGCATGTCCAAATCAAGTTCTCCCTTGCAGGCAAAATAGTCCTGGTTGATTTGCCTTAAAAATTTATTGGCATAATCAAGCTCAGTTTCGCTCAAAGTAAATTTGTTAAAACTTAAAACATCTTTAACTGTTGAACCAACAGGTCCAAGTTTCATGGCATAATAGTCATCCTCTGTAATTGTTCTACCATACTTTAGCAGATGATATTTGTCTGCCAGAAAAATAAGCTTTATTAGCTTTAGTTTATCAGCCTTACCGAGCTTTTTTAAGATATAATGTAATGCTTGAATAACAATTTTGGTATCGGTCATATTTATACCCTTCCAATGATTGAAAGTTTTCTCCCATCACTTCAAAATATCATTAATTCTCTTCTTCCCATAAGTCAACAGCCTTTTCGCTTCCTATCCCTTAAGCTTTGTTATACATCTTTTTAAGTCCTCCACCTGCCTGATAGTGTACAATATTTTGTGTAAGGCCAAGAATGATGTAACCTCCTGGGAACAGATTCAAGAAGTTTGAGAATCCCCATGAGGTGAAAAATGAAAAACAGTGGTATTTTATCAAGTTTACCGGATTTAATCAAAGATGTTGTGAAACAGACCTTAGAATCAATCATGGTAGCGGAGAGGGAAACATTCATAAAGGAAAATGGTGGTTCAAAAAAATAGTTTTTATTCAAGAAATTTAGAAACCACTATCGGGAAGATATAAGGATTAAGAATTCCTCGGGATCGTGAAGGGAATTTCAGGACGAAGTTGATAGAACCCTACAAGAGAAGAGATATTAGCCTTGAAGATTTAGTTATGGGCACATTTGCTAATGGGATGAGCGCAGGGTCTGTTGCTTCTACTCTTGAGGCAATATTTGAGTTTAAGTATTCCCCTTCCACCATTAGCGAAATATCTCGTGTTACGTTTGAGGAGATAAACAAGTGGAAACGTAAAAAGCTCAAAAAGAGGTATTCTGTTGTAATGCTTGATGGTATGTATATTTCGGTAAGGAGGGAGACGGTTGAAAAAGAGGTAGTGTTATTTGTTCTGGCAATTGATGAGAATGGGTACAGGGAAATAGTAGATTTTGAGATTAACCCATCAGAGGGTGCGGATATTTGGTGTGATTTAATAAAAAGGCTTTATGAGCGAGGAGTAAGGGAGGTGTTGCTTTTTGTAGCAGATGGAGTACCTGGAGTTGAAAACAGAATAAAGGAATACTTTCCAAAGGCCGATTTTCAGTCCTGTGTGGTTCACAAGGTCAGAAATACACTGAATAAGGTAAGAGCTAAAGACAGAAAAGTTATAGCCACGGATCTTAAAAAGATATACAAAGCATCCAATAAAGAACAGGCTTTAAAAGAGTTTGAAGCCTTTAAGGAAAGATGGGGGAAAAAATATCCAAAAGTTGTTCAATCTTGGAAACAGGATCTATACAAACTTTTAACGTTCCTTGAATATCCGGAATTCATTCGGAGGGTTATCTATACCACAAATCTTATAGAAAGGACCATAAAAGAAATAAGGAAGAGAATCAAAATAATAGGAGCCTTGCCTTCAGTTGAATCTGCCGAAAAGTTTGTTTACTTAAAAATAGCCGTACTAAACGATAAATGGTCAAATAGAATAGTGAGAGGATTCTTAGAAGCCAAAGAAGAAATTCACAAAATGTTCTCCAGGAGGTACATCTAAATGGCTTACACAAAATTATGGACACAACCAAGTAAGGATAAAGATTTCAAAAGAAAATTTGTTGTTTAGAAAGAAGAATGGGAATTCAAAAACATCAATGAATTATGAAAATTTTTGAGAA
>JAUZRP010000111.1 GCA_030950395.1 Desulfonauticus sp. | reverse complement strand
TGCCACCACTTTTGTGAAAATTCTCAAAACGTTCAAGAATTTGTTTAAGGTTTTGGGAACTTACCGGAAGTAGCCAAAAAGATTTGCCGTAAAAAGAATACGTCAGAAATTCCTCACAAGCCCTTTTGCCCCTTTCCAAATCCAAAAGGCAATCTTCACAGAGAGAATACTGCCGCCAAGCTCCTTTGGGATCAAGCTCAGGAGCATAGCCGTATTTATCTACTGTATAAAACTTAAGAAGCTCTCCTACTCCACCATAGACTATTTTTTTCTCTCCACACCCATGACATATCCAATCTTTTTTCCAATCTTTACGAAAACGTTTTTGACCTAAATTTTCAAAAAAACTTCTTTTGAAACTGGATTTGAGACTTTCATTATCCGCTGGCCATTTATTATCTATTTTTAAAACCAAAAGAATTGAAGCATTTTTGCGAATTTTCCCTTCATTTTTAAGGGTTTCAATATGTTTTGCTATTTCATCAGCTAATTGAGAAATATCTGTCTTATAACCAAGATTTTCTAAAATACCTAAGCGTTGTTTTAAGGCAGAGGCCTTTGGGGGTAGCTTGATGCTAAGCGAAGGAGCCGGGCCCTGAGCAGCAGAAGGATTGCGAAAATAATACTTCGTTAAATTCTTTTGAGGATCATAATCTTCAAGTAAAAAATCTACAACTACTAAGCCACTAGAAGAACTCTCAAGCTCAATTACCAAAACTTTGGGAGGATTTTGGGGTTTTATTTTGGGATAGGGCTCTTCCACCAAGGGCATGGGATAACGATTACTAAGTGTTTGCCCTATGCCTATAAGGGCAGGGATCATATTTACCTCCAATTTTAAAAAATTACTTAGCAAAAAAGCATAGGGATTGTCTAGTGAAATTTTTCTCAATATTCTGTGTTAAAAATTTCTAGCTTATCTAAATCTTTAAACAACGTGCACGTAAAACTAAAAGGCAAAATATAGCTGATGTCGTTTGTTTCTTGCAGGGAAAGAGTTACTAAAAAGATCTTGCTTTCAGGATAGTCCTTTCTAAATGCTTTAACTCCTCGCAAATCCATTGGTTTTAATTTGGTTTTAAACTTAGCTTCTATGGCTATCTGGAAAATTCTCTTGTCAATAATAAAGTCTACTTCATGGCGGGCTTTGTCCTGCCTTGGGCCAACAAC
>JAUZRP010000110.1 GCA_030950395.1 Desulfonauticus sp. | reverse complement strand
GGAAGGGTTTTTGCCGTTTTAAAGGGCGCACTAGATTCAGGAATACATATACCTCATAATGAAGAAAAACTTCCAGACACAAAACGAATAAGTGGAGAACATATAGCAGAATACGCGAAAATTCTAACCGCAACCCCTGAGGTTTACCAGTTAAAGTTTTCTAAATATTTAGAGCAAAAACTCTCTCCTGAAAATTTGCCAAAACATTTTGCGAAAGTTAAGCAGAAAATAATGGGCACGCTTAAGGATGGAGGTAAGAAAAAGTAATGTCGAGGAGAATTGCCCAAAGTTTGGAACAATGGGTTCCACGAACTCGTCTTGGAAAAATGATTCTAGAAGGAAGAATAACTTCTATAGAAGAGGTTTTTATGGGTGGTCTTCGGATAAAAGAGCCGCAAATTGTTGACACTTTATTACCTGACCTCCAAGAAGAAGTTATAAACATTAACCTAGTTCAGAAGCAAACTGATGCTGGAGAAAAATCGAGATTTAAGGCGATAGTTGCTGTTGGAAATAGAGATGGTTATATAGGATTAGGCTCTGGGAAAGCAAATCAGGTGAGAACAGCGATAGAAAAAGCAGCTGCAGATGCACGTTTGAAGCTTGTTCCTGTGAGACGTGGATGTGGAAGTTGGGAATGTGGCTGCGGGAGGCCCCAGTCTGTTCCATTTCTAATTGAAGGTAAATGCGGCGGGGTAAGAATAATCATTGTTCCAGGGCCGAGAGGTTTAGGTCTCGTTGCAAGCGAGGTTGCAAAAATTATTCTTAATCTTGCAGGTATAAAGGATTGTTGGACAAGGAGTTATGGCTCTACCAGAACTGTGCCTTCGTTTGCTTATGCTGTTTTCGACGCCTTAAAAAACACATATAGCCTTACAACTCCGAGGGATTGGGGAAGATAAAATGGCTGAAAAAAAACGTGAAAAACGGAAGTGTATTATTGCTGTAAGAATTCGTGGAGTAATAAGCGCTCCAAGAGAGGTCAGAGAAACTTTACACCTGCTTAACCTGAAAAGAAATAATTATGCGATATTAATTGACAATCGCCCATCCTTTTTAGGAATGTTAAAAACAGCGCAAAACTTTATAACATGGGGAGAAGCCTCAGAGGAAAATGTAAAACTACTCATAAAGGAACGAGGAAGACTAATAGGCAATAAAAAGTTAACAGACGGATATGCGCAGAAAATCGGCTACAAATCTCTTGAAAAACTTGCCCTAGCAGTTTTCAAATGTCAAACCGAATATTGGAAGTTGCCAAATATTCAGCCAGTTTTCAAACTACATCCACCTAGCAAAGGGTTTAAAGGAAAAATAAAAAAGAGTTATGGCATGGGCGGCGAGTTAGGTTATCGTGGAGAAAAAATTAACGAATTAATAAAGCGAATGATTTAAACCGCCTGTGTTTTGCTATTTTCTTTTGCGATACATTTTATAGCTACTTCTAGAATGCCATAGTACTTAGGAGAAGGCGAGATTGAGCGCAAAGTGGCGAAGAAGGAAGAATTCAAACTGGTTCCATGTAACAAGAAACTTCAACAAAAATATGAATAAGAAAAATTTTCCAATATGGTACATTAAAAGCTTAAAAGTAAAAAGGCGAACATATCCA
>JAUZRP010000011.1 GCA_030950395.1 Desulfonauticus sp. | reverse complement strand
AATTAAGCCTGGAAACCCCCTACTTGTTGTTTAAAGATAAAAGAGTAAAGATAAAGATTGTTACTTTTGAAGCTAGGGAATTTGAGGCAGAGTTTGTTTTGGATCAGGTTTGAGGGGCAAAATTTTACTTGATTTTTTTTTAAAAAAGGATAAAAGATTTGACCTTTGAGGCGAGGTAGCTCAGCTGGTTAGAGCATGCGGCTCATATCCGCAGAGTCGGGGGTTCAAGTCCCTCCCTCGCTACCAAGCTAAAAACTCCTGGTATAAATCAGGAGTTTTTTGTTTTTACTCTTGTCATGACCTAGATTTATGGTTATTTTTAATTTAAAGAGTTCTTTGTTTTTAGCCCTAGAATATGGGGGCGAAATGGCTTCGACGGGGATGGTTGAGGTCAAGGTTGCAGGCCGAGGTGCTGCGAGGTCCTCGTAAAACACGCAGCAAAGCAATAAATGCCAACGATAATTACGAATACGCTCTGGCTGCTTAATTAAAGCCAGCGTTTCTACCTTTCCTGGCCTGAGGGGAGGGTAGAAACGGCGGTCAAATCAGGCTAGCTAACAATCTTTGCCTACGGGATTGTTAGTGAAATAGGAGTAGGCTGGTCTTTGGGCGCCGGATCAGGGGCTAACCCAAAGACGAGATGTTAAACCTGATCTAAGCCTGTAGATGCCTTGTTCCGAACGTTCCCGGACGTGGGTTCAACTCCCACCGCCTCCACCAAGTATAAAAACTCCCAAAAATCCTCCCAAGCTAAATCCTTAAAAAACAACAAGTTAAGGTCAAAATAACGATTACCCAAAACCAGAAAAAACTATGCAAAACCCAAAAAAATGGGTAACATTTAGGTAACCAAAAAACGGATAAAAAAAGGTTACCCACTTATGGCAAAAAAGCTTACGGACACACGGTTTCAGGAGTTCCTTCTCTACGTTATGCTACTTGCACCAAAAGGAACATGGTTTTGGATCTGAAGTAATAGAAACACAACTTGCGCATGTAATCGGGACAAAAGTTACAAGAGCCTACATGAGGAGTGATTTCTTGGAAGAAAGAAGACAACTCCTTGGATGGTGGGAAAAATTCCTCGGAGTAGTCTGATCTCCCCCCCCCCCCCTAAAAAATTTGAATGAAAATTTTTTAAACGGCTGAAAAAGGTTAATTATTTTAATTAGTTACAAGATGTCTATGCCCCCTAGTTAAAAATAATAGGGGCTGGAGACGGGTAAGAAGTTTTCCTTTCCATTTTTTCTTTCTTTTAACTGACTAGGCAGTAGGGAAGGGAAAAGAATTCTTTCTCCTTCCCTATGGCCATATCCAAAAAAAAAAAGCCCCCTGGACGGGGGCAGTAAGGAGAAGGAGGCTTAAGGTTGAAGAACCTTATACTTTATAACAAAATCTTTATTTTCCCTCTCTATTGGACAAGATTGACATTAAATAAAAACATTTTTAGATAGATATAAAAAGAGGGATTAAAATTATGAGCACTACTACCGTTACACTTTCAAAACCTTTGGACGTCAGACTTTCCAGACTTGCCCAGGCCACCAAAAAAAGTAAAAGTTATTTTATCCAGGAAGCCCTGGAAAGAGTGATTGAAGACCTGGAAGATGCCTATCTGGCTGAAAAAGAATATGAAGAATTTTTAAAAAGCGGAGAAGAAGCGATACCCATTGAAGAAATGGAGAAAAAACTTGGCCTGGCAGATTAAGTTTATTCCTATGATTGCCTCCATAAATAATCCTCTCTCTTCTTTTCCTGCCCCCTTTTCTTCCGTTTTTGTTGTTTATTAGGTGGTGGTTTTAAATGTTTAACCTAAACAAAGGGGGTATATTATGAAAAAGATTATTTTTTTTCCTTGCTTTGATTGCTTTGTTTGGTGCGTTTAGCCCTGTAAACGCAAAGACTTTGTTGTTTGGTAGGGATAACCTGTTGTATTCGTATCCCAATGAGAAGCTCACCCTTGATCCGCTGGCAGCTGTGATGCACCATGGAGGAATGGTAACTGTCCTTGATCTTGCAACGGATGAAGTGGTAAAAACAGAATATGATTCTCTCTATTACGACCTTTCAGATTCCAGAACTCTTTATCTGATCATTAAAAAACTTAATCTTTACTTTGAATTCGTTGAAGAGGACGGAAAAGTGGTTGAAAGGAATGGACTTAATTAAAATATCTGGACGGAACTACGCTTGTAATATACACTGACAAATACGTATATTTTCCTTTGTTCCCGATGCTATTCTTTGCTTACTGGGTAAGGACAAAGAATAAAAAAATGTAACGGAGATGACTTTGCCTTTCCGCTTCCCTTAAATCAATCCCTTCTTCTTAGCCTGTTTCAGGTAATATAACCTTTTCCGTCTCCTGAGCAAGTAAGAAAAGCATGAACACAACGGATAAAATCTTTAACCATAACATCCTTAATCCCTCCTTTTTTAGGTTAATATTTTTTCCCTATCCTATCTATTAGCAAAATCTGAATTTTGTTAAGAAATGGAGATAAGAATATGGGATAAATCCCTTAACTTCGTCCCTGGATAACTATTTATCTTGCTTAAAACTTAACTTTACGCTAGAGAAATGCTAAGGGATAGGATGATGGGAAAATATGAAAAGTTAATATTTGCGATATTATCAGGACAATCTGATAATAATATAAAATTTCTTGATCTATGTAATCTATTAAAAAAAATTAGGCTTTACTGAAAGAATAAGAGGCAGTCATCACATTTTTAGAAAAAAAGGAATTATAGAAAAAATTAACCTTCAAATGGATGGAAGTCATGCAAAGCCTTATCAGGTTAAACAGATAAGAAAAATAATAATAAGTTTACAGAGAGGGATTTAAAATGAAATATAAAATCATAATCTACTGGAGCGATGAAGATAATGCTTTTATCGCCGAAGCACCAGAACTCCCTGGTTGTATGGCTCATGGGAAATCCTATGAAGAAGCAGTTAAAAACATAAAAGACGCAATAAAACTGTGGATTGATACGGCTAGAGAATGTTGAGATCCTATCCCTGGAGTTGACAAACATAAGCAAAACCTTAGATCAACCCTCTGTCCTGCATAATCTGCTTTATTTCCGTTCCTGAAAGCTGTAGATAAATAGCCGTTGTGGATATATCCGTATGCCCAAGTAGTTGTTAGACGCCTGTATAATGTCCATCAAAAAAAAGGCCAATATGGTAGAATAAGTTATTCTAATTTTATAGAGAATAAAGGAGAGAGACAATGAGTAAAAAGAGAATAAATTTTAGTGCAGAGTTTAAAGCTAAAGTAGTACTAGAATTATTAGAAGGAGATAAAATATTAAATGAGATAGCTAATAAATATAATTTACTTCCAAAAAGGAGTCAAAAGATGGTATAGCTGAATATATTAATATCTATAATTAAAAAAGAATTCATTCATCTATAGGATACAAAACACCTGATGAAGTTTATAATGGTTGGATAGAAAATTGCAATATTGCAAAAGAAGAATTGCTACAAAGTGTAGCTTGATGAAAGGAATAAAAAATATTGCTAAATTGGTTTTGACAAAGGAGGACATTTTTATACCCCCTTATTTAATTTCCCATAACCACATAAACTCTACTCTCTAAATCTGTCCAGTACTTAGGGGAGCAGTATAGAGGCTTGCGTGCCCTCAATTCTTGAAGAAATCACTGCTTCATTTGTAGTGAGAGGAGAAAGGAGCACATTGGGGTTTATTAATCCACTTAACAAAGCATCATACTTTGCAATTTTACGGTTGGCTTCACCAATTAGTGAAATAAGGTTTTCCCATACAATACCATTAGGTGGTAATTCATGGGGAATAAAAGATTTTTTCCTCATATTTTAAGCCCCATAATCTTGAGATGTTCTTGCACTACACCTCAAAAGTCTAGAGTTTTTTATAGAGTTTAGTATAGCTCATGTTGGTTAAATCTATTATTTACCCACCTATTAAAGAATTTCGGATTTGAATGTAGGCAATTAGAAATTCAAAAATCATTCTCCAGATAGTTTCTAAGAGCAAGAAGCAGCAGATAAATATTATACCCAGGATGATTTTATGTTTTATTTGTAGGTTATTCCAGAAAAGTTTTTTACTTTTTTCAAAAAAAGATGAAATGGTGGGTGATTTTTGGACAAGCCACATCAATATGATCCCTACAGTTAAGGGGAGTAAAATAGCTCCGACGTAATAAATAGTTTTTAATATTGGAATGCTAATAAATAATTTAAAATTAAGAAAATCTAGGAAGTTATCCATCTTATCCTCCTACAAATTATGTGAATAAAAGCCGCATTTTTGGATCAAGGCCATGTAAATTCAGAGCTAAAATTAGTGATAGTTGGTTAATGATAGTAACTAGTGAATAACCTTGGGTTAAGGCTGGTTAAATATGAAAAGGGATCTAGAGTTGGCATTTAGTTCCTCTATTAACGATTTTTAAGACCAAGTTTTATAGAATTGATGCCCTTTTCTAATATCATCAGGTGCTATTTTTAGTTGTCAGTCAACTATGGCCTTTTGCCTATAAACTATAACCCTAAGATGGGACATTGTAAATATATCTGTAAGCAGTTAGTTGTTTAAATTTTTATCTTTTTCTTCTATCTTAAAGAATATATTTGATTTTTTTAGCAGCCTTAAGAATTAACATTGAGCATATTAAAAATATTTGCTAGAAATAATTTTTCAGGTTGTAAGAGGTTAGTAATTAAATTGAAAAATTTATAATATCCTCAAAATGTCAAAAAAAGGATTTTTAAAAGGGGACAATCTATGCTAGTAATTGAAGATTTACACGTTAAAGTAGGAGATAGAGAAGTTTTAAAGGGGCTTAATCTGGAAATTAAGTCTGGAGAGACATTTATTTTATTTGGTCCTAATGGCTCTGGAAAGACTAGTTTGCTTATGACCTTAATGGGGTTTTCTGGGTACAAGGTAGTCAAGGGAAAAATAATTTTTAAAGGTAAGGATATTACTAATTTACCCGTTTATGAAAGAGCCAGGATGGGGATTGGAATGTCTTTTCAACGTCCGCCCACCATTCATGGTTTAAAAACCAGAGATTTAGTTCAAATGTGTGCTAAATATGCCCAAAATAAAGAAATAGATGTGCTTAACCTTGCCAAGAAGGTAAATTTTTTAGATTTTTTGGATAGAGATATAAATTCTGGATTTTCTGGGGGAGAAATAAAACGTTCAGAATTACTGCAGCTCATGGCCCAGCAGCCAGATTTGCTTTTGTTTGATGAGCCAGAATCTGGAGTGGATCTGGAAAACATGGCCCTTATAGGTAAGATTGTAAAAAATTTATTAAGAGGTAACGGTGAGTCTCCAAGGCCTGATGTGCCTATGAAAGAATTAAAAAAAATACGTCAGGTTTCTGGATTAATTATCACTCATACGGGTTATATTTTGGATTACGTTAATGCTGACAGAGGACAGGTTCTGATGAATGGCCAGCTTTGTTGTGAAGGCCGTCCACGCGATATTTTGGAACATATTAGTAAATTTGGATACAAGGAGTGTGTAAGATGTCTGAACAAATAAAAATAGATCGCTTTAAACTAGAAGGAATGGAAGTAGAGCAAGATTTACAACAATTTGTCAGCAAATACAAAGAAGAATTAGAAATGGCTGGCATTGTTGTAAATGAATTGGAAAGAAGTGGCACGTATTTGCATCTCAATCAAAATCCACTTCAGTGCAAAAGTCATCAATCAGGGTTAGAGATTTTAGATATAAAAGATGCTTTAAGCAAATATGACGGTCTTCCTGATTATTATTGGAAGGCTGTTGATAAAAATAAAGATGAATATACCAAATTAGCTGCTTCTAAAGTGCATGGAGGATATTTCATAAGAGTAAGTAAAAATGTAAAAATAAAAGATCCTGTACAGTCTTGCTTGTTTATAAAAGATGAGAATGTAGGACAAAGTGTGCATAATATTGTAGTTGTAGAAGAAGGAGCAGAAGTACATATTATAACAGGTTGTGCTACATCTCATAAAGTTAAAAGTGCCTTACATCTTGGCATATCAGAATTTTTTCTGAAAAAAGGAGCTAAACTCACATTTACTATGGTGCACAATTGGGGAGAGCAGGTGGAAGTACGTCCTAGAACAGTAGGTATTCTAGAACAGGATGCAGTTTTTCAAAGTAATTATATTTTATTAAAACCAGTTAAAATAGTTCAATCTTTCCCTGTAGTGTACTTAAATGGTTCTGGAGCAGTGGCTAGATTTAATTCTATTTTAGTGGCTACTCCTGGATCTTACATTAACTCTGGAAATAAAATAGTCTTAAATGCTCCTAATACAAGAGGAGAAATTATCTCCAGAGCCATTACTACTGGCGGTGAAATCATTGCTCCAGGGGTTATAGAAGCTAATAATGTACCTGCTAAAGGACATTTAGAATGTAAGGGATTGATTTTGAACGATGGTGTTATTCACGCAATTCCAGAGTTAAAAGGCACTAGAAGTGGGGTGGAATTATCTCATGAGGCTGCTGTAGGTAAAATAGCTCAGGAAGAAATAGAATATCTTATGGCCAGAGGACTTGACGAAGATGAAGCTACTTCAACTATTGTGCGAGGTTTTATGAACGTAGATATTATGGGGCTTCCTCTAAAGTTAAAACAAGCTATTGATAAAATTATTGCAGAAACGGAAAAAGACATGTTTTAAGACGTAACTGCAAAAGCCCAAAATTGTTTTTGATTAAATTTTTGGGCTGTAACTATTTTTTTATTGTTAAATTTCTGTTTAACTAATTAAATTAGTTTTTGCAGTGGGATCTTTTAAATTGATTTTAAGATAGGAGTTAGTAAGTCTTTTAAATTAAATAGAAAAGGTTGGATTATGCCGGGATATCGGGTGCACGTAGGTTTTGGGTTGTTTTGTGTTGGTGCAGCTATAGGTAGTGTTGTGTGGTTAGAATGGTGGCATCCTTCTGTTGAACAAATGTTATTAGCTGGTTTTATTGGTCTTTTAGGTGCTCTTTTTCCGGATGTGGATACTGATTCTAAAGGGCAAAATTTGTTTTATGGAATTTTGCTTGTTGGGGATATTTATTTTATTTTTGTAAAAAACTTCAAACTAGCTGCTTTGATAGGCTTATTAGCAATTTTGCCTGGACTTGGCAGACATAGAGGCTGGACACATACCTGGTGGGCTATGCTGCTAGTGCCTTTTCCTCTAATTTTGTTGCCTTATTTGATTTATGGAAAGGTTTCTTTAGAATTTTTGATTTATTATGGATTTGCCGTGCTTGGTTACCTATCCCATCTCGTTTTGGATAAAAAGATTTTTTAACTCTAATTTAAGATACCGCTTAATCAGTGCTAACAAATTTTATCTAAATTTTTTCGTGAGTATTAAATTTAACGTTTGATAAATACGTCTTGCCCGTAAAATTTTACAGGCAAGACGTAAAATTGTTTGTTGAGAAAACAGGTTATTTTTAGCGGGTACTAGGCTTCAACATTTAAATTCGTCCCGATGCTTGTAGTGAGGTCAGTTTGCTGTAAAACTTGATTTTGAGTTTGTTGCTGTATAGGGTTGCTGACCTGAGTTTGTTGTTGTATTCTGTTTCTCGTTCTGGTTTGAGTTTGTATCCTGTTCTGGACTTGGTTTTGTACCTGAATTTGAGAACGTTGTTGAACCTGTTGCGCCCTTTGTCTCCTAGGACCTGTGCCATTTCGTGGCCCTTGAGCCATGCCCATTGGGTCGTATGGACATTGATTGGTTACTGTGAGAGTCATGTTTCACCTCCTTAAGGTTAATTTTAGTTAAAATTTATTATAAAAAGTTTCCCACCTAAGCTTACCTTCTGCAAGGATCATTCCTTTTAACGCTTTTTTATTATTCAAATTTTTTATGTGCTATCGACGAATAATCAATTGTAAAAAATAGATCTTCTGTCTTTTTTAAATAATTTTCGAGATTTACTCTATCTTGACTTACTGCATCTTTTCTGTCTTGCAGTTGGTGAGCTATGTTATTTCTAATTTCTCTTACGTTTTTAAAGACATGGTATAAGTTTTTATTTATTTGTGAAATTTCCTTTTTAGCCTGATTTCTGGCGTCTTTATCTTCAACATTGTAACCTTTTGCTTCACAGACTTTACTAACAATTGCTTCTGTTAAGGCCATATAGCTTAGGGCATAATTTTTGTGTTCGTAAAACCACTTGGCAACTGCCAATTGGAAGTCTGAAATTCTATCTCTGTTTAAGAAATTAATAAAATTCTCTACTTCTTCAATGAGAAGGTTTACAATTTGATTTTTACTGTTTTTAAGTTTGTTTAATTTGTTAGATAATTGCTTTACGTTTTGATGAAGATAAAAGAGATTGGACATTTGAAATGAGAGAGATATTCTTTCAAATATTTTTTTCTCTTCTTTATTTTCATTTTCTTGAAGCAAAGAAACAATTTTGTCACCATTAGAATATTCAGTAAAATTTTCTATGGCTATTATCCATTTCATTAAAGCATAAAACATTTTTAAATCCACAATGGGTGTGATGCCATTATTCTCGTGCCTGTATTCTAACATGCCGTAAAAAATGCCGTCTATAGTAAAAGTCTTCTTTTTTATGATTTCTCCAAAGTTTAACATGACAAAGCTCATTAAAGATAATGACCTGAAGGAATGAGTGATGTCCAAATACACTTTATCTTTATCGGTTATTTTTTCTAAAATCTTTAGATAAATGTGAAAATTGTTCCATAATTCTTTTTCATTTAGGCCATATTCTATAATGAAGCATTCAGAGCCCTTAGTGCCTAGATAGTTGTCAATAATAGTGTTTAAGGTTGTGAGGTCATTTTGAGATAAGGTCCCGTTATGTTGTTTGTCGTATAGTTTTAGGGTATAATCTTCATTTCCTCCAAACTCATAACACACACAGTCCCAGATAGATTTTTTAGTGCCAACTAAAAACAGTTTGTCTATTTCTAAAAAGTCGCTTAAAGCCTTGGCAATAAATGGGGTTTCTTTTTGTTTGCCGTTATATTCATAAATTGCTCTATCGTATTGGTTGTTTTGTCTTTTACCTGTCCCAAGAGAGGAAATTAGTATTTTGGCCATTTTATGGATCCTTTTTCTATTTTTATTTGGTTTGGCAAATCAACCCTAAAACAAGGAACGTATTTTTATTAGGCCCTGATTTAAGTATCTTAGATTTATTGCTAAAGTGAACGTTTGACAGGTTGAAGATGTTTTTGTGAAATTTTGTTGTTTTTTTTAGAAATTATAGAAGGATTGTGTTTTTTATGTTAGCCTAAGAGTTAGATAAATTTTAGGGATATTTTTTAGGGGTTATAGATTTTGTTTGGTAATGGTGCCGAGGGACAGAATCGAACTGCCGACACGGGGATTTTCAGTCCCCTGCTCTACCGACTGAGCTACCTCGGCACCAGATAAGAAAGTCCTTTTATACGAACTTGTTATTTTTGGCAAGTTTTTTTTGAAAAAAAAATTTACAATTAAACTTAAGCCGATTAATAAGTGTTATAGTTCGCTGAGTTGTATCTGTTTGAAAAATTTGTTCAATTAGGAAATATTTGGTTTCAGATTTTTTAAATTTATTTTAGAAAATAGAAAACAAAAATACCCAAGGAGATGGAGATGGCTATCGTTTACTTTGCCTGGTGGACCTTTGCTTATTTGTGCGGTGCTTTTCCCTTTGGCTTGTTTATATCTCAGATGTGTTGCAGGATAGATCCTAGACTCCATGGCTCTAAGAATATTGGAGCAACCAATGTCTGTAGGGTTTGTGGCTTAAAGTATGGGCTTATGGTTTTGGTTTTGGATTTGTTAAAAGGTTTTTTGCCTGTTTATGTGGGACAAGTAGTTTCTAATTCTCCCTGGTTTCTATCTTTGACAGCATTTTTGGCTATAGTGGGGCACATGTTTTCTGTTTTTTTATATGGTAAAGGCGGAAAAGGTGTGGCCACTACGGTGGGCGTTTATTTAGCTTTGTTCCCTTCTTTTTTATTGGCAGGTCTTTTGTTTTTTGTGTTTGCAGTATGGTTAACAGGCTACGTTTCTGTTGGTTCTATTTTATTTGTAAGTGTAGTGCCTATTTTTTTGTTATTTAGCGAAAAGGCATGTTATTTTCCCCTAAGTTTGGCAATAGCTGTTTTGGTTATTGTAAAACATAAGGCAAATATAGAGCGTCTTATTTTGGGAACAGAAAAATCATGGAGGGAAAGGTAGAGTTTTGTTTGGGTGTGCTGTCTCCCGAAAATCTAGACATTTCCTCAATCACAGTTCACTCCTAACTTTTTGCCTCTCGCCTATCCCCCACTACCAATTACAAACTTAAATCTGTCCAGGAATTATGGCTTAGTATAGTAAGAACTACGAGGATAAATGAATAGGTTAAGTTTAAAATAAGGTTTGCAGGATTGTTTCAGTTAATTCTTTTAAGCCTATTTTTTTTAGAGCAGAGATTGCTATGGCCTGAGGGTAGGTTAATTGTAATTTTGTTTGTTGGGATGGAGTAAGTTTGTCCCATTTGTTTAAAATTAGCAATTTGGGTTTTTCATCTAGATGGAGATCTTTTAAAATATGTTCTACGGCTTGAATTTGATGTTCCAAATCGGGATGGCTTGCGTCTGCTACATGGAGCAGTAAATGGGCTGGATAAAGTTCTTCTAACGTAGCTGAAAAGGCTTCTTTTAGATCTGTTGGTAGATTACTAATAAAACCTACTGTGTCTGTGAAAATAATTTCTTTATTTTCTGGATAGCGCATTTTTTTGCTGCTGGGATCAAGAGTGGCAAAGAGCTTGTTGGCCACGAGCACGTTACTCTGGGTTAGGGTATTTAGAAGAGTGGATTTGCCAACGTTGGTATAACCTATCAGAGCTACAGTGGGGATGTCTGATTTTTGACGCAGATTTCTGGCTGTGGCTCTTTGTTTTTTTATTTGCTCAAGGTCTTTTTTTATTTTACTTATTCTGTCTCTAATTTTTCTCCTATCGATTTCTAGCTTTGTTTCTCCTGGTCCTCTCCCACCAATGCCTCCTGCTAATCTGCTAAATGCCCTATTTTGCTTAATAAGACGAGGCAAAGTATATTTTAATTGGGCCATTTCTACCTGAAGCTGGCCTGCTTTGGTTTTGGCATGTTGGGCAAATATGTCTAAAATGAGTTGGGTTCTGTCTAGAACTTTACGTTCTGTGATATTGGTTAAGTTTCTTAATTGAGATGGGGATAATTCTCTATTAAATACTAAAATGGAGGCTCCTTGTTGGAGAGCAGCCACTTCCAATTCCGCTAATTTTCCTTTGCCCAGGATGTGGGAAGGATTTATTTTTTTTACCCTTTGGATAAAATAGCCTTTAACTTCTAGTCCTGCTGTTTTGGCCAGTTCTTCTAATTCTTGTAAAGACTGTTCCTGAATTTTTTTAGAGGTGTTATCTATACTAATGAGCAAGGCTGTGTTTTCTCTTTGTACTGGTGAAGAGGATTGGCTGATGCGCTCTAATTCTTTTTCCAAGTTTTGAGCAGAAACAAGGGGATTGAAATTTGCTTTATCCCAGGGGCAAAGAGGACTTAGAAAGTAGGCCTGGTTTTGTTTGGTAGAAGGTAAAATGTGAGCCCAAGCAAAAGAACGCGGAGAGCCTTCCTCTGACACAGTCAAGACTTCCATAGAATCCAGACGTAAAAAGATCATATCCATAAGATCTTCTTGGTCCAGAGTTTGTTCTTCTAAATGGGTATGGAGAATACGAACTCCGCTTAGTCTGGCAGGATCGTGTTTTACTTTGTTTAAAAATGGGATTACGATACGCTTGTGGTCGCCAACTATAACCACTTCTACCCCGCCTTTACGGTTAATCACCAGACCGATTTGTCTGGAAATAGAGCGGCTTAGGCGGGCTAGCTGATGGGCTAATTCCGGTCTGAAAGGCGCATCTACAGGAAAACGTTTGGAATAAAATTTATTTAACTCTTTTATTTGAGCAGGTTTTAAGCCTGTTAGATTGCCGCGTAATTTGGAAATTTTGTTACTCCTTAGCTCTGGAGTTCAAAGTAATCTGCAATCATTTTATCGTAATTAGATGTAAGTTTAAAAGTCTCGGTAGCCATTTTTAATCTAAAGGTTAGAGTTATTCCATTGTGTTGGATCAATTCTTGTTTAAAGTCTGCGTAAAATTGGGGATCAGGCAACACACATACAGAATGGAAATTTTTGGCTCCTGCTCTAAGCAAGGTAGGTCCGCCTATGTCAATTTTTTCAACAGCTTCTTTAAGCTCTAGGGAGTTTTTTATAGCTTCTTTAAAATTGTACAAATTTACACAAATGAGATCAAAAAAGTCTAAATTAAAATTTTTAATAGTTTGCACGTGCTCTGGATTATCTTTATCAGCTAAAATGCCAGCATGTACGTTGGGATGGAGGGTTTTTACCCGGCCGTTTAAAATTTCTGGGAAGTTAGTTACTTCGGTTATGGATGTGACTTTAATCCCTTTGGAGGTTAAAAGTTTTTGGGTCCCTCCTGTAGAGACGATTTCCACCCCTTGTTGTTCTAGAAAGCTGGCTAACTCAAGCAAGTTTGTCTTGTCTGTAACGCTTAGTAAAGCTCTTTTTATAGATAAAATTTGCATTAATCCCCCCTGTTTGATCATCAATTGGCAAAAAAACACCTAAATTGCAAGTCTTTTGTCACAAAGAATACGTAACTGCAGATAGTTTTTTGGGCAGAGTTGTGTCCGTAGTTTTTTTGCTTCCCTTGTTAACTCCAGCTAATTAGACAATTTTTTGTTTTTTATAAACTGCAAAAGCCTAAAATTTGGGTTTTTGATCAAGTTATCAAATTGTAACTAGCTTAAATTATTGAAAAAATATTGTTGAACACGTATTTCACTGTTCAAAATAATTTTTGCAGTTGAATAATATGTTTTGGGATTAATTTTTTATCTTTTCTATTAATTCCAAGGCATTTTTATTAGTTGGGTCCATTTGTAAAATATGGTTCAATTCGTCTAGCGCTTGCTTTTTTTGGCCCAAAGAGTAGAGACAACCTGCCAAAGTATATCTTACTTCTACATTTCCTGGATCTAATACTAAATAGTTGCGTAAATAGGTGATAATTTCATCTATTTTATCCAAGGAATAAGCTGCTTGCACCAAGCCATAAATAGCAACTATATTTTGGGGATTTAAATCTAATGCTTTTTTAAAAAAAGAAAAGGCCTGTTCTTGATCTCCGTTTTCTACGGCCAATAAGCCTAATCCTGCCAATGCCTTATCGTTTTCAGGCTCTATTTCCAAGGCTTTTTCATAATAAGATTTGGCTTTTTGTAAATCTTGCCTGTGGATGTAAATGGTGGCCAGACCCAAATAAGGATCAGCATGACTACCATTGGAAGAGCAGGCTTTTTGATAATATTCTTCAGCCTTGTCCATTTCGCCCATAAATAAATAACATTCCCCTAATTCTTTGTTGATTTCGTAATTTAATGCGTTCATAAAATTCCTCCTTATAAGTGTTTTGCGTTTGTTAAATGCACAATGTGTGCCAATTTTAGTTTGGGTTTGTTTTTTTTTGAGGGGATATATGTTTGGATTTTACGGATAATTTTATTTATCGGATTATAGAAGAGAATTTTTAATTTTTTGAGCAGATTAAAATTGTGTGCGTTTTGGAACAATAGTTGCAACACACAGGAATAACTCCAGATTACTTTAGGGGGTAGGTTATGAAGTCATTGTTTGAAAGTTATTTGCCCTGGACCGCCAAGTCAATGGATTTACACCTGGTGCGTCAAAATATTATCGCTGTAAACATAGCGAACATTGATACTCCTGGGTATAAAGCCAAGCGGGTTGAATTTGAGGATAAATTACAAGCTGCTTTAGAAGCAGAAGAAAGAAAAAATATTACTCGAACAGATCCCAAACATCTTCCTATGCCTTTTGATCCCAATAAAATTTCTCCAGATTTATTAAAAAGTATTGATCCTAGAGTTATTCAAGGTGATGATAACGTGGATCTGGATAAAGAAATGTCCAAGATGGCTAAAAATGCCATGATTTATAATACGTTAGCTCAGCTAACCAAAAAAAGTTTTGACACCGAAAAACTTATAATTCAGGAGGGGGCTAGATAATGGATCTTTTAACAGCATTAAACATAGGTGCATCTGGTTTAAGTGCTGAACGCACTCGTTTAAATGTTATTTCTATGAATCTTGCCAATGCCCAAACTACCAGAACCCCAGAAGGGGGACCATATCGTAGAAAAACAGTGATTTTACAAGCTGTTCCGCTAGATACCCCTTTTGCCAAGGAAATGAATTCTTTTTTAGATAGAGAGATTAAAGGGGTTAAGGTAAGAGCTATAGTAAATGATAATCGTCCATTTAAGAAAGTATATGACCCCAGTCATCCGGATGCGGATAAAGATGGCTATGTGTATTATCCAGACATTAATGTTGTAGAAGAAATGGCCAATATGATGACGACTCTTAGAACATACGAGGCCAACGTTTCTGTAATTACTACAGTGAAAACTATGTACAATAAAGCTTTAGAAATCGGTAGATAGGAGGATAGACAATGAGTGCTATAAATAATATAGGTTTAAAGGCATATTTGAATTCTCAAGATTTAACCTTAAATAAAAATGAATCTAAACATAAGGTTGATTCTTTTACCGATACTTTAAAAAAATCTTTAAAAAAAGTGAATGATCTCCAGGAACAAAAAGAATCTATGATAAAATCTTTTGCTGCAGGGGAGAATCAAAACATTCATGAATTAATGATAGCCTTACAAAAAGCAAATATTGCCATGCAAATGACTGCTGCTGTTAGAAATAAAGTTTTAGATGCTTATAAAGAAATAATGCATTTAAATTTTTAGATTTATTTTTAAATACTTATAAAAAATAAATTGATAATAAGGGAGTTGGCATGGCACAGTTTATAGAAGAAAAGATAAGGTTGATAAAAAAATTATGGAACAATAGTACTTTGCCGCAGAAGATTTTATATTCTGGACTAGTAGCTTCCTTTTTTGTGGTTGGTATAGTTTTGTTTATTTTATTGAACAGTACAAATTACAAAGTGTTGTACTCTAATTTATATCCAGAAGATGCTGCCAGAGTTGTAGAGGTTTTGAAAAAACAAAAAGTACCCTATAAATTGGCCAATAATGGTAATACCATATTAGTACCTGAAGATAAAGTTTATAGTCTTAGGCTTATGATAGCTGGCAAAGGGGTTTTGCATGGTCAGGGAGTAGGATTTGAAATATTTGACTCAACTAGAATAGGTCAAACTGACTTTGTGCAAAAGATTAATTATCAACGGGCCTTGCAAGGAGAATTAGAGCGTACTATTGCTGAGTTTGACGAGGTGGAGAGTGCCAGAGTGCACTTAGTGTTGCCTCAAAAGAGTTTGTTTATAGAAGAAAATGAGCCACCTTCTGCTTCTGTGGTCTTGACCTTGAAACCAGGAGCTAGTTTGTCTAAGGAGCAGGTGCGAAGTATAGTTAATTTGATTACTACAGGCGTAGAGGGAATGACTCCGGATAGGATAACGATTTCTGATACCAGAGGAAGAATTTTATATGAGCCAAAACAAGATATTATAAATGGATTATCTTCTACTCAATTGGAATATAAGCTCTCTTTAGAGAGAACTCTGGAGCAGAGGATAGAGGATTTATTGGCTCCTATTGTGGGCGGTAGGGATAAAGTTATTGCTAGGGTTAGTGCAGATATTGATTTTAGCCGCAAAACAATCCATAAAGAACTTTACGATCCCAATGTTACTGTTGTAAGGAGTGAACAAAAAACAGAAGAAGAAAGTAAAGGGACTACAAATTTACAGACAGGTTCTCCTGAGCCAGCTTATAGAGGAAGCACTTTAAGTGGTACAGGTACTACTCAACAAACAAGTAGAACTAGTTCCATTACCAACTATGAAATTAATAAAGAAGAGCAACAAATTATAGCTCCTGTAGGAGAGATAAGACGGCTTAGCGTTGCAGTAGTTGTGGATGGTCAGTATGTAAAAAATGCCAAAGGAGAATACGTTTACAAGCCTCTTCCAAAGGAAGTTTTGGATCAGATTAGGGGCCTTGTAGAAAAGGCTGTTGGTTATGATAGTACCAGGGGAGATCAAATAGAAGTTACTAATTTAGCCTTTGGTAAACCAGAGCAACTTCAGGCTACATCCTGGTTACAAAAAGCTTTGCAGTATTTTCAGATAGTTGGTAAGCCTCTTTTAAATACAGTAATTATCCTGCTGTTCTTACTTTTGGTGGTTCGTCCAGTGGTTATGGCTATACTAAAACCAGAAGTTGTAGAGGAAGAAGTAGAAGAAGTGGAGGAACTTCCAGAGGGAGAGCCTAAGTTAGCCCTGGAAGAACTTTCTCCTGAAGAACGAGAAGCTTTAGAAATGCAAAAGAGAATAGAAGATCAAACTGTTTTGGCTAAACAACTGGTTAGTGAAGATTTTGAGAGAGCATTTAGAGTACTTAAAATGTGGTTAAAGGAGGAGGAAGCGTAATTTGGCTGACAAATTAACAGGCACTCAGAAAACTGCTATTTTGCTTTTAGCTTTAGGAGAAGAGTTTGCTTCACAGGTGTTTCAAAAATTGGATAGGCGAGATGTGGCCAAGATTTCTAAGGCCATGGTAGAAATGGAAAGCGTACCTAAAGAAACAGCTGAAGAAGTACTAAAAGAATTTAACGAAACATTGACCATTAGTAAAGAAATGCTTCTGGGTGGTCCAGATGTGGTGAAGAAGCTCCTGGAGAATGTGGATGAGGAAACTGCCAAATACGTGCTGGACTCTCTGGAGTTGGATGCTGGACAGGTTCCTTTTAAAGAGCTTAGTAACGTGAGCCCTAAAATTTTGGCTCAGATTTTACGCAACGAACATCCGCAAACTTTGGCTCTTATTATTGGCCATCTTCCGCCAGAACATGCGGCAGATCTTATTTCTCACTTACCTCCAGGAGTGCGGCCAGAAGTGTTAATGCGTTTGGCCAAATTAGAGTCTGTTCCAGAAGAAATGCTTTATGACGTAGATAAGGTGCTTCAAAGTCAACTCATTGCTATTGGTGCTAAAGAAGGCAAGAAAGTGGGAGGAGTACAGGCTGTGGCCGAGATCCTTAATGCGGTGGAAAGAAGCATTGAAGAAGAGGTTCTCTCTGAAATTGAGGAAGAAGCTCCTCAATTGGCTGAGGAAATTAGGCAACTTATGTTTGTATTTGAAGATATTATGCAGTTGGATGATAGAGCTATTCGTGAAGTACTTAAAGAAGTGAGCAATGAAGATTTGACTTTGGCCCTAAAAACAGCTCCTCCAGAGCTAAAAGAAAAGTTTTTCTCTAATATGTCAGAAAGAGCTGCCAACATGATTAAGGAAGATTTGGAGATTATGGGGCCTGTCAAGCTTTCTGATGTAGAGGCAGCTCAACAAAATATTGTAAAAATCGTTAGAAAACTTGAAGCAGAAGGACGTATCGTCATAGGAGGTAAGGGTGGAGGTGATGTCCTTGTCTAACTCTGAACGTATTCCCAGGACCAAAGCCAGGGTAATAATTGGCTTGCAAGCCAGAGAGCTGGAAGAGCTGGAAGGGTATAGCAACAATTTAATGTCTCCAGAAGAAATTGAAAAAAAAATTTTGGAAAGGGCAACTCAAAAAGCTGAGCAAAAAGCAAAAGAAATTTTGACTAAGGCTATTAAAGAAGCAGAGGATATACGAAATAAGGCTTTTCAGGAAGGTTATGCCAAGGGACAGGCTGAAGCTCAAAAACAGGTAATAGCCTTAAAAAAAGATTTGGAAAATAAATGGATAACTTTTTTTCGTAATTTAGAACAGGAAAAAAAAACAATACTTGCTAATTATAAGCAAGATTTGGTTTTGTTGGTGCGAAAATGCGTGGAAAAAATAGTAAATTTTACCTTAGATAAAGAATATGAAAAGATCATAGAAAGACTATTTACAGAAGCTTTGGAGTTTATGCAGAGTAAGCAGGAATTAAAAATAAAAGTAAATCCTCAGGATAAAGAACTTATTTTGGAAATATTAAATAAAACAAAAGAGCACTATCCAGAGTTAAACATGGCCCAAGTAAAAGAAGAAGCTCAGGTTGAGCCTGGTGGGGTAGTTGTAGAAAATGGGACAGGATTGGTGGAAAACCAAGTTCAGGTGAGATTAAAAGAAATAGATAAATTGTTGGCTCAGCTTAGTCTGGAGGAGTAAGGTTGAAGTTAGGCCAATGTTTTGACTTGGTGTCCAATTTAAATCTTGCTCGTGTTTATGGACGAGTAAGCAAAGTGGTAGGATTGATTGTAGAAGGACAGGGGATCAAAGCTTCTTTAGGCTCCACTTGTGAAATTTTATCCGGGGATAAGTATTTAGGAGCAGAGGTGGTAGGTTTTAAAGAAAACTCTGTGTTGTTTATGCCTTATGGAGACGTGCGTGGTATTGCTCCGGGCAGTTTGATTAAAAATTCAGCTCATCCGCCTTTAATTCCCGTAGGGGAGCAATTGCTTGGCAGAGTTGTGGATGCTTTTGGGCAATTTTTAGATCAAAAAGAATCTATTAGTATTACCAATTTTTATCCCCTTTACAATGATCCACCTTCTCCGTTAGACAGGCCTCGCATTACAGAACCTTTAGACGTGGGCATACGAGCTATTAATGGTTTGCTCACTTTAGGTAAGGGACAGCGGGTGGGGATTATGGCTGGATCTGGAGTGGGTAAAAGTACTCTTATGGGAATGATTGCTCGTTATACCAAGGCAGACGTGAACGTGATTGCCCTGGTAGGAGAGCGGGGAAGAGAAGTGAGAGAATTTATAGAAAAAGATCTGGGAGAAGAGGGATTAAAGCGTTCTGTGTTAGTTGTGGCTACTTCGGATCAAAGTCCTTTGATAAGGATGAGAGCAGCATATGCAGCTACAAGTATTGCAGAATACTTTCGAGACAGGGGAAAAGATGTCTTGCTGATGATGGATTCTGTTACTAGGTTTGCGATGGCAGCAAGGGAAGTGGGTTTGGCAGCGGGTGAACCTCCTACTACTAGAGGATATACTCCTACAGTGTTTACTCATTTGCCTCGCTTATTAGAGCGGGCAGGTAAAAGTAGTAAGGGTAGCATTACTGCTATTTATACTGTTTTGGTAGAGGGAGACGATTTTAACGAGCCTGTGGCAGATGCTGTTCGTTCCATACTGGATGGGCACATTGTTTTAACCAGAGAACTAGCAGATCACGGTCATTATCCTGCTATTGACGTGTTAAAAAGTGTAAGCAGGTTGTATTCTGACGTGGCTCCAAAAGACGTAATTTTGGCTGGACGGAAAGTGCTGTCCCTTTTATCAACGTATAAAAAGGTTGAAGATATGATAAATATAGGGGCTTATGCCAAAGGTAGTAACCCTGAGATAGATAAAGCCATTGAATTGATTGAGCCTATCAATAATTTTTTGCGCCAACCTGTGGAAGAAAAATCTACTTTAGAAGATAGCTTTTTACGCTTAAAACAGATCATAGCCCAGAGTGAATCTTAAAATTGCGCTAAGTGAAACTGTTTAAGTTTTCTTGAGTTAATATGTTGAGATTATTAAAAAATATTTTTTCTAAAAAGTCTTTTTTTAGTTCCAGTTTTTATCCTGTTTATTTTGTAGGGGCAGGGCCTGGAGATCCTGAGTTGCTTACTGTAAAGGCTAAGAAGCTTATAGATGAGGCGGATTTTATCGTTTATACAGGTTCTTTGGTGCCGGAAAATTTGTTTTTGTCTTCTAAAGCCAGGCGTAAAATAGATAGCTCTAATTTAGATTTGGAAGAAATTGTTAACTTATTGTTTGAGGGATATAAAAAGCATCAATTGGTGGTGCGCGTTCATACGGGAGACCCTTTGCTTTATGGAGCAGTATGGGAACAATTAAAAGAGCTAGACAAATTAAATGTTCCTTACCAGATCGTTCCAGGTATTACAACTGCTTTTGCTTTGGCGGCTGAAGCAAAAATTTCTTTTACCCTGCCTAAAGCTAATCAAACTTTAATTTTTACCAGAGTTTCAGGCACTACTATAGTGCCAGATAGTCAATCTCTTGAAAGGTTAGCTCGGAGCAAGAGCGCTTTTGCTATTTATCTTTCTGCCAGACAAACAGAAAAAATTTATCAGGCCTTTGTGCAGGCTGGTTATGATGAGAATAGTCAGGTAGTGATTGGTTATCGGGTAGGCTGGCCAGATCAGGAAATTTGCCTTACCACTCTTAAAGATTTTCCTACCACTTTTCAAAAGTTAAATAAAACCAGACAGGTGCTTTTTTTAATTTTACCTACTCAGGAAGGAGAATATTCTTATCTTTATTCTAAGGTTTAATTTCGGCTTATCTGTTAAATATTCCGTTCAGAGTGTTGCTTTTATTTTTAGTTCAACTAGTCAAGACCAGGTATTAAAAATTTCAGTTGTAATGTTAAACACTAACTGGTAATTATTCAAACCAGGAAGGAATAGGGAAAAAAGATATTGAAATTGGCTGTAAGGTTTTTTTGTATATTTGTTTTATAATCAGGGGAGGAGTTATGAACAATAGGGACATAGAAGAATTAGAAAGTGTTTTTCAATATTTTTATATGAAAGTATTACAAGATCCTTATTTGAATGATTTTTTTTCATCTTTTGAACAATTTCCTCAATTGATTAGACAACAAGCAAAATATCTTCAAGAACAACTTTTAGATGGAACAAAATCTTTTGATTATGGTCAAAAGGTAGGTAAAATACATTTTAACTTTAGAATTCAAGAGGACTTTATGTTTGAAATGTTTGATTACGTAAATAAGATGATTAAAAATTTAGTTTTTAATAATGCTATATCTTTACCTTTGGAAAATATAGACAATGTTTTTTTGGATTTTAAGAGTGGTAATGCTTTTACCTACATTCAAGGCATATTAAACGAATCTATAAAAATTTTAAAGATGTTGAAGGAGAATAATAAACTTATTTATCATCAATTGAAATTTGTTGAATTTTTAAGAGATATTATAGAAAAAGAAGATTTTGAAAATATTGCAAATAAAAGTTTATTTGGACAAGATAAGGTGAGTAATTGGCTTTCAAGTCCTGCTTTTTTGGTTATTTCTTACTCTTATAAAGAAATAGCGCCTATTATACAATTTTTCCATAAAAATCTTCATGATTTTAGCGTACGTTTATTGCAATTTTTAGTAAAAAGAGACTATATAAAAGCCCTAAGAATGGCCAGAATGTTTTCCATAAATTTATATTTATTTATTTTATACACTATTTATCTTTTTTATAAGTGGGATAAAGATAAAGAAAATATTTTCTTTAATTTTTTATCTGATCCAAAGTTTAGTGATAATATAGTTACACTTGTCGTAACTCCATCTGATAAAACATTTTATAAAGATTATTTATTTAGTGAATTTTCTGAAAAATTAATAAAACACATAAATTGTATCTATGAGGATAAATTATTTGGTTTTATGTTAAAAAATAAAATTTATTTTATTACCTATAATTATTCATCTGTGAATGATGTTGTAGATATTATAAAAAAATCTGTAGATAAGATAAAAAAACAGATTAAAGAAAAAAAGGAAATAGATAATGCTTTAAAATATAGGATTTCATTTGTTGACGTAGACATGATTAAAAGAACTTATTCTTTAGATGCATTTCAACTTTCTATTATGTTTGAGATAATTTCTGATTATACTATGAATCAAAAAGAAGAATTTTTTGTTTATTCTAAAAAAGAATTAGATGATATATATAAAAAAGTAATGGAAATAGTAACGTATGGTTGTCTCATAGACAATCTTCTTCTCAATATCAGAAGTAAAGAATGTCAGGATTATGTTTCTGGAACTGAACGATTGGAGATATTTGGCCAAAAAATAATATCTATTCAAGACAGTTCTTTGTTTGGAGTGGAAGTTCTGGTTCGTATTTTAGACGATAAAACTACAATTCCTGCCTATAAGTTTATATCTTATATAAAGGAAAAAGAATTGACTAGAGATTTAGATTTAAAAGTTTTATCTATAGTAAATGGATATTTAGATAAGATGAAAAATTTAAAAAGAATTTTTATTAATTTATTTCCAACTTCATACATTGATACAAAAGTATTAGACACTGTTAGAAAATTAAATTATAAGGCAAAAGATAGAGGTATATCTTTAGTTTTTGAAATAACAGAATATGAATCAATTGATAATAGTTCTATAATGAACGTTTTAACGAGTTTAGATGTTGATGTTGCTTTGGATGATTTTGGGCGAGGTTATACAAATTTGGAAAGAGTGGCTGAATTATCTTATAAAGAAAATGTTAAATTTTTAAAGATTGATGGAGATATTTTAAAATACGTTCTTGACTCCAAACATCATAAACACATAGTAGAAACATCTACGTTTCTGGCCAATAAGATTGGCAAAGACATTATATTCGAATACGTAGAAAATGAGCAAATTTTGGAGTTATTAAAAATTATCATAAAAGATGTAGGTTTTAAGGGCAATGCGTTTGCTCAGGGGTATTTGTTCTCAAAACCAAGTAAAATAGAAGATTTTTTATAAGCAGAAAAAGGAGCAGGATATGGAAGTGTTAGATGCTATTTTAACTAGAAGAAGTATTCGTAAATTTACAGATTTGCCTGTATCTGACGAAGATATTGCCAAAATTTTAGAAGCAGGCAGGTGGGCACCTTCCGGTCTTAACAATCAGCCCTGGCGTTTTGCAGTTGTGCGTGATGTCCAAAAAAAGGAATTGTTGTCTCATTGTACGAAATATGGCCACATTATTAGAAATGCTCAGGTTTTGATTGTGGTGTTTTTACACAAGCCAAGTTCTTATCATCTTATAAAAGATGCTCAAAGTATTGGCGCTTGTATTCAAAATATGTTGTTAGCTATTCATAGTTTTAATTTAGGTGGAGTGTGGTTGGGTGAAATTTTAAATCAAGAACAGAAAGTGCATCAGGTTTTGGGCACAAATTCTGAAGAGTTAAGTCTTATGGCTGTTTTGGCTATTGGTCATCCGGCTCAAAAAGGCAGTTCCCAAAGAAAAAATATTGAAGAACTTTTGATAGAGGGCTGAATTTTTGCAAACAAAAGAATATCGTACAATGATGGAGTTTGGTTATGTTGAAAGTAAAAATTTTTACTTTAGGTCCTTTGGGTACCAATTGTTATGTCTTGTTTTCTGATCAAAAAGCAGTAGTTATAGATCCTGGCGGAGATCCTGAAGAAGTTATCTCATTTTTGGAAGATAATGGTCTTAGTGTTGAGAATATTTTCAACACCCATTTGCACTTTGATCATACTTATGGGAATGCTAAATTAAGTCAACACACAGGTGCGTCTATTTTGGCCAGTGAAAAGGATAGATTTTTGCTGGATTCTGAGCTTGGCAGAGGCGGATTTATGGATTTTCCAGAGGTAGAACCTTTTGGTTTTCAACGTCTTGAGCCAGGAACGTTACAAGTTTTAGGCGTAGAATGTCAGGTTTTGGAAACTCCTGGTCATACTCCGGGAAGCCTATCGTTTTATTTTCCAGAGCAAAAAATAGTTTTTGTTGGAGATTTACTTTTTTTTAGATCTGTTGGTAGGACGGACTTTCCTGGAGGAAATTTAGAAACTTTAAAAAACGCAGTAAAAGAAAAAATCTTTACTTTACCAGGAGAGACTATTGTCTATCCTGGTCATGGAGAAGAAACGCTGGTAAAAGAAGAAAAATTACACAATCCTTTTTTTGTTCAATATAATTATTTATCTTGATGGGAGTGTGTTTGTTTGCATTTTTTATTTTAATGGAGTTGATTTGTAATTGTTTAAAATTATTGTTCAAAAATAGCTTGTTTGTAAAATGATCCAACTGCAAAAAATAAGAGGTAAATATAAGTGCGACAAAAGTCCAATAATTTAAGTTGGTTATAATTTGACAATTTGTTAAAAAAACAAACTTTTTAAAAAAAACAAACTTTGGGATTTTGCAGTTACACCTGAAATTGTTTTCTATGAAAGTCTGTTTGTATTCCAGTTTAAAGGAACAGGGCGGTGCAGCTAGAGTTGCCAATCTCTTACAGAATTTTTTTCTCAGTAAAGGAGTTGATGTACTTCGCTGGGACGAACAAGAAAGAGCTTTTGACCCGGTTAATTTTAAAAAATATTCTTCTTGGATCTGGCACTTTCATTCTACAGTAAATTGGGTTTATCTATTGCAGTCTTTGCCGTTAGAAAATAGGGTGATTATTACGGCCCATGATTTTAGTTTGTTTGCTGGAGGATGTTTAAATCCTCTTGATTGTAGAGGTTGGACCAGGGATTGTCTGGATTGTCCGCTTAACCTTCCAGAAGCGAACAGACGGTATTGGTTAAAAAAAAGTCTGTTAACCAGACTGTCTCCTTTTGTTATTTCTCCCTCGCGTTGGTTAAAATCTTTGATTAAACAGGCTATGCCTGTTTTACGGGTCAAGTTAATTCCCAATGGAGTAGAAACCGATAAAATAAATTATAATTTTTCTCCTTTGAGATACAAAAGTAAGGTGGTGTTGTTTGTGGCTCATGGAGGATTGCAGGCTGAATTAAAAGGTGCTAAGAGGTGGCTTTTTATCTGGGAAGAGATAAAACAACATATCCCAGAGGCAAAGGCGATTATTGTAGGTGGAAAGGAATATACTTCTCAAACAGACGTTCAGGTGTTACCCTATCTTCCGTCTAGATATCTCTGGAACATAATGCAAAAAAGTGCTTTATTGCTTTATCCTAGTCTGGCAGACAATCATCCTTTGATCATTTTGGAAGCTATGGCTACGGGGTTGCCTGTTTTGGCCTATAGGGTGGGAGGTATTCCAGAGCAAATCCAAGATGGTGATACAGGTTTTTTGGTGTCTTTAGGCAAGGAACAAGAATTTATTAAAATGGCCATTGATCTGTTAAATCAACCTCTTTTGTTAAAAAGAATAGGAGAATTGGCTAGAGCAAGAGCAGAAAAATATTTTTCAGTTCAAAGTATGGGCCAAAAGTATTGGCAAGAGTATAAAAAAATGGATTTAGGCTGATGGATGCAAAGAGTGCAGTGGTGGAGGAGTTAGAGTGGAGAAACCAGAACTTGTGGTTATAAGTGGCAGCCCTCATTTGGGAGGTAGTACAGAAAAATTAGTCTTTAATTGGCTAGGTTCTGTGAGAGACGAGTTTTTTTTAGTTCAATTAAGTCAAACTAATTTTTACCCTTGTCTTGGTTGTCAGCAGTGTATGGAGTCTAATTCTCTTGGAGAATGTGTTTTTGGCCCAAAAGATGAGGTAAATTTTGTTTTTTCTAAATTAGCCCTTGGGCAAAAAGTTGTTTTGTTTGCTCCTATTTATTTTTACCATTTGCCTGGTAAATTAAAAAGTTTTTTAGATAGGGCTCAAAGTTTTTACGCTTTAAAGATTCATAAAAGATTAAAAACAAATTCAGGGAAACTCAAAGTTGTGCTTTTGGCCGGGAGATCAAAAGGTGAAAAATTGTTTTCAGGAGCAGAGTTGACTTTGACTTATTTTGCCAAAATTTTTGATTTAGAGGTAACGTGTTTAAATTTAAGAGGAATTGATAGTCCTAAAGATGTTTCTCCTGCTGTTTTAGAACGAGTTTTTTCTTTTCTTTTGGGGTAAGAAACTTTGCTAAAAGAAACAAAAGAAGTTAATAACCACTTAAAATTATTTATCAAAAAAGATTTTATTGAATTTTTGACCCAACTGACCAGCGTGTCAAAATTGTATTTAAGGCAATTAAACTTTTGGGCCAAATTTTTTCAAAATCGTTGTTTATTGTGTGGTATTCCTAATGTGGAAGGTTATTTTTGCCTTTCTTGTGCAAGAGAATTCTCTAACTTGGAAGCCAGGGGGTATTGTGCCCTGTGCGGTAAGGTCTATTACTTGCCTAGTGTTCATCTTTGTCTGGATTGTCAAATTACCCCGCCATCTTGGCATAATTTTGGATTTGGTTGTGTGTTAAAGGGAAAATTTCAGCAAATTTTATACGAATTTAAATTTAAAGGGGATTTTTCTTATTTAGGTTACTTTACAGATCTTTTAGAAAGAACTTTTTGGGAGCAAAAATTTGTCTATCCTGATCTTATTCTTCCTGTCCCTATGTCTAGAACAGAATTAAGAAAAAGAGGTTTTAATCAAAGCCTAGAATTGGCCAAGTCCTTGGCCAAGCGTTTGGGGACAAAAGTTAAACATAATTGTTTAGTAAAAAGAAAAGATACCAAGCCCCAGCGCATATTAAATAAAAAAGAGAGACAGCGTAATTTAAAAGGAGCGTTCGAAGCAAAACAAAAGAGCCTATTGACAGGTCAAAAGGTTTTAGTGTTGGATGATATTTTTACCACAGGTTCAACTTGTAGGGAAATAACGAAAGTCTTGCTGCAACACGGAGTTAGACATATTGAAGTGCTGGTTTTGGCTAGAGCGATTAGTTGAGTTTTTGAGGAGTTGATGATTTTTTAGGGTGCATATAAAATGAAATTATTCTTTACTTGGGAGATGTTTTAGAGGTTTTAAGTAAATTGCCTGAGGAAAGTATAGATTTAATTTTTGCTGATTCTCCGTATAATTGGTCCAACGATGGGTTTACGTGTTATGCTGGTAAAAGGGTGAGCGTGAATAAAGGTAGCTGGGATAGGAGTAGAGGATTGGAGGAGGATTTTCATTTTCTTGGATTGAGGCCTGTACAGAGTATTAAAACCAAACTATCTATTTAATTTTCAACTACAAGAGCTTTTTATGCCAGGACTAGATTTTTGAAATTATTTGTAAAGTTGGAAAATTAAATATAGAAGTTAGAAAAAATCTTGACTAGTTACGGATAAGTAGGATATAGATGCTGTTTCATTTTTTGGGAGGTTAAAGTTATGTTTGCGATAGTAGAAACAGGTGGTAAGCAATATCGTGTCCAGGAAGGACTAACAGTGAAGGTTGAAAAATTAGATGTGGAAGATGGTCAAGAATTTGTTTTGGATAACGTATTAGTTGTGGGTGAAGGTAGTGAGGTAAAGATCGGTACTCCTTATGTGGAAGGAGCAAAAGTAGTTTGTGAAGTGTTGGGGCATGGTAGGGATAAAAAAATTGTTGTGTTTAAAAAGAAGAGAAGAAAAGGCTATCGAAAAAAACAAGGCCATAGGCAGTGGTTTACCACGTTAAAAGTAAAAGAGATTCAGGCCTAAGGAGGTTTTTGTAATGGCTCATAAAAAAGCTGGTGGTAGTACTAGAAACGGAAGAGACAGTATTGGCAAAAGAAGGGGAGTGAAGAGGTTTTCAGGTCAAAAAGTTAGAGCTGGAAATATTTTGGTGCGTCAGTTGGGCACCAAAATTCATCCCGGCGAAAACGTTGGTTTGGGCAAAGATTATACGTTATTTGCCCTAATTGATGGTATTGTTAAGTTTGAAAAATATAAAAGGAATAATAAAGTTAAAACAAGAGTTAGTGTGGTACCTGCTTAGTTTTTTTAGTAAGACGTGTGGCTTTGTTTTGTCTGAAGCAAGCATTGTCAATGGTTAGCTTTTAACTGATTAACGGGGTAGGGTGGTTTTAGGATCAGGGTAAAAGTTTAAATTTTGTGTAGATGTTTTGGTAAGGCAGGTTCAATAAAGTTTTATGTTGTTTTAGTTGAAAAGCTCCTTGCAAAAGGGGCTTTTTTATTTTTTAGGAGATAAAGATTGTGACTAAAAAAGAACAAATAAATTCGCAAATTAGAAACATTGCCATTATTGCTCACGTTGATCACGGCAAAACCACTTTGGTGGACAGTATGTTAAAACAAAGTGGTTTATTTAGGGAGAGTCAGGAGTTAGATAGGGTGATGGATTCTCTGGAGCTAGAAAGGGAAAGGGGCATTACTATTGCTGCTAAAAATTGCTCTATGTTTTATAAAGACGTAAAAATAAACATTCTTGATACACCTGGCCATGCTGATTTTGGGGGAGAAGTGGAGCGAGCCTTGTCTATGGTTGATGGAGCAATTTTGTTGGTGGATGCTTCTGAAGGGCCACTTCCTCAAACTAGATTTGTGTTGCAAAAGGCTTTACAAGCAGGCTTGGCTTTAATTGTCTGTATCAATAAAATTGATCGTAGCGATGCCAGAGCAACAGAGGTTTTAGATGAAGTGTATGATCTTTTAATAGATTTAGACGCTACAGAAGATCAATTGGAGTGCCCTGTATTATACACTATTGGTAAAATTGGAGTGGCCAAAAAAGATCTAAATGATCCCGATGGTGATTTATCTTTATTGTTTGATACTATTTTAGAGCATATTCCTGGTCCAGCTTATGATCCAAATGCTCCTTTTCAGATGCTTGTTTCAGATCTTGGCTATTCTGACTATTTGGGTAGGCTAGCTATTGGTAAAGTTTTTAATGGCAGGGTGAAATCCAATGAAACTCTGGTATGTATTGGACAAAATCGGACGCAGACCTTAAAAATTTCTAAGTTACAGGTCTATGAAGGCATGGATTTTGTAGAAGTAGAAAACGTTGAACCAGGAGACATTGTTGTAATTTCTGGATTGGAGGACGTAAGAATCGGTGACACTATTGCCACTCAGGCCAGACCTATCTCTTTGCCCAGAATTAAAGTAGATGAACCAACAGTATCTATGCTTTTTTCTATTAATACTTCTCCTTTTGCTGGTCAGGAAGGCAAATATGTTCAGTCTCGAAAAATTAGAGAAAGACTTTTTAAAGAGACTTTGCTAAATGTTGCTATTGAAGTGGAGGAAACAGAAAATAAAGATGCGTTTTTAGTAAAAGGTAGAGGCGAATTTCAACTGGCAGTTTTGGTAGAAACAATGCGCAGAGAAGGATTTGAACTGTGTGTGGGTAGGCCAAAAGTTATTTTTAAACAAGAAGGCGGTCAATTGTTGGAGCCTATGGAAAGAGTATTTGTAGATTGTGAAGAGATTTTTATGGGAGTAGTTACCGAAAAGCTTTCTTTGCGCAAAGGAAAAATGCAAAATTTAGTTAATAATGGTAAGGGTAGGGTGAGGTTAGAGTTTATTATTCCTGCTAGAGGGTTGATTGGGTATAGAGACGAATTTTTAACAGATACCAAAGGCACAGGTCTTATGCATTCTTTGTTTGAAGGTTATGGACCTTATGCTGGAGAGATTCCTTCTAGATTTACTGGCGCCTTGGTTTCTGATCGTCAAGGAGAAGCTGTGGCTTATGCCTTGTTTAATTTAGAACCAAGAGGGCAATTATTTATTAAACCCGGGGATAAGGTCTATGAAGGAATGATTATTGGCGAACATAATAGGGCAAATGATATAGACGTTAATCCTTGTAAGTCCAAAAAATTAACTAATTTACGCGCGGCTGGTAAAGATGATGCCGTGGTTTTGACCCCTGTTTTACCTCTGACTGTGGAAAAGGCTTTACATTTTATAAAAGATGATGAGATGGTAGAAGTAACTCCAAAAAGTGTGAGATTGAGAAAAATAGTGCTTTCCGCTCAAAAAAGGCACGCCCTTGCCTCTAAAGCCAAAAAACAAAAACAATAATAATTAGGCGAAATCAGGTTCATAAATTCTGTATATCGGGACATAGGGATGCGTTTTATAGACGAAGCTACAATTTTAGTTAGAGCTGGTAAAGGGGGACGAGGTTGTGTCTCTTTTAGACGGGAAAAATTTATTCCTAAGGGTGGTCCAGATGGTGGAAGTGGAGGTAAGGGGGGGAGTGTTTATTTTGTAGCTAGCAATAATTTGTTAACGTTATACGATTTTCGTTTAAAAAGAGTGTATCAGGCAGAAAATGGCCAACCTGGTATGGGTAGCCAAAGAGATGGGCGGGCAGGAAAGGATTTGATTATAAAAGTGCCTGTAGGAACCTTAATTTATGAAATAGACGAAGAAAATAATCAAGAAATTTTGTTGGCAGACTTAAATCGGGATGGATTAAAAGTTTGCGTGGCCAGAGGAGGAAAAGGTGGCAAGGGCAATATGTATTTTAAAACTCCTACGAATCAGGCCCCTCGTTATGCCCAACCAGGTCTTTTGGGAGAAGAAAAAAAAATACGCCTAGAATTAAAACTAATCGCTGACGTTGGTTTGCTTGGTCTGCCTAATGCTGGGAAATCAACTTTTTTATCAGCTATTTCTGCTGCTAGACCAAAGATTGCTCCTTATCCTTTTACCACCTTAACCCCTAACTTAGGAGTGATTGCAGATGATAAAGGTAATAAAATGGTCATTGCCGATATTCCAGGACTAATTGAAGGAGCGCATTTGGGACAAGGATTGGGGCATAGGTTTTTAAAACACGTGGAGAGAACAAAATTTTTAGTTCATATTTTAAGTGTGGAAGACATAAATATTGCTGATTTTCACAATATAGAAAAAGGTTTTGCCTTGATTAACGAAGAATTAGCTCTTTTTAATAAAGAATTAAGTCGCAAGATCCAAATAAAAGTTTTAAATAAAATAGATTTGCTTCCAGAAGACAAATTAAATACTTTAAAAGATACTGTTAAAGGTAAAGATATTTATTTAATTTCAGCTTTAAAAAAATATGGACTGGAGACATTGTTAAAAGAAATGTGGGACAAATTTTATCTTTCTTAATCTGTCAGAGCATTTTAATAGGCACATAGGTACTATGAACAGAGAAGAATTTTTGACCTATAAAAAAAAGATACTTGCTAAGGCCAAAAGAATAGTCGTTAAGATTGGCAGTGCAGTGGTAACTACAGAAAATGGACTGGATTTAAAGGTTATTACCAGATTGGCAGACGATTTGGCTGGGTTGCATTCTCAGGGAAGGGAAGTAGTATTGGTTAGTTCTGGAGCTATGGCTGCTGGAGCCAGGACATTGTCTTTAACTGGCCACGAAGGATTTAAAATTACTGCCAAACAGGCTATTTCGGCCATTGGTCAAAGTAGGTTGATGCACGTATATGACGAAACCTTTGCCAGGTTTTCCACTATAACCGCTCAGGTGCTTCTAACAAAAGATGATTTAAAGCATAGAGAAAGGTTTTTAAATGCTAGAAATACTTTTTTTCAATTATTTAAATGGAAAATTTTACCTATAGTAAATGAAAACGACACAGTAGCAGTTCAGGAGTTAAAATTTGGCGATAACGATCAGTTGGCTGTGCGTATTGTAAATTTGGTGGAGGCTGATTTGCTTATTAATCTTACTTCTGCAGAAGGAGTGTTTGAAAAAAATCCCAAAAAATATCCTGAAGCCGCTAAAATAGAATACATAGATAATATATTTTCTTTAAATTTAACAGAAGTTTGTGAAGGTAAAAGTGAGTGTGGCACAGGCGGCATGTATAGCAAGCTATTATCTGCCAAACGGGCTGCTCAGTTGGGTGTGCCTACTGTAATTTTACCTGGTAAAAAGCGTTTTGTTTTAGAACAGCTGTTTAAAGGAGAAGATATTGGCACCTGGGTTTTACCTGAAGGTAAAAAGATTGCCCGCCGTAAATTCTGGTTTGCTTATAACCTAGATCCAGAAGGTGAGATCATAATCGATAAAGGGGCTGGACTGGCTCTAAAAAAAGGGAAAAGTCTTTTGCCTGTGGGCATTAAACAGGTAAAAGGAAATTTTGAAAAAGGTGCTTTAGTAAAAGTAATTACCGAAGATGGACTGTGGTTAGGAGTTGGGTTAAGTAATTATTCAGCCAGAGAAGTAGAAAAGATTAAAGGACAAAAAAGCTCTGATCTTAGCATAAAGTTAAAAGATGCCCTCTATTCAGAAGTTATCCACGCAGACAATTTGTTGCTGGAAGTTTTTTAAGGGGAGATTGATGAGTTTTTTAGCATAAGTAAAACATAAATAAAAATGGTTAAATGCTTAATGCGCAAATTTTGGAGCTTCAAAAAAACTTAGCCTACGATCTAGCTTTACTACATGACCAAAGCCTCCACGGTTACTATCTATTTTATCAACCAATTAGGGTGTGATACACGGAAATTAAGTAAGATTTTTCTTGACATAATTAAAAAAATATATAAAATAATTTCTCTCAATTGGCGCGGGGTGGAGCAGCTTGGTAGCTCGTCGGGCTCATAACCCGAAGGTCAGAGGTTCAAATCCTCTCCCCGCTACCATCCTAAAACAAATCAGAACTTTCTTCTCTTATTTCTTTTCAAGTGTTTCTTACCACCTAATAAGCTATAAAAACTATACAAAATAAGATTTTTGGGCTAAGGTGATTTGGGTATGAATTATTGCTAGTTTTGATGGTTTTGTTGTGAAGGGTTTTTTAAGGTATGTGTCTTTCGAGGTTAAGTGTAAAGGTTAAAAATAATTTTGTCTTTTGCTTGCCAAAAGGTATTTTTTGGGGCACTTTTTTTAGAAATAAGTGCTTAGTTCATTAACCAAAAGGAGGCTATAATGAGTGATGCTTATGCAAAACTTTTAGAAATTGGAAGGCCTGAAAATATTAAAAAACTTTTTCCTAATAGTAAGGCCTTATTAGTCAGTGGTAAGGTGATTGATCGGGCAATGCTGAAAAAAGGCAAGTGTATGACTATTGCAGCTAATTGTCGAAATTATTTCGTACTAAGAGGAGTTTTGTTGGCTGCACAAAAGGCCAATGCTGCTATTATTTTAGAAATTGCCAAATCTGAAAGTAATTATTGTCATATTAATATGTGGAATTTGGCTCGCTATGCGGATACTGTTGCTAATGAGTTGGGCATTACTGTACCTATTGCCATTCATGCGGATCATTTTACCATAAAAAATGCAAAAGATATAGAATTGGCCAAAAAACAAATACCTTCTCTTTTTCACTTTGGCATTACTTCTATTGCTATAGATGCTTCTCACTTGCCTGATGTAGATAATTTGTTGGCCAATATAGAGCTTTCTAAATACGTTCCGTCCTGGGCAGGCTATGAGACAGAGGTAGGAGAGATTAAGGGTAAAGAAGGTTTGTCTACGCCTGAAGAGGCCTTGTTTTTAATTAGAGGTCTAAATGCGCATGAGATTTTTCCTGATTGGATAGCTTTAAATAATGGGACAACGCACGGCATTCAGGATAGTAACGCTGGGATTCAAGTAGATCTCACAGCTAAAATTCATGCAGCCCTTGAGCCATACAAAATTTCAGGGGCTCAGCACGGCACATCCGGTAATAATTCAGACAGATTGCGGGAGATTGCCACCAAAACTGCTACCACCAAAGCCAATGTGGCTACTGCCTTGCAGATGTTAGCTTGGGGTGTACAAGTTGATGAATACGGCAATGCGGTTTTAGACGAACAGGGCAATCTGGTAAAGGAAAAAGATAAGGGAGTAAGTGAAGAGTTGTGGGCCGAAATGGTTGCCTATGCAAAAGAAAAAGGCTGGAAGCCTGGCAATTACAAATGGCTCAATTTACCTTTTGAGACCAAGATGTTGAGTGAGCCCAAAGAGGTGCGAGAGAGAATGACTAGAGCTGTAGAAGATTTTGTTTATGATTTGTTGGTAAACGTTTTTTACGCTAAAGATACAGCTGATATTGCTAAAGAAATTATTTTAGAAAAGGGTTCTTATGATCTTGGGCCAAAGGCTACAAGGATAGAAGATCCTTCTCTGTGGAGCTTAGATAAGATTAAACAGATGGAAAATTTGCGAACAAACGTGGGTGATGGAGACTATGATGACTAGAAAATAGTTGACTTCAAATAAAAAGTATTTGAGAATGTATTAAGTAAGAGGAAAATATCAAGGAGGTTTTATGGATTTGGTGAGTATCGCCTATGCAATGGGTCAAGCAGGAGGAGCTAATGGGGGAGGACAACCTAATCCCATAGGGGCTTTTTTGCCTTTAATTTTAATGTTTGCTATTTTTTATTTTTTGTTGATTAGGCCCCAGCAAAAAAAAGCTAAACAACATAGAGAAATGTTGGCCGCTTTAAAAAGGGGCGATAGAGTGATGACAGGAGGAGGATTGTATGGACGTATTATTGATATAGACGAAGATGTTCTTACTCTTGAAGTTGCTGATAAGGTTCAGGTGAAAGTTAATAGGAGTTATATTGCCAGTGTTTTGAACCAGGAAAAAGAGAGATCTGTCTCAAATAAACAAAAATCTGGGAAAAAAGGACAAGAAAAAAAGTAGCCAAAGTGAAAGAGTTGAGATAAAAGGGCCTGGTTTATATTACCGGGCCTTTTTTTGTATATTTTTTTTGATTTCTTAGAAATCAATTGATGATTTAGCTGCAAAAGGTCAAAATTTGTGTTTTTGGCTAAATTTTCAAATTATAATTAGTTAAAATTGTTGAAAAAATTTTTTATTAAACTTGATATAAAATTTTTGAATTTAAGATTTATAAATTTTGCGAAAAATGACTGTTTTAAAAGGCAAATTAACTGGTAAAGGGGTTTAGATATGAATAGTAGCTTGCGTTGGCGTTTTGTAATTGTTTTTGTTATCTTGTTTATGGCACTTATTTATACTTTGCCTTCTATCCCTCAGATTAAAAATTCCAAGTTGGGAAAGTTTTTGCCAGATGATAAAATAAATTTAGGATTGGATCTTAAGGGAGGTATGCATCTTACTCTTGGCGTGGATATTAAAACAGCTCTTAAAAATAGTCTGGCTCAGATAGGAGAGGATATTCGCGATACTGCAAGAGAAAAAAATATTTTTATTTTAAAGCCTCACATCAATAATGATACGTTAACATTTACGTTATTAAAATCTTCTCAAGTGCAAGAATTAGATAAGTTGTTAAAAAAATACTTTCCCATGTTGGAAATATTACAAAAAGAACCTGTTGGTGATCAGGTAAAATATGTTCTTGCTTTTAAAAAAGATTACAAAGAAAAACAAATAAAGTTAATTATAGATCAGGCAGTTAAAACTATCAGAAACCGAATAGATCAGTTTGGTGTTGCAGAGCCAGATATTCGCAGAGAACAGGGCAATAGAATACAGGTTCAATTACCCGGTTTGAGTGATCCAGAAAGAGCTATAAAAGTTATTGGCAAAACCGCTCATTTAGAATTTATGCTTGTAGATGATAATGTAGATTTGGCAAAAGCTAAAAAAGGTATTTTGCCGCCGGGAAGGAAACTGTATTATCTTTATAAGCAAACTCCTGACGGCAGAGAAATAAAGCAACCAATAGTGTTGATAGATACTCCTGTGCTTACGGGAGAGTATATTACCAATGCTAATGTTGCCTTTGATTCTTTTGGAAGACCTTATATCTCTATGACTTTTAATGCTCGAGGCGCTAAGATTTTTGAAAGAGTTACAGGGGAAAATGTTAATAAAAGACTGGCTATAGTGCTGGATGGCAAAGTTTATTCTGCTCCAGTGATTCAGGAAAAGATTATAGGTGGTAGAGCCAGCATTACTGGGCATTTTACTACAGAAGAGGCTCATGATTTAGCTATTGTTTTGAGGGCTGGTTCGCTTCCTGCACCTGTTAAGATTCTGGAAGAAAGGACTGTTGGTCCTTCGCTGGGTCAAGAGTCTATCCAAAAAGGCATAGTTTCTGCTATCGTGGGGGGTGGTCTGGTTGTTTTGTTTATGTTTGTTTATTATGGTATTGCAGGGCTTATTGCAGACATTGCTCTTGTTTTTAATTTGATTTTGATCATGGCAGGCTTGGCGATTTTTGGTGCTACTTTAACTTTACCAGGAATTGCAGGTATTATTCTAACTATAGGCATGGCTGTAGATGCCAATGTACTTATTTTTGAGAGAATAAGAGAAGAATTAAGACAGGGAGTTACTCCTAGAAAGGCAGTAGAAGAAGGGTTTTCTAGGGCAACCTTAACTATTTTAGACGCTAATATTACAACTATTATCGCTGCCGTTATTTTATATCAATTTGGAACAGGTCCTATTAAAGGGTTTGCTGTAACTCTAACTTTGGGCATTTTAGCATCTATGTTTACAGCCATTTTTGTTTCTAAGGTTCTTTTTGATTGGTGGTTATCCAGAAAACAAGAACTTAAGTCTTTAAATATTTAGGAGGCCAGGATGGGACTTACGATTATTAAGCCAGACACGAATTGGGATTTTATTGGTTTTCGCAAAGTAGCTTTTGCCATTTCTGGATTTTTAATTTTGATAGGCCTTATTTCTCTTTTGGTTAAAGGTGGTCCTAAGTATGGTATTGATTTTTCGGGAGGCATGATCGTTCAAATTAAACTAAGTCGTAGTATCCCAGAAAGTAACTTAAAGGCAGCTTTAGCTAAAACAGGTCTTTCTCAACTGATTATCCAGAAGTTTGGCAATGAGGCTGATCACGAATATCTTTTGCGTTTACCTCAACTAAAGCAAACAGGTGAACAAATAAGAAAGCTTATTGCAACAGCTTTGGCTAAGCATTTGAAAGGAGTTAATTTTACTATTCAACGTTTAGAGATGGTTGGTCCAAAGGTAGGTAAAGATTTGAAAAAGAAAGCTCTTGAGGCTTTATTTTATGCAGTGCTTTTAATTGCTATTTATATTTCTGGTCGCTTTGAATATAAATGGGTGCTTTCTGCTATTATGGCTGCGGCTTTGGGGTTGGGAGTGTATGTTTTGCAACTTTTTTCTTTGCCTATGGCCTTTTTAATTATCGGGGCAATGCTTATTACTTTGTTTTTATGCTGGTATTTAAAACTTAAATATGCTCTTGGAGCAATTGTAGCCCTTATTCATGACGTTACTATTACTGTAGGTATATTTTCTATTTTAAATAAAGAATTTGATTTAACCATAGTAGCTGCTCTATTAACAATTATAGGTTATTCTTTAAACGATACGATTATTGTTTTTGATAGAATTAGAGAAAATTTAAAAGGGAAAAAAGGTGGAAATTTTGCAGAAATTATAAATAAAAGTATCAATCAAACTTTGAGCAGAACTATTTTAACTTCAGGTACTACTTTATTGGTAGTGCTTAGTTTGTTGATTCTGGGTGGTGGGGTTATTCATGATTTTGCCCTGGCTTTGTTTATAGGTATTATTGTGGGGACGTATTCTTCTATCTACGTAGCAAGTCCTATTTTGTTGAGTTTTGAGAAAAAGTAATTGGTGATTGGGCTAAAGGCGATAGGTTATGGGGGATGGGTGGATAGTGAATGGGTTGGTTGTAGAGGCGAAAGTGTGTGGTTGCCCGTGATATTTTGATAATTTGTAATTGGTTGTGGGGGAGGGTAAAAATGGGTATCTTTACTTTTAAACTAACCACTAGATGATAATACAGATAGAGGAACTATACAAAGATGAAGACAGCTATTTTTGGGTTTTCTGGTTCAGGCAAGACTGATTTATTTTTGGCTTTAGCTGGACCTGGTGGCCATAATATCAATAGAGCTAGGGTAAAGGTTCCTGAAGAGCGGTTAGATCCTTTAAAGGATCTATTTAACCCCCCTAAAGTTACCTATACGGAGATTGAGTATCTAGATATTCCTGGAGGTGGTGGTAAAGGTGGGGGACTTGGAGCAAGAGTTTTGAATGAAATTAGAGCTTATGATTGTCTTTTGGCTGTGTTAGATGGTTTTAGTGGGGCCAATAATCCTGCAGCTCAGTGGCAGGAAATAGAAACAGACTTGTTAATTTCTGATTTAGCAGTGGTAGAGAAAAAACTCGAAAAAATGGCTGTGGATAAGAAAAAGGCTAAGAATTTGGTGAATCCAAAAGAAGAAGAACTTTTGAGCAAAATTAAGGAAATTTTAGAAGCTGAAAAGCCGTTGAGAGAATTTCAAGAACTGGCTGGTGATCCGATTTTAAGAGGTTATTGTTTTTTAAGTGCCAAACCTATCCTTTATGCCTGGAACGTGTTAGAAGATAATTTAGACCAAATCGAACTGCCTGTTTCTAAGGAAAAAGAAATTCACATAGCTGTTTCAGCAAAGTTAGAAAAAGAGATAGCAGAATTAAACGATCCAGAAGAAATCCAGATGTTTTTAGAAGATTTGGGCCTTAAAGAATCTGTTTTACACCGAGTTATAAAAAATACGTATCAGTTGTTGGATCTTATCACTTTTTTAACTGCAGGGGAAAAAGAAGTCCGAGCCTGGCCTTTGAAAAAAGGATCTACTGCTCCTGAGGCAGCAGGCGTAATTCACTCTGATCTCCAAAAAGGATTTATTAGGGCTGAAGTTTTGTCTTGGGGGGATTTTCTCAAGTACAAAGATTTTAAAGTAGCCAAAGATAAGGGAGCTTTACGGTTAGAAGGTAAAGATTATATCGTTCAGGATGGAGATATCATAACCTTTCGTTTCAATGTCTGATTTGCAACCCCTTTCTTTCCTTACTATTGTCTTGGTTAGAACTAAGTTTTCCGAAAACATTGGCTCTGTAGCAAGGGCCTGTGCCAATTTGGGATGTCCTAATTTATATTTAGTTTCTCCAGAAAATTTTATTTTAGAAAGAGCTTTGCCTCTAGCTACTCCAAAAGGCAAACAGGTTTTAGAGAAGATAAAAATCTTTCCTTCTTTAACAGAAGCCATAGCAGATTTCCACGGGGTATTTGCTACTACAGCTAGACTGGGTGGCTGGAGAAAAAGTGTTTTATTGCCAGAAGAATGCGCTCGGGAAATACACGACATCGTAGAGTTAAGGGGGAAAGTGGCTATAGTTTTTGGTCCAGAAGATAAAGGTCTTACTAACGAAGAAATAAAATTGTGTGGTCAATTGGTATCTATACCTACCTGTCCAGATGCCTGGTCTCTAAATTTGGCTCAAGCAGTTTTGATCTTGCTTTATGAATGTTTTAAACTGTTTTCCCAACGTAAATTAAGACCTATTCACGACAAACAAACCACCTTGATTACTTCTCAAGATTTACAGCGCTTATTTATTAATTTACAAAAAGTGCTTCTAAAAATAGATTTTTTACATCTGGATAATAATCCAGATTATTTTATGTTACCTTTAAAAAGATTTTTTTATAGAGTCCGCTTACGTAAAAACGAATATAATTTATTTATGGGGATTTGTAGGCAAATAGAATGGATCTGTTCTAAAAAAAATAAAAATTAATTATTAGTAATTTGTGGTCCATAGTCAAAAGAGCATGGTCCAAGGTCTAGGGGATGATAGGTGTTAGAGGGTATGAAAATTATAGAGGTTGTGGATAAGGATAAATGTTTTTTAGGGGCAAATCTTGTGTCTGCCTGTGATGGTGTGACAATTTGTAAAGAGAAAATTTTTTATTTTTGACAATTATACTTTGGTCTATTTAATCTATTATGCTCACTATTAAATGTGCTGGCTGTAAAAGAAAAATTTGGAAGTACTATAAAATAGGCCAGGGAGAGGTTTTGCGTTGCCACAAAGATAGGATAACTAAAATTTATCAATATAAACAAATAGAAAATAAAATATATTGTTCTTGTGGTCAAATAATTGCTATTGATAAGGGTAGATATTATAAAATGATAGCCAAAGGATTTACTTATTCTGGCACAAAAGATTAGGAAAGTATAGGCCGTTTTAAAATGGCCTAATTGTTAATAGAATATTGTTGCACGAGTTTTTTACGTTAAAATTTTTTAATTTAACTAGTCTTACAAACGTCTAATCTATTTTGGCCATTAGTAATTTTGGCCCATTATTTCTCTACTACAAATAAAATTTGTATTAAGGCCTCAAATTGTATTTGGCTTAATTTATTGAAAAAAATTTTCTTTCTGACTATTTAAAATAAATTTCTCAGTTGGATTTTTAATTGAGGATGTATTTAAGAGGATTTACAGGTAAGCCATTTATCCTTACTTCGTAATGGAGATGAGGGCCAGTGGATCGTCCCGAGTTGCCCATGTAAGCGATAATTTCTCCTCGTTTTACCTTATCTCCTTTTTTTACAAGGGATTTTTGAAGGTGAGCATATCTGGTAGTAATGCCGTTTCCATGGTTGATGACAATGCTTAAGCCATATCCACCATTGTGTCCTACAAAGATTACCTCACCATTTGCAGGGGCAATAATAGGTGTACCTACGGGACCAGAGATATCGAGTCCTTTGTGGAACTCTCGTTGTCCTGTAAAAGGAGATATACGATAGCCAAATCCAGAAGATACCCAGCCTTGGGCGGGCCAGATAGATGGTGTTGAGGCTAAAATGGCCTGTTTATCTTTAAGTAGAGTTAGAAGTTGTTTTTGGCGTATTTTTTCTAATTGGGCCTGGATGTTGAGTTGTTTTAAAAAGTTGTGCAGTTTTCTGGCCAGAGCTTCTTGTCTATAGGCTGGAATGTAGTTTAAGGTAACAGAATTTTCTGGAGTGCCGCCAATAGATTCTAATAGATTGTTGTTGCCTTCTATATTCATCATTAGTCTGATTCTGCGATCCAATTCTGCCATTTTGGTTAAATTATGCTGGAGTTGTTTAATTTTTTGGGCAAAAGCTAGTAATTGTTGATTTTGTTTTTCCAATCTGGAAGTGGCTTGTTGGTATAAGGATTGTAAGTGCAGATAGTTATAGCTATGATAAGCAAAATAGACGTTTATACTTGTAATAGTTATGGCCAGGATAAGAAAGAAAAGGATAGTTCTGCCTTTAAGAGTAAAGTTTTTACTTAAACCTTTTTTGTCTTTAAAAATAAGAATTTCGTATTTTTGATTGAACATTTATTCCCTGATTTAATTTTATATTTTTTGTAGATGTTTATAAAAATTGGCAATTTTTAAGTGGTTGATAAAAAATATTCTTGGCAAAGAATGTTAATTAATTTTGACTTTTTAGGTTTATAACCTTCAAAAGTCAAGTTGCCATTTTCGAATTCCTCGAAAAATATTCTTTAAAAGCCTTGGGTTAGGGGCAAGGGCAGAGATAGATTGAGTCAAAAAAGTTCGGTTGGTATTTTGGGCAGAGGGACATGGATTTTCCCACACGGGCAACTTCCATTGTTTGGCTGCTGATTGAATAATTTTTTTTTCCACAGCAAGTAATGGGCGAATTACTAAGAGTTTGCCTTTAAAAAAAGACTCTTTTGGGGACATGCCTTCTACTTTTCCATTGTAAATAAGGTTTAAAAAAAAGTTTGTCACCAGATCGTCCAAGACATGGCCAAAGGCTAGATGGGTGAGATGATATTGGGCACAGAGTTCAAAAAGTCTTTTTCGTCTGTTCCAGGCACAAAGAAAACAGGCAGATTTTTTTTTGTTTTGTTCAGAATGAGCTTTTGGCCCAAAATCTGTTATCTCCACATGGGCAGACATGGGATTTTTGTCTAACCACTTTAGAAGTGGTTGATGGTTGTTAGGATCAAAACCTGGATTTAAGTGAAGAATCATTAATTCAAAAGAAAAAGGGACTATTTTTTGCCTGATTATAAGCACCTGGAGTAATGTCCAGGAATCTACTCCTCCAGATAAGGCTATTCCTACTCGTGCCCCAGGGAAAAGCATGTCCTGACTTTGCATCAGTTTCCCACATAGGCCAACTACCTGCTTTTGAGCATAGGTCATTTTTTTTAAATATTTCATTTTTCATGCCCTGTTATTTTATCCTAAATCTCTTGACACTTAATATATTGACTTTATATTTTGCTCTACGTCAACTTTCTTGTCTTGCATTTTCTTTGAAACTTCAGCTCATAAGGAGTTTTTGTATGTTAAAAGTCCAGCATCTTAACCTATCTTATGGTTCTCAGCAAGTTCTGTTTGACCTCAATTTTAGTCTAAATCAGGGAGAAATTCTTGGTTTTTTGGGGCCAAATGGGGCAGGTAAGTCTAGTACTATGCGTATTTTGACCGGTTATTTAAAGCCAAGTTCTGGCCAGGTGTTGTTTTTGGACAAAGATATAAGTGAGGATCCTATTTTTTTGCGAAAACATCTTGGTTATTTGCCAGAAACTGCTCCTTTATATCCAGAGTTAAAAGTGGCAGAGTATTTGAGCTGGGTAGCGGAGTTAAAAGGAATTGTAAAAAATACATCTCAGGAAGTAGATAAGGTAATTTCCGAGTGTGGTTTGAGCAAAGTTAAGGCCAAATTAATTGGCTATTTGAGTAAAGGATATAGGCAAAGAGTTGGTCTTGCCCAGGCTTTGCTTGGCAACCCTAAATTAATTATTTTGGATGAGCCAACAGTGGGATTGGATCCTGCTCAGGTGCGAGAAATACGAGACTTGATAAAGAAACTTGGTCAAGAAAAAACTATCCTGCTTAGCACGCACATTCTTTCTGAGGTAGAGTTACTCTGTAAGCGAGTAATTATTATTAATCAGGGAAGAATTTTAGCTGATGAAGATTTAGAAAACCTACTTAAAAAAGTAGAGAAAACTTTATACGTTTTGCTTGTTGCAGGTGAAGTCGATTTAGAAAAGTTAAAATTAGATTTAACCAATCAATGTGAAATTCATAAAATTTATAAAGTAGAAGATGGACATATTTTAGAAATATCTCCAAAAACTAAAAACGATATAAGGTCTTTTGTTTTTGACACAGTTGTAAAAAATAATGGGATATTATTAGAATTTTATCCTAAGCGTTCTAGCTTAGAAGAAGTTTTTGTAAAAATGATTTATAGAGGGGAGGTACACTAATGAAAGCTTTTATTGTAGCAAAAAAAGATTTTAATATATTGTTTCGATCTCCATTAGCTTATCTTACTCTAGCCTGTTTTTTATTTATATCTGGTTATTTTTTTGTAAGCCTGGTTGCTCAATATCAGTTATTTAGTTTACAGGCTATGCAAATGCAAGGGGTGGAAAATTTTACGCCTCAAGAATGGATTATTAGACCATATTTACAAAATTCTGCTGTAATTTTACTTTTTTTTATTCCTCTTATAACCATGAGGACATTTAGTGAAGAAAAAAAACTGGGTACTTTTGAATTATTGCTTAGTTATCCTGTTACAGAGATGCAGGTGGTTTTAGGTAAACTTTTGGCTGTAGCCGGATTTATTTTTATTGCCTTGTTTTTAAATGCTATTGGTCCTATTTTGCTTTTTATTTATTCTAAACCAGAGCTTTTGCCTACTTTGGCCGGCTATGGTGGCTTATTTCTTTTGGCTTTAGGATTTTCTGCTCTGGGTATTTTTTTGTCTTCGCTTACGGAAAATCAGATCGTGTCTGCTTCTCTTAGTTTTGGAGCTTTGCTTGTGTTGTGGCTACTGGGGTGGATAAAAGATGTAGTACCTAAGAGTTATAAAGAGTTGGTAGATTTTTGTTCTCTTTTGCCTCATTTTGAGTCTTTTGCCAAAGGTGTTATTTCTGGGGCAGATCTTGCTTATCTTTGTTCTTTTTTGATATTTTTTGTTGGTTTAACCTTGCTTAGTTTAGAAAACCAGCGTTGGAGAGTGTAAAATGAGAAAATTAAATTTATTTATAACCGTAGTTTTAGGTTTGGCTTTGTTGGTAGGGGTTAATATTTTGATCAAGCGTGCTGGTTGGCAATGGGATTTGACTGCTAACAAACGCTATTCTTTGTCCAAAGAAACTCAAAAGGTGCTTAAATCTTTACACTCTAAAATAACGGTTCTTTGTTTTTATCGTCCAGGAGATAATGGTAAGGAACAACTTGAAGATTTGTTAAAGCTTTATGCTAGGGAAAATAAGCATTTTAGTTATGAATTTATTGATCCAGATAGAGCTCCTAATTTGGCTAAAGAATATGAAATATTTCAATCAGGGGAAGTAGTTTTAATTAAGGGCAAAAAAAAGGAAAAGGTTTTATTTCCTGATGAAGAAAAGATTACCAATGCTATTTTGCGTCTTTGTAATGAAGAAAAGGGATTTGTTTATATTGTCAAAGGGCACGGGGAGGAAACCATTGCGGGAACAAGAAGCATATCTAACTTAAGTAAACTTTTGGCAGATCAAGGCATTAAGAGCAAAGAGATTAGTTTATTGGGCCAAAAACGTATTCCTCAGGATGCCTTGAGTGTATTGATTTTAGGACCACAAAAAGATTTTTTAAGTGCGGAACTAACCCTTTTACAAAATTATGTTAATAGAGGGGGCAGGTTGCTTATTGCTTTTGGTCCTGAGACCACCAGTAATATATCTTCCTTTGTGGAAAAATTATTGGGAGTCAAAGTATTAAAGGGCTTTATTATAGACTCTGTAGGTAAGCTTGTTGTGGGTAGTTTTATGGCTGCTATTGCTGAGAGTTATCCTTATCATCCAATTACTAGAGATTTTAATTTTATTACTGTATTCCCGACGGCCCTGGCTTTTGATTTGCCCCAAAAAACAACCAACTGGCAGATGGGGGCATTGTTAAAAACATCTGCAGGTTCTTGGTTGGAGACGGATATTAAGGATTTAAAAAAAGGAGAAGCTCAGTTTGATCAAAAAACAGATAAAAAAGGTCCTCTGGTTTTTGGTTTTTGGGCTGAAAAAACATTAAAGAACAAAAAAAATAAAAGCAGGGTTTTGGTTTTTGGAGACGATGATTTTCTTACAGATAGATATATTAACCTGGGTGGTAATAAAGATCTGGTGCGAAATGCTTTAAATTGGTTAAGAGAGAAGGATAATCTTTTAAGTATTTCTAAATCAAAAGTGAACAATGTGTTTTTGTTTTTGTCTCCAGGAGAAAAATTTGTTTTAACCTGGGTGCCTTTAGTTATTTTGCCTGTGCTTTGTATTGTTCTGGCTGTGTTGGTGGCAGTTCAAAGGAGAAGGTAAGTTATTCGAAAACGTAGGGGGATTTTGGCCTTTGAGCGTACCGAATGTTTTTAGTTGAGGCGTGGGGATAGGTTGGGTGGAATCTGGACAATCAAAACTGTTCTAGGCTGGCTAAATGCATTTCAACAAGACAATTTTTAATGCTCAAAAAAACTAAAATGAGCTAATATTTACACGCTAATTAGTCAGCCCTTAATTCCAAAGAATTAGGTTTTATTGCTGTGTGTTGAGTGGATAGATTTGGGCTAGTGAATATTTGTATTTATTAAGGTATTGAGAGTAAAGGAGGCTTTGACGACAATGAAAAGGGTATGGTGGTTGGGCCTGCTGGCTCTTATTGTTTGGGCAGGAGTTTATTTTGGAGTTGGTCAGAAGAAAGAGCAGACTTCTTTGTGGCCAAATTTTGAAAAAAAAGACATTTTTCAGATAAATTTTCCAGATTTTAGTTTAAAAAAAGAGCAGGGGCAGTGGCAGGTCAGGCAAAAGAATACTATTTTTCCGGCCAATAAATCAGAGGTAGAAAGTTTTCTTAGATTTTTAGGCCAAAATAGGCCCAAAAGAATTATTGGCCCAATAAAAAAAGCACAATGGGCAACTTATGGACTGAAAGAAAAAAATAAAATCAGTTTTCAGGGTAAAAATTTTGCTTTTTATTTGATTTATGGCAGTGAAAATCCTAGTTTTGATGGTATTTACGCACTAACTTCTCTTTGGCCTGATAAGCTTATCTTACTGCCTTTTAGTTATAAAAATCAGGTGCAGGCTAAAGTCAAAAAATTTTATGATTTAAAATTATTTTCTTTTAGCGATGAAGAACTATTGCGTTTAAAAAAAATAAAAAATGGTAAAATTGAATGGGAGCTAAAAAAACAGGGTGAAAGTCAGTTTGTTTTTGTAAAGCCTTTAGCATCTAAAAAAGTTAATGTTTCTGAAGCAACTTCTTTATTTTTTAACCTTTCTACCTTAGAAGGAACAGACTTTGTGGCTAAACCTGGTCCGAAAAAATTGTTGTTTACTCTAGAATATACCCTAAAAGATCTTAGACAGGGCAAAGTGCTGATTTTTAAGACTAAAGAGCATTCTCAATACTTAGCCAAAGTGCCTGAAAAATCCTGGTACTATGTGCTTGACCAAATTAGGGTAAATGGGCTAGATAAAAATGTTTTTCTCTTAACTGATCGTCATTTTCTAAGTTTTAACGAGCAAGACGTTACCCGTGTAGAGTTTAGCGATTTTAAGAGCGATGTTGTGCTTTGCAGGCATAAACAGACTTGGCACTTTGTGGGAACGCAAAAAGAATTTTCTGGGATGGATTTTATTTTGTGGGAATTAAAAGATTTAGAATACGTGAGCCCACCGAGTGATAATCCAAGCAAAGATAAAAAAGTGTTAAACGTTATTTTACAGGATAATCAAAATAAGGTCATTGCAGATCTTGGTTTTTGGACAGACAAGAAAGAAAAAGGCAAGTTTTGGGTACGGGTAAAAGGAGCTAAAAAGTGGTACCTTGTAGATACAGACGTGGTCCAGGAGATAAAAAATAAATTGCAAGGAATGGATTAGGAAGGTCATATAGTTATAGAATGGGGTAGGTGGTTTAAGGCGTTTAGAGATGATTATAATTTAGGAGGTAAGAATAGATGGCGAGAATTACAGTAGATGATTGTTTGGAAAAGGTAAGAAATAGATTTGTTTTAATTCACATGGCCATTAAAAGAGTTAAACAGTTTAAAGAAGGTCATAAGCCTTTGGTGGACAGTAAAAACAAAGAAATAGTTACGGCTTTGCGGGAGATTGCTGCAGGGAAAGTGGTTTTGGCAGAGGAAAATTTAGAGAGCAGTAAAAGGTTAAGGTAAAGATGACCAAAAGAGATTATTACGAGATCCTTGGGGTATCTAGAGACGCTACTGCAGAAGAAATAAAGACTGCTTACCGTAAGTTGGCGCTTAAGTATCACCCGGATAGAAATCCAGACGATCCTGAGGCAGAGGCAAAGTTTAAAGAAGCAGCAGAGGCTTATGAGGTCTTACGTGATCCTCAAAAAAGAGCTCAGTACGATAGGTTTGGGCATGCAGGGCTTGGCAATGGTTATGGTGGTGGTTTTGAGAGTACAGAAGATATTTTTAATACCTTTAGTGATATTTTTGCAGAATTTTTTGGTTTTGGCTCTACCTCTGGAAGCTATGCCAGACCGGGTGCGGACTTGCGCTACAACCTAACTATTTCTTTTAGAGAAGCAGCCAAGGGAACAGAAGTTGATTTGAATATTCCCAAAAGAGAAACGTGTTCTCAGTGTGGAGGTTCTGGAGCAGAGCCAGGCTCCAAAATAGAAATTTGTCCTCAATGTGGCGGTAGGGGACAGGTTTATCGGTCTCAAGGCTTTTTTAGGGTATCTATGCCCTGTCCTATGTGTAGCGGAAGGGGAGAAATTATTCGTAATCCCTGTAAGAAGTGTAAGGGACGGGGAGTTGTGCGTGTTACCAAAACAATTAAAGTTCGGGTTCCTGCTGGCGTTGATAATGGCACTAGACTTAGGATTAGAGGAGAAGGAGAGGCTGGAGAGTACGGTGGTCCTCCAGGAGATCTTTATGTCGTAATTTATGTAGAAGAAGATAAAGTATTTAGACGGGAGGGACAGGACCTTATAGTTAGGGTAGAAGTGAGTTTTGCTCAGGCTGCCCTTGGGGCCAAAATAAAAGTACCTACGTTAGACGAACCTGTGGATATGGAAATACCTAAGGGCACTCAATCTGGAGAAGTTTTTAAATTGCGAGGGTTGGGATTACCTGCCTTAAATAGTCCCTATAAAGGGGATTTATTAGTGGAAGTAATAGTAAAAACTCCCCAAAATTTAACCAAGCGCCAGGTAGAACTGTTAAAAGAATTTGAAGAGATCGAGCAATCTAAAAAAGAGAGTGGTTTTAAAAAAATTTTTAAAAAAGTAATGGGTGGCTAAATTGAAGTCATTTTCTCATCTAGACGAAAAGGGCCAGATACAAATGGTCAACGTGGGTGGCAAGGCAGCTACGAGGAGAATAGCTATTGCTGAAGGTTATGTGGAGTTTTCCGAGGAAACCTTTGGTTTGTTGCAGCAAAAAGCCCTTCCCAAGGGAGATGTCTTAACCACGGCCAAAGTAGCTGGGATTTTGGCTGCTAAAAAAACTCAAGACCTCATCCCTTTATGTCATCAATTGAATTTAACAAGTGTGGATATAAAGTTTGATTTAGATGAAGTTAAACACAGATTGAGAATAGAAGCTAAAGTAGAGTCAGAAGGGAAAACAGGGGTAGAGATGGAAGCTCTGGTAGCAGTACACATCGCTATGCTGACAGTTTACGACATGTGTAAGGCCGTGCAAAAAGACATTATTTTAGGAAAAAGTCGTTTGTTGTATAAAGAAGGTGGAAAAAGTGGAATATTTCAGGCAAAGGATTGTAGTCTGAACTAATCACTCCAAACTTCATCCAGTAGTTCAGCCGTCCATTGGTAAGTATTTACGTTAAACCATGTTCCACCAAGATATTTGTCGTCTAGCCAGGCTACACTTTGAAATTTATTTTTTCTCATTTGTTCCAAAAGTTTTTTGAGCTCTCCTGTGTTTTGAGCACTAATCTCTTTGGTGATTACTTCTGCTTCGCAATGGGTCATTACTTCTAAAATAATTTTACCAGACAATTCTAACTTTTACTCCTTTTTGATGCATATATTTTTTTATGTCTGGAATGGACCATTCTCCATAATGGACAATGGAGGCAATAAGGGCAGCAGAGGCTTTGCCTGTGGTAACTGCTTCTACCATGTGTTCAGGATGTCCAGCTCCACCAGAGGCTATAACAGGGATCCTTACCTGCTCGGCAATGAGTTTGGTCAAATTTAATTCATATCCCTGTTTTGTGCCATCTGCATCAATAGAATTTAAACAAATTTCACCAGCACCTAAAGATTCTACTTTTTGGGCCCATTTTAGGGCATCCAGACCTGTTGGCTTTCTTCCTCCATGAATTACTACTTCATATCCTGAAGGTATGTGTTGGGAAGGGGGCACTTTTAAAACATCCATTCCTACCACAATGCATTGAGAGCCAAAGAGTTCTGCCCCTTCTGTGATTAGGGATGGATTTTTTACTGCAGCAGAATTAATGGATATTTTTTCTGCTCCAGCCAGAAGCACATCTTTCATGTCTTGAACAGATGCAATCCCTCCCCCAACAGAAAAGGGAATAAATATTTGGGAGGCAACTTTTTCTACTACTTTTAACATAATGCCCCTTCCTTCATGAGAGGCCGTGATGTCGTAAAAGACTATTTCATCTGCCCCTTGCTCGTAATAAATACGCGCGCTTTCTACAGGATCGCCTATGTCTATATTTTGTTTAAATTTTATACCTTTGGTTAGTTTTCCATCTCGAACATCAAGACAGGGTATAATTCTTTTGCTAAGCATTGTATCTTCTCCAGGCAAAATTGTAAAAATTTTCTAATAATTTTAATCCAGGCCTGCCGCTTTTTTCAGGATGAAACTGGACCGCCCATAGACCTGTTTGCCCCAGAACCGAGCAAAAGTTAAGGCCATAACAGGTAGTGCCAATTATAAATTCAGGATGAGGATCTGGATAATAAGAGTGGACAAAATAAAATTCTGACGCTGAATCAATGTGTTCAAACAGTAAGCATTCTTTATGGAGTTGAACTTGATTCCAGCCCATGTGGGGAATGTTGATAGGAATACCGTTTTCTTTGAGGTCCAGAGAAAATTTTTTGCACTTTCCTTTGATGAGACCTAAGGTTTTGGTATTGCCTTCTTCACTAAAGTCTAAAATCACCTGGCATCCAAGGCAGATACCTAAAATGGGAATGGATTTTTTTTTGGCCTGCTTTAGAGTTTGGTCTAAAGTTTGTTTTTTTAAATAGGACATGGCCGCACCAGCCGCTCCCACTCCTGGGAAAATAATAGCTTTGCTAGAGAGGATTTTCTGGGGATCGTTGGTGATTTCATTGGGTATTTTTAGATAATCAAGAGCCCTTTTTACGCTGGTTAAATTCCCTGCTTCATAGTTAATAATACTTATCATGCTTTGCCCTCATTAGTTCATATAAAAATTTGCCGTTTTTAGCTAGATTAGATTTAAGCTTAGGGGTGGCTTTAAATTCTAAAAATATACTGTCTGCCAGAAATAAGTGCACATTAACTTTACATAAATTCTTCTTGGTCAAAAGGCAATAGACTTTTTTAGGTCTTATCTTTTGGAAATTTTTAGAAATATGCTTTTGGTCAGCTTGATTTCCAGTGTTTCCGTGGTGTTTTAAGTTTTTTGGATAAAAAGGGTTCTGCTTTCACGGTTTTAGCCTGGCACTGGTTGTGAAGAAAGGATTGTATTGGGTGTATATGCATTTTGATAGTTTAAAGGAAAGGTGTTGATAGTTTTAGTTTTTTTCAATAGGTTATAGAGGATTAGGTCGATTGGGATTGGGACATTTTGGAGACAAATTTTTAATGTGTTTTGTAGGAGTGCTTTAAAGTCTCTGTTGAGGATTAAGGATGGAAATAAAAAACGGGGGTAAGGATGTGATCTATAGCAACGTGTTAGAGTTAATAGGTAATACGCCTCTGGTGGCTTTGTCCAATATTGCTAGAGAATGTAAGGCTAATGTGGTTGCTAAACTAGAATTTTTTAATCCTGGGGGGTCTATTAAAGATAGGATTGCCAGACAGATTTTGGTGAGAGCCAGAGAGCAAGGCAAGATTAATAATTCTACCCTTATTATTGAGGCTACAAGCGGCAATACTGGTATAGGTCTTGCGCTGGTTTGTGCAGTTATGAAGTTGAAGTTACTGATTGTGATGCCTGCTAATATGAGTTTGGAGAGACAGCGAATTCTAAAAGCTTTGGGAGCAGAGCTTGTTTTGACGCCTCCAGAAGAGGGAATGAGTGGAGCAGTAGAAAAGGCTCTGAAAATAGCAAAAGAACATAATAATACTTTTTTGACTTCTCAATTTGAAAATTTAGATAATGTAGAAGCGCATTATTTATATACGGCAGAAGAGATTTGGCAGGATACAGAAGGTAAAATAGATATTTTTGTGGCAGGTGTTGGCTCTGGTGGAACTATTACTGGGGTGGGAAAGAGGTTAAAAGAATATAATCCAGAGATAGCAATTTATGCAGTGGAACCAGTTAATTCTCCTGTGTTATCTGGTGGACAACCTGGGTTGCATGCTATTCAGGGTATAGGTGCTGGATTTGTGCCAGAGATTTTGGATACAGACTTAATAGATGGAGTTATTAAGGTGCAGGATGAAGATGCTTTAGATATGGCTGCCCAATTAATTAGAAAAGAAGGAATTATGGCAGGTATTTCCTCTGGGGCCAATTGTGTGGCTGCTTTAAGTCTGGCTAAAAAAAAAGAAAATGCAGGCAAGATGATTGTTTTCCCTGCTTGCGATACAGCAGAAAGATATCTTAGTACATCTCTTTTTGATGGAGTAGAAAATGGATAAAAGTTTGTTTCAAGATATAGTAAAGAGTTTGGCAGAAAAAGAATATTTTCCTAAAAGTAAGATAGCTCTGGCTAAAAAAATCCCCCTTCCATCGTCTGTTTTTTTAAAAGAAATGATAGAAGATTTAAGAGCGATTATTTTCCCAGGATATTTTGGGCCTTGTTACGTAGATGACACGGTTAAAGAATATTATCTTGGAGCAAAGTTGGATAAAGTCTATAGAATTTTAAAAGAGCAAGTTTTGCGAGGAGAATGTTTTGTTTGTACAGCAGAAGAAGAGCATTGTGCCCAATGTGAAAAAAAAGCAGAGCAGGTAGCTAAGAAGTTTTTGCAGAGTTTACCTCAGATACGGGACTTATTGGTTAGCGATGTGATGGCTGCATATGTAGGAGATCCTGCTGCTAAAACTCCAGGAGAAGCTATTTTTTGTTATCCTTCCATCAGGGCTTTGACGAACTATCGGTTAGCTCATGCTTTAGAGGAGCTTGGTGTACACGTAATCCCTAGAATAATTACAGAAATGGCCCATTCAGAAACAGGTATAGACATTCATCCTGGCGCAAAGATTGGAAGGAGTTTTTTTATAGACCATGGAACTGGTACAGTAATTGGTGAGACTTGTATTATAGGAAATAATGTTAGAATTTATCAGGGTGTAACTCTTGGAGCTAAGAGTTTTCCTAAAGATGAACAAAACGTTTTGGTAAAGGGTCTTCCAAGACATCCTATTGTAGAAGATAATGTTATTATTTATTCTGGAGCTACTATTTTGGGTAGAGTAACTATAGGAAAGGGATCTATTATTGGTGGTAATGTGTGGATTACCCATGATGTAGCACCTGGTACAGTGGTAAAACAGGCCAAACGAGAAAATTATAAAGTCTCTAATGGAACAAATTGATTTTTTTAGATGATTAGATAAAAATTTAAAGTGAGAAAGAAAAATAATGGAAGAAATTACTTTAGAGTTTAAGAACAGTAAAGTATTAGTGGATTTGTTTGGACCATTGGGTAAACATCTAGATATTATTCATAAAATTACAGGAGTGCAGATTGAAAATAGAGGGGAGGTGTTAATTCTCCGGTCTGAGAGCAAGAAAGACTTATTGTGGGCAGATAAGTGTTTGCGGGAGCTGTATAAATTGTTAAAAAAAGGTTATAAAATTTATCCAGAAGACGTAGAAGATGCTTTAAAGATACTCGCTAGAGATAAAAATATAGATTTAACCCGTTTTTTTAAAGAAGAAATTTTGGTTGTTTCGGGTAAAAAGGTTATTTCTCCTCGTACCCTTACTCAGAAAAAATATCTTGTCCAGATGAGACAAAAGGATTTGGTCTTTGCCATTGGTCCTGCAGGTACGGGCAAGACTTATCTGGCAGTAGCAATGGCTATTTCTTATTTTTTAGAGCATAAAGTAAAGCGAATCCTGTTGACTCGGCCTGCGGTGGAGGCAGGTGAAAAGTTAGGTTTTTTGCCGGGAGATATGGTGGAAAAGGTAAATCCTTATTTAAGGCCTCTTTATGATGCTTTAAACGATATGTTGGATTTTAAAAAAGTGCAGGAAATGTTGGATAGTGGACAGATTGAAGTAGCTCCTTTAGCATTTATGCGTGGTAGAACTCTAAATGATGCTTTTATTATTTTGGACGAGGCGCAAAATACTACGTCTGAACAAATGAAGATGTTTTTGACCAGAATGGGATTTAATTCCAAAATGGTGGTAACAGGAGATATTACTCAAATTGACTTGCCAGAAAAGAAGAGGTCTGGGCTAGTAGAAGCTAAATTGGTTTTGTCAAATCTTAAAGATGTAAGTTTTATCTATTTTTCTCAAAAAGACGTGATTAGGCATAATTTAGTAGCCCAAATCGTGCAGGCTTATGAGAAATTTTCTAAACAAAATAATTAAAAAATTTAAGGGCATGTGTTTTTTTTTACTAATGGAGAGAATAATTGGCTGAAGAATACAAAAATAGTTGTTTACGTTCACGGTTAAACAATATACCGTCAGATTTTTTACAATTACATTTTAAAACCAATGTATTGGCTAGTTTGGGTCTGGGTAAAACTGAGCTGAAATTAGGTTTTTTTTATTTAGGGGAATATTTAAATATATTGGATAAAAGTTTGAGTGTAGTTTTGGTAGATGATGTTTTAAGTGCTGAATTAAACCAAAGGTATTTACATTGTTTAGGACCTACCAATGTTTTGAGTTTTCCTGGAGATGGGGAGTTTCTTGGAGAATTATTCATAAACGTGGCAGCAGTTATTAGAGAATCTTTTTTATATGTTCAAGACAGAAAAGAACACTTTTGGAGGTTGACAGCGCACGGTGTTTTACATTTGTTGGGTTATGACCACGGTTATCAAATGGATACTTTGACAGAAGAACTTAGTCATCACTTGAGTCAAGTATTTTGAAATAAAAACACGATTTAATCTTGGGGTTGGTACCAGCATAAAAAATCAAGATCACACTTTGAATTCTTAACGTTTAACCCTAACTAGGTGAGAAGATATGAGAAAATATAAGATATTGGTAGTACTGCCATTTTATGGTGGTTCTCTGCCTGTGGGACGATTTGCGGCCAGAGGGCTTGAACAATTGGGACATATAGTAGAGGTATTTGATTCTCCTTTGTTTTATTCTGCTTTTAAGGCTCTAAAGCAGATTAAAATTGGTGTAAGTAATTTGGAGCAGTTGGAACAGGGGTTTCTTCATCTGGTGTCTCAGGCTATTTATGCTAAGGTAGAAGAATTTGCTCCTTCATTTGTTTTAGCCTTGGCTCAGGCTCCTTTGACTAGACAGATTTTGGCTAAGTTCAGACAAAACGGCATACCAACAGTTATGTGGTTTGTGGAAGATTTTCAAGTCTTTACTTATTGGAGGGCCTTTGCTCCCTGTTATGATTTTTTTGCAGTTATTCAAAAAGAGCCTTTTTTTTCTAGTTTAAAGAAAATTGGTCAAAATAATGTTTGTTATTTACCTCTTGCCTGTTGTCCTGAAGTGCATAAACCTCTTTCTCTTAATCCTGTGGATAAAAAACGTTATGGCAGTGATTTATCTTTTATGGGAGCTGGCTATCCTAATAGAAGAAAAGTATTTAAAGAATTGGTGGATTATGATTTTAAAATTTGGGGCACAGAATGGGAGGGCGATGCTATTTTAACTCCTTTTGTTCAAGAAGGAGGAAGAAGAGTTTCTCCTGAAGAAATTGTAAAAATTTTTAACGCCAGTAAAATAAATCTTAATTTACATTCTAGTGTGGACTGGATAGAAATAAGTAAAGGAGATTTTGTCAATCCAAGGACTTTTGAGATAGCAGGATGTAGAGCCTTTCAATTGGTGGATGAGAGGAGCTTGCTCTCAGAGTTGTTTCTACCTGACGAAGAGATCGTTGTTTTTTCTTCAGTAACAGAATTAAAAAAACAAATAGATTACTTTTTAAAGCATCCTGAAAAAAGACAGGAGTTTGCTCACAACGCTTACATTAGAGTTTTGGCGGAACATACTTACACTCACAGGATGGAAACTTTACTTGATTTTATTACCAGTAAAATCAACCTGTGTTCTGTTGGAGAAGACAAATTAGAAATTTCTGGATTGCCAGAAGAGGTTAGATCTGAATTAGAGCTTTTTTTGGCCAATTTAGGTTTAACCTTGAATAGTGAATTAGAAGAGATTGTCCTGCGTATAAAAGAAAAACAAGGAGAGCTCTCTGAATTGGAGGCTGCCTTGCTGTTTTTGGACGAATGGAAAAAACAATATCTGGGAAATAAAATTTAAAAAAAGTGATTTTTTATAGTTACCACTATATCGGTTATGGTATTAAAGGGTTTTACAACATCGCTAGGTTAGGGTATTTTAAGGGGGACTTATATCAGAAGATATTCCCTTGCAATTAATTCATAAGAGGAGAGACATTATGATAGAGAGCGCGGCTTATGAAATTATAAAACAAGAGGGCATCAAAGAAGGCATCCAGCAAGGACTGGAAAAGGGCATCCAGCAAGGAATGGAAAGAGGCCTTCAGCAGGGCATGTGGATGTTAAAGGCCATAGGGCTTGGGCTAGAGCTAAAGTTTGGTGTTCAGGGGCTAAAAATTTATCCAGAAATAAAAAAGATAAAGGATGTAGATTTGCTTGAGGCAATAAGTGAAGCCATTAAGGCGGCAAAGGATGTTGAGGAGATTAAGAAGTTGATGAGTTGATTTTGTTAAGTCAATTGTTGCAGTTAGTAGGAGGATTTATGTATAAGCCTAAAATCAGGATATGTCCTGAAGGGACTATTTACTTGATAGGGTTAGGATTTTTTAGTTTGCTTTTAGCCCTTTGGGGATGGGAGTGGTTAAGTTTTTTGGTTTTTATTTTATTTGTTTTGGTTTTAAATTTTTTTCGGGATCCTTATAGAGTTATTCCTCAGGAAAAAGATGTGGCTGTTTCTCCTGCAGACGGTAAGGTAGTTAAAATTTGGAGGGACATATGCCCTTTTACTGGAGAAGAACGAGAAGTGATCTCCGTCTTTATGAATATTTTTAATGTGCATGTGAATAGAACTCCTGTTACTGGCAAGTTAAAAAGTGTTCGCTATATTCCTGGAAAATTTTTTAATGCTTCTTTAGACAAGGCTTCTAAAGATAATGAAAGAAATCTCTTACATATTGAAGATGAAGAGAAAAATCTTTGGACAGTGGTGCAAATTGCTGGGCTTATAGCTCGAAGGATAGTGTGTTTTTGGGAGATAGGAGAGCTTTTAAAGCGAGGAGAACGTTTTGGTTTGATTAAATTTGGCTCAAGACTTGACCTTTATTTACCATCTTCTTATAAACCAGTGGTGAATATCGGAGATAAAGTTTTAGCCGGGGAAAGTATTTTAGCTAAAAAAAGAACCAATGAATAAGGTTACTCCTAAATATAAATCTTTGTACGTCCTGCCCAACTTATTAACAACGGCCAGTTTGTTTTCTGGTTTTTTGGGTATATTGTTTTCCATAGAAGGTAGTTTTGAAAAGGCAGCTTTAGCTATTTTAGTAAGTTGTCTTTTTGATGGAATGGATGGAAAGGTTGCCAGGCTTACCAGATCGAGTTCAGAATTTGGGGTACAATACGATTCTTTGGCTGACTTAATAGCTTTTGGAGTGGGGCCTGCTGTCTTGGTTTATTTATGGCAGACTCATTGTTTTGGCCGTATAGGGATTGGGACCAGTTTTTTGTTTTTGGCTTGTGGGGCGTTGCGTTTGGCTCGTTTTAATGTCAAGGCTAAAACCAGCTCTAAAAAATTTTTTGTTGGTTTACCCATACCTGCAGCAGCCTGCACCATAGCTACGTTTGTTTTGTTTGCCAATTATATTCACATAGTAAATTCTGTATGGCTTGCAAAACTTGTTTTGATCTTGACTTTTGTTTTAGCTCTTACTATGGTCAGCCGCATAAAGTACGCATCTTTTAAAGACGTAGAAATGGCCAGAGTTCATCCTTTTTCTAGCACTGTAGTAGTTATCTTTTTGTTTACTCTTCTTGTCTCAGAACCCAAATTTTTGGGCTTTATATTTTTTCTTATTTATTTTTTTTCTGGTTATTTTTATACATTTCTTTATCTCCCTCTAAGAAAGTCTAACCTACGGGAGTTCCGTAAGGAGCTCTCGTAAAATTACATCCCCCCCTCATAATTAACATTTAATAACATCGAAAGCCTTTAAAAAGGAGGTATACCTAATGGAGAGAATATACATTTTTGATACTACCTTAAGAGATGGAGAACAATCTCCTGGAGCTACCATGAATTTACAGGAAAAAAAGAGAATGGCCAGGCAATTGGAAAGATTGGGTGTGGATATTATAGAAGCTGGTTTTCCTGCTGCTAGTGAAGGTGATTTTAAAGCTGTCCAGGAGATTGCCAGATCAGTTCAACAGGTTCAGGTGGCAGGTCTTTGTCGGGCAGTGGAAAAAGATATTGTCTTGGCTTACGAAGCTGTAAAGCATAGTCCAGAGCCACGTATTCATACGTTTATTGCTACCTCGGATGTGCATTTAAAATATAAATTAAAAAAATCCAGACAAGAGGTTTTAGACATTACCCGAGAAGCCGTGCGTTTGGCTGCTAAATTGTGTCCAAACGTAGAATTTTCTGCCGAGGATGCCTCACGGTCTGATTGGGATTATTTAGTGGAAGTTTTTAGCGTAGCTGTTGAAAGTGGGGCCAAAGTTTTAAATGTTCCCGATACGGTGGGCTATACGCAACCAGGTGAGTTTTTTGAGTTAATTACTTATTTGCGAAAACACGTGCGAGGGGCAGAAAAAGTTATTTTTAGTGTGCATTGTCACAATGATCTTGGTCTGGCAGTGGCCAATACTTTAGCCGCTCTTAAGGCTGGGGCAAAGCAGGCAGAGGTTACGGTGAGTGGTATTGGAGAAAGGGCTGGAAATGCAGCTTTAGAAGAAGTCATTATGAATTTAACTGTGCGTAAGGAGTATTATAATTTTGTTACCAATGTTCAAACAGAGCAAATCTATCCTACCTGCAGGTTGCTTTCTTTAATTATTGGTCAACCCATACCTCCTTATAAGGCTATTGTAGGGGCCAATGCTTTTGCGCACGAATCTGGCATCCATCAGGATGGAGTGTTAAAAAATAGGTTGACCTACGAAATTATGACTCCCCAAAGTGTGGGCAAAACTAGCTCAGATATTGTTTTGGGAAAACATTCCGGCAGGCACGCTATAAAACAGAAATTGCAGGAATTGGGCTATAATTTGGGAGAAGAAGAATTAAATAAAGTTTTTTTAGCAGTTAAAAATTTGGCAGATAAAAAGAAAAAGATTTACGATGAAGATGTGGAGGCCATTGTTCTGGAAGAGGTTTATCGTTTGCCAGATAAATTTGAATTAAAGTATTTGAGTGCTATTTCTGGAAACATGGCCATCCCTACGGCTGTTTTAAAAATGCAAGTCAATGGGGAGGAGAAAAAATTAGCTGACTTTGGAGTTGGTCCCATTGATGCAATATTTAATACCATTAGCCGAATAGTGGATAGAAAACCAAAGCTTTTGCGTTATTCTGTAAACGCTATTACAGGAGGCACTGATGCCCAAGGAGAGGTAACTGTGCGTGTGGAGGAAAATAACCTTACAGCCGTGGGCAGAGCTTCTGATCCAGACATTATCGTAGCCAGTGCCAAAGCTTATATAAATGCTTTAAATAGGTTGGTAAAAAAAGAGGAGGAACAAACTAATGGCCAAAACTCTTAGTGAAAAAATTTTACAAATCCATACTAGTGAGGAAATCACAGGGCCTGGTCAAATCGTGCAGGTAAAAGTGGATAAAGTCTTAGCCAATGACATTACTGCTCCTTTGTCTATAGAATCTTTTTTTAAAATGGGAGCAAAACGAGTGTTTGATGTGGAAAAGGTGATCTTGGTTTGTGATCACTTTACCCCAAATAAGGACATTAAATCTGCTGAGCAGGTAAAAAAAGTCAGGGAATTTGCTCAGGAGCAAGGTATTGTGCATTATTACGAAGGTGGAGACGTGGGAGTAGAACATGCCCTTTTGCCAGAGTTAGGACTGGTTGGACCCTGGGACGTGGTGATAGGTGCAGATAGTCATACCTGCACTTATGGTGGGTTAGGAGCTTTTGCCACAGGTCTTGGGTCCACTGACATTGCTTATGCTATGGCCTTTGGAGAAACCTGGTTTAAAGTGCCTGGCAGCATTTTAGTAGAGATTAAAGGCAGATTAAATAAATTTGTCACTGCCAAGGACATTATTTTGACAGTCATTGGTCATATTGGAGTGGATGGAGCCCTGTATAAAGCTTTAGAATTTACAGGAGAGGTTATCTCTGACTTAGATGTGGAAGGCAGAATGACCATTGCCAACATGGCTATAGAAGCAGGAGCCAAAGCAGGGTTGTTCCCTGCAGATGCTAAGACGTTGGCTTATACTTCTGCTTGTGGCAGGCAAGATAGGGAATTGGTTTTAGAAAAAGATGCTAACTATGAGCGTGAAATTACTTTTGATGCCACCAAATTAGAGCCTGTGGTGAGTTGTCCTCACTTGCCTGAAAACGTTTGTCCTGTAGATGAAGTTAAAGGCATAAAAATAGATCAAGTGGTCATAGGTTCTTGTACCAATGGTCGAATTTCTGATTTGAGACAGGCCGCAGAATTGCTCAAAGGTAATAAAGTGGCTAAGGGAGTGCGTTTGATTATTTTGCCAGCCACGCCCAATATTTATAAACAGGCTCTTAAAGAAGGATTGTTAGAGATTTTTATGGAAGCTGGAGCAGTAATAGGCCCGCCTACTTGTGGTCCTTGTTTGGGAGGACATATGGGGATTTTGGCTGCTGGCGAAAAGTGCGTGGCTACTACCAATCGTAATTTTAAGGGCAGAATGGGAAGTCTGGACAGTGAAGTTTATTTGAGCAGTGCATATGTAGCTGCTGCTTCAGCCCTTACAGGTTATATCACCAATCCTAAAGATGTGTAAGAAAGGGGTAAAGTTACGTTTAATTGTTTATTTGTTAAGAATTAAACAATAATTAGGAGAAGGTTCTATGTTTTACAAAGGAAAGGCATTAAAAGTTGGGGATCATATAGATACAGATGCAATTATTCCAGCAAGGTTTTTAGTAACCACAGATATGGAAGAGTTGGGTAAACATTGTCTGTCTGGTTTGGAAGAAAATTTTAGGCAAAAGATTCAGCCTGATACTATTTTAGTGGCTGGTAAAAATTTTGGTTGCGGATCTTCCAGGGAGCATGCTCCATTAGCTATTTTAGGGGCAGGTATTAAAGTCGTTGTGGCCCATAGTTTTGCCAGAATTTTTTATAGAAATGGTTTTAATATGGGCCTGTTGTTGCTAGAGTTAGGGGATCGGGTAGGGGAGATTGCAGAAGGTGATTTATTGGAAATTGATACTACCCAGAATATGTTAAAAAATGTTACTCAAAACGTGGAGTTTGAATTAAATCCTATTTCTGAATTTATCCAAAAAATACTGCAAGCAGGAGGACTTATTCCTTTTGCCAAACAAAGATTACAGGGGGCTTAAAATGCAATTAAAAATATGTTTGTTGCCTGGAGATGGTATAGGCCCAGAAGTGGTACGAGAAGGAGTAAAGGTTTTAAAGGCCGTGGCTCAGAAATATGGCCATTCTCTTGTCTTAGAAACTGCATTGATTGGCGGGGAGGCTATTGATAAAGCAGGAGAGCCACTGCCAGAGGAGACCATATTAAAGTGTAAAGATAGTCAAGCCGTATTGTTGGGAGCAGTAGGTGGCCCTAAGTGGGATAATTTGCCCCGTCACTTGCGGCCAGAAAGTGGTTTGTTAGGTATTAGAAAGTCGTTGGATTTGTTTGCTAATTTGCGTCCGGTGAAATTATTCCCTGCTTTGCAGAAGGCCAGCGTACTTAGAGAAGATATTGTTGCCAGGGGTATTGACCTTATCGTGGTCAGAGAACTGACCAGTGGTATTTATTTTGGTGAGCCCAAAGGCATCAAAGAAGAAAATGGGGAAAAGGTGGGCTTTAATACCATGCGTTACACTGAGTCAGAAGTTAGACGTATAGCCCATTTGGCTTTTAAAATTGCTTTAACCAGGAGAAAAAAAGTCACTTCAGTGGATAAGTCCAATGTTTTGGAAGTCTCGCAACTGTGGAATGAAGTGGTGCAAGAAGTGGCTAGAGACTATCCAGAAGTTGAGCTAGAGCACTTATACGTAGATAATGCAGCCATGCAGCTCGTGGCTCGACCTTATACATTTGACGTTATTGTTACGGGTAATTTATTTGGAGATATTTTGTCTGACGAAGCAGGGGTAATAAGTGGAACTCTTGGCACCTTACCTTCTGCTTCTATGGGGCAAGGGGATCTTGGACTCTACGAACCAATTCACGGCTCTGCTCCAGACATTGCAGGACAGGACATAGCTAATCCTATAGCTACTATTTTGTCTGTAGCCATGATGTTGGAACATTCTTTTCATCTCCAGGAAGAAGCTAAAGCTATTGAAACAGCAGTCCAAAAGACTTTAGATGCAGGCTATAGAACAGCAGACATTTTTACCCAGGGGCAAAAAAAATTGACCTGTTCTCAGATGGGAGATTTTATTGCCATGCAAGTGTGAGGGCAGTAAGGTAAGGTAAAATAAGGGGCAGGAGAAAATTATGAAAAAAAAGATTTTATTTATTCTGCTTGCGTATTTGCTGTTTGCCTTTCAGGTCAGGGCTGCTCCCACAGGTTTTACTCAGGCAGATAGAGAGCGTTTGATCAAACTAGAAACCACTCTGCAGGTATTTATGGAGCAGACCGATAAGCGATTAGAAGATTTAAGAAAAGATATGAATAGTCGTTTTGAGCAGGTGGATAAGCGTTTTGAGCAGGTGGATAAGCGTTTTGAGCAAATGATGAATTTCTTATGGATTCTAACGACTATATTTACCACTTTGACTTTGGGAGTTATAGGTTTTGCCTATTGGGACAGAAGGACTATTATATCTAAGGCCAAAGAAGAAGCCATAAGAGAAATAGAAAGAGAAGGGAAGTTAAGAAACTTAATTCTGGCTTTAAGGGAGTTGGCTAAAAGCGATCGTCAGGTGGCCAATGTGTTAAAAAGTTTTGGTTTGCTTTGATTAGAAGATAAAAAAGGTGCATAGATAGACTCAATTAGAATGCAGCAATCAACAGATACTATTGCAGCTATAGTTACCCCGCTTGGAAAGGGAGGGGTGGGTATTATTCGTTTAAGTGGGGCCAAAAGTTTAGTTATAGGCCAAAAGTTTTTTTCTTCAGCGAAAAAAGATTTCACCTGTATCAAACCTTATAGGCTGCATCACGGATATTTTGTTAGCCTTAAAGGTGAGGTGTTAGACGAAATTTTGTTGGCCTACATGCCTGCCCCAGGTTCTTATACTGGTGAAGACGTGGTAGAGATTAATTGCCATGGAGGGCCTGCTGTATTGCAGAGTGTTTTAGAAGAGGTTTTAAAAGCTGGAGCACGGCTGGCTAATCCTGGAGAGTTTACCTATAGGGCTTTTTTAAACCACAAGATAGATTTAACCCAAGCCGAAGCAGTAATGGAACTCATTAATGCTCCTACTCAAGCAGCTATTCCTCTGGCCCAGAAAAAATTACAAGGTCTTTTACAACAAAAAATTGCTTCCCTTAGAACAATTTTAGAAGAATTAAAACAGGATTTTTGTGTAGCTGTTGACTTTCCAGAAGAAGATTTGGAATGTGCCCCGCCTCATCTGGTCCAGGAAAAAGTCCAAAAGGTTTTGCAGGAAATTAACAGCCTTATTGAAAGTTACAGACAAAAACACTTATATCAGGATGGGGCCCTTGTGGTTCTAACAGGCAGAGTCAATGCTGGCAAGTCAAGTTTACTCAATGCTTTATTGGGTAGGGAAAGGGCGATTGTTACGTCTATTCCAGGTACTACCAGAGATTATCTGGAAGAATACGTAAATTTTAAAGGTCTTCCAATAAAATTGATAGATACAGCAGGTCTTAGAGAAACTCAGGATGAAATAGAGCAAATAGGCCTTCAAAGGGGATTGGAGCTTATTCAAAAATCTGATCTTTGTTTGTTGTTAGTCGATATAAGAGAAAAATTTACCTCTTACGAACAAAAAATTTTAGAATTAAAATCCTTCAGAGATGTTTTTTTGCTTTTAACTAAAGTTGATTTGAGCTCAAAAGAGCCTTCCTGGGTAAAAACATTAAACTTACCTGTTTTTAAAATATCTTCTGCAACAGGAGAAGGTATTTCTGATGTAATAGATGCTATTGTGGGACACTTAAGCGGTGATAGTTTGGAAGCTACTTCTGATTTAGTACCTAATTTAAGACAAAAAAATTGTCTTCAAAAGGCATACCAAGAATTGGAAAATTTATTGACCCATTTAGGGGATTTACCCTATGATCTGTTAGCCGTGCACTTGGATTTAGCCTGTCGTTATTTACAGGAAATTACAGGGGAAATTACCACTGATGAAGTTTTAAATAATATATTTCAAAATTTTTGTATTGGAAAATAAAATAATTTTTTGGGAAAAATATATGCCCACACTGTGGATAAACGTTTGCGAACCTTCTGCAGATATTTATGCAGGACTTTTAATTTCTTGGTTAAAAAAGCATTGTCCTTGTCTAAAAATTATAGGTATGGGTGGGCTACATAGTCGCAAGGCAGGTTTAGAGGCTCTTTATAGAGCAGAAGATCTATCTGTAATGGGTTTGGTAGAAGTATTTTCCAGTTTGCCTCGTATTTTAAAATTATTAAAAAATATAAAGCTTAGTTTAGCTAAGTACAAACCAGATGCAATTATTTTGTTTGATGCCCCTGATTTTAACTTTCGCCTGGCAAAATATGCTGCTGGTTTAAATATCCCCGTATTTTACTACATTGCACCTCAGTTATGGGCATGGCGTCCTAGTAGAGTAAAGTTTTTAAAAAAATACGTACGCAAAGTATTTGCTATTTTTCCTTTTGAAAAGGAATTTTTTCAAAAACAAGGCGTTAATACTTTGTATGTGGGACATCCTCTTTTAGAATTAATAGATTTTTCTGTTTATTCTTCTATTCCCAGAAAACCTAACAAATTGCTTTTATTGCCAGGGAGTAGAAAAAAAGAAGTCAGTAAATTGTTACCTGTATTTGGACAAACAGTTTCTTTACTGCAAAAAAACAATCCCAACTTACAGGTAACTTTGATTAAATCCCATAATCTAGAACTAAATTTTATTAAGTCTTTTTTGCCCTTAAAACATGATTATGAGATCGTTGATACTGAGAAAAGATACGAACAAATGGCTTCAGCTAAACTTGCTTTGGCAGCATCTGGCACAGTAACTCTGGAATGTGCTCTTTTATCTTTGCCTACTATTATTACTTATAAACTAAACCCTATTAGTTTTTTTATTGGTAAACATTTAGTGAATGTTTCGGCTATAGGTATGCCTAATTTAATTGCCAGAGAGAAAATTCTTCCGGAATTTATCCAGGATGAGGTTTATCCAGAAAATCTTACAAAAGCCATTCTAGATATGCTAAACCCAGATAATTACCAAAAAATTATCCAAAAATTAAAAATAATTAGGGAAATTTTAGGACAGGAGAGAGCTACTCCAACTGTTGGTCAGCATATTTTGAATTTTTTAAAGGAGTAAAATTAAAATATGTCTATATTCCCCGAACCTTGTCCTCTTACTAAAGAAGACGTGTTGATTTTTCAAAGTATATTAAAAGGACATTTATCTAAGGTTATAAAGTTTTCAGAATTTTTACTATTTTTCCCTTTAACAAAACCAGATTTTTTTAAAAAACAAGATGTTTTTGTGGAGCAAGATAGGATCAGTATTGCTTTAAATTATAAAAATAACTTTTTAGGCATGATAGTGTTAAAAGATTACAAAAAAACTTCTATTAAAGGAATAAAAACAGCCATACCATGTCTTATTCAATTTATTTTAGAAAATATTTCTTTGTATAAAATTTCTATATACGATAAGGAATTAGATATCTATAACTCGCATTACTTAAAATTGTTTATGCAAAATATAATAAGTCATATTTTAGATGGAGTAAAAGATATTGAAAATAATACTTCTTCTTTTTATACTTCCATTTATCTTTTGTTAATTCGTTTGGATAGACCAGAAAATATATCTGCTCATTTATACAAGGTATTATTTACTGATATCATTTCTCGTTTGACTACAAAATATTCTCCATGGCCTATTTTTTCTTATTCTCATCGAATTGTAGCAATTGTTTTACATAATGTTACTATTAAAAAAGCCAGACAGGTTTTAGAAGATGTATGGCAAACTTTAAATAATAAAAAATTTATCCATCCTTTATCTAAGAGTGAATTGAAATGTGAATTTTCTATAGGGATGTCTTGTTTTCCAAGGGATTTTAACGTGTTAGAATTAAAAGAAAGTCCAGAATTTTTATCTTTTGGTTTACAAGAGAGGGCTCTTTTAGCTCTGGAAAAAAGCAGTATTTTTAGAGAACCTTTTTATTTTACTAAAATATATCTTAGTGGAGCAAGGATTACAGAACTTTTGCCTCTTAATAGGGTTAGGATAGATATTGGCAGAAATAGTGGGGTAGATAAAGGCTATCGTTTTTTTATTTTAGAAGGTTTGTCTTTGAATTCAAAATTAAAAGGAGAAGTGGTCGTAGATAAAGTTGCCCATTGTTGGAGCGAGGGCAAGATTTTGTTTTCTCAGTCTCCATACGTTGCCCCTACAAAAGGAGATCGTTTAAAGTTAAATAGTAAATATCAAACTAAAGGCTTAGATATTAAATATTGGCCTGAGTCTAAATTGTTACAAAAAGCCAAAAAAGTATATCAAGAAAAAGGAAAGGTCGTTTTAGCTTTAGTTCAACTACAAAAAAACGATGAACTTTTTAAAACAGTTTGTAAAGATATAATCCAATTTGTAAAGCAAAAATTTATGTCTTTTTATGTAAAACTTCTTTCTCAGAATATATTGGGATTTATTTTTCCCGAAACAAGTTTAAGAGTGAAAGACGAATTTTTAAGTATTGAAAGAATTATCTGGGAAAATTATAAGAATTATTTTTATCTTGGTCTAGCATATTTGCCTTTTTATAGTTTTAAAACGCAAGATTTATATGAAAATGCTCAAAAGGCTTTGTTACATGCTCATTACTTTAGAAAAAGACCTTTTGTGGCTGTATTTGATAGTATATCTTTAACTATTAATGGGGATAGGTTGTTTAATGAAGATAATTATTACGAAGCTGTTAAGGAATATCAAAGTGCTTTGGCTCTGGATCCCAATAATATTTTTGCTTTAAATTCTCTTGGTATAATTTATGCTAGATTAGGAGAATTTACAAAGGCTAAAAAAATGTTTAGTCAAACTCTAGAGATTGATGCTGAGAATGATTTCGCTTTGTATAACTTGGCCAGAACTTTAGATAAAGAAGGTGATTTTCAGCTGGCTAAAAAATATTATTTACAGTGCAAAACTCCCCGTTACAGAGGCTATGGTTTGCTTTGGATTGGTTATTATTGGGAAAAACAACGAAAATACAAGCAGGCAGAGCAGTATTATCTTAAGGCCAAAGAGATACTTTTAAATGAATCTCAACCAGATACTTTTTTAGCTAATTTATATTTAAAACAAAACGAATTGGAGCAGGCCAACAAACATTTACATATGGCTTTAACCAAAAATCCCAATGATGCCTGGGCTCTAAATTTGTTGGCAAGGTTGTATTTAAAACAAGATCAAGATCCAGAATTGGCCGAAGTATTGGCTAGACATAGTGTATCTTTGCGTCCAGAAATACCTGAATTTTGGAAAACTCTTCACGAAATTAACAACAAAACTTAGTCTTTTTGGTTATAAAAATGCACACTACAAGAATGTATCCAGGTAGGGAAGCCACTAGAGCAACCTCGTTCTTCGCTGGCTCTATGCTTTGATTTTCTTCTTTCCTCCTCTTATCTTCTTGATGTTCAAGATCACTTGCCGACTTTGGTGGGCAATATTTATGCAAAATTTATTTTAATTGCTTTCCTCAAGTTGGGATATGCAACTTCAAGCACCAGATTAATAATATCTTTAATATTTTTCCTAATCGTGATGGTTTTGCATGTTTGATTTCTTTAGACAGGGAGTTAAAATTTTTGTATTTGTACTTTGTTGTTATGTTTAGAATGTGAAGAGTAGTTTTTGCAGTTGGATTTTATTGCCAAAAAAAAAAGGCGAAGAATGTTCTTCGCCTTTTTTTGTCTGCTCAGTTTGTTTGGCTTAGATTGTTGTTTTTGTTAGACAATTTTTTGGGTACGATCAAAACACGTTTTAGAGGACCTTCTCCAAGGCTTTTGGTTTGGATGGCTCTATCTTTTTGTAAAGCCAGGTGGATTAATCTTCTGTGATAAGAAGTTAATGGTTGGGTTTTCATTGCTTTTCCCATTTGTTTGGCTTTTTGAGCTAAGTATAAGGCTGTTTTTTTAATTTTTTCATTTTGTTTTTGTTTGTAATTAGCTGCATCTAGCTGAACTCTAGAAATGTCAGGGTATTGTTTGGCAATAATCCGGTTAGCCAGGTACTGAATCGCGGCTATGGTTTGTCCTTCTTTCCCTATGAGGATTCCTATATTTTTTTCTTCTTCAATATTGACATAGATAGGATCCGCCTCAACATCCACTTCAATTTCTGCTAATGGAGCGATAGGTTTTATTAAGTTGAAAACCACTTCTTTAATTTTACTACTTAGCTCTATGGGATTTGTTCTTTTTTTGGCTTTTATTTTGGCTTTTTTTAATCCTACTAAGCCAAATATGCCAGAAGAGCCACCACTGATAATTTCAATTTCTAGATTTTCTCTTGCAGTTTGAAAATAATCACACGCCTTGGAGATAGCCTCGTCCACATCCCGTCCTGTGAATTCTACAAATTCCTCCATGCTCACTCCTTGCCTCGTTTTCCCGGTTTTTAATTTTCAAAGAGCAAAATAAACTCAACCTTAACCACAACCATTGCCCTATTTTATTTGTTTAAATTTTACCGGGAAATGTTTTCTAATCTTCTTTTTTCATTATTAACCACTGTTGGGCAATGGATAGTATATTATTGACCAGCCAGTAGATTACCAACCCAGATGGAAAGTTTAAAAATAAAAACGTAAAAATTATAGGCATAAAGAGCATTATTTTGGCCTGAGTTGGATCTCCTGGCGCTGGAGTCATTTTTTGTTGTATAAACATTGTTGCCCCCATAATCAAGGGGGTAATGTATAGAGGATCTTTGGCTGATAAATCAGCTAACCAGATTATGTGCGTAAAAGGCAGATGATAAATAAATGGAGCGTGTCTTAATTCAATGGCTCCCAAAAGTCCCTGGTATAGGCCAAAAAATACAGGGATTTGGATGAGCATAGGCATACATCCACCAGCCGGATTGACTTTATAGGTTTTATACAAGCGCATCATTTCTTCTTGCATTTTTTGTTTATCATCTTTGTATTTTTCTCTTATTTCGGCCATAAGTGGTTGTAATTTTTTCATTTGGTTCATTGATTTATAGCTTTTGTTGGCCAGAGGCCAAAATAGTAACTTTATAAGTATAGTCAATAAAATAATCGCTACTCCATAATTATGAGTAAATTGATAAAAGAAATTTAATAGTTTTATCAATGGTTTGGAAATAAAATCAAACCAACCATAGTGAATAGCTGCTTCCAGATCATTGGGGACCATAGCCAATTGTTTTTCTTCTTTTGGTCCTAGATAATAAATGCAATTGACCACTGTTGGTTTAGACGGAGATAAATGTAAATTTTGAGCAAGAGCTAATCTATAGATATTTTTTTCTAATTTGGCTTTAAAGACAAAATTGTTAGTAGTGGGAATGAGTCCTAATAAAAAGTAATTATTGGCAATAGCTCCCCATTTTACCTCGTTAGAAATAAGTATCCCTGTTTTTAATTTGTCCTTATCTTTTTCTTCAGTTAATCCATCTTTGGACAGATAAACTATTCTGGTACGGTTATACCTGTTTTCAGCTTTTTCTAAAGGAAGGGTAGATAAGACAAAGGCTAGTTCAGAGATTTCTGGTTTGTTAGAAATAATTTTTACCTGTTCTTTGATTTGATAGGTGTTTGAATAAAAGTGTAACTCTCGCAAAATAGTTAGTCCCTGGTATTCTCCTTTGAATATAAGGGCTTTTGAAGTATCGTTTTTAGTTAAATAAATATTTTGTCCCTGATAAGACCATTTGAACTTTAGCCAGGTTGGTATTTTATTCCAAATTATGCCAAGAGGTCCTTTGGTAAGAGCTTCTGGAGTGATTAAATCGATGTTTGGAGAGTTTGGCCTTACACTAACTTTATATTTTTTTAGCACAAAATGCTCTAAAATGCCTCCTTGAGAATTTATTACAGCTTTATAAAGAGGAGTATTAACTGTAATTTTAGCCCCTTTTTGGAGATTAAAGGTAGTTAATGGAGGAATGTTTTGATCAGGAAGAAATTGTTTTGGGCTGACTATAGTTTTGTGTTTTGTGTTGTTGGTGGAGGCTGGTTGGGGTTTAGGAGGTGGAAAAAGAAAGTTCCAAATTAATAAAACCAAAAGGGACAAGCCAACTGCCAGTATAACTCGTGTATTACTATCCATGTTATCCATTAGATGTTTACTCCTTAAAACATAAATTTTTCAGGTACAGGATCAATTCCGCCTTGAAATAAGGGATTACAGCGTAATAAACGCTTGCCAGCTAACCATATTCCTTTGATTAACCCAAATTTTTCAATTGCTTCATAGGCATAAGAGGAACAGGTAGGAACGTATCTGCAACTTCCTGGAAATAATGGAGATATGCTGTATTGATAAATTTTTATTATAAATAAAATTATTTTTTTTAGCAAAGATAACTCCTTGAAAAGAAGTTATTTAGATCTTTTTCCACGTCTTGAAATTTTATATTTTTCCATTCTATGTGTTTTTTAGGTATTACTATCCAATCATAACCTTTAGGAATTTTTTGTTGATAAAGACGAAAATATTCTCTAACTAAACGTTTAATCCTGTTTCTTAACACAGCTTTGCCTATTTTTTTACTCACAGTAACACCCATTCTCCAGGTGTCTATATCGTTGGAATAGGTAAAAATAATAAATAAAGAAGTAAAAAAACGGCGACCTCGTTCATAACATATCTGAAATTGAGGCCGCTTGGTTAGTTTAAATTTTTTGGGAAATTTTAAACCGCTAATCGTTTTCTACCTTTTGCTCTACGCCTTTTAATTACCTGTCTTCCATGTCTTGTTCTCATACGGACCAAAAATCCATGCCTTCTTTTTCTTCTAATTTTGCTTGGTTGATATGTTCTTTTCATGAACTCATCTCCTTAAAAAATTTAAATAGCGCTTAAAAACATAAATAAAAAAAATATCCTGCAAATAATATTTGGTCAAGAAAAAAATCTTAACTTTTATTAACCGTTTAGGAGGATTAAGTTAAAAGTGTTAATTATAGGTTGACTAACTGTCTGGAAGGCCAAGTTTTTTAGGTTCAGAAAGTTTTCATTTCCAGGCTAGTTATCCATTTCGTTCTTGACTGATTACTCCGAGATTGGATTTTAATTAAAACAAGATATTGTATTTTAACAAAATAAATATGTCATTTTTCAACGTTAAAAAACTGTGTTTTGAGTATTTTAACTTTATATGTGGTTCTACTGTAAAAATTATTTTAGGCAGTTTAAGCCAAATTTCACACGCAAAAAAATAATTATTTAAATTAATTACAATTAAAGAACTTAATCAAAACTCCACTCTTTTGTTTTTTGCAGTTAGACATTTATATGATCCAACTGCAAAAATTATTTTAAGCAGTTGAATACACGTTCAATAAGAAAATTTTTTTTATAATTTAAGCTAATTACAATTTGACAATTTAACCAAAAACGCAAATTTTAAACTTTTGCAGTTACGTATTTATATAGTTATATCTAATTCTTTTAACATAGATTCGGCAAATTGAATAATATAATTTTTTTGTTCTTCTGTGGCATAAGTGATACATTCACATCTGATTTTGTTTTCTGCTCGTATGAGTAGCTCAAATTTTATCCAGTGTTTATTGACTTCCAGGGCAAAGTAGTAGGGTCCACATTCTTGGGCGTGTTTTTGTTGGGTTACAGAATATAATTCTGGCGGGAGAAATATCCAGTAAAGTTCTGAGAGAGCAGATTTTATGTTTTTTTGGTCCAACCAGTTTTTTATCTTTTCTATTTCTGTAGAATTTAATTCGTCTATAAAATAAGAACGCATAGGCACTTCCTTTATTTATTTTTTGTGAGTATGTATATTATCTTTTGTTTCTATTTCGTCAAGATGAAACATTTTTCTTAATATATCCAAATAATTAGTAACAGTTTCTTCTTCTTGTTGGCGTCTTTTTAAAAATAGTATAGGGTCTAGATAAAGTTTTTTCACCAGAGAAAAGGCGAGTAGTCTTACCTGTTTTTCTTGTTCAGGGGAAAGATGTAGTTTTTTTAATGTTTTTGTTAGTTCTTGCTCTGCAATTTTTTCTCCTTTAGCCATAAGTTCTTTTATAGTTGGAGTGATGCTCAGGTTTTTTAACCAGAGATGAAATTTTTCTACTTCTTCCTGGATAATAAGGTTTGCTTTTCTAGCCTCTTCCTGGCGAGAGGCAATATTTTCTTCTACTACTTCTTTTAGATCGTCAATATCGTATAAAAAGATATTTTCTAGTTGATTTACGTCAGGGTCAATATCTCTTGGCACTGCAATATCAATAAAAAACATAGGCTTAAATTTTCTCTTTTTTAAGATGGATTTAATCTGCTTGGCCTGCACAATAGTATTTGGAGCTCCTGTAGAGCTTATAACTATATCTACTTGAACTAGAATGTCTAAAAGATGGTTAAAAGGTACGGCTTGGCCGTTGAAAGTTTTGGCCAATTCTTTGGCTCTTTCAAAAGTTCTATTGGTGACAAAGATTTTATGGATTCCGTTGTTTACCAGGTGGAGGGCTGCTAATTCTGCCATTTCTCCTGCTCCAATTAATAAGGCCGTATAGTTAGAAAGCTCTCCAAATATTTTTTTGGCCAATTTTACTGCAGCGTAACTAATGGATACAGCGCTGGAAGCTATGTTGGTTTCTGTTCTAACTTTTTTGGCCACAGAAAAAGACTTATGTAACAATCTATTGAGGATTACTTTGGCCGTGCCAGCCTCCACTGCTTTGCGATAGGCATCCTTTAGTTGTCCTAAAATTTGAGGTTCGCCGATCATCATAGAATCTAGGCTGGCGGCTACGCTAAAAAGATGCTTGATAGCTTCTAGATCCTGATAGATATAAATATATTGGGTTAATTCTTTTACAGAGCCAGAGCAAAAATTTGCCCAAAAAGTTAATATTTCTTGAACCATTTTCTCTTTGGCTCCACCGACGCCTACTATTTCGACTCGGTTACAGGTAGATAATACCAGATATTCTTTTAAAGTAGAGTTGGATAGAGTTAACTGTTGATTTTTAGGGTCAAACGAGGAGAGAGCGTATTTTTCTCTGATTTCCACAGGTGCTGTTTTGTGATTAAGACCGAGCAAGATTATGTTTTTATTCATTTTTTCCCATGCTCCTTGTTAGTTCAAAAGAGGCTGACATATTATAAAAAATAAAGGGATTATAATCTTAAAAATTTTTTTATCAAGTCACTTTACTTTAAATTTTTGGTATGACTATTGCTTTATTTGGGCAAATAGACTTATGCCTACAAATGATATGACGAATATAATAAAGAGCCAAATAGTTAATTGGGCCATACTTTTTCCTTTCCATCCTAGGGCTACACGCTGATGAAAGAGATAGGCAAAAAATATCCAGATGATTAGAGCAAAGATTTCTTTTAGGTTCCAGATAAATACTTTTTTCCAACTTAAAGTTGCCCAGATAAAGCCTGTAAATACTCCAAGACTAAATAAGGGAAAACCGTAAATTATGGCTATGTGATTTAAGTGATCAAAAAAATTTAGAGAAGGAAAGTCATTGGAGAATTTTGGGAGTTTGGACTTGGTCTTTATTTTATTTTCTAAATAGAGGTAAATAAGGCCACTGCCAAAAGCTAGGGCAAGAAGGGCCAAACTGCTAAATAGGGTAAATAAGTGTAGCCCAAACCAAAAATTAAGGGTTTGGACAGTAAGCATTTTTTTTAGTTTTAAACGGATAATAAGACTTGATGAATAAAATAATAGAGTAAGAGGTGCTCCTAGTAAAAATAAAAAATTTAATTTTAATTTTAACCATAAAATAAGTAAAATTAAGAGTATAATCCAGCCAAGGAAATTGAAATAAATAGAATTTGGAATGTAACTGTGATACAAAGTAGAAAAATAAACGTAATTAAGCAAATTTAGAGTATGAAGAAAAAATCCTAAAAAAAGTGTTATATTGCCTATTTTTAACAGTTTAGGGTTTTTCTTTAGGTATCCTGTAAATATTTCTAAGCACGCTAGTAAATAAGAGGTTAGGATAAGCAATTCAAAATAGACATTCATTTAAGATTTCTCCAATGTAAGGGCTTAATTCTTTGGGCAGTGCCCTGGTCAACAAAGTTTTTATAGCCCCAACGTCTTTTTTGCGCAATAGGGGGATTAGACTGGAAACGAGATTATTAAACATTTCCGAACGTTTTTCAACTGGTAATTTTAGGTTTAATAAAAGGGGTCTTATTGTACCCAGAATTTTTGTGCAGACTTCATATTCAGGTCCAATAAGCTCATTTATTTCTTTTTTTAAATACTTCACTAAAGCAGGACTTAAACCAGAAGAAGATATGCTTATTTGAATATCTTGTTTTTTTAACACAGCAGGCAAAATAAAATTGCCTTCTTTAGGTTCGGTGATGTTGTTCACTAACAATTTGTGTTTTAAGGCTAGATGGGCAATAAAGGAATTTAGTTTGGGATTTGAGGTACAGGCGAAAATTAGTTCTTTGTCTTGAAGATCTTCTGGCTCAAAGTGTTTTTGTTGAAAATTAATAAATGAATAGGTTTTAAACTTATCCGGCAAACTAGCTATGGGATCAAGAATGGTTATTGTTTTAGGATGAAACTGGATTAGGGTGGCTAATTTTCTCTGCCCTACCTTCCCCAAACCAACTATCAAACAATTAAATTTGCTAATATCAAGATTCATAGGATAATAATATTTCATTTCACCCATCGCCCATCGCCTTTAGCCTAACCACCAATTACCAATTCTAATTACAAATTACAAAAACATAACGGGCAAGGTCTGCCCTACAAACATTCCGTTCACAAATCACTGTTCACAGATTACAGTTCACAGCTCACTGTTCACCCATTCACCCATGTCCTATAGCCTTTATCCCAACCACCAATTACCAATTACAAATTACAAAAACGATCAATGTTTAACGTTGCCTGTTCAGTCCCTAAGGGGGGAGTATGGCCCCTTTTTCTTAGTTTTATCCGTTACTTTAGTTCTTTTTTTACGTCAATTGGTATTTTGTCGTTTACATTTAGTCTTTTTGTTTTTATCTAACAAATCCAACTACAAAAACTATTTTAAACAATTACATTATGCTCAACGAGGAAATTTTTTCAATAATTTGTACTAGTTACAATTTGGCAATTTAATTAAAAGATTCAGTTGCAAAATATGTTTTGAAAAATAAGGCAAAGCCAACAATAAACTCGTACATTAGAGCAAATACAGGACACACTCTTTCTGAAATTTATGATCGGTGAATTGAGGGTGAAAAAGAAATCCCTTAGGGGCAATTTATGAATTGTCCCTATTCTAGAATTTTGCAATTACATCTTAAAAAATTTGATTTTTGGGCTTTTGCGGTGACATCTTTTAAGCTATTTTCAAATTTTTTTATGAAAATTTTGTGAGGATTTGATTGACACCAGAGTTTGTTTATTTTAACAATAAAAATATTTTTATAATAAACAAATGCAAGCATATGGTTCATATGGTTTTTGATAAAAATGTTTATTTTTGATTATATTTTTTTATTTCACTAAATGTAAATCGAGGAATGTAGGTGAAAGACTTAAAGTTAAGAATAGTTATAATTACCTCTAGTGCAATTTTATTTTTTATAATGTATTTAATAATATATTTTTACAATATTGATATTTTTAAACAAGAGTTAGCATCTCTTGAACGAGCTCATGATTTTATGGAAGATGTATTAGAGCTTAGGAGGTATGAAAAGAATTTTGCGCTTGGTTTTAATCATAATGAATTACAGGAAATTTTATTGTACATAAAAAAGATTGAACGAGATGTAAAAACTATTAATTCTAAACAAAATATACCTGATTATGAAAATCATGTGCAAAAGTTACATAAAAAACTTTTAGAATATAGAACAATTATAACGAAAATTCAAAGAGGAGAAAAACCTAATTTTGATCTTATTCGCAAAAATGGTCATGAAATTTTAACTATTGCCAAAAATATTCTTGTTGTGCATAAAAAATACGTGCAACAATCTTTACAAAGATTGTTGATTTTACCTTCTGTTTTGATGTTTTTATTTGGTATATTATTAATAGTTTTTTTGATTTTTATAGCCTATACCTTGTTGAAACAGATTGAATTTATTCAGATAACTACTAATAGAATAGCCCAGGGTGATTTTAGTCATATTCCTGAGATGGAGCATAGAGCTTCTTCTTTTTCTCCTATTATTAAAGCTTTTAATTTGATGATCAAAGAGTTAGAAACAAGAGAACAAGATCTACTAAGATCTAAAAAATTAGCAGCAGTGGGTACCTTAGTTTCTGGAGTAGCTCACGAATTGAATAATCCTTTAAATAATATTTCTTTAACTGCTGAAATGTTGCAAGATGAGTGGAATGATTTGGAGCAAGAGGAAATAAAGGAAATGCTTTCTGATATTATAGAAGAAACAAAGCGAGCCAGTGGAGTTGTAAAGAATTTGTTGGATTTTTCTCGTAGTAAGCTAAAAGATGCTGATACTAAATTGGACATAAATGATGTAATTTTGTCTTCTATAAAATTGGTCAAAAATCAACTTATGATATCCAATGTGCAGCTTATCACCAATTTACAAGACAATTTGCCTAAAATTAAAGGAAATTACGACAATTTAAAACAAGTCTTTATTAATTTGTTTTTAAATGCTATCCAAGCTATGCCTGATGGTGGATATTTGAAAATTGTGACCAAGAATGTTACTTTAGAAAACAAAGATTGGATAGAAGTTGCTGTAGAAGATAGTGGTATTGGTATGTCTTCTGATGTGCTTGATAGAATTTTTGACCCTTTTTTTTCTACCAAACCCGTAGGTCAAGGTACAGGTTTGGGGTTGTCCATCGTCTATGGAATTGTTAAAAAACATGGAGGGAAAATTAAGGTAAAGACGGAAAAAGGGCAGGGAACTATATTTTTTGTTTATTTTCCAATTGTTCGTAATTGAGGTTTGTATGAAAAATAATACATTCCAAGTCGCTATTTTAGACGATGATAAAATTTTTTGTAAAAGATTGTCCTCTATTTTACAAAAGAAATTTTTTTTAGAGGTGCATAGTTTTCAACAGGGAACAGATTTTCTAGCGTCTTTGGAGAAAATAGATTATAAATTGCTTTTTTTAGATCTTGGTTTACCTGATATATGTGGATTTAAAATTTTAGAATATGTAAAAAGAGTAAAAAAAGAAGTAGAGATTGTTATAGTAACAGGGAATTTAAATATAGAAGATGCAGTTTTGGCAATTAAACAAGGAGCTACAGATTATTTAGTAAAGCCGGTACCTAAAAATAGGATAGAACTAACTGTTAATAGTTTGTTAGAAAAAATAAAATTAAAACAAGAAAATGCTTATCTAAAGGATATTATTTCTAAACAAAAGCAGGATAATTTTATTGCAGTTTGTCCTGCTATGTTAGAAATTTTAGATATGGTCAAAAAAATTGCCCCTCTTAATTGTAACGTGCTTATTCAAGGTGAAACGGGCACGGGTAAAGAAATGATTGCTAGGATGTTGCACCAATTAAGTCAAAGAAGAAAATATCCTTTTGTTTCTGTTAATTGTGCTGTTTTTACAGAAGAATTGATTGCTAATGAGCTTTTTGGACATAATAAAGAAGCTTTTACAGGGGCAGTATCTAGTAAAAAAGGCCTATTAGAAGCAGCCAATCAAGGAACAGTGTTTTTGGATGAGATAGGTGATATGCCTTTAAGTTTGCAGGTAAAACTTTTAAAAGTTATAGAAGAAAAAAAAGTCTATCGACTTGGGTCCACTAAGCCTATAAAATTGGATATTCGCATTATCGCTGCAAGTAATAAAGATCTGAAAAAATTAGTAGATTTGAAAAAATTTAGAGAAGATTTATTTTTTCGTTTAAATGTAGTAAAGCTAACTCTTCCTAGACTTTGTGAAAGAAAAGAAGATTTAAAACCTTTAATTTTATATTTTATTTCAAAATACAATACAAAATTTGGCAAAAACATAAAAAATATTTCAGATAAAGCATTTTCTTTGTTGTTAAAATACGATTTTCCAGGAAATGTTAGAGAGCTAGAAAATATTATACAACGAGCTATTGCGTTGTCCGAAGGTGATGTTATAGACGTAGAACATTTGCCAGGAGATATAAGTATGGTGGATCTAGATAAAGTAGATAGTCAAGTTTTGCTGTCTTTAGAAGAAGTAGAAAAAAATCACATTCAAAGAGTGTTAGAGTTCACCGGGTACAACAAAAAAATAGCGGCCAAAATTCTTGGCCTTCCAAGAACAACCTTGTGGAGAAAGATAAATAAACTAGGCCTAAAGAATTGATTTTGCTTGTTTCATTTTGAAAAAAATATCCTGCCTGCCTTATTTTTTTTCTGTTTCTACCTTTTCCCTTTTATCTCACTAAAAGTGGATTTGTCTTTTATAAATTTTAAATTTTAAGTTTCATTTTGAAAAGATGCTTGGTTTGTTCTTGTTAAAATATAAATAATATCAATATGTTAGATATGGTATGGAGAATGCTATGGAGGGTAGTAAAGCGATTTGTTAAATTAGGATTAAGAGTTTAGGGTGAGTTTTAAAGTAAATAGACTTTTAACATTCAGTTTTTAATCAGTTTAATTTGTAAGTAATTAATATGACGAAAATTTTATTGCCCATTTGTAATGGTGAATTAGACCTGTGGTTGTTTCTTCACGGTTTAAAAGTAGCTGAGAGGTGTTTAGGATCCATGTATGTTTTGAATGTTTCTTCAGATTCTAACGTAAGTTTTGGTCAATCTTTGTATCAGAACAAAATTAAAAAGATGTTAAATACAAAATCAAAGGAGGTGCAAAATGTATATTGTAATGTTGTGGGTGAATTCAAAAGCGAAGTTGTGAATTTTGTATTAAAGGAAGGCATAGATCTTGTTATTTTAGGTTTTGATTATCTGGAAGATGTAAATATTTTAAATTTAGCAAAAGAGTTGAGGTATAAATATGACTGTAAGGTAGAAATTATAAAAAAAACAAAAAGGAGAAGTGGTTAAAATGTTATATATGTATTTGCCTATAGCTGGTAATAGTGTAAATGTATTACTTATAGTTGGGTTAGGTGTTTTTGTAGGGTTATTATCAGGTATTTTTGGAGTTGGTGGTGGTTTTTTAATGACTCCTTTATTGATAATGTTTGGCATTCCGCCTACTGTAGCTGCTGCTTCGGATTCTAATCAGATTGTAGGGGCCTCTACTTCTGGCACGCTTGCTCATTACAGATTGGGTAACGTAGATATAAAAATGGGCATGTTACTATTGATAGGTGGGGTAATTGGTGGTGATATAGGTGTTCATGTTATTAAGATATTAAAGGCTCTGGGTAATGCAGATTTTTTAATTAATATTACTTATGTGGTTATGCTTGGTTTTGTTGGTGGGTATATGTTTATTGAAAGTTTACAATCCTTAAAAGGAGGATCTGTTCAAACTAAACCGGCTTCAAGTAAAGAATCTTTGTACGTTAAGCTGATGAAATCTTTGCCTTTTCAAACTGATTTTCAAAAGTCAGGCGTGCGCATGTCTGCTCTTGTTCCTTTGTTTTTGGGTGTTTTTGTAGGGATTTTAGCTGCTATTATGGGGGTTGGTGGTGGTTTTATCATGGTCCCTGTAATGGTATATTTGTTGCGAATGCCTATGCACGTAGTAGTTGGTACTAGTTTGTTTCAGATTTTGTTTACTTGTATTAATGTTACTATTATGCAGGCTTATTCTAACCATACTGTAGATTTTGTGTTGGCCGTACTTTTGTTGTTGGGATCTACCATTGGGGCTCAATTTGGAACTAGAATAGGGAAAAATTTGAAAGGAGACCAGTTAAAAATTATTTTGGCCAGTATCGTGCTTTTGGTTATGTTAAAGATGTTGTACGGCTTGTTAGCTCGTCCTGATATTTTATTATCTTATGCTGGAGGTCATTAATGATGAAAAAAATATCTACTCTGCTTTTTATTTTATGCATAATAACTTTTTTTTGGGGAGTTAAAAATTCCTGGTCTTTTTTACATAATCCAAGAGAAATTTATATTAATACCACTTTTAATGGTGCTGACTTGTATGTTAGTGGGGAAATAAAAAATAAAGATAGCGTTATTGTTACTGTAATTGGCAGTGACAAGGAAGAAAAGTTTAAGCTTAAAGGAAGAGTTTGGGGTATTTTTTGGATGACTGTTGGGCATTATAGGTTTGAAGGTGCCCCATCTATTTATTTGATGTATCTTCCTAAAGAATTGTCTCACATCTCTATTAAACAGTTTGATCAGTTGAATTTAGGATATAAAGAGATTTATAATAAAGTAAAAATTTCTCCTGCTCCCAAAAACAAAAAAGAACTTTTTAATGAGTTTCTTAAATTAAAACAAAAAGATAGATTGTATGGAATATACAAAGATAAGGTTGAATATAGTAATATCAATTCAGAAATAAAAAAGTATCATACAGTAATAAAGTTGCCTTCCAAAATCCTCCCGGGCATTTATACTATTAAAGTGTATGAGGTGTCCCCTGATTTACGACTGGTTAAGGTTGATAGAGATAATTTGAACATAAAATTAACAGGTTTTCCGGCTTTTATTAGCAACATGGCTTACAACCATAGCTTATTGTATGGTATTTTAGCTGTGATAATAGCTATTTTGGCTGGGGTGTTTATGGGCATGGTGTTTAAAGATCGGGGAGGAGCTCATTAATGTGAGTTTTGAATAATATAGGGGGATATCCAGTTTTTATAAGGATATCCCCTAATTATAGATAGGGTGGCATTAAAAACGCCAATTTTGGGCTTTTGCAGTTACGTTTCTAAATTTTAACGTGGTGGTAAAAGGTAGATTCTTGTAAAGCTGTTTAAGTGTAATTTTTGGGTGTTCCAATTATGTTAAACAAAATTTTAGATTTCTTTTTTAAGAAAAAAGGGGATAGTCCTTCTCTGAGAAGTGTGTTTATTCATTTTCAAAAACTTATCCAGGCCAATAATCGTTCTTTGGAAATAATGTCTGAAATGGGTGAGGTTTTAAGTGGAGAATATATTTTTGACAGTAAGTTTATTCGGGATAGAACTAAAGAGTTGTTGGACAATGTCTATAAGATGATCGTTAACCTGGATTTTATAGCTCCAGGTAAGTATCGGGTTTTGTTTGATAATTTTTATGAAATAAAATTAGCTTTAGAAGAAGAAGTAAAAGGAAACGTATATCTCCCTGATGCTAATTATACTATTTTTTACGAAGACATAGAAGATGGCATGGTTGATGTTGTGGGCGGAAAAAATGCTGCTTTAGCCAGTATAAAAAATAAATTAGGTTTACCTACTCCAGATGGTTTTGTTATTACTACCCAGGGATTTAAGTTCTTTGTTCATGCAAGTAAAAAGTCTGAAGAAATACAACAGGTTTTAAGCTTATGGAAGAAAAATGCTTTGAGCACGGATGAAGCATCTAAAAAATTGCAAAAATTAATTTTAGAAGTTGAACTTACTGATGATTTTGAACAAGAAATTAAAGATATTATCCATAAACTTAAGGTAAAAATGAATTTAGATGAGATTTACTTTGCGGTTAGAAGTAGTTGTATTGGAGAAGATAGCGAACATTCTTTTGCTGGTTTGTATGAAAGTTTTTTGGGAATTCGGGAAGAGGAGTTGATTCCCACTTACAAAAAAGTATTAGCCAGTACTTATTCTAGAAGGGCCATGGAATACAGGAAGAGAAAAGAAATTGGAGAAAAAGAAATAGCTATGGCTGTTGGTTGTCAGGTTATGATAGATCCTAAAGTTAGTGGGGTAATTTATACTCTGGACGTGCGTTCTAAAAAAATAGATAGAATGATTGTGGCTGCTATTTATGGTTTGGCGGTTGATATAGTAGGCGGAAGAAGAGAAGGGGATATTTTTTACGTGGATCGTTCTTCTCCTTATAATTTGATTGATGTGCAGGTGAGACCTAAACGAAGAACCACTATATTTGATAGAGAGACAGGGAAGGTAGCCGAGATCAAGGTGGAGCAAGATAAAGTTGAAACAGCTTGTTTAGATGAAGAGCAAGTTAAATATTTGGCCCAAAATGCAATAAAGTTAGAGCGATATTTTAAACACCCTCAAGATATAGAATTTTGTTTTAACAAAGATGGTGAGCTTGTGATCTTGCAATCACGGAATCTTAGGTTGTCTGACATTAAGCTGTATTGTAATATAGAAAATTTAACCGATAAATTAGAAGTTATTTTTTCTAATAAGGGAGATATCGTTCAGCAAGGAATTGCTTTTGGCAAAGTTTTAAAATTAAGATTTGATCAAGAAATAGATTTAAAGAAATTAGAAGATAAAATTTTGGTCGTAGAGTATCCTTCACCGCGTTTGGCCAGGATGCTTGAATATGTAAATGGAGTGATTGCAGATAGAGGTGCTCCGGTAGGTCATTTGGCTACTATTGCCAGAGAGTTTAGACTACCTATGATTGTAAATACAAGAGTTGCTACAAAATTGTTAAACGATGGAGATGAGATTACTTTAAATGCTACAGATAATGTTGTGTACAAAGGTATTATAAAAAATTTGTGTTATTATGATTTTGTTGAAGAAAAATTCGAAGATACAAGAGAATATAGAACTTTAAAACGTATTTTTCATAAAGTGTCTCCTCTCAATTTGGTGGAGGCAGGGGATAGTAATTTTAAGGCAGAAAACTGTAAAACTTTACATGATATTGTAAGGTTTATTCATGAGAAAGCTGTGCAAGAGATAATAGAAAAAAGTTATCAGGCCAATATAAGTGGAGAAGGCTCTATAAAAAAATTAAAAATAGATATTCCATTGGATTTAGTGATTATAGATCTGGAACAAGACTTTTCTTATGATGACAAGGAAATACCTCTGGATTGCATATCTTCTCTTCCTTTAAAGTCTTTTGTTCAAGGAGTTTCTTATTCTAATATCTGGTCAAGAGAACCTGTAGGTGTTGATTTTCGGGGGTTTATGTCTAGTCTGAGCAGAACTTTTTCTCCCCATTTGGCAGATCCTCGCTTTGTGGGACAAAATTTGGCAGTGGTGTCGAATGATTATGCCAATATTAGTTTACGTTTGGGATATCATTTTACTATGTTAGATACCTTGGTTAGAGAAAGGGCTGCAGATAATTATATTTATTTTCGTTTTTTTGGAGGGGTTACAGAAAGTGAGCGTAGAAGTAGAAGAGCCAGATTGATAGAAAAAATTCTTTTGCAGAATGATTTTTTTACCACAGTAAAAGGAGATTTGGTAATTGGTAGGCTAAAAGGTATGATGAAAGAATATATTTTGCAGAAAATTTTTGTATTAGGCGTATTGGTAGCTTATACCAGACAATTGGACGTAAAATTGATCAATGATGAGAGCATAGAATATTTTTTACAGGAATTTAAAAATTTAACAGAAAAAATCAAACAAAAACAATAGTGGAGGATAATACATGGCTAACCAGGATAAAATTAAAATATTAATTTTGGATGATGAACCCATTGTTACTAAACGTTTGAAGTCTTCTCTTGAGAAAATAGGATATGAAGTAGAAACTTTTAATAGAAGTATAGATGCTTTGGAGAGGTGTAGAAAGCATCGTTTTGATATTGTTATAACAGATTTAAAAATGGAAGGTATAGATGGTATAGAATTTTTGACAGAAGTAAAAGAATTGTATCCAGATACTGAAGTAATCGTTATAACAGGATTTGCTACTATGGATACAGCTAAGGAATCTTTTAAAAGAGGGGTTTTGGATTTTCTGGCTAAGCCTTTTAGAATAAGTGAATTAAAAGAAGTATTGCATAAAGCTACGGAAAAAATAAAAGCCAAAAAGCAAGGTAAATAGGAGAGCAGAATGAATGTATTGATTTATTTGGATGACAATTTGATTTCTAGTATAAGCTTGCGTTATATTTGTGCTCAAGCTCGTTTTGTACCTATGTCTATTCGACCTTTTCATGTGGAGGTGAGAGGGCAAAGACATTATCCTTTTGGAGTGGGGTGGGTTAGAAGGACGTGGGAAAATACGGTAAAAGAGACGAGTAGAGAATTTATTGAAAATTTTATAAAAACAGAAATTCATTCTTGCCCTGGTTTATTAACGGCTAAAATAGTTGTTGGAGATACAGAAACAGAATTGCTAAAAGAAATAAAAACTGGTAAATATGACTTATTTGTTATTGGTATGCTAAGGTCTTTTGGGTTTTATAGTTTTTATGATTTTTTAAATGGAAGTTTAATAAAACAAATAAAATTGCCAATATTGTTGGTAAGAAACATTACTCATTATAAAAGTGTCTATTTTTTAATTGACAGATATACAGACGTTCACGCTATGCTTCAAAATTACTTTTCTTTGTATAAGGATTTGCCATATAATATTTTCTTTTGTCATTATGCATACAATGATCAGGAAACAAATGAATTTAAGAATAAGTTAATTAAAATAAAAGACTGTTTTAAAGATTTTGAATTGGACATTTCAAAAGTAATCCAATTACCTACTTCTGTGGAGGAATCTGCCCACCTGTTGCGAACAGGTGATATGGTTGTTGCCAGTATAGAAAAAAATGGGGCAAAGACAGCTATTACAGACATTTTGGCTAATATCCCCAATTCTTGTTTAATCTTCTGGAAATAGCAAAATTTTTCAATTTTGGATAGTTAAAGGATCATATTTTTAGGCTTTAAAATCTGGCTTATTAGGAGGTTTAAATTGAAAATTTTAGTTATAGTAGATGAGAATCCATATAGTATGTACGTTATAAAGGAGATATCTAGAATTTCTTTAAATACCTGGTCAGATATTACTATTATGGGATTTATAGATGAAAATGAAAAACATAGAGACGTTAATTCTACTAGTATCGCTCAAGCCATGGTTGAATATTTGCAGATATTTTCATCTAGTTATAATGATAGTTTTTGCCCTTATACTTTCCCTAAAGAAATGCACTTTTCTTCTTTAGATAAAAACCATTTTCTTTTATCTGCGTCTGGAAAAAAGAAATTAAATTTGGTCATTTCAAAAAATGAACCAGTAGCTAGTATCGTAAATAAGGTACAACAGGAAAGACCTTCTTTATTAGCTATAGGATGTGATAAGAGTTATAATTGTCAATGGAAAAATAAAAAAGTTCCATCTACAGTTGCTCAAAAAGTATCTTGTTCTGTGTTAGTGGTAAAAGAGACTAAAAATCCAGAAACAATAGTGTGCTGTTTGGATAATAACCACATTACTCAGACTTCTTTAGAGTTAATCAATCAATTGGCAACGCTTTATAAAGCAGATCTAAAGATTGTTGGCATTGCTGAAAATAATCTTATGCGAGACAGAGTAGAAAACACTATGAAAGAAATAATGTTGTATTATCTTAATCAAGATATTCCTATTTGGCTGGAAGTTGTAGATAAGTCTATTCTGTCTTCTTTTTTAAATCAGGTGGCCCAAAAAGACATGGTGGCGTTGTGGCTGGGCAAGCAATCTTTTTTAGAAAAGTTTATCTCCAAAGAAAAAATTAACCACTTAATTAACGACACTCCATCTACAGTGTTATTATTGCGCTAGTAAACTTAGGAGAAAAGATTTTTTGCCTACTCTTTTTAGTGGATAATGAGGCAAGTTTGGGTTAAGTTGTTATTTTTCTGTTTCTTTTAGGCTTTGTTGAATCTTGCAATTGTAAAAAACAGCAAAGGTTTCAGCAAGGGAGTTGGTATGGATTAGGTTTTAGTTTTTTTCACTAAATTGCAAATATATATACCCTAATCCTACTATAGTAGCAGTCTCCAGACGCAGGATGGACTTGCCCAGAGATATGGGGAGAAAATCCTGAGTCTGGAGGAATTTATACTCTTCATCACTAAATCCCCCTTCAGGACCAATTAGCACCAATATATCTCCTCTAAAATTATATCTTGTAATTATATTGTTTGTTTCTTTTTCCCAAAAAAATATTTTATTTTTTACGTGACAAAACTTTGAATAAAGTGTCCCTAGATCAGGGCAAAGAGATATCTGGGGCAACCAGACGTTTTCACACTGTTTGGCTGCAGCTATTAATTTTTTAGGCCAGGAGGACTTTATTGTTTTAGGAAAGGGTGGAGAGTATTTGGCTGGCCAGAAGATAATTTCCCAGCAGTTTAGTTCGACACACTTTTCCAAAACAAGATCTCTTTTTTTGGACCGTTGCCAGGCAAGGGCTAGATAAATTTTATTTTTAGGAGGCTGATGTTGAGAGATATTTATTTGTTTCAGGTAAATAATTTTATTTTTTATTTTTGTTACCTTAAATCGCCCTTCTTTGCCCTGCCCATCAAATAGGCGGATAATATCTCCTGGCTTGCCTCGAAGTACTTTTAGGAAGTGATGAGCTTCGTCAGCTTCTAGAATAAAAGGTTCTTTCCATTTATCAGGGGGTAGATAAAAAGAATTAACTCTGGCCATATTAGGTTAGTTTTATTCTGGCAGTGCCTTTTTTATAAAAGGGCAAAGTGGTTTTTACTCCTGTTAAGGCTCTTTTTCCTTGATTTATAGTGAATTCGTTGTGTTCTGCCCTGTGTTTATCTACATAAGCCAGAGCAATGGAATGATTTAGAGATGGCGCAAAGGAACCGCTAGTGATCCTTCCTACAATTCGATCCTCTAAAAATACTTTGTCATTGTGTCTTGGACTGCGTCTGTCGTGTATGTTTAGAGGGATTAATTTTTCTTTAATATTGTTTAGATGTTCTTTGCCGATAAAATTAGCTGAAGAAGTAATAAGAAATCCATAACCTGCTTCTACAGGAGTATGGTTTTCATCTAATTCCTGACCATAAAGGGGCAAACCCACTTCCAGTCTAAGGGTGTCTCTTGCGCCTAGTCCTGCTGGTTTTACCAAGGGGTTGGTTAGAAGAAGAGTCCATATTTGTTCTGCTTTGTCCCAGGGGAGGTATATTTCATAGCCAAGTTCTCCTGTATAACCTGTCCTACTTAACAAAATAGGGACGTCTTGAAATTGGAACTTAAGAAAAGAAAAATAAGTGAGAGAATGAAAGTTTTGTTTAAAAGTTTGCTCTATTACTTGGATAGAGTTAGGCCCTTGAACATCTATTTTTGCTATTTCAAAGGACTTATTTTCTATTTGGCTTGATTTTAGATGCTGTTTTAACCAATTAAAATCTATTTGCATTCTAGCAGCATTGACCACTATCATAAACTTTTCAGGTTCAAGTTCGTAAACTATCAGATCGTCAATCACTCCACCTCTTTCGTTTAACATAAAGCCATATTTACACTTTCCAGGGACCAACTTACTAAAGTCATGAGTTAAAATCAAAGAGAGTTCTTCCTTGGCCTTTGGTCCTGAGACTATAAATTCTCCCATGTGAGAAATGTCAAAAATACAAACAGCATCTCGACAATGTTTGTGTTCTTTGAGAATGCCCTCGTATTGCAAGGGCATTTCCCAGCCGCCAAACTCCATCATCTTGGCGTTATTGTTTTTGTGCCATTTAGCTAAAGGTGTTTGCTGTAGAGGCATGTTTATTCTCCTTCATAGACTTGGATTTGCTTTTTTGAATGTTTTTTAATTCATCAATTAAATTGACCAGCCTTCCATAGAGTTTTTTTACTTTAAGACCATAGGGAGTAAGATTTTCTTCTTTTTGTTGTACATATTTTCTTATTAGATAACGGTCATTTAGTATTTTTTCTACAATAGATATCGCTTTAGATGTTATCTCTTCGAAATAATTTACGCTTTCAAAGCGTAAGTCAGTAGTTAATTCTATACACTTTTCTAACATAGTTAGATAATCTATTTTTTTGTTATTGAAAGTTCTATTTTTGAGATCTTCAAGGGTTTTTATTTTTCTTGCTTGTCTGATATAACTATACTTTTCCCACACTTCTTTATATATTTCGTGATATTCATTAAATATGTCAAAGTAATTAGAATTTAGTAGATAATTATCAAGTACTTTTATAACATTTGAGTAAAATTCATCTGAGTAACCTATTATACGTCGTTGATGTTTGGATAACCATGCATAGAGGAATTTTAATCTTTTTTCATGAGTGTCTGTTCCTTCTACAATTTCTCTTTTGTACTTTGTTCTTCCTGTAAATTCTCCTTTTATGATGTCGTTTAATTTTAAAACCAAATTGTAAGTATCTTTTATAACGTTTATGTGTTCAATTATTTCTCCGGTCAAAGGATGTATAATTTGTTGTTTATCAATAGATAGAGCTCTTTCTTCTCTAATGTTATTTGGGTCATACTTATGTTGTTTGTAAATGACTTTTAATATCAAGACTTTTCTTTTATCATCTAAATAAAATCCATTTTTTAATAAAAAGGAGTGTACATCTGGCTTGGGGTTGTCCATTTCTACCAGGGCAATTTTTTCTACTTTGGGGTAATGTTTTTGTTTAGGGTGAGAATACAAACTGGTAATGGTGCGATCTGACTGGCCCAATACTCTGATTAAAAATTTTTCTCCCAATTTAAATAATCTTCTGGCAAATAAAGCAGCAGAAGTCCTCCGTTCAGAAACAATGGGGAATCCGTATAGTTCCATTAAAAATTGATAAACAAAATTTCTGTTTAACTCGTAAAGGGCATTGTCATTGGGTTTAAATTTTTTGATTTTGAGACCAAATCTTTTTAGTTCTGTATCTAGGTTAGAAGGAAAAGATGCATATATGCCTGCTAGATAAAAGTTTTTGTCTTTATCTAGCGCTAGAACATGGCCTCTGTCCATTTTAAGGATGAACTGAAGCATGGTGGGATAGTTGGTAAGAGAGGTGAGGTCTTGATTTTTTAGTTTATTTTTAAAATCTTCTTGAAAGGCTTTAGGTAAACGACTTAAAAAAGAGAGGATATTATTTTCCTGAATAATGTCAGGAAGGGGGCATACAAGTTGATAACTTTCTTCTTTTACTGTATGTAAGATGTCAAATTGGAATATTTCATTAAAATAATCAATGTTTCGCTCTAAAGCTACTAAACTAAATCCTGGCAAATTTTCATATTCATAGAGATCTGATTCAAAGGAAGGTAATAGCTCTCTGCACTCTACTACTGGATATTTTGGGGTAGAAAAATATGGTTTTACAAGACAAAGTTTTACCTGAATGATGTCTAAAAATTTTTTTAAGTTTTCTATAGAGTTTATTTTATAAGGATAAGAAGGAGTGATACTGTTTAGCCATTTTATGTCAGGTAGTTTGGAGAATAAATCTTCCCATGATTTTAATCCCATTTTGACTCCTTTATTGCGAACTATAAATTTGTAGCCCAAAGTTGTAAAATATTCAATACCCAAAATGGAACAAAAATTACACCGCTTTAATTAATTGTCAGTTGGCAATAAAAAATTACTAATCCTTTGGCATTATTTGTAATACTTGGGCAAATAGCATCGATATAGATTGGCTAACTTGGAATGGGTAAAATTTTTAAAAGCCAAAAAACTTTGTTTTGAGGTTAGGTCGTAGTCGTAACGATGTTGCTATTTACCATCAACTATCACAATTTTTTGAGCCTTAGCCCTGGGGTGAGACTGAAATTGTGTTGACCTCTAGGAAAGACTAGCTTAAAAAAACTAGCTGTAAAAAGTTATTTAAATCTGATGAGTTTTTTTACATTTTAAATATAGGGAGGAAGATATGAGTAAACTTGATAAGTGTCCTAGAAAAGAGATAAACAAAAAACATTGCACGTGTACGTATCCAGGTTGCCCAAGGCATGGTTTGTGTTGTGAATGTCTGCATTATCATCGACAAAGAGGTGAGTTGCCTGCCTGCTATTTTAGTGAAGAAACAGAAAAAACTTATAATCGCTCTATAGAATTTTATTGTCAACATCACCTTAAAAAAAATAATTAAAGAGCATTCAAGATCCAATTGCAAAAACTATTTTAAGCAGTTATACATACATACGTCCTATAAGAAAATTTTTTCATAATTTAAGCTAGTTATATTTAACCCAAAACGCAAAGTTTAGATTTTTGCAGTTACATCATTGAAGCGAGTTAGTAGTTTAATTCTTTACAAGAGCCTTTTTGGCTAAGTGGATTTTTATGGGTAAAAACGCTTGTTTAGATAAAATATTAGGTCTGATTTGTACGGTTTTTGATGCTTATTCTGCAGTGCTTTTTTCGCATTTAAGAGCAGATAGATATAGTTTAACGTCGTATTTTAGTTTAGGAGATAGTATTAATGAGCATTATGAAATAAAAATAGGATCTGGTTTAGTTGGTTGGATTTTGTCCCACGATAAACCTTTGCGTCTTAATAGACTTGATAAAGACGAGTCTTGTTTAGGTTATTATAAAGGAAAGGAAGAAAACAGAATAAAAGCATTTATGGGTTGCCCTTTGACTCATAATAAGGGAGTTTTGTGTGTAGATAGCAAAAGAACACATTCTTTTAGTGAAAAAGATTTGAGAGTATTGATGCAATTTGCAGATCTTATTGATTCCTTAGAAGGAAATTTGTGTCAGGTAGAATTGGATTTTAAAAAAGTACTGTATTATGAATCATTAAAAGTTATTATATCACTTCCCCAATTGTCTTTAAAATGGGATGATTTTTTATTAAAATTATTAGACCTGCTGCAAAAAGCTTCTGGGTTTAGCACTGTATTTTTTTTGGTGCGCAATCAAAAAGGTGATGGCTTTGTGTTAGAAGGGATGAATAAGCCTATTCAAGGAATTTCTAAGGGGGAAGTTTTTCCCATGTCTTCTGGTTTGTTGGGATGGGTGTTTGCTAATGCCAAAGATGTTTTTCGTAAACAGGAAACAGACAAACCTTTTTCTTTGTTGGGCAAGGGGGAAAATAGGATGATATTTAAAACCTATGTTTGCTTGCCCATGTTGGTGAATAAGAAAACCAGATCAGTTTTAGTGCTTGCGGATGAAGATTGTAAAGAAATTGAACCAGAATTGAAAAATTTTTTATGTATGGTAAAAGATTATGTGAGTTTGTTTTTAAAAACCTTGTATTTTAAAAATAAGGTGGAAAGGTAAAAGTTATGTTAAAAAAATTTTTTAGTATCTTTGGTAAGAATTTGGCTATGGATCTAGGGACGGCCAACACGCTGTTGTATACTCCTAAAGATGGTATAGTTTTGAATCAACCTTCGGTAGTAGCTGTTGATGCTAGGACCAACAATGTATTGGCCGTGGGAGACGAAGCCAAAGAATATCTTGGCAGGACCCCAGAAAAGATAAGAGCTATTAGACCGTTAAAGGATGGAGTGATAGCAGATTTTGAAATTACTAAGGTAATGATGGTTTATTTTCTCAAACAGGTGATTAAAGGAGTTAATTTGTTTAAGCCTCGTTTGGTGATTGGGGTGCCTTCCGGTATTACGCAGGTGGAAAAAAGAGCTGTTATAGAATCAGGTTTTCAGGCTGGGGCAAGGGAGGTGCGTCTTATAGAAGAACCTATGGCAGCTGCCATTGGAGCTGATTTACCTATTCACGAACCGCGAGGAAATATGGTAGTGGATATTGGAGGAGGGACTACAGAGGTAGCTGTTATTTCTCTTTCTGCTATAGCCTATTCAGAATCTGTTAGAGTGGCGGGAGACGAAATGAACGAAGCGATTCAGAGATACATGCAAGAAGAGCATAGGCTTTTGATTGGAGAGAATATGGCGGAAGAGGTAAAGATAAAAATAGGCAGCGCTTTTCCTTTGCCAGATAAGCTCACCTGTAGAGTGCTTGGTAAAAATTTAATAGATGGCACTCCAAAAGCTATAGAAGTCTCTGATGGTCAGATTCGTGAGGCCATAGCCGAACCTGTGGGTGTGATTATAAAGTCTGTAAAAATGGCTTTGGAAAAAACACCTCCAGAATTAGTAGGGGATATTTTAGATAAAGGTTTGCTTTTAGCTGGAGGTGGAGCATTGTTACGTGGTTTAGATAAACGTATTACTACTGAATTAAGTGTAAAAGTTAACGTTGATTCAGATCCTTTTACCACTGTAGTTAGGGGAGCAGGTAAGACTGTTGTAGAAGAAGAAAAGTTTTCTCAAGTTTTTATCAACTAGAATTTATCTAAAAAGATATATTGTGGGAGTGACTGAAGTATATTAAAACAAGTAATTGTGTTCATGTAAGGTAATTACTAGGGGAGTAAAAGGTAAAGAAGAATCAATTTTTTGTTCTATACAGGTGTGTTTGGAATTTAAAATAGAATTGCTATTTAGGTTAAGAATACATTTATACAAATATATAAATTCTTGAAAAGGATTTTTTTTTGGACTCACAATATCTATAAAGTGTAGATTGTTTGGGCGTATGTTAAATTGGTCGTAGATTAGATTAGAAGCTGTCTCATAATAACTTTTACCAGCTTGCAAATGAGTGTACGGTAAATCATAGTAATTACAAAAAGGTTTATTGGGGTTTTGTCTTTTGATAAGAATAAGTTTTTGGTCCTTAGAAAAAGTTAATACAGCTACAGAACGATGATAGAGGCCTTGACTGTGGACCAAGGGCTCTATCATTAGGGCAAGAAGATGATTTTGTTTGTCCACTACTTCTAATTGAGGGTAAAGATTTATATCTTGGTCCATGAGACTTGTATTTAAACAACTTTGCAAAGAAAATCTAGATCAAGTTTATGCGTTGGAACGGACGTGTTTTGCCACCCCCTGGAGCAAGGAGCAGTTTGAAATTTGTTTGGCCAACCAACACGTTTATTTTTGGGGAGTTTTTTTAGGCCGGGAATTAGTGGCTTATTTGTCTTTGTTTTGTGCGGGTAAAGAGGCAGAAATTTGGAATATAGCAGTGTTGCCAGAATATAGGCAAAAAGGAATAGGTAGTTATTTATTAGCAAAGGGACTACACTTTTTACAGCAAAAAAAAATTAAAAAAGTGTTTTTAGAAGTTCGAGCAGGAAATATTGCGGCCCAAAGACTTTACTTTAAATTTCACTTTCAACAAGTAGGTTGTAGAAGACATTATTACCCAGATACTAAAGAAGACGCCTGGATATTAGCTAAGTGTTTGTGAGGAAGAGCAATGCAAAAATTAAAGTTTATAATTTGTTTGTTGTTGATTTTAAAGTGTAGTTTGGTTTTTGCTCAAAGGAAATTGGTAATAGTAGGGGATAGGGCTTATGCGCCTTTTGAATTTTTGGATGCTAAAGGAAATCCTCAAGGAATATTTGTTGATATCTGGAAATTGTGGTCCCAAAAAACAGGAATACCTATAGAATATAGATTAATGAACTGGATAGACGCTTTAAATGCTGTGAAAACAGGTAAAGCTGATGTTGTTGGTGGTTTGTTTTATAGTTCTGAACGCAAAAAATATTTTCTTTTTTCTAAATCTTATTTGCGGATAGAAAGCAGGATCTTTTTTAATAAAAATATGTACGGAGTAAAGGATCTAAATCTGCAAGGTTTTAAGGTCGGAGTAGTGAAAGGAGATTATGCTGAAGATTTTTTACACAGGAAATATCCTAATTTGGAACTGGTGCTATTTGACACTTCAGACAAACTAGTAAAGGCGGCTTGCAAGGGCGAAATAGATGTATTTGTAGGTGATGCTCCTGTCATGCTTTACTATTTAACCAAATATGGTGGTTTAAAAAAGTTTAGCTATTCTTCTAAATATTTGTATAGACTTTCTGTTCATGCTGCTGTGAATAAACATAATAAAACTTTATTAAAGACGATAAATGAAGGTTTTGATAAAATTAAAAAAGACGAAATTAAATATATTTTAAATAAATGGCAAGGACTAAATGTCTATAAAATCATCTGGAACAAATATAAAACTATAATTTTGTTTATATCTATTTTAGTAGTAGTTTTGATAGTGATAATCATATTTTTTAAATATAAACTATCATTAGCTACAGATAAGGTTAAACAACAAAATATCCAGTTGCAAGATATTAACGATAGATTAAATACTATTTTATATTCTATTGGAGACGGTGTTATTGCTACAGATAAACATGGTAAAGTTATTTTATTAAATTCTATAGCAGAGCAATTGACAGGGTGGAAATCAGAAGAAGCACGTGGTTTGCATTTTGATATTGTATTTAATATTGTGAATGAAAAGACAGGAAAAAGAATTATTAGTCCTTTTAAAAAAGTGATGAATACAGGTCAAATCCTTGGTTTGGCCAATCATACGCTTTTAATTAGAAAAGATGGAAATAAATTGCCCATTTTGGATAGTGTTGCCCCTATTAAAAACAAAGATGGAGAAACTTTGGGTGTGGTAGTTGTGTTTCGGGATGCTACTATTCATCTAGAAAGGCAAAAAAAATTGTTGCGTATGCAGAAGTTGGAATCTTTATCTTTGATTGCCAGTGGAATTGCCCACGATTTTAATAATTTATTAACTGCTATTATTGCCAACATAGGTCTGTTAAAACAAAATTTATCTGGTGATAATGTGAATTTAGAACGTTTAGGACGTATTGAAAACGCATCTCTAAAAGCTAAAGACATGGTTCAGAGGTTAATGGTTTTTAGTAAGGATTGGAAGACAGAAAAAAAAGGTTTTTGGTTTAAAAACAGGTTAAAAGATATTGTAGAGTTTATGTTGGTTGGGTCTGGTATTACTGTAGAATTTGACATTGATAAAGATTTGTTTCCTATTTTGGGCGATGAGGTGCAGATTAGTCAGGTAATAGAAAATATTGTATTAAATGCTAAGGAAGCAATGGAAGGAAAAGGCAAGTTAATTGTTAGAGCTAAAAATTTTGTCTATCAGGGAGAAGGGAATTTGCCCTTAAAAAAAGGAGAATATGTGCAAATCGTAATTCAAGATAGTGGGCCTGGTATTGATAAAGGTATTTTGGATAGTATTTTTGAGCCTTATTTTTCTACTAAAGTGCAGGGGAGTGGTTTGGGGCTAGCTGCGAGTAGGGAAATTATTTTAGATCATAATGGTTATATTGATGTTAAAAACATAGAGGGAGGAGGGGCTTGTTTTTGTATTTACGTGCCCAGAGCAGATGATGTAACAATTGTAGATAAAAGTGGAAATGATCCTGAGTTGCAGTTAAAAGTAAAAAAAGTTTTGTTTTTAGATGATGAAGAATATATAAGAGAAATGATGCAAGATGTATTTGAGGAGTTAGGTCTTCAGGTAAATATGTTTGCTGTAGGTCAGGAGGCTTATGAAGAATACGTTGCCTCTTTTAATAGAGGAGAACCTTACGATCTTGTGGTTTTAGATTTAACCATACCAGGAGAGATTGACGGAGTTGAAGTAGGGCAGAAGATTTTAGCTTTTGATCCTGAGGCCAAGATCGTATTAATCAGTGGGTACGTGAATAAACCTATTTTTAAAGAATATAGGAAGCATGGGTTTGCTGGGGTTTTGAGAAAGCCTTTTACTTTGGAACAATTTGTTAATCTGTTGTCTAGGGTGTGATTTGTTACGCTAGACTGAGATGAGGTTTTTGTTTTGATTTTTTGTTTAGTATAAATTATACGTAAAGATTTCAAAGTGTTTGGGTTAAGAATTAAGCGTTAAGAGCGAAGTAGGTAGTTTTTTTATAAAGAGACGTTTGGATTTTGAGACAACAACAAAAGTAAATTTTTGCAAAGGAGAGGATATGAATCACCTAACAGATGTTGATGTTCAAAATAAGCGAGTATTGGTGCGTGTGGATTTTAATGTCCCTATAGAGGATGGTCAGGTCAAAGACGATACACGTCTTCAAGCAGTCTTGCCTACGTTGGAATACTTGCAAAAACAGGGAGCTAAAATTATTTTGTGCTCTCATTTAGGCAAGCCAAAGGGGAAGAAGGTAAAAGAATTATCTTTAGCCCCTGTGGCTAAGAAATTGTCTAAAATTTTAAATAAAAATGTTATGTTTTGTCCTGAGTGCATAGGGGATGAAGTCAAAAAAACGATAGATGGTTTGTCTGCTGGCGACATGTTATTATTAGAAAATCTTAGATTTCATCCTGGCGAACAGGCCAACGATAAAGAGTTTGCCAGAAATTTAGGAGAATTAGCTGATGTATATGTGAATGATGCTTTTGGGGTTGCCCATAGAGAACATGCTTCTGTTTGCGGGGTAACCTCTTTTGTGCCGGAGTGTTGTGCAGGTTTTTTGCTTCAAAAAGAAATTGACTATCTAAGCAAGGTGTTAAAATCTCCCAAGAGGCCTTTTGTGGCCGTGCTTGGGGGAAGTAAAGTCTCTTCCAAATTGGGGGTGTTATACGCCTTTATTGATAAAGTAGATAAGATTATTGTGGGTGGGGCTATGGCCAATACGTTTTTGGCTGCTCAAGGATATTGTCTGGGACGTTCAAAAGTGGAACAAGAATTGTTTCAGGAGGCTTTAGAGATTATAGTCAAGGCCAAAGATAAAAAGGTTGGTTTTTATTTGCCTGTGGACTTTATTTGTGGAACAGGAGTAAAGGAGAAGATAGGCAAAGGGGTGTGTCCTTTTCAGGAAGTGCCAGCAAACGAAATGGCTCTGGACATAGGACCTGCAACTTCTTTTTTGTATGCAGAAGTTTTGAAAGATGCCAAAAGTGTGGTCTGGAATGGACCCATGGGGGCTTTTGAAAATTCTGCTTTTGCTCAGGGGTCATTAAATCTGGCTGAGGACATTGCTAGAGTAGATGGGCTTACTGTTGTGGGTGGAGGTGATACGGACGCGCTGGTGCATAGGGCAGGTTTGAGAGATAAATATAGTTTTATTTCTACAGGTGGTGGATCCTTTTTAAGATTTATGGAAGGACATCCTTTGCCAGCCCTTGTGGCTTTAGAAAACTGTGCCCAAAAATAAGGAGTCAACAATGAAACAATTAATAGCTGCCAACTGGAAGATGCATAAAACCTGGGAGGAGTCTATACAAACTGCCAGGGAGATTGTAGTCGGGACTTACAATCAGCTTCCTGCTAACAGAGAAGTTTTAATTATACCGTCTTTTCCCCATTTAAAGGCTGTGAGTGACGTATTGGCTAAGCAAAAAAATTATTTTTTGGGAGCGCAAAATCTTTATCCTGCTTTAAAAGGTGCATTTACAGGAGAAGTTAGTCCTGCGCAGCTTTTGGATGTGGGATGTAGTTATGTGTTGGTTGGACATTCAGAACGAAGGCATGTTTTGCAAGAACAGGATGAATTTTTAGCCCAAAAGGCTAGTTTTGCTTTGGAGCAAGGACTAAAGGTTATTTTTTGTATAGGTGAGACCATTGAACAAAGACAGCAGGGCAGGACCAAAGAAGTCTTAAGATCCCAATTGGAATTGGGCCTAAAAGATGTCCAGAAAGTTGACAGTGAAGATTTAGTCATTGCCTATGAACCCGTGTGGGCCATTGGAACGGGACAGGTAGCTCAAGAGCAGGATATTTTAGATGCTCACGCTTTTATTAGAGAATTTTTGCAAAAAACATTCTCTGGAGCAGAGGAAGTGAGAATTTTGTACGGAGGAAGTGTGAAGCCTGCCAATGCTTCTTCAATTTTAGCCCTTGACAATGTGGATGGAGTATTGGTAGGTGGAGCAAGTTTGACAGCAGAGAGCTTTAATCAGATTATTCTAGCTTAACTGTTTATATCTCTTAATTTAAAATGGGCGTCTGAGGGTAGATAATTTTTTTTGTTAATTTTCTAAATACTCCAAAAGGGAGGCACTAAATTGGAAAATTTGATTATAACGATTCACATTATAGCCTGTATTGTTCTGGTTATTTTAGTTTTATTACAATCCGGTAAAGAGGGTATGGGGGTTATTTTTGGTGGTGGGAGCAGTACTGTTTTTGGCGGTTCTGGAGCTGGTGGATTTTTGGCCAAACTCACTGCTGGAGCAGCTATTGTGTTTTTTTGTACCTCTTTAACTTTTACTTATCTTTCAGCCAGAAAACAGGTTAAGGCAACAACTTCTATTATTTTAGACAATCCTAATCCTGCCCAACAAAACGCTCCTAAACCAACACCTAAAGCCAAACCAGCTAACAAATAATTTAGAGATTAAGGGATAAGGAGCAGCAAAACTAGAGGCAGGCTAAAGGCGCGATAGTTCAAATTGACAGGCTTAAAAAAGCTAAAAAAGTTTCCTTTTCTAATTCAGTTAGCTAGCCTTAACCTGTTTATTTATTGTTATAAACTATCACTAATTTTGGTGGTTAGCTCGGTAGATAGGTTAGAAAAAACTGGACAAAATTTGACGTATTGGCTAAATTAGCAGTTTCTGTTTTTTGATAATGTCTTTTGCCGAAGTGGTGGAACTGGTAGACACGCCATCTTGAGGGGGTGGTGGGCTACGCCCGTGGGGGTTCGAGTCCCCCCTTCGGCACCACGTTTCTTTTCCCTTAGTCTGAATTTTTCTCTCTAAAATCTATTATTAACTAATTTATTTTCTTTTGGATGAAGTTTAGCATTTTTTGGCCGGGCTCAAAGTTTGGATTTATTTCCAGGGCCTTTTTAATGGTTTGTTTGGCCTTTTCAAAGTCTTTTTGATCTAGATAGACTCTGGCTAAATTAAAGTAGAGGGATTCGTCGTTGGGATCTAGTTTTAGGGCATGTTTGTAGGCTTTTTCTGCATCCTCAAACCGGCCAAGTTTGCGCAGAGCCATACCTAAGCGATTGAAAATAGTGACTGATTCTGGATTATCTGCGTAGGCTTGTTTTAGGTATTTTAAAGATGCTGCAAATTCTTCAGCGTCTATGAGCTGATCGCTTATGGCAATTTTTAATTTCAGATCGTCAGGGAATTGATTTATTAAGTTTTCGTATATGTTTTCGGCCTGGCTAAGTTCTTTTTCCTGAAGTAATTTTTGGGCCTTTTCAAGTTCTTGTTGTTTTTGGGCCTCTAAACGGGCTAGTTCTTCCTTGGCTACCTGAGATACTTCTTCGTTAAGCAAGTTTAAAAGTTCTTTTAAAGCTTCTAAGAGTTCTTTTTCTTTTCCGGGCGTATATTCTATTAGAACAGGATAGATCTCTCTTAGCTTTGGGTTTTGATTTAAGTAATAGAGGTTGTTGGTAATAAGCTCTGCCAATTCTTTTTTTTCGTTGTTCATTAGGGGTTGTTTTAAGTATCCCCTTATGCCGTCGTAAAAGGCCTGGGTTGCGGCTAATACTTTGTTTTGTTTCAATAACGATTGAATTTTGTTTAATTTTTGTCTTGCTTGAACTAAGTTACTCATTTACTTGTCCTCGATGGTTTTGAACTAATTGCCTAAAATTGGCAAAAAACGTTTGGCAGTCGTGCGGTCCAGGTCCTGCTTCTGGATGGTGTTGGACCGCGATTATGGGTTTGGTTTTATGCCTGAATCCTTCTAGTGTTTTGTCGTTTAGATTAATGTAGGTCGTTTCTAAGTCCTTTATCTGACTTATGTCCACGCAAAACCCATGATTTTGAGAAGATATTTCTATCTTTCCTGTTTTTAAATCTTGTACAGGATGATTTAGGGCGTGGTGGCCAAACTTTAACTTAAAACATTTTCCGCCTAAGGCAAGTCCTAAAATTTGGTGTCCCAGACAAATACCGGCTATGGGATAAATTTCAGCCAATTTTTTTACTGTGAGGATAACATCTGAAAGGGCTTCAGGATCTCCTGGTCCATTGGACAAAAATATGGCCTCAGGGTTCAATTCTTGGATTTGTTTTAAATTGGTGGTTGCGGGCATAACTAGAGGATAGAAGTCGTGTTCTTGAAGCAAGCGCAGGATGCTCCACTTTATACCAAAGTCTAACACCAATAATTTTATTTTGTTTTCTGGCCAGTGGAAGTTGGCCAGGTCCACTTCCCTGGGGTTGTTATTTTCAAACACATAAGGCCTGGAGCACGTTACTTGATAAGCTAGAGGTTGGCCTTGCATGGGGGGAAGTTTTTGGGCTTTTTGCTGCAGATTTTTTAGGTCAAAATCTAGAGTGGAAATAATAGCGCGCATGGCTCCGTGCAGTCTGATATGTCTGGTCAAGGCTCTGGTATCTATCCCCTCTATGGCCAGAATGTTTGCCTCTTTTAAATAATCAGGCAAGCTTTTGGTTGCTCTCCAGTTAGAAGGGATTTTGACGCATTCTTTTACAATAAATCCGTTTAGATGAATTCTGGAGGATTCTACGTCTTCTTCGTTTACGCCGTAGTTTCCTATATGCGGATAGGTCATACAAACTAGCTGGCCTGCATAAGAAGGGTCTGTTAGTATTTCTTGATAGCCAGTCATCCCTGTATTAAAAATAACTTCCCCCCCTGTTTCTCCAGCCACTGTAAAAGATGTGCCTTCAAAAAAAGTCCCGTCTTCAAGCATTAATATGGCTCTCACTCATCTCTCCTTTTTGTTCAAAAATTTTTCTCACCACTTCTAATTCTTGAGGAGTATCAACTCCTATGGTCTTGTATCTGGTTTTGGCTACAAAAATTGGTATGTCATTTTCTAATAACCTTAATTGTTCTAATTTTTCTACCTGTTCTAATTGACTTTCTGGTAACCTAGAAAATAGTTCTAACGTTTCATAAGTATAGGCATAAAGTCCTATGTGCCCCCAAAAAACAGGTGTACTAGCCCTGGGATAAGGGATTAGGTTTCTGGAAAAATACAGAGCAAAGCCTCTTTTGTCCATAACAACTTTTACCTGATTGAGGTTTTGGGCTTCTTCTCGGGTAATGGGTCTGGCCAAAGTGGTTACCTGAACGTTTTGCTTGGCAAAAGGAGAAATTAATTCGCTTAGCATCTGGGGGGTTAGGAGAGGTTCGTCTGCTTGAAGGTTTAAAATAATACTATCTTTTAAATTTAACTTTAGAGCAGCTTCCATTACTCTGTCTGTGCCACTTTTGTGTTGATCAGAGGTGAGTACTGCTGGCACGTTTAGATCTTTTGCTGCCGTAAGGATGAGGTCGTTATCTGTGGCCAGATATACTTCTTGAAGAAAAGGACACTGTTTGGCGCGGTGATACACGTGCCAGAACATGGGTTTGCCTGCAATGGTGGCTAGCACTTTGCCTGGAAATCTTTTGGAGGCATATCTAGCCGGAATTATTGCAAAGCAGGGAAGAGACGTGTTCACAGACAATGTTTAAGCCTCCTTGCTTGGTCTGGAGATATTGTTTAAATTTAGCAAAAACTTGTTTGCGTTGAAAGCGTTTGGTCTGGATGAGCGCTTGAAATAATTCTTCTTTATTTAAAATTTTTTTGACCAGATTTAAAGTAAAAATATCCTCTCCGATCCAGGCAAAATTTTCAAAATAAGGACCAATTAGCGGCACTACTCCTTGAGAGAGGGGTTCTAAAAAATTTTGTCCTCCCAAAGGAGCAAGGGTGCCACCCACAAAGACCTTGTGAGCTAGAGCATAGGCAGGCACTAGTTCTCCCATTTGATCCCAAAGGATTATTTCCCCTGGTTTTATGTGGTCTTTTATTTGAGTGCGTAAAGTACAAGGCAGGTGGAGCTGGTGTAATTTGGCCCTTAGGTTGGAAATGCGTTGTAAGTGACGGGGGAAAATAGCTATGGCTGTTTTGGGATTTTGTTGGCGCAAGTTTTTTATGACCCACAAAATAGCGTTTTCTTCCAGTCCTCTAATAGAGCCAAAAACTATCAATTTTAATCCTGGTGGAATGATTTTGTTTAAAGGATTTTGAGTATAGGAGATGGGAGAGGTTAGGTCTATGGTGTCAAATTTTAAATTGGGCATGGTGCTGATCTGGCTGTGGGGAAATATTCGTTGAAAACGGTTTTGATCTGCTTTTGAGATGGCTAATATTTTTGATGGAGATATTTTTTGGAAAATTTTTTGCACAATGAGATATTGGGCAAAGGTTTTGCTCCTCATTCTGGCATTTACGATGAAAAGAGGGATGTTTTTTTGTTTACATTTCAGATAGAAATTGGGCCAGATTTCTGTTTCTAAAATAAGCACTAGCTGGGGACGGGTGTGTTTTAAAAATTTTTTTACACAGGGCCAAAAATCAAAGGGAAAGTATTCTACAAATATATTTTGCGGGGCACAATTGGCTTGCAATATTTTTTGGGCCTCAGAGGTTTGAGTGGTGACTAAGATTTTTAAGTCGGGATGGATAGAAAGAAGTTTTTGGGTAATTAAAAGAGCCAGTTTGGCCTCTCCCACTGAGGCAGCTTGAACGATCAAATCTACCTGAGGATATTTAACTAGAGCTAAGCGTTTAAAAAAACCCTTGCGTACCCGCGAACACAATAAAAGTGGTCCCAAAGCCAGGGTCCAGAGAAGATTGTACAGGCTAAAAAAAAAGTTCATGGTGTAAAACCTATTCATTTAGGTTGGACATGCTTTTTTTCTAATCCAAGTTTTACTAAGGTGGCAATCAAGTTTTTAAAGTCTAAGCCCAGGGCCTTGGCTTCTTTGGGTAACAAACTCGTTGGAGTCATACCCGGCAGGGTGTTGGTTTCTAAAATGTAAATTTTATTTTGCCTATCTACGATAAAGTCTGTCCTGCTATAATCACTTAAGTGAAATAGTTTGTGTACTTTAAGAGCTAGATGTTGTAAAGTGTCCGTAAGCTCGTCTGATATAGGGGCAGGGCAGATTTCTTCTGCTCCTTGAGGGTCGTATTTGCTCTTATAATCAAAAAAGAGCGATTTTTTAGGCTGTATTAAAACAGGGGGAAGAGGCCTATCTCCTAGCACCCCACAGGTCAGTTCCTGTCCGGGGATAAATTCTTCTACCAGATATTCTACTTCTGGGTTTAGATGTAAATTGGATAGTTCTTTGGGGTGGGTGATGACTTTTATGCCTAGGCTGGATCCGCCTAAGTTGGGTTTTATAATTACGGGCAAGTTGCAGGGAAGTTTTATTTGGGTCAGGTTTGGCTTGTAAATAGTCCATTTGGGAGTGGGTAGGTTGTGATTTAGTAAAAATTGTTTGTAAATAGACTTATTTAAACACAGGTAAGAAGGAAATGCCTTTGAACCTTGAAAAGGTAAGCCTAGGTCTTCCAAAAGAGCCTGCAAAGAACCGTCTTCTCCAGGTGTGCCGTGCAGGTTTAAAAAGATAAAATCGTGTTGTTGGGCAAGGGTGACAAATTCGTTTAGGTCCTGGCCAAGGTCATAGAGCTTGGTTTCATAGCCAAGGTCATTCAGAGCTTTTTGTATCTGTCTTGCTCCTTGCAAAGACACTTCTCGTTCTTCAGACCATCCGCCTGCAACTAAAAGAATACGCACGTAAATCTACTCCTAAAAATTGACTTAATAGACGTTCTATGTCCAACGCCTGCTGATAAGATTTTTGGATAAGTTTTGTTTTGGCTTCTGTGGTGCCGTATCTTATAAGCAAGTCGTCAAAACGCTCTTGCAAAGACACTAGCTGATTGTGTTTGGCTCGTTTGTCACTGTAGATAATAGTTAAGGGCAAAAAAAACTCTGGCACTGCCAAAGGTCCTGGCCAGTGAACGTGATGCAAGATGGCTTGCCCCAGGGCAGGATTAAAAAAATGGCTCAAAACCAGACTAGCGCCTATTTGACTGTGAGCACCTCCGTTTTTTATGGTGTAATTTTTCCCCAGATCGTGGAGCAACCCTGCTGCATAGCCCAGAGCAATGGGTAGAGAAATCTTGTCTTTGGCCAGAGAAAATATTTGTCTAGCAATGTTTCCCACCAACCAGGAATGTTCTTGGATGTTTTTGGGCATCTGATACTTGCGCCAGAGAGTAAGACACTCCCTTTGGTCTGGAATAGGCCAGTTAGGATTTAAGGGAAAAGCCCGTAAGGTGTACATCTATGCTAACGTCCTGTTTTAGAATGTTTTTAAAGAGAAGAGATAAAAAGGTCAAGGGTTGGTTGGTGATTAGTAATTGGTGATTAGTGACCAGTGATTAGTTATAGAGGAAGGTTTATGGTGGATAGGAGAGGGTTTATAGGTGTTAGAGGTTAGTGTAAGGGCCAGGTGGAGGTGTCAAGTCCAATTTTAGAGTCATAAGCGATGTACTTATTGTAACTGGTATTTATTATGCGATAACTATAACCCGTGCTATTGGCAGTGTAGTTCCCTACCTCATTGTCTTTAGACAGCTTAAAGGAAAGATCATCTGGAGAACTAGGATAGGTGTCGTGCTCCTTGGCATAAAGCTCTATGTTAGTGGCTAAATTTCTGGCATCTGATATGGCAACGGATCTGGCAGCCCTTTCTTTGTACTTTGTGTACTTAGGTATGGCTATAACGGACAAAATACCAATAATGGCAATTATAATTAAAAGCTCTATAAGGGTAAATCCATTTTTTCTAGCCATAGCCCTCTCCTGTATTTCTTTACAGTTAAGACTATCTTTTTTTGCCTCATAAGTCAATAGGTTTTTTGGAGGGCGTTAAGGGAAAATCAGGAATTGGAGTTTAGTTTTTTTGAAAAAAGTATTTACAAGAGGTTTTAAATTGGTTATCTTACAGTAAAATTGCTAGAGGGCAAAACAAAGTAAAAATTTCCAAAATAAGAGGAGGTCTTTATGAACAAACAAACGGAAAAGGGTTTTACCTTAATCGAACTTTTAATCGTAATAGCCATTATTGGCATCTTGGCGGCTATTGCCATTCCGCAGTTCTCAAAGTACAGGACAAGGGCTTATAATTCTGCGGCTCTAAGTGACCTTAAAAATTTTCAGACAGAAATGGAAGCAGTTTACGGTGACCAACAACAATATCCTAACTAAGGAGGTGTAAAAATGAAAAAAGTACTATTTATTTTCTTAATGTTAAGTTTTTTACTGGTCTCAAATGGAATATGTGGTGAGTGGACTTGTGATAGTACAAATGGCTGTAACCCTACTAATGATGCCGGCACTATTACAAATTTCAAGACGTCAAATAATGTAAAAATACTTGTGAACTCAGAAGCGCAATCTTACGCTGCAGTGTCAGGCCATACAAATGGAGATAGAGAGTATGGAGCAGCTTCAGATACGACTAAAATTTATTATAAATCTAAAACTCCAGGAACAGAGCTATCAGATTCTCCGAGTGAATCAAATTCAACATCTTTTGATGGTTGGTCTGAATTATAACTAAAGTTAAAGAGAAGGGGTAATTCCCTTCTCTTTAATAAAAAAAAATCATGTCTATATTTTACTTCACCATAAGGTCCACTCTAAAAGATAGAGGCTTTATAATTATACTTTTTTTTGTACTTTTATATGCCTTTATTCCTGTGTTCAGCTATTTTTCCATGCGGCAATTGCAGGAGATAGCTATTACTCTATCTTTAAGTCTTAATTCCTTTATACTTCTATTATTATCTCTTTTTGGGGCCATATCCACTATTTGGAAAGACATTGAAAAAAGACATGCTTATACTATCTTAAGTTATCCCATTGCCAGATGGAACTATTTACTTGGAAGGTATTTGGGATTTGTATTCATTTTACTTATCATAACTCTTTTAGATTTTACTTTGTCAGTTGTATGTATAAAAATATGTTCGTCTATATACAAGTCTGAACTCCCGATTCTGTGGGGAAACATATTTGCTGCTTTTATTTTTTGTTTTTTAAAATACAGTTTGCTCCTTGGTATTGGTTTTTTATTTGCCTGTGTGTCCACCTCTTTTTTTACCCCTATATTTTCCACCATAACCATATTTATAGCTGGAAATTCCATACAAGGCATAGTGGACTATATAACAAAGCAAAAGGCAGAAGTTTCAATTTTTATAAAGACTGTCGTAAAGATCTTGTATTACGTGGTGCCAAATTTTTCTGCCTTTGATCTCACTGCTTATGCCTCTTATTCTCTCCCCTTAGATATAAAGTCAATTATGTTTTCTATTGCTTATTTTATCCTTTATCTTGGGATAATAATAACTTTAAGCATTATTGTTTTTAGCACACGAGATCTAAATTAACATGAAGGATACTTCTGTAAGGTTCACCTTTTTTTTGTTTTTTGTTTTTTTTATTTGCCTTATATCCTTTTTGCCGTACTTTCAAAAAAACATGCAGAAAAGACCCCTTTTTGAAAAATTGGGATACACTCCCCATGGAGAATTTTTTAAAGATGTACTTGGCGAGTTTAAATGGTTTATGGGAGATTATCTATCTTTTAAAGCCATAATTTATTATGGGGGAAAGGTGGATAAAATAAAACAAAGAAAATTTAAGGAAGTAGAATTTTATAATCTCTACAAAACTATTGAAACGTCAATTATTTTAAACCCCTATAATGAAGATGCCTATTATTTTGCCCAAGCAATTTTTACTTGGGATCTTGGAAAGATAAGGGAAGTAAATAGGTTATTAAAATACGCGATGAAGTATAGGGTATGGGATTTTAAGATACCGTTTTTTCTTGGATTTAATTATGCCTATTTTTTAAAGGATTATAAAAATGCGGCTTATTATTACAAAAGGGCATCTCAAATCTCTAAGTCTCCACTTTTTACAAGTCTTGCTTCAAGGTATTTTTACGAAGGCGGGCACACAGAACTTGCAATTTCGTATCTAAAGACAATGATAAAAATAACCAGGAATAAAAATATAAAAAAATTTTATCAAACAAGGCTAAATGCCCTTATATCAATATTCAAAGTAGAAAAGGCTTTAAAAAAATATTTTGATAAATTTCATGTATTACCTAAAGATATTTCTGAACTTGTGCAAAAAGGTTTTTTAGAGGCTATCCCCCAAGATCCCTATGGGGGAACATTTTACATTGATAAAAACGGCAAGGTGAGAACAACGAGCAATCTTGCCTTTACAAAGAAAAAAAATGGAAGCAATAGAAGTAACTAATTTACAAAAGACGTTTAAAACCAAAGGCAAAAAGATAAAGGCATTAGATGGGATGAGTTTTGCAGTAAAGAGGGGAGAGTTGTGTGGCTTTTTAGGCCCCAACGGAGCAGGGAAAAGCACTACTCTAAAAGTCTTAATGGACTTAATAAAACCAGATAAGGGAGAGGCAAAGATACTTGGCATTGATTCCAAAAACTGTCTGGCTCGTTTAAAAGTGGGTTTTATGCCAGAAAATCCCCAATATCCTGACACACTTACAGGGTATGAACTCCTCATGCTTTCAGCCTCTATTTTTAATATACCTAAAAAACAGGCCCAAAAAAAGGCTTGGGACCTTTTGCAAGCCTTCGAACTCAAAAATGCGGCTAAAGTTCCCATTAGAACTTATAGCAAAGGGATGATACAGAGAATTGGATTTGCCTCTGTGTTGATCCATGATCCAGAACTTTTGATACTAGACGAGCCGTTAAGTGGTCTTGATCCTTTAGGAAGGGTTATGTTTAAGAAAAAAATGAAAGAGTTAAACAAAGAAGGCAAAACCATATTCTTTAGCTCCCACATAATACCTGACATTGAGGACGTGTGCTCTAAGGTTATCATTGTAAACAAGGGAAACGTGGTAAAAACATTGGATAAAAACCAAATAAAATACTTTTCAACCGTGGGCTTTAACGTGATTATCAACTCTTATATTGATTCCTTATGTCCTAAAAAAATTGGCGATAATCTTTATGCTGTTTATTGTAAGAAAGAAAATTTGATTTCCTGTTTGGACGTTATAAGGTCTAATCGTGGAGAAATAATTGATATTGAACCAGTAAAAAAAAGTTTAGAGGAAGTATTTGTGCAAATAACTCAAAACTTTATTTAATACGATAAGGTAATCAATGGCGAGAATTTCGAAAATTATAAAATTGACGGCTCTTACTGAAATTATTGTTTAGCCAATTAAATTACAAACAAGCAAGAGGCAGGCTCATTTCTGCCTCTTGGTGTTTTTGGTAGGTGAAAGGAGGCTGGTTTTAAGGGAGAAAAATCCCCTTCACCGTTTACCCACACCACCGTACACTTTACCCCCCCCTAAAATCTATACTACCTCCCTTAGCCCATGGCCTTTTGCCTTTCGTCTCTAAATTAACCAATCACCAACCACCAATCACTAACCACCAATCACAATTCTATTGACATATCCCCTAAAAGTTTATAACAATACACGTTTCCTTGTTCCTGGTGTGGAGCTGGGGACCAAAAAGACCATAGGGAGGATGTATGCGTAAGTATGAAGTTTTATTACTTTTAAGTCCTGAGCTTTCGGCAGAAGAGAAGCAGGCCCTGGTGGATAAAGTGTCTGCTATTATTCAGCGTGAAGGTGGTCAGGTGAGTTTGGTAGATGATTGGGGGATGAAAGAGTTGGCTTATCCAGTGCGTAAACAAACCAGAGGGATTTACGTTCGGTTAGAGTTTGGCCTGGATGGGCAAAAGGTAGCAGAGTTAGAGCGGAATTTGAGAATTATGGAAGACGTGTTTCGGTTTGTTACGGTTAAGCTTTCTGACGAGTTTGAAGTTAGCAAGGAGGAAGGTGAAAATGAGCAACAATAAGGTGAGAAAATTTGTGCCTAAAAAAAAGTTTTGTCGTTTTTGTGCGGACAAAAATTTGGTTATTGATTATAAACGTCCTGACATTTTAAGTCAGTTTGTTACTGAACGGGGTAAGATTATTGGTCGTAGGATTACAGGTACTTGCGCCAGACATCAAAGGGCCTTGACCAGAGAGATTAAAAGAGCCAGACAAATGGCTTTGATGTTCTATACCAGCATTCACAGCACAGAAGTTAAAAAGAAGACCATGAGTATTTAAGGAGAAGGATTATGCAGGTTATATTGCGTGCAGATATAGAAAGTTTGGGTAGATTGGGAGAGGTGGTAAACGTTAAGCCCGGGTATGCGAGAAATTATCTTCTTCCCAAGGGCTTAGCTATGCTGGCCACAGATCAAAATTTAAAAAAGTTTGAGCGAGAGAAAAAGAAACTTCAGGAAAAAATGGATGCTATTCGCTTTGCAGCTCAGGAATTGGCAGAAAAGCTAAACGAGTTAGAAGTGGTATTGCCTGTGAGAGTTGGGGAAGGAGATAAATTGTACGGTGCTGTTACTGCTGCCAATATTGCAGACAAAGTGGCAGAGATGGGGTTGGAAGTAGATAAAAGAAAAATCGTGGTCAAAGAACCTATCCGAGCCCTGGGTGAGTACGAGTTAGAAGTGAAATTGCATCCAGATGTTAGAGCAACTCTTAAAGTAAAAGTCGTAAAACATGGAAGCGAGCAGGTCCAGGAAGAAACTTCAGAAAATTAATTCTGGATTAACCAGTTCAGATTTACTTGCTAAAACTCCCCCCCACAGTTTAGAAGCAGAAAGGGCAGTTCTGGGGGGGATTTTTTTATCTAATCAAATTTTTTTTTCCATTGTTGATCTGCTTCAGCCGGCAGATTTTTATTATCCTGCCCATCAAATTATTTTTAGCACCTTTTTAGAGTTATATCGTAAAAACGTCCCCATTGACCTTGTAACTGTCGTAGAAGAGCTGGAAAAGCAAAAAAAATTAGACGATGTTGGTGGTGCTGTGTATCTGGCCCAGTTGCCAGAGTCTGTAGCTGCCAGTGCCAATGCCCTGTTCTATGCCAATATCGTCAAAGAAAAGGCCATTCGTCGAAAGCTTATAGAGACTGGAGCAGAATTGATCAGTTTGGGTTTTGAACAGGCCCGAGATGTTCAAGAAATAGTTGATGAATCTGAACAAAAGATCTTTAGTCTGGCTGAGAGCTCTATCCAACCTGTTTTTGTCTCTACCAAAGAGCTCAGTAGCGAGATATTTGAACAATTACAAAAGAGAATTGAAAACAGAGAAGTCGTTACTGGCGTGCCTACTGGTTATCACAAATTGGACGAAATGACAGCAGGATTTCAGCCTACGGATTTGATTATTGTGGCTGGTCGTCCCAGTATGGGTAAGACTGCTTTTGCCTTAAACGTGGCTATGCGAGCAGCAGTGCAGGCTGATGTGCCTGTGGCAATTTTTTCTTTAGAAATGTCCAAAGAGCAGCTTATGATGAGGATGCTTTGCTCCTGGGGCAAAGTAGATCTGAGCAGGATTAGGACTGGATTTATTGCTGATGAGGATTTTATTCGACTTACTGATGCGGCCACTGTGTTATCTGAAGCAGACATATTTATTGACGATACTCCGGCTTTGACCACTTTGGAAGTGCGAGCCAGAAGCAGGCGTCTAAAGGCTGAGCATGGTCTGGGAATGATAATTATTGATTATCTCCAATTAATGCGTCCGAGTAAGAGAATAGATTCTAGAGAGCAGGAAATATCAGAAATATCCAGATCCTTAAAAGCCCTGGCCAAAGAATTGAATGTGCCTGTGGTGGCTTTGTCGCAGCTAAATCGTAAAGTAGAGGAGCGCTCTGATAAACGCCCAAAACTTTCAGATTTAAGAGAGTCTGGAGCTATAGAGCAGGATGCGGATCTTATTTTATTTTTATACAGAGACGAAGTGTACAATAAAAAAGAAGATAATCCCAACAGGGGCAAGGCCGAAATTATAATTGGCAAACAAAGAAATGGTCCTATCGGTACGGTAGAGCTTGTCTATCTTGCAAAGTACACTGCGTTTGAAAATCTCATAGAAGATCCTCTACCTTCTGAAGGATAAAAAGGAGTGATACGTGGACAAACTACACCCAGAAGAAGGTTATTGGAGAGAAAAAATAGAGCAACTCCAGTTAATAAGGTTTAAAAATACCCTGGAGAGGGCAAAAAAATCTCCATTTTATGCTAAAAAATTAAAGCACATAGCAGCAGAAGACATCAAAAGTTTGCAGGATATTCAAAATATACCTTTTACCACCAAAGATGATTTAAGGGAGCACTATCCCTATGGTTTTTTAACTGTCTCCAGGGATAAATTGGTAAGGCTGCATGCGTCTTCTGGCACTACAGGCGCGCCTACAGCGGTGTTGTACACAGAAAATGACCTTAACACCTGGGCAGATTTGATGGCCAGATGTTTGTATATGGTGGGAGTGCGCAGGCAGGACGTATTTCAAAACATGACCGGTTATGGTTTGTTTACTGGGGGACTTGGCCTTCATTATGGCGCAGAGAGGCTAGGCTGTTTGACTATCCCTGCAGGAGCTGGCAATAGCAAAAGACAGATAAAATTGTTACAGGATTTTGAAGTAACAGTGGTGCACATAATACCTTCTTATGCTTTGCATTTGGCTACGGTTTTTGAACAATTGGGCCTGGAGCCAAAAAGTTTTAATTTGCGTATTTTTTTGATAGGCGCTGAACCTCACACCGAAGAAACAAGAAGACGCATTGAACAAATTTATGGAGTAAAGGCTTTTAATTCTTATGGTCTTTCAGAAATGAATGGGCCTGGAGTGGCCTTTGAATGTCCATATCAAAATGGAATGCACGTGTGGGAAGATGCTTATCTGGCAGAGATTTTAGACCCTCACACCTTAACTCCTGTGGCAGATGGGAAGGTAGGGGAATTGGTCTTTACCACCTTAGCCAGAGAGGCCATGCCTTTAATTCGTTATAGAACCAAAGATTTGACCAGATTTTTAACAGGCAAGTGTGCCTGTGGTCGGGCGCATAAGAGAATAGATCGCATTACGGGGCGCACAGACGATATGATCATTTTAAAAGGGGTAAATATTTATCCTATGCAGGTGGAAAAGATCTTGATGTCTATGCAGGAAGTGGGGCAAAACTATTTGATAGAATTGTATAAAGAAGGACATCTGGATCAAATGCGAGTAAAAGTGGAAATAAAAGAAGAGTTTTTTGAAGAAGACATGCGCAAGTTAAAAGCATTGCAAACCAAGATTGCTAAAAGATTGAGAGAAGAAATCTTAATAACGCCCAGAGTTGAACTGGTAGAGCACAATTCTCTACCCAAAACTGAAGGGAAAGCTGTGCGAGTGATAGATTTGCGTTAAATTCTTAAGACGGTCAGGGGGAGGATATGAAATCTGGTATAGAAACGAAAAATAATTTTTATTTGTTTTTAATGATAGGTGTTTTTAGTGGTAGTTTGGTTGTATCTCAGATTTTAGCTGCTAAAATAGTAATGTGGCAGGGGGTAGTTTTTCCTGCAGGAGTTATTGCTTATTGTGTGACCTTTGTGGTCACGGACGTAGTGAGCGAGATTTGGGGCAAAGACATTGCCAAACAGGTGGTGTGGGTAGGTTTTGCCGCTGTAATTGTGAGTTTAATTTTGATTCAGAGTGCTTTGTTTATGCCTGCAGCCCCTTTTTGGAAACATGCTCAGGATTTTAGCGCCACGTTGAACTCTACTCCAAGAATTGTTTTGGCTTCTTGTATAGCGTATTTGTGCAGTCAAACTCACGATGTCTGGGCTTTTCATTTTTGGAAAAAGGTTACGAAGGACAAACATCTCTGGCTGAGAAATAATTTTTCTACTGCAGTTTCCCAGATAATAGACACAACTTTGTTTATAGGTATTGCTTTTGGCGGCAAAGTATCTATTTTACCCTTAATTTTAGGACAGTTACTTATCAAACTGGGTATTGCTCTGTTAGATACTCCTGTGGTTTATTTGTTGGTCTGGTTTTTTAAAAATACACTTGGTTCCCAAAAGTGTACGCTTAAAATTTAAAATTAAGTTTGGCTATAAAAAATGTTTTTTGTTTACGTGTTTATTTTATTTTTGTTTTTGCTCTGGTCGTTAAATTTTTTAAGTTTACCGGGGAATTGGCTAATTATAGCTGCCCTGGCAGTGTTTGATTACTTTAATACTCAGTTTCACTTTGGACTTTGGTGGTGGGTAGGTTTTATTGCCCTGGCTGGGACTGGAGAGGCTGTGGAGTGGATAGGTCAATACTGGGGTGGCAAAAAATACGGCCTTAGTAAGTCAGGCAACTGGGCGGCTATTGTTGGGGCCTTTTTGGGGTCTTTTGTGGGCATGCCGTTTTTTTTGGGGTTTGGAGCTCTTGTTGGAGCCCTTGTAGGGGCTTATATAGCCAGTTTTGGCGTAGAATATCTAAAAGAACCTAATTTGCTTACAGCTCATAATAAGGCCAAAGGCGCTTTTTTAGGCAAAGCTTTGGGCCTGATTGCCAAATTAGGCTTTGGGATGGCCATTTTAGCTATTTCTATACCCAAATTGTTGGGCTAATTAGTAATTTGTTATTGAATTATGGGCGATGGGAAAAGGGGAAAGGGCTGTAGGTGTAGATGGAGAATTGGTGAGCAGTGAACTGTGAGCGGTGACTAGTTGTTGTATGCGTTACTTGACAGCTTAACAAGATGGATTTTTCTAAAAGACAGGCAGAGGAAATTGTTAATGTTCTCTTTGACATCCTGAAAAAGGGGATCAAATCAGGCGAAGATGTTACCATTGCAGGGGTTGGAACTTTTACTCTGGTTGAGAGAAAAGAAAGAAAGGGGAAAAATCCTCTTTACTTACTTTTAGTACCCCTTTTTTTTGGTTTTCCATTATAAGGAATTAAAAAACTGGTTGAGAAGGGAAAGTCTTTCTAAAAGAGATGATATTCAAAACAGGAAGGGAGTTTGAGGCTTACCTTGTTTTGTCCGTAGAAGACGGCGAAGTTAATACCTACTTTGAATTTCTAAAAAAGACGGGAAGAAAAAGAGTGTGTTTGGAGATTAACTTAAACAGGCTCCAGTGGGGGCCTGTTGTAATCAAGGAATACAATTAAACCCTTCTTTAAAAAAATGTGAATCAAAAGTAAAAGCTATATTTATTCCGTAGTGTTTCATAGTTACAAAACTTATACAATCAACAAAACTTAATTTTCTTTTGTTTTCTGATATAAATAAATTCATTCCTTCATTGTGGATGTTTTCATTTATCCATATTATCTCTATTATTGATAAGACATCATCCTTAAATATTTTAACAGCATTCATCCCTAACCGACGTTGCACTAAGGCTAGAGTTTCAACCAAAATATAATTTGAGCAAAAGAGAGAAGTTCTGGAGAAAATTAATTTTTCCAATTTTCTTTTGCTATTAAATGATTTTTATCATCAGCACTAAGAACAGAGAGAAAGGCGGAAGTATCCACAAATACTTTCATTTACTAAATGCTTCCTCCAAATATTTGTCATGATTTTCTGATAGGTCAGGAACACCAGAATTAAAACGTCCTGCTGCCTTAATTGCTTTTTGGGTCTTCAAAAAATCATCTATTGCTTGCTTAATAATTTCTTTAAATGAAATATTTTGGGCCTCTGCTAATTGTTCTAATAATTCCCTCTGTCTTTCCGTTAATTGTATTTGTGTAATAGCCATACATCTCCCCCCTATTTTTTATAATTATTATTCCTTTCAATGAAATAAGCAAGTGTTTTTGTTATAATTAAAAACCATTTTAAAATCCAGATAACCTAACCTTTTAAACACCCACTAAAATGAAGAGAATAAACTCTTATACCTGTTGCGTTACGGAGAAATATATGCTAAGAAGGAGTTGTCGATATTTTCAGGCAAGAGAAAAGATTTTATCTTTTTTAAAGCCAGAAAAGGAGCGTGATTGTGCAAATCAGACTTCATAAGAACGCAACCACTACTCCAGCTTAGCTATTCAGGAGTCTGATCTTTCTGAACGCAAACTAGCTCAAAAATACGGTATTTCCGAAACTATCAGGAAGTGAAAAAAGCGTGATTTTGTCCACGATGCCCCGATTAAACCCCGTAATCCCAATGCTTCTTCCAGGAGTTTGTTGAGCGCTTCAATGGCCGCATTTCTGAAGTCATAAGTCAAACCATGTTTAGCTCTAGTGAAGAGTTAAAACAGACTATTTATAAATATTTGCACCCGTATAACCACCACATACTCCAAGGTTCCCTTGGCTATCTGACTCCTATGCAAGCTCTAAAAAATGGCAACAAATTCATCCTCATCTTTTTGTTAAATAGGTTTACACTATACGTTACTTGACACCCTCTAGTTCTTTAAAATACAGCCCAGAGCGAATCATAACACCAAAAATAAGGAGGTATCAAAAAGAAAATCTTTTACAAAAATTTAAATTTATGAGTCCAAGGTGGGTCAATTTTATTGGCCAAAAACGGGTCAGAAAAAATGTCCGTTGACACATTTGGTCCATTGTTTGTTAGTGGGGGGGTATAGATATGAAGAGATAAAAATCGACTATAATGATGTGGACTCTGATGTAAAATTTAAAGGACCATTCTTCGAGGTGGGGCTAAGTTTTTAGCGTATTAAGGGGAGGGGAAATCCTCCCTTTATATCCTAAAAAAATCCTTCCCATTTGTTGAGAGTACTTCCCATGCTTTTTCAATATCCATCTCTTTTATTTCTGCAACTTTCTTCAAACTCTTCTAGCTCTAAATGGGCATGGGTATCCATTCCCCCTGATGGGAGTACAAGGTCATCTACAACTTTTTTCGCCATCATATTTCTCCCATAATTTGATATAGAAAAAGCATTGCGTATATTTACCTTTTAGGGATTAAGCAAAACCATTGCACTTGCTGCCATATCAAAGACATTTCGTGATACAACTACATTCCCTTAGATATTTATTATCATAATGTCAGCACGCTTAGGCAGGACTTTTCTCCTTATCATCTAGCTATTTCGATATTTTTAGCTAAGGTGTTCCAATAGATTCTTTTACCGATTTTTTAAGTTCCTCTATTTTAATAGGTTTTGGGAAAAAATCAAAGACATGCCCCCTTAATGCCTCGATGGCTGTATCCAGAGTAGCATATGCAGTAATCATTATAACCTTTGTATTAGGATAGAGTTTATTTGTTTCCCTTAAGATATCCATACCGTCTACATCTTCCATTTTAAGGTCTGTAATTACAAGATCAAACTTATTTTCCTTTATCCTCTGTAGAGCTTTCCTACTGTGTGTAAATGTTTCAACTTCATAGCCTTCCTTTGTCAACACCATTTTTGTCATTCTACATACAATCTCTTCGTCATCAATTACTATTATCTTTTTAGGCATGTTTTTCCTCCTCAAGGTTATTTTCTAAATGGGCTGGTAACTCTATGATGAAAGTAGTTCCCTTATTTACTTCAGTTTTTACTGAAATTTTTCCATTGTGTTGTTTAATAATGCCATAACTTACAGATAAACCCAGCCCTGTTCCTTTTGTACCTTTAGTTGTAAAAAAAGGATCAAAAATATGAGGTAAAATTTCTGGTTTTATTCCTACCCCAGTATCTCTTACTTTAATAATAACCTTTGTACGGTCTTCTGAGACACGAATTTCTACAAATATATCGCCACCCTTTGGCATAGCGTGGATTGCATTTATAAATAGATTTACAATAACTTGTTGGATTTGATCAACATCCACCTTAATGAAAGGTAGGTTGGAATCAATTAATCTATGTACCTTAATATTAGACACCTTTATTTGGTTGTTCACCAAGGCTATACTTTTTTCTACCACTTCAATAGGACTCACCAGATTAAACTCAAATTTTTTTTGCCTTGAAAAATTAAGCAATTTTCTTACAATCTTTTTGATCCTCTTAGCCTGCTCTCGGACATCTCGCATAAAAATTTTTTTTTGTTCATCCTCTAAGCTATCATAATAAGACAAATAGCCCTCGGTAAGCATAAAAATGTTATTAAGAGGATTCCCTATTTCATGGGCTACTCCAGAAACCAATACCCCAAGAGATGCCAATTTCTTGGCTTGAATCAATTGTTCTTCTCTCTTTTCCAATTCGTTAGCCATATGGATTATACCTTTCATAAGGAGTCCTATTTCATCTTCATCTATTCTTTCTACATTTGTAACTACCTTGTGAAAATTTCCATTGGCAACTTCTTTTGTTAAGGACTCGATTTTTAGAAGTCTTTTACTGAGGGAAATGAAAAAATATTGCCATAACAACAGCTGGGAAACCAGTATTATCCCCAAACCAATAAACAACGTTATAGCATTTTGATGTACTAATTTATTCACTTTTTTATGCTGAATATTTCTTAAGAAAATAGAAAATTGTGTCAAATGATGTCCAAACTCTCTTAAATTTTTTGTTAATTCTAAATAATTAGAATCAGCATTAGAAGATATATTAACAATTTTTTTTGCTGTATTTAAATACTTATCTAAGATGGCAAGTAACATAATATAATCCTTTTTTCCTAACTTAGACATAAATTCTTCTTTTGAATTTATTAACAGGTTATACTCTTTTTCTCCAATCTTAAGAACTTCTTTAAGGGCATTTACATCATGATATAAAAAATAATTTTTTTCTGATTTTCTCATTTCTAGAAAAGAAAAATTGATATTGTCAAAATCTTCTATAAAATTAAGTTTTGACAATATTGCCCTCGATGAAAAAAACATAAAAATAGAAATTACCGTTATTAAAATTCCTTCTATGTGAATAGCAATATTTATCTTTTTTCTAAGGGATAAGTTTTTTTTCCACCTCTTAAGATGATTCATCATCACTTTTTACCCTTTTAAAAGAACTAAATCTTAACAATTGTATAATTTCTCTTTCCCTTTTGTCCAGTGCATCGTGAGTGAGCTCTTGTTCTAATCGTTTCATTATCTTTCTTTCATGGAAAAGCGTTCTTATAAACATCTTGACTGCCATAAAGATTATAATTAATCCTAATAAAATAATCCCAAAATCCAAAATTGTCCATTTGCCCAATCCAAAATATCTAATAAAACCACACCCAAGAGCAATAAATCCAACCCCTGTTCTAAGATAAGAGAGTTCAGTCCTCATCTTTGCCATAATCGTTCTGTACTGAGCAAAATTTGTCCTCGTACGAGCGAGACTGGTACGTCCACCAGCTAGCCGAGTCCTCAATTCTGAAAGTTTGGTCCTCATCTCTGCCCAGTCTGTTCTCTTATTGGCCAGATTTGTCCTGTTCTCTGCCAACTTAGTCCTTTTATTGGCGAGTTCAGTTCTTTTATCAGCCAATTCTGTTCTATTGTTTGCTAATTCAGTCCTTTTGTCTGCAAGGTCCGTCCTTTCTTTTGCCCACTCAGTTCGTTTATTTGATAACTCCGTCCTCTCCCTTGCCCACTGTGTCCTGTTCTCTGCCAACTCAGTCCTTTTATTGGCGAGTTCAGTTCTTTTATTAGCCAATTCTGTTCTATTGTTTGCTAATTCAGTCCTCTTATTGGCAAAATTAGTTCTTCCTTCTGCTAACTTTATGCGTTTATTGGCAAGTTCTGTCCTTCCCTTAGCTAACATCGTTCTATATTGAGCCAACATAGTTGTGTCATCGCACAAGGCTTTTCTAATGGAAGCCCATTTTTCTATTTCTTTTGCTAATTGTTGGGCTTCTTCTTGAAATTTAACATTTTTTGTACTGGAATTTTGGGATTTTTCCATAAAATTCTCCCCATCAAATATTATAAATTTTAAATAAAAAAAATTTTTACAAAACCTACGACGTAAAAGACTAAAATAATATATACAATTATCCTTTATGTCAAAGCATTAATTTCCCCGTACAGGACTCCGTCAAAGTCTTACTCCGAGGAATCTGACTACTGTTGCGTTACGGAGTATTCTATGCCAAGAAGGAGTTGGCGATACTTTCAGGCAAGAGAAAAGATTTTATCTGTTTTAAAGCCAGAAAAGGAGCGTGATTGTGCAAATCAGACTTCATAAGAACGCAACCACTACCCCAGCTTAGCTATTCAGGAGTCTGACCTTTCTGAACGCAAACTGGCTCAAAAATACGGTATTCCAGGTCCACAGTTAGAAAGAGGAAGAAGAGTGATTTTATCCACGATGCCCCGATTAAACCCCGTAATCCCAATACTTCTTCCAGGAGTTTGTTGAGCGTTTCAATGGCCGCATTTCTGAAGTCATAAGTCAAACCATGTTTAGCTCTAGTGAAGAGTTAAGACAGACTATTTATAAATATTTGCTCCTGTATAACCACCACATACTCCAAGGTTTCCTTGGCTATCTGACTCCTATGCAAGCTCTAAAAAAATGGCAACAAACTCATCCTCATCTTTTTGTTGAATAGGTTTACAACTATCCGTTACTTGATATGCGTTATTTGACACATTGAAGTTTTTGCAGTTGGATCATTTAAAGATTTTTTCCATAATGTTTACAAAATTAGGATTAAAAATGGTTAGAGCAAAAAGAGTCAGGCCTATTAACACTTTTAATAAAACATTATTTAATTTTACTTCAGCTTTGAC
>JAUZRP010000109.1 GCA_030950395.1 Desulfonauticus sp. | reverse complement strand
AAGGTAACGGGTAGTAGCAGGGTATATGAGAAGGGTATGGAGATAATGTTTGAGAGGGGATAATATATGAGGATAGAGGAGTATAGGGGAGCGCCATTTGTTGATAGGGAGGAGGAGATAGGATTTTTTGTTGAGTGGTTTAGTCGTGTTCCGCAGAGGATACTCTGGGTATATGGTCCGAAGTCAAGTGGGAAGACAACAGTGATGGAATATGTGGTAGAGAGGAAGCTTTTAACTGAAAGGGAATGGTGGATTAAGAGTAAATACTGGGTAAAGTATTTAAATTTAAGAGGGAAGCTTATAACCTCTTACAGTAGTTTTTTAGATGCACTGATAGTGCCAGAGGAAGTATATGAAGAGACGGTGGAAAGGAATGTGTATTTAAGTTTGGGGATGATATGTTTGGAGAGTAAGAAGATAAAGCAAGTGAAGGAGAGGAAGAAGAATTTATTTGATGTATTAATAGAGGAGATAGATAGAGAGAGGAGAGGGGGTAGGATACCGGTGTTGATAATAGATGAGATACAGAAGTTGCGAGATGTGTATATAAGGAATAGTAATGGGGAGAGGGAGTTATTGAAGGAGTTTTTGAATTTTTGCGTGAGGCTGACGAAAGAAATGCACTTAAGCCATGTGGTGATACTGACATCAAACACTATTTTTATAGAGCGGATATATAATGATGCGAGGCTTAAAGAGACGAGTGAATTTTGGAAGGTGGATCATTTGAGGAGGGAGCAGGTGGAAAAATGGCTTGAGTTTGAGGGGTTTAGTGATGAAGAGATAGAGCTTGTGTGGGAGTATTTAGGGGGTAGTATACCGAGGCTGATCAAAGTTATAGAGGCTAAGGAGAGCGGGCGGGATTTAAAAGAGCATTTGAAGAGGGAAGTGTGGCTGGCGTATACGGAGATAGTGGATTATTTAACGGATTTTGGAGAAAGAGAGAGGAAATATTTTAAGGAGATTGCAAAGGAGATAGTGAAGAAGGGCTATTATTCTTTGGAGGGGGTAACAAAAGAAAAAAAGAAGTTGTTACAGGATTGGGCAGAAAAGGAAATCTTATTCTACGACCCTTTGGAGTTGAAGGTTACAGGAAACAGTCGGGTATACGAGAAGGCGCTTGAACGGATGATAGAGGTCCACTTGGGGGAGAAGTGGACCTCAAATTTTGGGCAATATGGTAAGATGAAAAAAAATGGAAAAGATTAAATTCTTGAGGGGGCTTATTTTGATATTTTCACAGTGGCACAAGAAAGATCACAGGAAATTTATTAAGGGGAAATAAAAAAGTTACAAACAAAAATAGGAGAATGGGAATAGAATTTGGAGGAAAAGAGGAGGTAAGAGACCGGATGAAGTTTATTTTGGGAGGAGATCATTATCCCTTTTCTTAAGCTGAGCTTTTGCTTCTCCTATAATATAAACTTCTTTTCCATTTTTGGTTCCTTTTGCTATGATATTTACTTCTATGTATTTTCCCGGAGATATCTCTATAAAATCTCTTTTAAAGGGCGTTATTATTTTTATATTTAAGTCTTTTTCAAGAAGGATAGGAAGTCCAACATAAGCTCTATCTTCAAGAATATATCCAACAGTGTGAGAAAGCCCACCAAGTTGCTCTCTTGTTTTTTTATGGTCCCCTATAAGTTCATTTAATCTTTGTTCAGTTTTCTTCTGAGCTTCAGCAAGCTCGTTTAATCTTTGCTCAGTTTTTTTCTGAGTTTCAGCAAGCTCAGCTACAGCTTTTTCTAATTTAGAAATTCTCTGTTCGCTTCTTTTCTGCGCCTCCGTAAGCTCGGCTACACTTTTATTGAGTTCTCTTACATTTATACTTAACTCCGCTACGGTTTGTTTTAATTCTCTAAAATCTTCACGGGTAACAGTTTCAGCCATATGTTTTTCTATTTGTTTTAAAATTTTTATAAATGCACTTCTGACTACAGGATCAAGTCTTTCAAGCTCTTCTATTATTTCAACTGTAAGAAATGCCATTTTATATATTCCTTAATAAAGTTTTTTTTTTATTACAACTTATTATAATATAAAAAAATAAAAAATAAAACGATTTTAATGCTCTTTTCTTAAAACAATTTTTAATATTGCCTGTTGTTCAAAATTCTGGATTTATTTCTAAGATACTTTTAAAGCCTAATCTTTGGATGTGTAAATGAGGATTATAAATAGAAGCAATAAAAAAGCATTTTCCTGAGTTTTTAGGATTTTTTTTAGATTGAATGTGTTTATGCGGTTTTTTGCATAATTTTTTGAATAAAAAAAATTTAAGTGTTATATTTTTAGAAAAAAGATAAGAGAGGATAATATATGAGGATAGAAGAGTATAGGGGGGCGCCATTTGTTGATAGGGAAGAGGAGATAAAGTTTTTGGTGGAGTGGTTTAGCAGGGTTCCGCAGAGAATACTCTGGGTATATGGTCCGAAGTCAAGTGGAAAAACTACGGTTATAGCTTATGTAGTGGACAAATATTTGTTGAGAGAGAAAAAGAAGTATTGGGTTAAGTATTTCAATTTAAGAGAGACATTGATAACGAGTTATGAGAGTTTTTTAGATACTTTTTTTGTAGGGGTGGAGAAGGGTGAGGGTGAGAGAGGATCTCGAGTAGGTATAAATGTATTTGGCTTTAAAAGTGAGGTATGGGAACGAATAAAGGGAAAGGAAATAAATTTATTTAAAGCTTTTATAGAGGAAGTTGAAAAGGTGGTTAAGAAGGGGAAGAGATGTATATTGATAGTGGATGAGATACAGAAATTGAGGGATGTATATGTGAGGAACAGGAATGGAGAGAGGGAGTTATTAAAGGAGTTTTTGAACTTTTGTGTGAGCTTGACGAAGGAGAGGCATTTAAGCCATGTGGTGATATTGACGTCAAATACAATTTTTATAGATAGGATATACAACGATGCGAGGTTAAAGAAGACAAGCGAATTTTTGAAGGTGGATCATTTGAAAAAGGACAGGATTAAAGAATGGTTTGGACATGAGGGCTTTAGAGAGGAAGAGATAGAGATGGTATGGGAGTATTTAGGTGGATGTATACCCGATTTATTGAAAGTTATAGAGGCAAAGGAGAGTGGGCGTGATTTGAGGGAGCATTTGGAGAGGGAGGCTTGGCTGGCATATACTGAAATAGTAGAACTTTTGAGGAAGTCTGAAGATAGGGAAGTTAAAGAAGGATTTAGAAAGATATGTGAAGAAATTTTAAGAGAAAGATTTTATCGGGTTAAGAGTGATGAAGATAACAAGATAAACAAAGCCATAGAGTAT
>JAUZRP010000108.1 GCA_030950395.1 Desulfonauticus sp. | reverse complement strand
GAAAAGGAGAAGAAGAAGGTTTACTAGTGGCTTTGTTTAACGCCAGCAAAAACTTTCTCGGAATGGGCATTTTGCAGGAAGTGGATTATCGTAGAAAGTTTATAAAGATTTTAACACCTGTTTCTGGAGAGATTTCAGTAGTCAATGTGGGAAAAGTTAAGTTGGATAAAAAGTTTAAAGAAATACCAATCTTTACAGAAGAGGAAGATTTTGCCTTCTAAAACTGGGTAAACCATGTTAAAATTTTCTCCTTTCATGCCATCTTCTTGGAGGGACAAACTACATTTAACGGGCATTCTAGACATAATGGTTTTTTTGCTTTACAATATTTTCTGCCTAAGGAAATAAGCAATTTATGAACTCTCAAATAATCTTCGGGACAATAAAGAGATTGAAGTGACTTGCGAACTGTTTCATAATTTCCATTTTTAGGAACAAGACCCAATCTTTCTGCTACACGGTTAACATGTGTGTCAACTGGTATTGTGGGCTTTCCAAAAGCAAAAAGCAATACGACGTCAGCTGTTTTTGGCCCGACTCCAGGGAGTTCCATGAGTGTTTTTCTAGATTCTTCGAAAGGCAAACATGTAATTGATTTCAAATCACCGCCAAATTTCTTTTCGATTATCTTTGAGATATGCTTTATAACTCTCGCTTTATTTCGGTACAGTCCTGCCACTTTTAAGCACTCTTCAATTTCGCTTATTTCAGCATTCGCTAACACTTTGGAAAGCATTTTGAAACGTTTGGAAAGATTTTCGTAAGCTTTGGCTGTATTTTTGTCGCTGGTATTTTGCGAAATTATCGTAGCAATTAAAATTTGAAAAGGATCTCTGTCCTTCTTCTCCCACTTTAAAGGTAAAAAGTTTCTGTTTAATATCTGCAAGATTTTTTTAGCATGATTCTCCATCTGCACACCATTTTGAAAATAATAAATAGTAAGTGTCGATGCTAATTAATAAACAATGGAGATCTAATATGATGGAACGAGCAAGAATTGTAAAAGAAGAAATAGTTGAACAAAGTAAACACTTTCTTGCTGTATATCTAGAAGCGAAAAATGCATGTTTGGTGCTCTTAAGTGAAAGAGAAGATAAGCTTGGAACCTTGGCAATTGCTGTTCCAAAACCCAAGGATATGCTTGGATCTCCCTCTTCCTCGATTCTTCTAGGAGATAAAAACGCCATTTCAGCTCGAATGTTCGCGGAGTATTTAGCTTCAAGAAAACGGAAGATATGTTTAGTTTCAGTTTATTTAGAAACGATGGCGGAGATTGAAGCGCAGTCAATTTTTATGAGATTAATTGAGAAAGCTCTTTACGGGGGGCAACAGAAAGAAGGGACAAAGGTATGAGTTTGAGAAGTTTTTTAAAGTTTATGGAAAAGCAAAAGCAAGTGTTAGAAATAAAAGATGAGTTATCTACAAGGTTTGAGATTCCTTTTGTAATGAAAAAAGCAGGTAATCA
>JAUZRP010000107.1 GCA_030950395.1 Desulfonauticus sp. | reverse complement strand
AAAAGGAAATATTTTTTTACGATCCCCTTACCAGAAGAGTGACCGGGAACAATAGATTGTATGAGAAGGGGTTTGAGTTGGTGATTGGTGGTTAGGCTAAAGGCTATAGGCCATGGGCTATGGGTGTAGGTAGTGGGTGAATGGGTGAACACAGTGAGCTGTGACCAGTGAACAGTGATCTGTGAACGGTGAACGGTGATCTGTGGACGGAATGCTTGTAGGGGCAGAGCTATGTGTCTGCCCGTGATGAGTTTATCAATAAAAAGGAGGGGCTTTATAAAAGATTTGTTTTTATTGGAGCTGGAGGATTATAGTACCCTGATATATGAAAGCAATGAAAGACACAGCAGTAGATAGGTGTGACAGCGTGGAGATTATAGACAGTTATTTTTTTCGAAGTCAGTTTTTTGGTATAATTTGAGCTCTTTGATAGGTATGAGGCTTGACAGAATAATTACTATAACATTATAAAAGAATTTGGGGATATAATGGAATGTTATAGATGAGTTAGAGGATTTTGTTATAATGTATTGATAAAATATAAAAGGATGATTGCAAAGAGAATTTAAAGGTAAAAATTTTTTAAATGCTGTATTAGAAGATATAAAACAGTGCAGTAAGGAGTGATTATTTTTATACTCTCCAAAAAATAGTAGATTATTTAGTAATTTAACAATAATGTAACTGTAAAAATTAAAACTTATGTTTTTGATTAATTAAATTGTTAAATTGTAACTGCTTTAAATAGTAGAAAGAATTTTTTTTTTTGTTAAAATCTATCTAGATGTTAGAAAAAATGAATTTTGCAATTTGATTTTAGTAAATTGTCAGAATTCGTTGAATGAATATCTGGATTAGGTTGCAATTATAGATTTCTTCATGAATGTTCGGCTGTATTATTAAATTTCTTAATTAGGGAACTGAGGTCTCTATTCTATGATGATGTTGGACGCTAGTTTATGGAATTGGTTAAAGATGGGCAAAAGATATGGATTTAGGCTTATTAGAGGGCATGCTTAAAATAAGTCTTTACGGATTTGGCATTAGGTGGTGAGGTTTTAAATAGACAAAAAAATTAGAAAGAGGGGAATATGTTATTGGAATTTTTGCAAAAACAAGATCCTGAGATAGCCAAGGCCATTGGTTTAGAAGAGCAACGGCAGTTGACCAAGTTGGAATTGATTGCTTCAGAGAATTTTACTTCTCCTGCAGTAAGATTGACCATGGCTAGTGTGCTTACTCATAAGTACGCAGAGGGTTATCCTGGTAAACGTTATTATGGTGGTTGTGAATTTGTAGATATGGCAGAAGAGTTAGCCAGAGAAAGGGCAAAGCAGATATTTTCTGCTGAGTATGCCAATGTGCAGCCGCATAGTGGTTCTCAGGCCAATATGGCCGTATATTTTGCTTGTTTAAAGCCAGGGGATACTATTTTGGGGATGGATCTTTCGCATGGGGGGCATTTGACCCATGGAAGTCCTGTAAATTTTTCTGGTAAATTATATAACGTAGTTTTTTATGGTGTAAGTCCAGATACAGAAACTATAGACTATGATCAGGTGGAGCAGTTAGCCAAAGAACATCAACCCAAGATTATTGTTGCAGGGGCCAGTGCTTATCCTAGGAGCATTGATTTTGCCCGTTTTCGGGAGATTGCTGATAAAGTTGGGGCCAAGTTAATGGTAGATATGGCTCATATTGCAGGTCTAATTGCTGCTGATTTACATCCCTCTCCTATAAATTATGCTCACTATACTACTACTACCACTCACAAAACTTTACGGGGGCCACGGGGTGGGATGATTTTAAGTTCTGAAGAATTTGCCAAGACCTTAAATTCTCAGATTTTTCCAGGTATCCAAGGCGGTCCTTTGATGCACATTATTGCTGCCAAAGCAGTGGCTTTTGGCGAGGCTCTAAAACCTGAATTTAAAACTTATCAAAAACAGGTTGTAGGAAACGCAAGAACAATGGCGGAAGAATTAAAAAATGCAGGTTTTAAACTCGTAGCCAATGGAACAGATAATCATTTGATTTTGATTAATTTGACCAACAAAAATATTACGGGCAAAGAGGCAGAAGAAGCCCTGGATAAGGCAGGGATTACAGTTAATAAAAATACTATTCCTTTTGAGACAAAATCTCCATTTGTTACCTCAGGTATTAGGATAGGCACTCCAGCCGTTACCACTAGAGGTATGGTTAAGGAAGATATGGTAAAAATAGTCAATTGGATCACAGCTGCTATTGAGTCCAAAGATAACGAAACCAGATTAAGTGAAATTCGCAGGCAAGTAGAAAATTTTGCCCAAGAATTCCCTTTATTTGCCTGGTAGGGTTGGAATTAAAAAATGGAAAGGATTTCTTGGGATAGATACTATCTGGAAATCGCCCAATTGGTGGCCAAAAGATCTACCTGTTTGCGTCGGAAAGTTGGAGCCATTGCTGTAAAAGATAAACGTATTTTGGCTACAGGCTATAATGGAGCTCCATCTGGGCTGGCTCATTGTCTGGATATTGGTTGTTTGCGGGAAAAGTTAAAAATACCCTCGGGAGAAAAACACGAGCTATGTAGAGGCCTTCATGCTGAACAAAACGTTATTATTCAAGCAGCCCTTCACGGAGTTAGTTTAAAAGGAGCTTCTTTGTATTGTACCACTCAGCCTTGTCTTATTTGTACTAAGATGCTTATAAACTGTGAAATAAAAGAAATTTATTTTTTAGAAGGATATCCAGATGAACTAGCGGTTCAGATGCTAGAGGAAGCCAGAATAAAATTTAAAAAACTCGCTCTATGAATGAAAAACAAATAAAGTATTTCATGCGTCAGGCTATTGCCCTGGCAAAAAGAGGGAAGGGAAAAACTGCTCCCAATCCTTGTGTGGGAGCAGTTTTGGTCCAGGATCAAAAAATTGTAGCTAGAGGATATCATAAGGCCTATGGCTTGCCCCACGCTGAAGTTGAAGCCATCAGTCAGGCTAGGAAGAAAAATATTGATCTGTCTAAATGCGTACTCTTTGTTACCTTAGAGCCTTGTAATCATCATGGAAAAACTCCTCCCTGTACCAAAGCCATTTTGGAAGCAAACATAAAAGAAGTTTATGTAGGACTATCTGATCCTAATCCAGATGTTAAAGGTGGAGGAATTGATTTTTTACGAACACAGGGCCTAACAGTTAGAACTAACGTTTTAGAAAAAGAATGTGGGGAGTTAATTGCAGATTTTTGTTGCTGGACGCTCCAAAAAAGACCTTATTTCTACCTAAAATTAGCTTCCACTCTAGACGGAAAAATTGCCACTCGCACAGGAGATGCTAAGTGGGTAAGTGGTGAAAAGTCCAGACAATGGGTGCAGCGTTTGCGTTCCAAGGTACAGGCTGTGCTTGTGGGTGGACAGACTTTTAAACAAGATAATCCCCAATTAACTGTGCGCGCCAATCCTTTTGACAAACAGCCTTTGGCCTTAATTTTGACCCGTTTTTTACCTCAAAATTATAACCATTATTTTTTGCTACGCTCTAGAGCCCACCAGACCGTATTTTTTTGTCTGGACAATAAAGAAAATCGTGCAATCGCTCCTGAGTTAGAAAAATTAGGAACCAAAGTGGCTTTTGTTCCCTTGCGGGATGGTTACTTAAATTTAAATGATGTTGCAAGCTGGTTGTGGGAGCAGCATATATATTACGTGCTTATTGAAGGTGGTGGTTTTATCGCTCAAAAGTTTATGTCTTCTAATTTGGTGGATGAATTTTATTTGTTTTTAGCACCGAAGGTACTGGGAGACAAGGAAGGCATCTCCAGTTTTTGGGGCAGAAAAATAGATTTGATGCAAGATTGCTTTCAGCTTGACCTGAAAAAAACTCAACGAGTGGGAGAGGACCTTTTATTGGTTTTTAGAACTAGTAATTTGTAATTGTGCTGATTGGGCCATAGGCGATGGGTGATGGTTCTAGAGGTTCTAGATGTTGTAGAGGTTCTAGAGGTGATAAAGGTTTTAGATGGGGAATGTGTAGGGGCATAGCTGTGTCTTTGTCCGTGATGATTTTTTTTAATTAATAATTGGTTATTTGTAATTAGTGATTGGCCGTTGGTGAGGTGGAGTTTTAATTTTTTTAAAAGGTTAGGTTTGAATTAGAGTATGTTTACAGGTATTATTCAGGATGTAGGTCGGATCGAAGAAGTAAGATTTTTGGGAAGTGAGCAGAGACTGACCATTAAAACTTCAAAATTGGCAGATTTTTCTTTAGGAGAAAGTATTGCGGTCAATGGGGTTTGTCTTACTGTAGAAAATTTTACTCAGGATAGGTTTCAGGTTTATGCATCGAAAGAGACGTTGGAAAAGACCAATTTAAAATTTTTAAAAACAGGTGATTTGGTTAATTTAGAGAGAGCTTTAACCCTAAGTGATCGTTTGGGGGGGCACTTTGTTTCAGGTCATATTGATTGTCTGGGGCAAGTGAAAAAAAAGCAACCTGTGGGAGAATCTATTTTATTTGAAATAACTTTGCCTCAAGAATTTGCTCCTTATGTTATCCCCAAAGGGTCTATTGCGTTAGATGGAATAAGTCTTACTGTAAATACTTGTTCTTTAACTTATTTTACTGTAAACATCATTCCTGCCACTCAAAAAGAAACCACTATTTTAAACTGGCAACCAGGTTATAGACTAAACATCGAAACAGACGTTATAGGTAAATATGTGCATAGGTTTTTGTCTTGCTCTGGAACCCAAACAGAAACAAGCACATCCAAGATTAGTTTAGATTTTTTACAAAAACACGGTTTTTAAAAGAGGTAAGCATATGAAGTGCACTGTGGAAGAAGCTATTGAAGACATTAAACAGGGCAAAATGATTATTTTGGTTGACGATGAAGACAGGGAAAATGAAGGCGATTTAACCGTTGCTGCAGAAAAGGTAACACCAGAGATCATTAATTTTATGGCCAAGTTTGGACGAGGTCTAATCTGTCTGGCTATGGCTCCAGAGATGATAGATAGGTTGGAGTTGCCTATGCAGCCTCAGCGGGGGCGTTCGAAGTTTGGCACTGCTTTTACTGTGTCTATTGAAGCAAGAGATGGGGTTACTACAGGTATTTCAGCCCATGACCGGGCTACTACTATTCTCACAGCCATAAAAGACGACGTAACACCTTATGACATAGTAACTCCTGGCCACATTTTCCCCCTAAAAGCTAGAAAAGGTGGAGTGCTCCAGAGAGCAGGTCAGACTGAAGGCAGTGTAGATCTGGCCAGATTGGCAGGTTTAAAACCAGCAGCAGTGATTTGTGAAATCATGAAAGACGATGGCACTATGGCCAGAATGCCAGATCTGGAAAAATTTGCTCAGGAACACAATTTAAAAATATGCACTATAGAAGACCTAATTCGTTATAGGCTGAAATTTGATTCTCTGGTAAAAGAAGTAAGTTCTGCCCAGCTTCCTACAGCCTATGGCAATTTTAAAATTATTGTGTTTGAAAGTGGAGTAGATAGTCAACCCCACGTGGCCTTGGTGAAGGGCAGTTGGGAAAAAGACGAGCCTGTGTTGGTGCGTGTGCATAGCGAATGTTTAACCGGCGACGTGTTTAATTCTTTTCGCTGTGATTGCGGAAATCAGTTAAAAACCGCTATGCAGATGATAGAAAAAGAGGGCAAGGGAGTGCTTTTATACATGCGTCAAGAAGGGCGAGGCATAGGTCTGGCCAATAAAATTAAAGCCTATAAACTTCAAGAGCAGGGTAAAGACACTGTAGAGGCCAACCTAGAGCTTGGTTTTCCTCCAGATTTGAGAGATTACGGTATTGGAGCTCAAATTCTGATCCAACTTGGGGTGAGCAAAATGAGACTTATGACCAATAACCCTAAAAAAATTATTGGCCTGGAAGGTTATGGTCTGAAAATAGTAGAGAGAGTGCCTTTGGAAATTTCACCTTGTGCAGAAAATTTTTGTTATCTTAAAACTAAAAAAAATAAATTAGGGCATTTGCTCAACAATATTTCTGAATAATTGGCAATTGGTGCTTGGGCTATAGAGGCTATAGGCTATGGGACAAGGATATTTTTCATATAAAAATTATGTGCAGGAGTTTAGAATATGTTACATTTAAATACTATTGAAGGCAAATTGGATGCCAGAGGGCTCCAAATAGCACTTGTGGCTAGCAGGTTTAATGATTTTATCGTAGATAAGCTTATTGGCGGAGCAGTGGATTGTTTGCTCCGTCATGGCTTAAATAGGGAAAATCTCACTTTAGTCAAAGTGCCAGGAGCTTTTGAATTGCCTTTAGTGGCCAAAAAATTAGCCTTAAGCAAAAAGTATCAGGGTATTATTTGTCTGGGAGCGATTATACGAGGGGCTACTCCTCATTTTGACTATGTGGCCGCAGAAGCCAGCAAAGGGATTGCTTTGGTTAGCTTGGAAACAGGCATTCCCGTTGGATTTGGCGTGTTAACTACAGATACTTTAGAGCAGGCCATAGAAAGGGCAGGTAGTAAGGCAGGCAATAAAGGTGTGGAGGCAGCTTTAGCTGTTTTAGAAACTATTCGAGTCATGGAGCAAATTTAAATTAACATGGACCAAAAAACAGAAAATTTACAACCATCTAGAAAAAAACAAAGAGAGTTTGCTTTTCAGGTGCTTTACTCCTTAAGTTTTAATCAAAACGAGGAGAGTTTAAAGAATATAGAAAATTTTATAGACAATTTTCCTGATTCCAGAAAAAATAATTTTTCTCCTGAGAGGGCCGCTTTTGCCTGGGAATTGATCAGAGGAGTATTGGAAAATTTAGAAACAATAGACGAGCACATAGCCAAGTATTCTAAAAACTGGAAAATAAATCGCATTGCCAAAGTAGAGCTTACTATCCTCAGATTAGCTACCTTTGAACTGTTATTTCGGCAGGATATTCCTCCCAAGGTGAGTATTAACGAAGCAGTAGAGCTGGCCAAACATTTTGGAGATGTAAACTCTAAAACCTTTGTCAATGGAATTTTAGACTCCATTGCACGAGATATTCGCCATGATCAACTTGGGATTAGTAAATAGTTTGTCAGTATTGCCAGACCCTACTTTACACCTGGTGTTCGAAAAAACGAGTACCTATCCAGAAACTCTATTAGAAATTGCTCAACAGGGACAAACCTATCTACACCTAAAATTAAACCCAGAGTACGAGTTTGCTCCCCTTTTTTTTTCTACTATACAGGGGTTAAAGGTTAAATATACCTGTTTGGAGCCAACTTCATTGGTGCCCATTTATAACCTATCTTTTTCTGATGCGTTGTTAAAATGGGGGCAGGAGGTATGGCCTGCTTTTCTCTCTTGGGATGGGGTGTTTTTCTTTTTTACCAAAAACACAAACGCATTGTTAGAAGAAGTTTTTCCAAAATGGATAGAAAAATTTACCCACGTTTGTTTTAAATCAAAATATGATTTAAGAGTTACAGAACAAACAACAAAACCAAAAACATCTGCAAGACGTTTTTTCTGGCAGGCAAAGATGTTACGAGCTAAAGGATAATTTAGTGCCTATAGCAGGCTGGTTAAAAACGCAAATTTTATAATCACGTCTTAATTTAATTAGGTTAAGGGAGAGGTAAAAATGACTCAATACAATCCTCAAAAAATTGAATTAAAATGGCAAAAGATCTGGGAAGAGCGTGGGTATTTTAAAGTAAATAATTCGTCCTCCAGGCCCAAATACTATGTTTTGGAGATGTTTCCCTATCCTTCGGGTAGGATTCACATGGGGCATGTGCGCAATTATTCTATTGGGGATGTTGTGGCCAGATTAAAAAAGATGCAGGGATATAACATTTTACACCCTATGGGCTGGGATGCCTTTGGTTTACCTGCTGAAAACGCAGCCATAAAACATAATATTCACCCTGCTAAATGGACTTATGAAAACATAAATTATATGCGTAACGAATTGAAAAGACTTGGCTATTCTTATGATTGGGATAGAGAGATAGCAACCTGTCATCCTAAATACTATAAATGGGAGCAATTGTTTTTTCTCCAGCTCTGGGAAAAGGGGCTTGTTTATCGCAAAAAGTCTCCTGTAAATTGGTGTCCTTCCTGTCATACGGTTTTGGCTAATGAACAAGTAGAAGAAGGACGTTGTTGGCGTTGTGATTCTGAAGTAGAGCAAAAAGAGTTGGAACAGTGGTTTTTAAAAATTACTGATTATGCTGAAGAATTGCTTGCTGATTTAGAAAAATTAAAAGGTCGTTGGCCAGAAAAAGTGTTGGCTATGCAACGGAATTGGATCGGAAAAAGTATTGGTGTTGAAATAGATTTTGCCGTGCAAGGAGAGTCTTTTAAAATCACGGTATTTACGACCAGACCGGATACATTGTTTGGAGCTACTTTTATGAGCATAGCCCCAGAACACCCGCTTGTGCCAAAGTTAATTACTAATTCTCAACAACGCACTGCTTGCGAGGAGTTTATTCACAGAATTAAAAATATGGATAAAAGAGTGAGAACGTCAGAAACGTTAGAAAAGGAAGGGGTGTTTACTGGTCGTTATTGTGTGAATCCTGTGACAGGCGAGAAAATGCCTATTTACCTGGCCAACTTTGTTTTAGCTGAATATGGGACAGGGGCAGTAATGGCTGTGCCTGCTCACGACCAAAGGGATTTTGAATTTGCCCAGAAATATAAATTGCCCCTAAAAATCGTGATCCAGCCAGAAGGAAACACGCTAAATCCTGAAAGTATGGATAAGGCTTATACGGAGCAAGGATATTTGGTAAATTCAGGAGAATTTAGCGGCTTGTTTAATGAAAAGGCCAAAAACAAAATAGCAGAATACTTAGAGCAAAAGGGGTTGGGAAAAAGAACAGTTAATTATCGTTTAAAGGATTGGAACATATCTCGTCAGCGTTATTGGGGAGCTCCTATCCCAGCTTTATATTGTCCTAATTGTGGCCTTGTGCCTGAAAAAAAAGAAAATCTTCCTGTTGAATTGCCTCTTGATGTCCAAACCAAAAAAGATGGGCGATCTCCTTTGCCAGAATGTGAGGAGTTTATAACTGCTACCTGCCCTAAATGTGGCGCCAAAGCCAGACGAGAAACAGACACTATGGACACTTTTGTAGAATCTTCCTGGTATTTTTTACGCTACATATCCCCTAGAGATGATAAGCAACCATTTTCCTCTTCAGACGTTAAATATTGGATGCCAGTAGATCAATACATAGGTGGGGTGGAGCATGCTATCTTACACTTACTTTATTCTCGATTTTTTGTAAAAGTGTTAAGAGATTTGGGATACCTAAATATTGACGAGCCTTTTTCCTCCTTGCTCACTCAGGGGATGGTGCTAAAAGATGGGGCCAAAATGTCCAAATCCAAGGGAAACGTCGTGGATCCAGATGAAATGATTCAGAAGTATGGAGCTGATACGGTAAGGTTGTTTTGTTTGTTTGCTGCGCCACCTGAAAGAGATTTGGAATGGAGTGATCAAGGTATTGAAGGATCTTATAGGTTTTTAAATAGACTTTGGAGAGTAGTGATAGAATTAAAAGATATATTGTCTCCTGTGGGACCAGCTTGTTCTATAGAAAAAAGTGAACTTTCTCAAACTGAAAGCAAATTGTTTTTTAAAGAACATCAGACCATAGCCAGAGTAACTAAAGATTTAGAAAATAAATTTCAATTTAATACTGCAATTGCTGCAGTGATGGAGCTAGTAAATCTTATTTATTTAGTAAAAGAAGAATTAAAACAACACAAAAGAGGTCAAAAATTACTCTCTTCTGCTTTAAGTTCAGTGTGTTGCTTGCTTTATCCTATAGTTCCTCATATTTGTGAAGAGTTGTGGCAGATGATTGGTTATAAAGAACATCTGGCTATAACCAAATGGCCTGCCTATGATCCAGATGCGCTGCAGCAAAAAACAGTGACTGTTGTTGTGCAGGTAAATGGTAAGTTAAGAGGTAAACTAGAAGTAGAGGCCAATATGGATAAAGATAAATTGCAAAAATTAGCTCTTCAGGATAGCAATGTCCAAAAACACGTGCAAAATAAAACAATCGTAAAAACTATCGTCGTGCCCAACAAATTGATTAACATAGTGGTAAGGTAGTTTATATTTTAGTGAGTTTAATTTATTGATTAAAAGATTTCATACAAATAGCAAATTACTAATTAACTAATGGTCATGAAGAGAATATTTTTTTTGATAATGATTTGGCTGGTGGTAGGGTGTGGTTATCATTTTGCCGGGAGGCAGGTTATTCAATTCCCTCATCAGGCTAGGACGGTATGTATTCAGAAAATAGTTAATCCTTCTGTGTACTCTTGGTTGGATCAGACTATTAGAGATTTTTTGAGTGAAGAGATACCCAGAAGAAGTGAAGCTGTGGTTGTAAACGATACTAGAGCTGACCTGTTTCTTAGCGTGAGAATAGATTACATTAGCACTTCTCAGAAAACCAAAGGCGAAAATGATCTTACTTTAAACTTTGAAGCCAAAGTTTGTTTGGAACTTATTTTTAAGGATGCTAAGGGTAGGGTTTTGTTTCGAACTTTACCAGTAACTTATGCTGAAACTTATGCCTCAGAAAGTGAGCAACAACAGGCCTTGACTAAGGCTACAACAGAGTGTTTACGTCGTTCTTTAGATCAGTTAGTGAAAAATGAATTCTAATTTTATAAAAAAACCTGGTTTTTTGTTTTTAATTAGCCCTGATCTGGGGTTATTAAAAGAAAAGGTTCAGGAAATTATCCAAAACTTTTCTTTAACTTCCTGGAGCCAAAAAACATTTTGGGCTGATGAACCTTTAGAAAGTGAGTTTTGGAATTCTATTGCTACGTCCAATTTATTTGGTCCAGGCAAAATAATTGTCGTTCGTTATGCAGATAAGTTTCCTTTGAGTTTTTGGGATGAGGTAAGACCATATTTACTATCTTCATCTAACCGATTGTGCCTGCCCATATTTTTTTTTGAAAAACCATGGACTAAAAATAGTCCTAGTTTTAGTGCAAAGTTTAAAAAACATCCACTCTTTCTGGCTGCTCAAAAAAAACAGTGGATACTCCAAATTCCTCCTTTAACCCGGCAGACATTAGCAAAGTTTGTACAACAAAAATTGGCTAAAAAAGATATTTCTATTTCTGTTTCTACATTACAAAAATTGGTGGATTTATTGCCTTTGGATACAACAGCGTGTTTGAGTGAATTGGCAAAATTAGAACTTTTAGCCCTGTCAGAAGGCGTTATCAAAGAAGAACATCTAGAGGTTTTAAATATATATTCTGAAGAAAATATTTTTGAATTGGTAAATCTAATCTTAAATTCTCCTTTTCATCTGCAGACCTGGAAAGAAAAAAAACTTTATGAAGGAAAAGAAGATCAAATTATTTTCCCCCTACTAAGTCTTATTCAAAGAGAAGCCAAGGTGCTTTGGTTATTACGTTTTGGAGAGCAAGACAAAGTGTCTTTACCCAGGTATATAAAACAAAAAAAAATGACTTTAGCTAACCAATTACGACTAAAAGATATAATTTATCTCGTAGATGTTTGTCTTGCTTGTGAACTAAAGATAAAACAGGGGGCATTACAGCCCAGTGAAGCTTTGGACTATCTGTTGTCCCGATTTGAAAAAAGAAAATAAGAAAACAACCCTTATCCTTAATTTTTAAAATTTTTTAAATATAAATAAATTATTTGCAGGAGTTAACCAGTGGAGAAAAAAATAACAGTTCCAGAAATTAGACAAAGCAAAAACAAAAGAAAACTTACGATGCTTACGGCTTATGATTATCCCACGGCTTTGAGTGTGGATAGGTGTGGGATAGATATGATTCTGGTAGGAGATTCTTTGGCCATGGTGGTATTGGGGCATGAGGATACTCTTTCTGTAACTATGGAAGAAATGCTCCATCATACCAGAGCTGTAACCAGAGCTGCGAAACGGGCTTTAGTGATCGGGGATATGCCTTTTATGTCTTATCAGGTAAGTGCAGAACAAGCAGTAAGGAATGCAGGGAGATTTTTAAAAGAAGCAGGGGCAAAAGCCGTCAAATTAGAAGGAGGAACAAGTGTTTTGCCCCAAATAAAAGCGATTGTGAATGCGGGTATCCCAGTGCAAGGGCACTTGGGGTTAACCCCCCAGAGTATAGCCCAATTAGGTGGGTTTAAGGTGCAGGCCAAGACTGCCAAAACAGCACAAAAACTTATTGAAGATGCCAAAGCTTTGGAAGATGCCGGTTGTTTTAGCCTGGTTTTAGAGGCCATACCAGCAGAGATAGCCAGACTTATTACAGAGAACGTTACTATACCTACAATAGGGATTGGTGCTGGGCCTTATTGCGATGGACAGGTGTTAGTCTTTCATGATCTAGTGGGATTGTTTGACCGTTTTACTCCAAAATTTGTAAAACAATACGTTAACCTAAACGCGGAGATAGAAAAGGCGTTGAAACACTTTAAACAAGAAGTAGAGCAGTCAATTTTTCCGGGCAAAGAACACTCTTTTACTATAAATGAGCAGGAATTGGAAATTGTTAAAAAACAGTCCAGCTCTACTTAGCCAGCACGTGTTTAGAAGGTACGATACATAAAAATTCACCTTTAAATATAGGTTCGTTGTTCAAAAATACTTCTCCAGAAACTGTGTATTTTTTGCCCTCGTGTTGAGTAACTTTGGCTACAGCTAGGAGCTTATCTCCTGTTTGGCAGGGTTTTAGAAATTGGACTGTGGCTTTGGCTAGAACCACGTTTTTTTCGTTTACAGCCAGCATAGCAGCATAGTCTGCCAGTCCAAAAATGGTGCCACCGTGAATGAGACCAAATTCGTCAGCTTGCATTTCTTCGGTGACTACCAACTCTACTTTTGCCTCTTGATTTTCAACTAAAATTGGGGTGCCCCATAATTTGGGATTAATTTTTTGATGGGTCTTAATCTGCATTTGACTCCTCCTGTTAAAAATGTAGTTTAACTTTGGATTGTTTAAAAAATTAAATTTTGAAGAAACATAAATTTAGTAGGACTAATTAGTGAATCGCCCTTACTAAAAAAATTTGGGCCAGAGTAAGTATATTTGTCAAATAACCTTTATTTTAACTCTTGCCCAAATAGAAATTAGTGTCTATTTTATAAAAACATTTAAGATATTTTTGAAATTAATAAATAACATATAGGTAGGCAAACATTTTTTGTTAAGCGGTCTAAATAGCATGGTAAATGGACACTATTTGGGGCATAGACAAAGATTAAAAGCCAAGTTGGCTCAAAATGTACAAGGGCTTTTAGATTATGAACTTTTAGAAGTTTTGCTTGGTTATGCTCTGCCTCGCAAAGATACAAAGCCCATGGCCAAAGCCCTGTTAGGAAAGTTTAAAAATTTTAAAAATATTTTATTGGCCTCTAAACAAGATCTTCTCAGTGTGCCAGGACTTGGAGAAGGTTTTTATTTGTTTTTATTGACCATAAAAGAGCTTTTGTTTCGAGCAGAGCAGCAAAAATTTGTCCAAGGAGACGATACCATTACTTCTCCAGAAGATGTTTTTAATTTGTTTAAATTTAAACTCTCTGCTCAGGATAAAGAAGAGTTTTGGATTGTGCTTTTAAACACCAAAAATAAAATAATAAAAATCAAAAAATTAGCCCAGGGCACAGTTGATAGTGCCCCTGTGTATTTTAGAGAAATTTTAGAAGGTATCTTTGAAAGCGGGGCCAAGTCTTTTATCTTGATTCATAATCATCCCAGCGGAGATCCAGAGCCATCTGCTGGAGACAAAATAATCACAGAAAAGATGCAGCAAATTTGCACTCATCTGGAAATTAATTTCCTGGATCACGTTATTATAGGCAAAGATAATTTTTTTAGTTTTAAGCAGGAACTAAATTGTATTTGATTTTAGGGCGAAGTTTTACTTTTTTTTATTTTTAACTTAAAAAAACAAATATAGTCTAAAAGCATGGGGATTAACCGTTAAAGAAATAGGAGGCCTCTGTTCCCAATTTTAAAAAAACGCTATATTAAACCCCAGATAAATAACTAAATTATTCGTAGGAGGTAAAAAATGAAAACCATTGAATGTATTGTTAGTGGAAAGGTGCAGGGGGTGTGTTTTAGAGCCTGGACAGCAGATCAGGCTAAAAATTTAGATGTAAAAGGTTGGGTGCGTAACTTAGAAGATGGCAAAGTAGAAGTTTTGGCTCAAGGTGAAGAAGATGCCCTTAAAGAGTTTAAAAAACGTTTGTTAATAGGTCCTCCTATGAGCAGAGTAATAGATGTTCAGTGTAAAGAAATAGAATACGATAAAGTTTATCCTGAGTTCGAAATTCGTAGATAAATTTAAGGAGGAATTATACTTTCATGAGTGAAGAAAAAAAGAACGAAGCAGAAGAATTGCCTTCTAGGTCTCAACAAGATTCGCAAGAGAAAACGTCAGAAGGAACTTCCACCAAGCTAGAATTGCCAGATAAGATGCCTCTTTTGGTGGTGCGGGATATTACTATTTTCAATTACATGATTTTGCCTTTATTTATAGGAAGGGAAAAAAGTGTTCAGGCTGTGGATGCAGCTTTAAATCAGAGCAGGTACGTTTTAGTTTGTGCTCAAAAAGATGAAGAAATAGACGATCCTACTCCTGAGGACATTTACCATACAGGCACTGTGGCTTTGATTATGCGCATGCTAAAAATGCCAGATGGACGACTGAAAGTTTTGATCCAGGGCATTCAACGAGCTAAAATAAAGAAATTTGTCCGAGAAGATCCTTTTTATGAGGTGGAGGTAGAGCATGTAGAAGAGAAAGAAGTTACTGAATATGGTCCAGAAATAGAGGCCTTGATGCGAGCAGTAAGAGAGCAGAGTGAAAAGATACTTTCTTTAAAAGGTATTGATGCTGTAGAAATTATGTCGGTGTTAAATAATATTGACGAACCAGGCAAATTGGCAGATCTCATAGCATCTAATATTCGGATGAAACCAGACGAAGCTCAAAAGATTTTGGAATGTGAAGACCCTATAGAGCGGTTAAAGTTGGTTAATGAAAAGTTGGCTAAAGAAGTGGAAGTGGCCACTATGCAGGCCAAAATTCAAAACATGGCCAAAGAAGGGATGAATAAAGCTCAAAAAGAGTTTTTTTTGCGTGAACAACTTAAAGCAATTCGCAAAGAGCTTGGAGAGATTGGAGATGAAGCCGATGAAATAGAAGAGTTTAGAAAAGCCTTTAAAAAAGCAGGTTTGCCCAAGAAAGTTTTAAAAGAAGCGGAAAAACAACTGAATCGTTTGGCCAGTATGCATCCAGAAGCAGCAGAAGCAACAGTTGTGCGGACTTATCTGGAATGGTTAATTGAGTTGCCCTGGAAGAAATTAACCAAAGATAGGTTGGACATTAAAGAAGCAGAAAAAATCCTAAATGGAGATCATTATGATTTAGAAAAGGTAAAAGAGCGCATTCTAGAATACTTAAGTGTGCGCAAATTAAATCCTCAAATGAAAGGACCTATTCTTTGTTTTGTAGGACCTCCTGGAGTTGGGAAAACTTCCCTGGGGAAATCTATTGCCAGAGCTTTAAATCGTAAATTTGTAAGAATGTCTTTGGGTGGAATGCGAGACGAAGCAGAAATTAGAGGCCACAGACGCACTTATATCGGCTCTATGCCGGGCAGGATTATTCAGGGGATCAAAGAAGCTGGCAGTAAAAATCCTGTATTCATGTTGGACGAAGTGGATAAATTGGGAAATGACTTTAGAGGAGATCCTGCCTCTGCCTTGTTAGAAGTACTGGATCCAGAACAGAATAACGCCTTTACAGATCACTATCTTAACGTGCCATTTGATCTGTCTAAGGTTATGTTTATTTGTACGGCCAATATGCTGGACACTATCCCTTCTGCTTTGTTGGATAGAATGGAGGTTATTCGTATTCCCGGCTATACAGAGCAGGAAAAAATTAAAATAGCTCAAAAGTATATTTTGCCCAGACAAATAACAGAAAATGGCTTAAAACCTGAAGACGTGCAAATTAGCTCTAAAACAATTGCTAAAGTGATACGGGAATATACTAGAGAAGCAGGTTTAAGAAATCTAGAAAGGGAGTTGGGAGCTATTTGTCGTAAAATAGCCAGAAAGGTAGCTGAAGGGAAAAAAGGTCCGTTTAGAGTTACTACCCAAAATCTGCACAAATTTTTGGGTACTCCAAAGTTCCTGAACGATGAAAAAGAGCAGAATCTTTCACCAGGAGTGGCTTTGGGATTGGCCTGGACCCCTGTAGGTGGCGAAGTGTTGAACATAGAAGTCAGTATATTACCCGGTAAAGGCAAATTAATACTCACGGGCCAATTAGGAGATGTGATGAAAGAAAGTGCTCAGGCGGCTTTGAGTTATGCCAGAAGTAGGGCCGAAGCATTTGGACTTGCCGAAGACTTTGCAGAAAAAAAAGACATTCATATTCACGTGCCTGCTGGTGCAACTCCTAAAGATGGACCTTCTGCCGGAGTTACTATTAGTGCTGCCTTGATTTCTGCTCTAACAGGAACTCCCCTACCAAGCAATGTCGCCATGACAGGAGAAATTACTCTTAGAGGAAGAGTTTTGGCGGTAGGTGGTCTGAAAGAAAAAATACTGGCAGCAGTGGCTTATGGGCTGAGTCAGGTGTTTATCCCCAAACAAAACCTAAAAGATTTGCAAGACATCCCAAAGGATCTGCGTCGTAAACTAGAAATTATTCCTGTAAAACACGTCGATGAACTCCTGGAAAAGTTAGGTTTAAGAGTAAATTAGTGATTGGTGACTTGTGATTAGTGATTTGTGATGGGCTATAGCCCATGGCCCAATAAAAAATAAAGGGGGAAATATGTTATTACGCAAACGTGTTTGGGACATTATGAGGGAAGACTTTCCCTATGTTAAAGAAGATGTCAGTTTAACTACGGTAATTAAAACGTTAAACGATTATAGAAACAATAAAAATGAAGATATAAATTGTGTGGTCGTGTATTCTCTGGACGACAAATTCCTGGGTATTATTTCTATGTGGAATATTATCAACTCCTTAGGACCTTGTTTGCTAAAAGAAACAGCTCTTTGGGATGACGAAGTAAACTGGGATAAAGCCTTTACTAGAGCTTGCAGAATATGTTCCCAGGTTGGTCTGACGGACATTGTTCAAACAGATGTGCCTAGAGTTAAGCCTAATGATCCTCTAGCTAAAATTATGGAAATTTTCCTTGATTATCGGAGGGGCAGAGCCATTGTAGAAGAAGGTGGAAAAGTAATAGGTCTTGTTTTGCTTTCTGACTTATACAAAGAAGTAGCCAGGGACGTGGAAAATTGGTAAGAATATCCAGCTTCCCTTGTTAGTGTGACCCGGTGGGCAAAATTTGGTTTAATTGCTGGTGATGGTCTTAAATAATAATCCAACTATCTGGACCGCTCCCCGACTATAGATATTTTGGCCATAGGCGTTAGGTAGCCTAACGCCTAAACCAATCACTAATTCCAGAGGGGAAGTATATCAGGCTATACGGATATAACTTTATCTGCCAATTGTAAACTTGTTACCACGTCTAGCATATTAGTAGTTTCCCCTACCTGTTTTTCTTGTAATAAATTGAAAAAATTTAAACAGGTGCCACAGACTAAAATAGATATGCCCTGTTTTTCTAATTGTTGTAAAGCTTCTAAAGTTGGACTGTCTTTTACAGCCAATTTAACTCCGCCATTAACCAAGATAATTCTCCACAGACCTTCCAGTTCGGGTAAGGTGGATATAAAATTTAACATTAAACTAGAGCCTAGTTGGTCGTTTCCACTTCCAATTTTATCCGAACTTATAAATACAAGGGTTTTTAGAGAGTTATTTTCTGATTTTGACTCCTCATTTTGCGGAGAAAGATCTGGTTTCAGGCCTGCAAGTTCTGCTTTTATAGCCTGAATTTGCCAGACATCGTCGTTTTGTTGCACTTTAACAATTTTATACTTATGCATAATTAAAAATCTGCTTACATTTTCCTTGGCTGCGTCGTTATCTACATATACAATTAAAAGATCTGGACTATTTTCTGAGATACTTCTTTTACATTGTAACACTGGTTGAGGACAGGGTAATCCCTCACAATGCAAAATGTCTTTGTTCATGAGAAATACCTCCGATTTTAGTTTTGAAATTATTTTTTTATTATTGACCTTTAACTTATGTAAATTTTATATAACCTAAAGCTTATCCGTTGGTCAATTTAGCTTTTTATTTTTTTATTAACCGATTATTTGTTTTGCCTCGAGTGCCCACACTTTTGAGCCATAATCTTTTGTTACTCCAGATTGTGTTTATGGTAAAAAAAATGTTGCTTTTATATACAAGGGTTATTATCTATATCTATACCTAGTCAGACTGACATCTGAAGTTATGATTTGAATTTTTATAATTTTAGCTCTGCGCGTTTTTATAAAGAGAGTTATTTTTTTTATAATAATTTTAAGTGGTTAGGCGTTAATTTTAAGAAGTGGGGGGGGAGTTGGTTTTGAACGTTTTGGGCAGTTAGGGGATGTTTTTTGAGGAAATATTGTAATTAGGTGAAAGTTGTTTTTTATTAAGGTAATTTGGTAATGACCCAAAATACGGATGTAAGTTTTGTCTCTTATAAAGAATTTTCTCGTTTAAGTTTAAAAGAACAAGAACAGTTAATCAAAAAATATGCTTCTAAAATAAAGATTATAGCCTTGCGTTTAAAGAGTAAACTTCCAGCTCACATTAGTTTAGAAGAGCTTATTAGTGCAGGTACTTTAGGGCTTATGGAGGCTTTTCATAATTTTGATCCCAAACAAAAAATTAAGTTTGATACCTTTGCGGAGATGCGCATTAAAGGGGCTATGTTGGATGAATTGCGTAAAATGGATTGGTTTTCTAGAAATATGCGTAATAAAATGAAAACAGTAGAAGGCATTTTACAGCAAGTAGATGATTTTTCGGATTATAAATCCCTTAATAAATATCTTCAGGAAAAAACAGGTTTTAACAGGCAAGAGATAGAAGACATACTTTTGGCCCTGCAAAATCAACTCTGGTTAAGTTTAGAAGAAATGCAGCAAGTATTGTCTTCTGATAAAACAGAAGATTTGCCTCAGGAGAAAGTTGTTAAAAAAGACCTTATTGACAAAGTGGCAAAACTAATCAAAGAATTAAATACAAAAGAGCAGTTGGTGTTATCCCTTTATTATGTAGAAGAGTTAACCATGAAGGAAATTGCCCGTGTTTTAGGCCTTACAGAAGGCAGGGTTTCGCAGATAAGAAATCAGGCTTTACAAAAGCTAAAGAAAAAATTTAAAAATAGGTATTCTATAGAAGAAATATAGGAGGTTAAGATGGCTATTAATAAAAACATGAGGATTTTGGTAGTGGATGACTTTTCAACCATGAGAAGAATTATAAAAAATATTTTGAGACAGTTGGGGTTTAATAATATAGTCGAGGCAGATGATGGGACTACTGCCTGGGATATTCTAAATAAAGATAAAATTGACTTTATTATAAGCGATTGGAATATGCCTAAAATGACGGGTATTGAACTCCTCAGGAAGGTAAGGGCCAGTGAAGAATTTGCAGATTTGCCGTTTCTCATGGTTACAGCAGAGGCTCAACAAGAAAATATCATTGAAGCTGTCCAAGCTAAAGTCTCCAATTACATAGTAAAGCCTTTTACAGCCGAAACCCTCAAGCAAAAAATAGAAAAGATCTTTGAAAATAGATAAAAAAGCTAGCTGCAAACATTTTGCAGCTAGCTTTTTTATGTTTTTAGCCTTTAGGCCTTAGATAAAAACACAGGTAAAGGTGTTGTTATATTTTCGTTGAAAAGACGAAAATTTTTTTAAATTTTTGGCTGGTTAAGAGAAAAAATAATTTTGTGTTGGAATTGCAATTTTTAATTTGATATTTAGAACAATTAGACGATTAAATCAATAATGGCAGATCAAGAAAATCTTTCCCAAGAGAATGAAACTCCTGAGCAAAATTCAGATCAGGATGAAGTAAAAGAGGAAGAAGTAGCTGAAGAAGAATCTCAGGAGAAAGTTTCTAAAAAAAAGAAAAAAGTAGAATTAGATCTAGACGATGCTCCTTTTCTAGAAGAAGAGCCAGAGGAGGTTAAAGAAGATTCACAACCAAAAGAAGAGGAAAAAATTGTTTTAGAAGAAGAATCACCACAACCTAAGTCCAAAAAAAAGTGGCTGATTATAGGGGCAATAGTTGTTTTGCTTGCTGCTGGGGTAGGTAGTTATTTTTTATTTTTTAAAAAAAATGCGCCTCCATCTGAACCTGAAAAAGAAGTCAAACAAGAAGCTCCCAAACCACCACCTAAAAAAAAAGAAGAAAAAAAGCCTCCTCCCCCAGAAGAAATTACTATTAGTTTTAAAGAATTTTTAATTGAGACCACAGATCCTAAAACAAAACAGCCCTTATTTCTTAAATTAAAGTTGTCTTTTGTCACAACTAATGGAGTTTTGGTCTGGGAAGTAAAGAGAAAAAAGATCGTTTTAAGGGATGCCATATATTATTATCTTAAGAATAAAACTTATAAATTTTTAAGTAACCCTAAAAATATAAAAATTATCAAAAAAGATCTTTTAAATGTAGTAAATCAATATCTTAATAATGGGCAATTAAAAAAGATATTGATTGAAAATTATATTTTTGAATAAAAATTTTTTAACTTAAAAAGTAAAGAGTACAATATGGTTGGACCAATAGATTTTCCTGTTTTGTTTTCCCAGATCCCCCAATTGCAAAAGCTTCAGCATGGGGGGCAAAGTTATCCTGAAAGTGCCCAAAATGTTTTAGCTGAGGTGGTAGTTCAAAAACAAAAAGAGGAAAACAAACAGATTTTAAAACCAGAAAAAACAGAGGCTCAGTCTAAAATTAGTCCAGATAAAGATAAAAATAGAGATGCTTCATTTCATTCCAAACAAAAGAAAAAAAAGTCTTCAAAAGAAAACAAATTCGTCCACGATGAAGACACCAAACATTTGATAGACCTACAAGTGTAATCTTTTTTCTCCTGAATTTTGACAAATCTAGGGTAAAAAGACTATAATTTTTAATTGGTTATTGGTGGGTTAACTGCCAGAATTATGGGGTTATTTTTTTTGAATCACGTTTAGACTTGTGTTGAGTGAGTAATGCAAAACAATCTGGAATTAGTTCTGATCATACTTTCTAGTTTAGAAGTCATTTTGTTGTTGATGGTATTAATCTTTTTTTTAAAATTAAAAAAATCTGAGAAATTTATTGCCCAGTTGCAAAAAAATCAGGAGCATTTTTTACAAAAATTGTCTTTTAGCTCTAAGTTAGAGCAAGAGATTTTGGAGACTTTTAATACTAGGCAAAAAGAGCTTTTTCAATTAGAAGAGGTTTTATCCCAAAAAACAAAAGAATTAAAAAAGTTGATTTCCAAAGCAGAGCAATTTACAAACTCTCCTGCTTTTGCCAAGCAGGTTATTATTTTAGGCTATAAGGCAGGAGAAAGTATTGATAGTTTGGCCAAAACCTTTAATTTAACCAGAGAAGAAGTGGAGTTAATTATTGAAAATGCAAAGTAGTCTTTATTTAAGTGTGGTTATTCCGGTTAAAAATGAAGAAGAAAATATTTTAATTCTAGGGCAAGAAGTAAATGATGCTCTTAAAGATTTTCCCCATCCTTGGGAATGTTTATGGATAAACGATGGGTCTGATGATCGTACTGAGGAAAATTTAAAAATATTATGTGCTAACAATAACCAGCATCGCTTTGTCAGTTTGGATAAAAATTATGGTCAATCTGCGGCTATGTATGTGGGTTTTCAATTGGCGAAAGGTAAAATTTTAGTGACTCTGGATGGGGACGGTCAAAATGATCCTGCTGATATTCCAAAGCTGATTAGTTTTTTAGAAAAACATAATGCAGACGTGGTAAATGGGTATAGAGCTAGAAGACAGGATAGTCTGGTTAGAAAAATTGCCTCTAAAATAGGCAATGGTTTTAGAAATTTTATCACTAAGGACAAAATTCGAGATGTAGGTTGCTCTATTAGAGCGATGAAAAAAGAGTGTGTTAGCAATATCTTTCTTTTTAAAGGCATGCATCGTTTTTTGCCTACCTTAATTAGGATCCAGGGTTATGAAAAAATAATGGAAATACCTGTTAACCATAGACCAAGAACCAGAGGAAAGACCAAGTACAATATCAATAACCGTTTGTGGGTGGGTTTGTTTGATACTTTTGGCGTGCTTTGGATGAGAAAGAGAAAAGTTTTACCCAAAATAAAAGAATAGATAGCAGACTAGAGAAAAGAACGTTACTATCAACTCAACTATCACTAGTGAAGTAAGAGGGAGAGATAATTTTAGATATGGAAGAAAAGATATGGCTTATTATTGGTTTTATAGCCCAAGGGTTATTTTCAGCCCGTTTTTTGGTGCAATGGATTGCCAGTGAAAGGGCCAAAAAAAGTGTTATGCCCATTTATTTTTGGTATTTTAGTTTAGGTGGAGGAATTTTGCTTTTGGCGTATTCTATTTACCGAAGGGATCCAGTGTTTATTTTGGGACAGGCTTCAGGGCTTTTTATTTATAGCAGGAATTTATATTTAATTTATAGAGAAAAAAAACGTTTGGCCTTGCAACGTGTCCACAAATCTTAATGTTTTAAAATTTCAAAAAGCTCACCAAATAGGGGATATTGTAAAAGGCAAAATTATTGACTATCAAGATGGGCAGGCTTTAGTAAAAATAAATGACTTGATTTTGTCTGCCCAGGTGGGGCAAAACTATCCTCCTGGTGAGACCTTAAAATTTAAAATTCTTACTCTAACCCCCCAAATTATTTTACAGGCCATAGACAATAATCGTTTTGAAACAGTAGTTTAACATGTCTTTACCCCTTGCTCCAGAGCATCCCTGGCTTGCTCCTTTAGCTGGATTTACAGACCTGCCTTTTAGACTGGTTTGCAGGAAGTACGGATGTAAGGTTGCTTTTACAGAAATGATCAGTGCCAAGGGACTTATTTACAATAACACCAACACTTCTTTACTTTTACAAACCTGTTCCCAGGATGTTCCCCTTGTTGTCCAGCTTTTTGGCTCTCATCCGAAAGACATTGTTAACGCAGTTTTATGCCTTCAAAAAAAAGGATTTTTTTATTTTGATCTTAATTGCGGTTGCTCGGTCAAAAAAGTAGTGAAAACAGGAGCAGGAGCAGCTTTGCTCAAAAATCCTTCTCAGATAGTTCAAATTTTTAAAGCCTTGCACGAATACGTCCCGCCTCAAAATACAGGGATAAAAACAAGACTGGGTTATGACTTAAACACTTCTACCTATTTAGAACTTGCAGAAAATTTGGCCGCTTTGAACATTGGTTGGTTTACCCTTCATCCCAGATATGCCAGAGAAAAATTTTCAGGACAGGCCAGGTGGGAACATTTGGCCAATTTAAAAAAATTATTTCCAGAGTTAAAAGTGATAGGCAGTGGAGATTTGTTTACTGCTCAAGATGGACTAAATTGTTTGCATCAAACTAAGATAGATGGGATAATGTTTGCCAGAGGAGCTCTTTCTAACCCTTATATTTTTAGAGAATTTAAATTGCTTTTGGAGGGCAAGGACATATCTCAGCTAAATAAGAAGAAACTTATAGCTGAAATTTTAGAGGATTTTGTCTTTTATTATCAACAATATGCTCCTCAAAGTATAAAAAAGATGCGTACCATCTTGCCAAAAATGATCAAAAATATTCCTGAAGCCAAAAAAATGCGGGTTAAATTGAGTTTTTTAAATTCTTGGGAAGAGGTAAGGGAGATGATAAACCTGTTCAAGGGAGAGAGCAATGGTTAAAGATGTGTTTTTGGCTCAAAAAGCTGGTTTTTGCATGGGAGTTAGTTTGGCTATAAAAAAATTAAATAAAGCCCTAAGTCAATATGCAACAAAGCAAGCTATTTATACTTTTGGCCCAATTATCCACAATCCTCAAGTGTTAGCATACTACCAGCAAAAAGGCGTTAAAATTGCTAATAGCGTGGAAGATTGTCCGGAGGAAAGCATTGTTCTTATAAGAGCCCATGGGGTGCCTGTTGCAGTAGAGCAAAAGTTAAAGTCGAAAAGTATTCGGATCATTGATGCTACCTGTCCAAAAGTAAAAAAAGCCCAGGTGCTAATAGAAAAGTATTCCAAAAGTAGAACTCTACTTCTTTTTGGAGAAAAACAACATCCAGAAGTAAAAGGTCTGGTTAGTTATGCCAAGGGAAAGGTGTTTATCTTTGAAAACTTATCTCATTTAAAACAATTGGATTTAAAGGACAAGGAAGATTATGTCTTAGTTGCTCAGACTACTCAAAATCAACAAGAATTTCTGGCTATTCAAAGTTATTTAAAAGCTGCCAAGTATAATGTTTTAACTTTAGAAACTATTTGTCAGGCCACAGAAGAGCGTCAGCAAGGGGCCATCAACTTAGCTAAAAAAGTTGATTTTATGGTCGTAGTAGGGGGTAAAATAAGTGGGAATACCAGAAGGTTGGCTCAAATAGTTGCTCAATACGTGCCCCATATTCACATCGAAACCGCTGATGAATTGTCTCCCCAGATTGTCTCTGGTTATTCTAAAATAGGCGTTACAGCAGGAGCTTCTACACCTAAAAACATTATAAATCAGGTAATAGAACGTATAAAGATTTTAGCGTAAAAGAACAGTTATAATTAGTGTGTAGATAAGAACCTAGTTTTGTTTCCATACTGGTCTTCATTTTAAACCCAGTTTGTTTAATTTGTATCTAAGGGTTCGTTCGGAAATACCCAAAAGCTCGGCTGCTTTGGTCTGAATTCCATGAGAGAGTTTAAGGGCTTCTGTAATCCTGTATTTTTCTAACTCATCAAGTGCTTTAGGCAGGGGCAAAGTCATTAATTTGTTTAGAGATGAAGAGGGTTTGTTTTGTAAATAGGGTGGAAGGTCTTGAGGTAAAATTTTGTCCCCTTCCGCTAAGATAACAGCTCGTTCGGCAATGTTTTCTAATTCTCTAACGTTTCCGGGAAATTCGTAGGTTAAAAGTAATTCCAGGGCTTTTCTACTTATTCCCTGAATGTTTTTTTGATATTTTTGGCCAAATTTGTCTATGAAATGGGTAAAAAGTGGCTCTATGTCTTCTTTTCTTTCGCGTAAAGGTGGGATGGTCAGGCTAAAGACGTTTAATCTCCAGAAAAGATCTTCTCTAAATTTTTGCTCTTGCACAAGTTGTTCTAAATTTTTATTAGTGGCAGCAATTACTCTGACATCTACTTTTATTTCTTTTACTCCTCCAACTCTGGTAAAAGAGTTGTTTTGAAGCACCCGTAAAAGTTTGGCCTGAAGCTCTATGTCCATATCCCCTATTTCGTCCAAAAAGATAGTTCCTTTATTCGCCAATTCAAAAAGACCGGGTTTGCTTTTTACTGCTCCTGTAAAGGCGCCTTTTTCGTGTCCAAAAAGCTCTGACTCTAACAAACCTTTAGGAATGGCCGCGCAATTTACTTTGATTAGAGGTTGATTATTTCGCAAAGATAGGGTGTGAATTAGCTCGGCAATTATTTCTTTTCCTGTGCCAGATTCGCCCAGAATAAGCACAGTGGCCTCAGTGGTAGCCACTTTTTGGACTAACACTAGCACTTGTTTCATTTTTTCACTTTGGGCAATAATGTTGGGGGGAGTAGAAAATTTTTCTTCATTTAGTTTCGCTTTTAATTTCTTGACTTCTTCTTCTAGTTTTTTGGTTTTTAGGCCGCGTTCAATTAAAACAGTAAGTTCGTCTAAGTTGATTGGTTTGGTGAGATAATGATAAGCTCCTTGCTTTAGAGCAGAGACTGCCATTTCAATGGAGCCAAAGGCCGTTATAATAATGATGGGAGTTAGAGGCAAAATTTCTTTTAGTCGGGACAATAGTTCACTACCGTCTAGATCTGGCAGTTTATAGTCCATGAGCACCATGTCTGGATTTGTGCTTTTGGCCAAATCTATTCCTTTAGAAGCTGTATTGGCTTGCTCCACCTGCCATTTTTTTTGTTTTAAGTATTGGCTTAATATGCTTAGTTGATCTAGGTCATCTTCAATTATAAGTATTTTATCCATAATTTTACTTCCAATCCTTTGGGTTTTAAATTTCTGACCAAGATATCCCCACCGTGAGCCTGGGCGACTTCTTTGGCCAAATATAGCCCCAACCCAAAGCCTGATTTTTTGGTACTATAAAAAGGCTTAAAAAGATTCAATAGCATTTGTTTATCCATACCTGGCCCATTGTCTTGAACCATAAAATAAACATAATTATCTTTTTTTCTTAGGTTTAAAACTATTTGGCCCTCAGGGTAAGACACTGCTTCGAAAGCATTTTTTAAAAGATTAATTAAGGCCCGTTTTAACCACTTTCTGTCTGCCTTAAATTGGAGCTTTGGCTTTTTTATATCTAACTGAACCTGTTTGTCAGTGCATAAGGGGTGTAGGAGTTCTTCTATGTTTTCAGCCATGTCTTGCCAATCTATAAGGGTTAACTCTGGTTTTATGCCTCTTACCAGAGTGAGCATGTCCTCCACAACCAGGTTTAGTTGTGTTATTTGCTTAAGCAGGATATTTATCATCTGAGCATTTTGGGAAGGGTTTTCTTTTAATACCTGAAGCCCCATGTTTAGAGTATTTAGGGGATTTTTTAATTCGTGAGCCAAAAGAGCTGAAAACCTTCCTGCTGCAGCCATTTTTTCACTTTGTAAGAGTTGGTTGCTAAGTTGTTGTTCTTTTTGAAGTAGTTTTGAAAAAAATACGCTTGCCATTCCCATAACCAGTAGAGAAACTATAAACACTATAGCACTTATAAACAGACTAGTATCCCATAACCTGTCCTGAAAATCAGTTTGAATGGCTACTAAGATATACAATTTTTTTTGATTCAACTTCAAAACAGAGCTTAGATAAAATAAATTCTGTTGTTTTATTCCTTGTTTAGAATTTTCTATAATGTTTTTAGATGGTATGCGAGCAAAGGGAAAGGAATTTAAAATAATTTTATTTTTATCCCAGATAAGTACCCCTACTAAAATAGGATGAGATTGAAGTTCGTCTATTAGCCAAGCTGGATTTTTTAAATAAGGAGGTGGATTTTTTAGTAGATGCACTAACTGTTGATAATTTAAAAATCTCTCTTTTATAAAACTAAGAGTTTCTTGAGCATCCATTTTAAGATGTTTTTCTAGTTGATTATGTAAAAGATAAAGATAAATGGAAATAACTACAGATAAAATGAAAATAAAAATACCAGTAAAAAGATAAGGAATAGACTTGTTTTTTAAGTTTAAATAAAAATTGGGCATGATTATAACGTAAATGGTTTAGTTGTTTTTTTATGATGTAACTGCAAATGCCCAAAATTTGGGTTTTTGATTAAATTGTCAAGTTTTAACTAGTTGTTTTAATTGTTGAAAAATTTTAGCGTTGAACTAGTATTTGTTTGCTTGAAATAAATTTTGCTGTTGAATTTGTTTAGGTTATTATTTGGGGCAGGGAAAGCCTGCCCCTTTTTATAGATTATTGGTTGTTAGGGACTGTTGGGTTAGGCCAGGTTTGCCAATCCCTGCCTCTGCCTATACCTTTTCCTCTGCCTCTATACCTCCATACGGGGAATCCATATTGGTCTCTCAAGACTATGGTGCCTTTGGAAGTTGTAATTTTTACAGGGACGATATAATTCCCCCATTTATAGCCAGATATAGTAAGTTTTTCCCCTACCTGCAAGTTGTAGCCTTGCTGTTGCCAAAACCACCAAGGGCCAATTCGTATATAGAGTTCTTTAGAGTCTGAGGTTTTGATTATCCCTATAGGTGGTAAAAAGGTTTTTAAAGTGCCTGTAAATTGCTCTATTGATATTTGTTGGCCTGATCTATATCCTCTCCATGGACAGAACATCATTCCAGAAGGCGGATTATTGAGGTTTTGGTTGTTGGTTCTGGCTGCTGTTCCTGCTATGGCCATATTTAAGCCTAACCCAACAAAGGCCACGATTAGTCCGATTTTTTTAAAATAATTTTTTCGCATAACTCCCCTTTTTTTATGATTTTACTTTACTCAGAAGTTGGTAGTTGTTCTTGAGTATTAGTTTGAATTCTATTTCTGTACTTTCGTTGATATTTGTTTTGATTCCCTGTACCAGCTCCATTTTGTTGTAAGCAAGAGCCATCTCTTAACCTCTGTCTTTGCCGAATTGGGTTACCGTTATAGTTTTGAGAATTATAAGGTTGACTATTCATGTTTCTATAGTAACCTCTACCTTGTCCCTGACCACCATTCATACTCATTCCATAACCACCGCCACCTCGACCATGGCCACCATGGCCACCACGAGCAAGACTATTTCCTAGCATTGGACCTACAACTAAAGCCCCAATGACTAAAACACCTAAGCCTACTTTTTTTAACGTACCTGTGTTCATAATAACCTCCTTGTTATGGTTTTTTATCATCTTTGTTTTTCAGTTAAAGCAAGTAAGATGCCAAGTTTTGTTTTTTATTTTTTTCTTATAAATAACAATGCGTTAAGCTAGTTTGACCTTGTTTTTGACTTTTAAAGGTTTTTATTTTTTTCGACAAAAATGACGATTAAAAAGTCAAAAATGGCGAGAGTGTTGTTGGGATAGGCAAACTAAGGTTCAGGTTGGCATTTGCATTAGGCTAGATGTTAGTTTTTTTAGTTGAGTCAATAGTTTTTTTTACGTATCCAAGGCTAGTCATGGCTTCAGGGGAAAGTAAGTATTCTAATTGTTCTTTAGGTATGATTTGTTTTTCTTTAATCACTTCTAACACGCTTTTTCCAGAGAGTTTGGCTTCTTTGGCGATGGAGCTTGCTTGTTCGTAACCAATGTAGGGGAGTAAGGCTGTTATAAGGGCTGGACTGTGATGCGCGTAGTAAGAGCAGATCTTTTTGTTTGGTTCAATGCCTGAAATGCACTTTTCTTCAAAGATTTTATTGGCCTGAATTAAAAGAGTTAAGGATTCTAGAAGAGAATGGGCCAGGAGGGGTAAAAAAGGGTTTAGTTCTAATTGGCCATTTTGGGCTACTTGGGTAATGATAAAGTCATTGGCCATTACTTTGATGGCTACTTGTCCTATTGCTTCACAGATAACTGGGTTGACTTTGCCTGGCATAATAGAAGAACCCGCTTGCACTTCTGGTAGTTTTATTTCGCGCAAACCTGCCACTGGTCCAGAGGACATAAGCCTTAGATCTGAGCTAATTTTAAATAAATTAACTGCGTGAGCTTTTAAAATCCCTGATACTTCTACAAAAGGGTCTAAGTTTTGGGTGGCATCTACCATGTTTTCTGCTCTGGCCAATCCAAATCCTGTTAGTTCACGTAATTTTTCTATAACCAAAAAAATGTATTCACGAGGAGCAGTAAGACCTGTTCCAATGGCTGTGCCGCCAATATTGACTACTCTAAGCCTTTCTTCACATTTAAAAACTCGCCAACGATCTCGGGCTATGGCCTCAGCAAAAGCAGAAAATTCTGCCCCCAGGGTCATGGGGACTGCGTCCTGGAGTTCTGTTCTCCCTATTTTTAACACGTCTTGAAAAGCTTTTTCTTTTTGTTGGAGACTGTTTTGCAGTTGGGCAATGTTTCTTTCTAACTGGCGAAGCAAACTAATGGCAGCCACTTTTACAGCCGTGGGATAAACGTCGTTAGTGGATTGATGGAGATTGACGTGATTAAGAGGATGAATAAGATCGTAGTTACCCTTTTTCTCTCCCAAAATTTCAAGGGCCCTGTTGGCAATTACTTCATTTAAGTTCATGTTGGTAGAAGTGCCAGCTCCACCTTGAAGAGAGTCAACAACGATTTCTTGCTGCAGTTTACCTGAGGCAACGTCTTCACAGGCTGTAATAATGGCTTCAGCTATATGCTGAGGTAAGTAACCAAGCTCCAGGTTAGTTTTGGCACACGCTTGTTTCACTATAGCCAGGGCCCAGATAAGGGCAGGATGAATGCTTTGTCCGGACAAAGCAAAGTTTTCTTTTGCTCTTAAGGTATGAATGCCAAAATAGGAGTTTTCAGGGATCTTCTTTGAGCCAAGTAAATCTTCTTCTCTACGTGTCATAAAAGTCCCTCTTTAATTTTTTGGGCAAAAGGAATTAATTCTTGCTTTAAAGAAGTGTTTTGTGCTGGGGTTAATTCGCCTTCAATAAATACTGCTAATTGGTCACTTAAGGTGATCTTTTTAGGCCTGACAAAAGATTCTTGACCATAACCAGCTAAAAAATGACTGCGTTTACCCAAAATTTGGGTAAAATATACCTTTTCTAATTTATATTTTAAACACAACTCTTTTGCCTTTTGAGCTAAAATTTGTTTTAGTTTTTGCACCTTGCAAACCTCTTCTGTCCGGAGAATAAATTCTGGATTAAAAGCTTTGGATTATTTTTATTAGTTTCCCAAGCAACGATTAACGAACACAATTTACCAATTACTAATTACCAATTACTACAGATGTTGATCCCGTTTTCCTTGTTCTTCCATCTGTAAAAGAAGTTTTACCTGCTTGGCTGCTTTGGGAATGTTTGTTTCTAACCATTTTAGGTAGTTTGGAATTACTTGTTTTTCTCCAATTTCTTTTACTTTTGGAGAGGCATAATCCAAAAGATATTCTTTAAAGGTCAAAATACCATTGCCTATGCAAAAGTTTTTTACTGTAGCGTGTTTGGCAAGAGGCATAAAATTGTCTCCTGTTCGTCCTTCCCGGTAGCAGGCAGTGCAAAAAGAAGGCAAATAACCCTGTTTGCATAAGTCATAAATAAATTCGTCCAGACTTCTGGTATCTTGAATCATAAATTGTTGCTTGTCCGGGATATGTTTTTTTTGCATTTCTGTATATCCGCCCACAGCAATTCTGGTGCCTGCATCCATCTGGGACACACCGCCTTTTTTGATTAGTTCGTCTCTTAGAGCTGGAGCCTCTCTAGCAGTGAGAATGGAGCCTGTATAAGGACACATAAGTCTTATGATAGCCACTAATTTTTTAAAGTCTTCATCACTGACTAAATAAGGAGAATTTACAGTTAAAGGCGTATTTACTGCTTGTTCCAAGCGAGGATAAGAAATGGTATGAGGACCAACTCCGAATTCTTTTTCTAAAGATAAGGCATGATAAAGTAAGCCCAATAATTCAAAACGCCAATCATAAAGACCAAACAAAACTCCAATAGCTACATCGTCAATACCAGCTTCTAAGGCTCTATGCAAAGCAAATTGACGCCATTTATATTGTCCTTTGAGGGTATTGGCAGGGTGCATTTTTTTGTAAGTGGGATGATGGTAGGTCTCTTGAAATACTTGATAGGTGCCAATACCAACGTTTTTTATTTCTTTGTATTCATCTACAAACAAGGGGGCAGCATTTACATTTACACGCCTAATTTCACCTTTACCATTTTTGATGCTGTATATTTTTTCTATGCTTTTACACATGAATTTGCAATCACTTTGAGGATGTTCTCCGTACACCACAATAAGCCTTTTTTGCCCCATATCTGTTAATACTTTAATTTCTTCTTCCAATTCTTCCATGCTTAAAGTTTTGGTGATTACGGCCTCGTTACTTTGTCTAAAGCCACAGTAAGCACAGTTGTTTACGCAAGGACTTGAAATATAAAGAGGGGAAAACAAAACTATCCTGTTGCCATAAACTTTATTTTTTATCCAGTAGGCAGTTTCAAAGATAGCTTCCCATAATTCAGGATCAGTTGTGTTAGCTAAAGTGGCAACATCTTCTGGACTAAGCATGGCGCCAGTGCTTGCATTTTCTTTTGCTTTTTCAATAATAGCCAATACTTCTTTTTTGTCTGGTTGCTTTTTGGCTTCAAGTAAATGAAGAATTTTTTCGTCATCAATGAAATCTTCCCAGGGACAGTGTTGTTCCCATTTTTTTATTTGCTCTAAGCGTTGTTTACGCCACAGTTGTTCTTCTTTTGTTAACATAGTAAAAACTCCTTTTTAACCTCATGTTAAGTGTTAAAAATATAAGCCGAGACAATTATTATCTAACTTTTAAGGCGGTTGTTTATACTTAACCAATCCCTCTAACAGGCAATATTACTTTATTTGGTAATCAAAGTGGACTTTACTTCTACCTGGGGAAGCATACCTAACTTCCCTGTTAAAGAGCCAATTTCGTCGGTAGTAGCTTCTACAATTAACGAAATTATGTTAATATTTTTTTCTTTATAAGGTATCCCCATTCGGCCAATAATAATTTCTCCATATTCTGTTAAAATTTCATTTACCTTTGCACTGACAGCTTTTCTGTCTTTGACGATAATTGCTATTACTCCCATTCTTTTGTCCATTTTTTCCTCCTCCTAAAAAATTAAAACCCGACCTGCATTTGCGGGTCGGGTTTTAATTTAGAATTTTTGTCCTAAATTTTCTAACCCTTGGTTCAGGTAAAACCCTCCCCGCAGGCCTAATGGTTTTTAGTGTAGATAAAGTTTTTGCCTCTTAATCACCTCTGTCCGACTAGAAACTGTGTGTTTACAATAAGCTATTTTAGCATTGTGTGCAAGTCTTTTTTTAAAGTGTAACTAAAAAAATAAAAAATTTTATTTTTTCAGCGATCAGGTTTGATAACTTTTTTCAATCATTCAAGAAAGTTATAATTTGGTGGTTTAATCAAATAGTGGTGTCTTTTTTAGCCTGCCTGATTATACAGTTAGCCCTTGTCTTCTCTCCGTCTTAGTTAATTAATATTGGTACATTAGTACTGCTTATTTTGTGAACTTATTTGACATAATTTTATTTTTTTAGTATGTTGTGAATTATAGATATTCTATATTAAAGTTATTTGTGTTTTCTATCCATTTGACCGTATCTGGAACTCTAATTTAATGCTGTAGAGTTTTCAGATACGTTTAGCAGAGGAGGAGGGTATGTCAGGGAGTAAAGTAAAAAAATCGCCTAAAATTAGGCCGGTGGATTTGTCAGGCCTAAAATTTGACAAGGAGGGTACTATGAAAAAAATGGAAGATGTGGATTACTTGATTAATGCTCCCAGAGGGGTGGATCCGGACAATATTTATTTTGTTCAGGTGGATACTTCCAAATGTGAGGGGTGCGGAGAGTGTGAGGAGCATTGTGCAACCGGTGCGATTCAGGCCATAAATGATGATGGTATTCATCAAGTAGTAAATCCTGCAGCTTGTATGAATTGTGGTCAGTGCTTGGCTAATTGTCCTGCTGGGGCTATTTATGAAGGTGTTTCTTATGTGGAAGAGGTGTTTGAGAAGTTAAGAGATCCTAATACTGTAGTCGTATCTATGCCTGCTCCTGCTGTTCGTTATGCCCTTGGGGAGTGTTTTGGGTATCCTACCGGTACTTATGTGGGAGGCAAGATGCAGGCTGCTTTAAGAAAATTGGGTTTTGATTACATTTGGGACAATCAGTGGGGCGCGGATGTAACTGTTATGGAAGAGGGTACAGAATTGATAGAAAGGATAAAACATCCAAGTAAAGAAAGACCTTTGCCTCAGTTTACTTCTTGTTGTCCTGCCTGGATTAAATTTTGCGAAACTTTTTATCCTGATTTAATCCCACACTTATCTACCTGTAAGTCTCCTATTGGAATGCTTGCAGCTTTAGCCAAAACTTATGGAGCTGAGCAAACAAAAACTCCAGCTGCCAAAATGTACACTGTATCTATAATGCCCTGTATAGCCAAAAAATATGAAGGATTAAGACCTGAAATGGATGACAGTGGGTTTAGAGATATAGACGCTACTATAAATACCAGAGAATTGGCTTATATGATTAAAAAAGCCGGGATAGATTTTAAGAGTTTGCCTGAGCAAGAGCCTGATCCTGTGTTGGGTATGTCCACAGGTGCAGCTACTATTTTTGGAACCAGTGGTGGAGTTATGGAAGCTGCTCTTCGTTTGGCTTATGAAGTTTTGTCTGGTCAGAAATTGACTAATCCGGATATTAAAGTAGTGCGTACTCACGAGGGCATTAAAACTGCTGACATTAAAATTCCTAATTTTGGAACGTTAAAAGTTGCTGTGGCTAGTGGGTTAAAAAATGCAGCTAAGCTCTGTGATGAAGTTCGAGCTGGCAAGTCGCCTTATCATTTTATTGAAATTATGGCTTGTCCTGGTGGTTGTGTGGATGGTGGTGGACAACCTTTAGATCCAAGTATTCGTGAGGCTTCTATTTGCAAGTATATGATTGCCAAAATAAATAAAAGATATAGAAAGAGAAGAATTGCTTAAAGGGAGGTGGAAAAATGAAAAATATAGCCCAAATGACCAGACGAGGTTTTTTAAAAGCCTGCGGAATTGCAGCGGGGTATATGGTTTTGGGATTTAATATGACCAAAGATGCCATTGCAGCTACGATGGAGTTTATAGGTCTGCGTCAAAAATCTGTATATAAAGCTGACGCAACTCTTTTTAAGTATAGAAAATCTCAAGACAATCCAATGATAAAAAAATTATATGACAAAAAACACGGCTTTTTGCATGAAGGTCCATGCGGACATATGTCTCATAGACTTTTACATACCAATTATTACGATCGTAGCGCCAGGATTAAGGCCCTAAAAGAAAAAGGTATTAAGTTGTCTTTATAATTTCATTCTTAAATAGGCTTGTGATGTGCCTGAGGGGAGGACCTTGGTCTGAACCAGAGGGCATTTTTTATTTTTTTCAAATTTACATCCTTAGCAAAATCATTTAAAGATCCAACTGCAAAAATTATTTTAAGCAGTTATATACACGTCCAGTAAGAAAATTTTTTCAATAATTTAAATTAGTTACAATTTGACAGTTTAGCCAAAAACGCAAATTTTAGACTTTACGCCGTTACATTTTATTGTCCAAACGGTGAGGACTAATTGGGAGCTTTGCAGGTAACGTATTATTTTTGAGGCAACTTTAGTTTAGGAATAACGTAAAGTTTTTGGGAAACGTGAGTTAAAATTTTGGAGGGGCAATTCACGAACTGCTCCTCTATTCTTATTTCTTCAAATAGCCTTTAGAAACCAGGTCTAAATTGACAACTCAAAATAACAGATAATGTTTGTCAAAAATTTCATACCTTAAAGGAGCACTTATGCCTGATCTAAAAAAGAGTAAAGGCTGGCAGTATTTTCAGAATACCAAGTTTTTTCGAGATAAATTGCTGGACATCCAACCTCTTAGAATAGGGCCTGGAACTGAAAAAGAAAAAAAGGTTAAAGGAAAGCTTTTCTCTCTAGAATGCCCAAAAGAAGATGCTTTTGTGAGTATTTTGCAAAAACGCCGTTCTGTACGCAATTTTACCGATCAATCTCTGTCTTTTCAGGAAATGAGTTATCTTTTGTTTGCTGCTTATGGAGTAACAGGAAGGGCAGGTTTTTATGCTCTAAAGACCTCTCCTTCTGCAGGGGGGCTGTATCCCTGTCAGGTCTATGTGCAGGTAAATAGGGTGGAAAAGTTATCCCCTGGTTTTTATTTTTTTTCTCCAGAACATAATTCTTTGACATTATATAAAAAAGGTGATTTCTCTGAGTCAATGGCGAGTTGTTGTTTGGGACAAAGCTTTGTGCAAATGGCAGCGGTAAACATTATTATAAGTGCTATTTTTAGACAAAATATGATTAAATACGGTCATAGGGGGTTAAGATATATTTTGCTTGATGCAGGACATATGATGCAAAATGTTTTGCTGGCTAGCGCGAATTTAAACTTGGGTTCTTGTCCTGTAGGAGCTTTTTTTGATGATGAATTAAACGAACTTATGGAATTAGATGGTCAAGAGGAAAGTGTAGTTTATTTATGTAGTGTGGGCAAGTTAGCTCCTATGGAAACGTAATAAAGAATAAATTTTAAAATGCCAGACAATGGCTTTTTTATATGATAAAATGATGTGATACTGCTATCAGTTGGCTTTATTTATAGGAATAGTTCACTATCTAAAAAAGAGAAAAAAGGAACGAATGTATGGAAATATTAAAAAGGTTACGATATTTATTAACAAGAAGAGATAAAATATATCTTTTAGTTCTTTTATTTTTTTCTATTGTTATAGCCATTATAGAAACTGCTGGAATTTCAGTGATCATGCCTTTTATTAGAGTAGCCACTGACTTTAATCAGGTTTTTGTTAATAAATACATAAAGCAAGTTTACTATTTATTTCATTTTTCTAATCCTCAAAATTTTGTTATAGCTTTTGGTTTAGTGCTTATCGTTTTTTATATCTTTAGAAGTGCTATTAATTTGTTTTATTTTTATTTGTTATCCAGATTTGCTTTTAGCAGGTATCATCTTATTGCCTATAGATTATTTGAAAATTACATTAAATTTCCATATAAAGATTTTGTGACTAAAAATAGCGCTACTTTAACTAAAAATATAGTAAATGAAGCAAATAACTTAACATTATTTATTTCAGCTTTATTGTTTTTATTGTCAGAAATAGCTATAGTTATAATCTTATATTCTATGATGCTTTATATAAATTATAAAATAACTTTTTTGATGACAGCTTTTTTAATTGTAAATGGTATTATTTTGATAAAAATAGTTACTAAAAAAATAAAGACAGAAGGTGTTAAAAGGAGTAAGTTTCAAAATGATTTTTATAAAGTTATAAACAGTACTTTTGGAAATTTTAAATTTATAAAGTTAATTGGAAATGAACAAGAAATTTTAAACAAATTTAGCCAAGCTAGCTTTTCATTTGCTAAAACAAATATTATCAACCAAACTTTATCTCATTTTCCAAGATTATTTTTAGAAGCTATAGGATTTAGTTTGGTTATATTTATAGTAGTTTATTTGGTGTGGAAATATAATACTGATATTGGCGTTGCGCTTGGGATGATTACAATGTTTGTTTTAGCGCTTTATAGACTTATGCCTTCAGTTAATAGAATATTTAATTCTATTAATCAATTAGCTTTTTATAAAAAATCATTTGATATAGTGCATAATGATTTAATGTATGAGGTTGAGGATTTAGGAGATGAAAAAATAGATTTTAATAAAAAAATAGAAGTTCAAAATCTTACTTTTGGATATGAAGAAGGTAAGAATATTTTAGAAGACGTGAATTTAATAATTAAAAGAGGAGAAAAAGTTGCTTTTATTGGAGAAAGCGGGGCAGGTAAGAGTACTTTAATTGATTTAATTATTGGAATTTATAAGCCCATAAAAGGGAATATTTTTATAGATGATACCAAGTTAAGTGAAAATAATGTAAAATCATGGCGGAAAAAGATAGGTTTTATCCCCCAAACTATTTACTTGTTTGATGGGACTGTGGGAGAAAATGTGGCTTTTGGAAGAGAATTTGACGAACAAAAGATAATAGAGGCTTTACAAAAAGCAAGGATATGGGATTTTTTTAAGAAAAAACAGGGAATTTATACCCGGGTAGGAGAAGGTGGGATAATGCTAAGTGGGGGCCAGAAACAACGAGTTGGCATTGCAAGGGCAATTTATTCTAATCCAGAAGTATTGGTTTTAGACGAAGCTACTAGTGCCCTTGATTATGAAACTGAAAAAGAGATAATGCAAGAAATATTTGATTTAAGTAAAAATAAAACTCTTTTAATTATAGCCCATAGACATTCAACTATAAAAAATTGTGATAAGATTTATGAAGTTAAAAATAAATCAGTAAAATGGAGTTAATCATGCTAATAAAAAGATTTAGAGGAGTAGATTTTATAAATAGAGATAAAGAAATAGAGTTTTTTTTAAACTATTTTAATAAAAATCCAGAAAGAGTAATGTGGATATACGGTCCTAAAAGCACTGGAAAAACTACTTTGATTGAATATGTTATAGAAAATTATTTACTCAAAGAAAAAAGTTATAATATAAAGTATTTAAATTTTAGAAGAATTTTAATTAGCAATTTTGATAGCTTTATAGATAGTTTATTAGAAGAAAAAGATGAAGAGACTCAAACAGAATTAAATAGAAGCTATAATATTTTTGGGTTATTTCAATTAGAGGCAAAGACATTAAAAAAGATAAAAGAGCATAAGAAGAATTTATTTAATTACTTAATAGAGGAGTTTAGAAAAGAGAAAAGAAAAAATATTTTAATAATAGATGAGATACAATCATTGCAAGATATCTATATGAATGGAGATAAAAAACTGCTAAATGAGTTTTTAAATTTTTGTGTTGCATTAACAAAAGAGACACATTTATCTCATGTTTTAATTTTAACAAGCAATACTATATTTTTAAATGAGATATACAATAACTCAAAAATGAAAGAGACAAGTAGATTTAAATTAATAGATCATTTATCTTATGAAGATATTAAAGAATGGCTAATTAGTAAAAAAGATTTGGGGTTTAGGGTTGAGGATATAGATTTGATATATGAATATTTAGGCGGGAGTGCTACAAGGATAAAAAAACTTATAGAAGAGTATAAAGACTTTAATTCACTTAAAGAGTATTTAGAAAATGAGATAGAGATTACTAAAAATGAGATTAAATTTACTTTTAGAGAGTTGAGGAAATTAAATAAAGAGTATCTTATAGAGCCATTTAAAGAAATAATAAAAGATATTTTAACGAAAGGTTATAGTGATAAAGAATCAAAAGAGATAGAGGAAGCAATTGATTTCTTTTGTGAAAAAGAGATACTATTTTTTGACCCAATTAAAAACACAACAACAGCAAATAGTAAGATATATGTTAAAGCGTTTGAGAGGTTGTTGAGTGATGGATGAGTGGATAATGGTAGCTCTTTATGAAAATGTGATGTTTTGTTGCGTTACGGAGAAATATATGCCAAGAAGGAGTTGGCGATATTTTCAGGCAAGAGAAAAGATTTTATCTTTTTTAAAACCAGAAAAGGAGCGTGATTGTGCAAACCAGACTTCATAAGAACGCAACCACTACCCCAGCTTTAAGAAAAGCTATTCAGGAGTCTGACCTTTCTGAACGCAAACTGGTTCAAAATATGGTATTTCCAGGTCCACAGTTAGAAAGTGGAAGAGGCGTGATTTTGTCCACGATGCCCCGATTAAACCCCGTAATCCCAATACTTCTTCCAGGAGTTTGTTGAGCGCTTCAATGGCCGCATTTCTGAAGTCATAAGTCAAACCATGTTTAGCTCTAGTGAAGGGTTAAAACAGACTATTTATAAATATTTGCACCCGTATAACCACCACATACCTCAAAGTTCCGTTGGCTATCTGACTCTTATGCAAGCTCTAAAAAAATGGCAACAAACTCATCCTCATCTCTTTGTTAAATCGATTTATAACTATACGGTACTTGACAATTTTTTAATGCTTCTCAAAAACGAGTAAAATTTATCCGTTAAACCCCAAAAAATTCGATTGGATCAGTGTGTTTTATAACGGTTAGTTTTGAAAAAGAAATTTTTTCCAGAAAAATTTTATGTTTCCGTCCAATTGTTTTTGAGTTGGCCAATTTTTTATATTTTCTGAAATGTCTTGAATGGCTTTGGTCGCTTTTAGAGTTTTGTCCATAAAATATGGTTTTTGTTGTTGCACGTAGTGTCTTACTTTTTTGTCTAAGGGTACAATGCCTAGGAGATTTAAAGAAATACCGTCTAAAAATTTATCGCAGGCCAGGTATAGTTTTTTAAAAGTCTGTTTTCCTTGCTCAGGTGTAGGGGCCATGTTGATAATTATGTCAAAAGAATTGATTTTGTGCTGTTTTTTTAAAATCTTAATCAGGGCATAGGCATCGGTTAAAGAGGTTGGTTCTGGAGTTAAAACAATAATCCTTCTTTCTACAGCTAGATTAAAGTAAATAATATGATCGTGGATGCCTGCTCCTGTGTCAACAATGAGATAGTCTAATTTATTTTCTAGAGGACTGACAGCTTCCAGAAGTTCTAATTTTTGCCCAGGGGAAAGGTGATAGATGTGGGTGATCCCAGAACCAGCTGGTAAAATAGAAAACCCAAAATCTGTGGGATATAAAATTTCTTCTACATTTTTTTCTCCATTTAAGAGATGAATAAGGTTATAAGGAGGATTTAATCCCAATAAAACGTCCACGTTTCCTAATCCCAGATCTCCATCTAACAAAACTACTTTTTTTTGAGCCTCTGCTAAGGCGCAAGCTAAGTTAACAGAAATATTGGTTTTCCCAACACCACCTTTTCCTGAAGTTATAGAAAATACTACTGGTGTTTTAGACATACTCTTTACTCCTGATAAAAATTTTTATGTTCAAGATACGGATATAATTGAGCTATTTGCTATTTTAATTATAAAATACAGACATAAAGTTTGTTGTTACCTTTTGACTCAGTTAAAACAATTAGGTGTTTCTCTTTTAAAAAAATAACGTAAAATTTTGCTCGTATCTCCTTCAAAAGAAGAATTTTTTAGTTGCGAACCATAGCTTAAAAAAGAAATAGGTATTTTATAATAGAAACTAAGGTTTATAATGCTTCCCAATTTATTACTTTCATCCAGTCTGGTCCACACGAAACTGGAAATAGACTTTATTTTTATTTGTCTTAAAAAAGATTTTAAATAACTTTCGTCGTAAACAGGACTTAAAATTATATGAGTACAGGTGTTTTTGTCTTGTTGATTTATGAATTGGAAAAAATCTTTTTCGTTATGGGGTAGGTCTATAAAAATATAGTCATAGGGGTATTTATTTAATTCCTTTACATCTTCTGGCGATATTTTTTTAAAGTCAACGTCTATTAAATTGGCATAATGTTCAAGCACTAGTTTCCCCTCGAGATTGGAATTAATTGGATAGGCTAAAAGAATTTTAGCGTTTTTTAATTTTCTTAGTTGTAAGAGCATTTTTAACATGGACAAAGTTTGTCCACATCCTGGTGGTCCAAGAAAGAAATGGATTTTTTTGTGTAAAAAATTATTAGGCCAGGGTGATACAGGTATGTTTTCTTTGAGGATATTTAGCAAGGACGCTGTTTTGGTAGTAGAAAGAACGGTGGCCAACTTTAGTATAATTTCTTTTTTAACACCTTGTTTTTCCATGTATTTTATAGCCTGGAGGTATTTTTTGGGAACGTTTAGAGGATTTTTGTGCTGAAGGAGGCTAAAGATAGATTCTTTAAAATTTTCCCATTCTAAAATCAGGTAGTTTAACTCTTGTCCTAGAGAGTGGTTTGAGCCTGGATTTTGCGTAGGAGAGAAGTTGGTGATGTCATTTTGATCTATTTCTAAAGCCGCCATAACTTTATATACGGTTTTCCCCTCTTGAGTTGTTGTCTCTGTGTTTAAGATAATCGCGTCTGGCCCCATTTCTTGTTTTATTTGGGCCTGAATTTGGGTTAAGTTTGATCCTTCAAATGTTTTAATTTGCATTGTCTAAACTCACCTGAGCAACGGTTTCTAATTTTATGTCTGGTGGTATCTCTGCTTGCGAGATCACAGGAAGATTAGGTATAAAACGGAGTAAAATTTGAGCTAAATGAGGTCTTAGGGCCGGTGGTACGAGCAATACGGGCTGCCCTTCTTTGACCACAACGTTATCCAAGGTTTCATTTATTTTTTGGATGACTTTATGAGCTACATTGGGATCTAGAGTGAGAAAAGTGCCAGAGTCTGTTTGACGAATGTGTTCTTGAAACATTGTTTCTATTTCCTGATCTAAGAGGATAATAGGGAGCGTGTTGTCTGAGCTTAAATACGGTTTTACGATGGTTCTGGCAAGATTTTGACGAACGTATTCTGTAAGTTGAACCGGATCTTTGGTGATTTGTCCGTAATCGGCTAGAGTTTCTACAATGGTTAACAGATCTCGGATAGAAACACCTTCTTTGACAAGATTTTGCAGTACTTTTTGGACCACGCCCAAAGGCAATATGTTGGGCACCAGATCTTCCACAGCTTTTGGTGCTCTTTGAGCAAGATTGTCCAGTAGATTTTGGACTTCCTGTCTGCCCAAAAATTCGTGCAAATGGCGTTTGAAAATCTGGGTTAGGTGGGTAGTGATTACAGTTGCAGGATCTACTACTGTATAACCAGCTAATAGAGCTTCCTCTTTCCTGTTTTTGGGAATCCAGAGTGCTGGCATATTAAAAGCAGGCTCTCTAGTTTCAATACCTTTAATTTTGTGTTTTATATCTCCTGGATCTATAGCTAGATAGTGATCTATTAAAATTTCACTTCTGGCAACTTCGTTACCTTTGATAAGTACTCTGTATTCTCCAGGTTTTAACTCTAAATTATCTTTAACGTGCACAGAAGGAATGATTACCCCCATTTCCAATGCAAATTGGCGTCTTAAGGCCTTAATTCTGGTCAGAAGATTGCCGTTTTGCTCTTCATCTACCAAAGGTATAAGCCCATAACCTACTTCTAAGGCCAAAGTATCTAAAGGAAGTAAAGCTGTTACTTCTTCTGGACTTTCAGCTTCCGCTTTTTTCTTTGTTTTTTGTTGTTGTTTTGTTTGCTCATCTATTTTTTCTTTTTCTTTTGCCACAAGCATGGAAAGGCCAAATAATGTCCCTGAAAGGAGTAAAAAGGCAAAGGTTGGCATGCCTGGAACTATTGCAAAAAGGAGCAGCACTGTGGCCACTAAACGTAGGGCTCGTGGATATCTGGTAAGCTGGCCCAAGAATTCTTCACCCATTTGCGCCTGGGCTGCAGCTCTACTGACGATAATACCTGCAGATGTGGAGATGATAATAGAAGGGATAGTAGAAACAAGGCCATCTCCAATGGTTAATAATGTGTAAGTTCTCGCTGCTTCTTGCCAGGGCATGCCTTTTTGTAAAACTCCGATAAAAAAACCGCCAATGATATTAATAAAAGTAATCAGGATACCAGCATTTACATCTCCAGAAACAAACTTTCCAGCACCGTCCATGGCACCATAAAAGTCAGCTTCTTTTCTTATGGCTTCTCTTTGTCTGCGGGCCTCTTCTTCATCAATAATACCCGCGTTTAAGTCTGCTTCAATAGCCATCTGTTTACCTGGTAAGGCGTCCAAAGTAAATCTGGCAGCTACCTCGGCAATACGGGTAGTACCTGAAGTAATTACTAATTTATTTAGAGCAAATAGGATGAGAAAAATTACAATACCAACCGCGTAATTGCCTCCCACCACAAATTGCCCAAAGGCTTGTATCACTTTACCTGCAGCAAGGGTACCCTGATCTCCGTGTAACAAAATCAGTCTGGTGGAAGCTACGTTAAGGGCCAAACGCAATAAAGTTGTGATGAGTAAGATAGAAGGGAAAATAGAAAATTCTAAGGGAGAACTTATAAACATGGTGGTGATTAAAATAACCAGGGCAAAAGAAATGTTAAAAGCCAACATTACGTCCAATACGATGGTGGGCATGGGGATAAGCATAACAAAGAGGATCACCACCACTCCTGCGGCCAGCAGGATGTCTCCTTGTTTGCGAAACTTGGAGTAGTCAATGTTGAGAGCTGAAGTGTTAACTGCCATTTTTTTGACCTAACGCCTTTGTTTGTATTTATAGAGTTGAGCTAGTACTGCTGCTACTGCTCTGTATAATTCTTCTGGTATTGTTTCTCCAATTTCTACGTTTTTATACAAAGCTCGTGCCAAAGGCTTGTTTTCTCTGATGGGAACGTTGTGTTCTCTGGCTATTTGTTTAATCTTTTCTGCCAGCTTATTGGCCCCTTTGGCCACCACTATGGGCGCAGGAGCCTTAGTTGGATCATATAAAATGGCTACAGCGATATGAGTAGGGTTGGTAATGATAACGTCTGCTTTAGGTACTTCTTGAAGCATTCTTTGTTGCATTACTTTTAACATTTTCTTCTTTTGTTGATTTTTTATGGTAGGATCACCTTCAGCTTGTTTGCGTTCGTCTTTTACTTCATCTTTTGTCATTTTGAGATTTTCTTCATAATCCCATCTTGTGTAAGCTAGATCTGCCAAACCAATGACGAACATGGGTATAAGTGCATAGATGACCATTTTGTAGCCAGATTGGAGCATATAGACAGAGATTTGGGGAATAGAAGCATAGAAAAGATTGGCAATATTATTGGAAAATTCATGCTTTAAAAGAATGTAGGGGGCAATGCCAACAAAAAGGGCTTGCAATGCACTTCTGAGCAGGTTGATAAGGGTCTTGGTGTCAAAAAATATTCTTTTTATCCCGTTTATTAGATTAAATACTTCTAGTTTGGGAATAAGAGGTTTGGTGGTCCAGAGTGGTCCTACCTGAACCCTCAAACTGACTACAGATAAAACTAAAATTATAAACATAATGGGAAGAACCATTATAGCGATTTGTTTGCAAGAATAGATAAATACGTGATATAAGTTTTCTTGAGTTAGTTTAAGGTAGAAACTTTGTTTTATGAAATATAAATATACTTCAGAAAGTCTTTCTCTTAAAAATGTAATAAAAATTTTTAAAGCAATAATCCCACCTAAAATAGAAATAGCTTTATTTAATTCTGTACTTTTAGGTACATTTCCTTCTTTTCTTGCTTTTTCTCTTCGTTTAGGTGTGGCTTTTTCGGTTCTTGATGGATCTCTTGAAGGCATTAGTGCAGTCCTTTTAGAATAGTTGTAAAGTACAATCCAAGGTTACTTATAAATCCTTGAATATAAATAGCCATTATTTCAAATAAAAGGCCTAAGAATAGGAATCCAACTATTATTTTTAAAGGAAAACCTACAAACAAAACATTCATTTGGGGAGCGGCTCTAGAGATGAGGGCTAGAGCAAGATCAATAAGAAATAAAGCCAAAATAACAGGAGAGGCAATTTTTATGGCCAAGACAAAAATTTGACTGGAGAAGGCCAACATATTTTTTACTAAACCAGGAGAAAAAAATAATCCTCCTGGCGGTACTAGTTTGAAACTTTCAGCTAATCCTTTTAGTAAAAAAAGATGACCATTTAAATTTAAAAACGTCAAAATACCGACCATATATAAAAAATGGGCAGTGACAGATTCTGAGGTGCCGGTTACGGGATCCAACACGTTGATCATGGCAAAACCAATTTGAAATCCTATTAATTCTCCACCTGTTTGAATAGCTGCAAATAAAAAATGAATAATGAGTCCTAAGGTTAACCCCAATAGGGCTTCCCCTAAAATCATCACCGCAATGCCAAAAGGATGGGCTGGGAAATAGGAAGCTGGGAAATGTAAATAAGGCCAAAGAGCCAGACTTAAGACTAGAGTTATTGCGGCCTTGATTCTAGCAGGTAGGCCTCCTGCCCCAAAAAAAGGCATAAAAAACAAGATAATGCTTATCCTAAAAAGCGTTAATAGAAAGCTTAAAAAATTTTGAGGTGAAAAATTAAATAGATCCATACCATAAAAATAGCAAAAATAAGACCAAAATTTGGCTACTAAGTAGAGGCGGAACTGAGGTAGCAAAAAACACAGCAATAAAATTAAGCTTTTCTTAACCAAGGTGGTTTGGTTAATTAGATTGGAAATCTAGTAATGTTCGCTTTTTGATAGGCAAATTTGAAAGTATTTAGCTTATACCAAAATTTTCCGCGGCAATATATCTATAAAGGTGATATTTTTAGTCTCATTGTTTGAATAAATTTTGAATTTAAGGTCCGTAGATGTGGCAGTGTTCTGGAATTTGGCTGTGTTTAGTTGGCTTGGCTCTAGGTTTTAATAATAATTTTTGAAATAATGAAAAAAAGTATTGACAAAAGATTAGAGATGAGTAAGTTGTTTGTTTCGCTGTTTGAGAGTTAGTAGTTTTTTTTTGGGAAAAAAGAGTTGATTGAGAAAAAAAGACTTGACAAGGGGCGAGAAAGTATTAAAAGGGATGTCCCTTGATTGTTCATTGTCAATTGAATAGCGAGCGAAGAGGTAGAGGTAAGAGCAAGCGTTGAGCGTA
>JAUZRP010000106.1 GCA_030950395.1 Desulfonauticus sp. | reverse complement strand
CTATACTTGGAAGGAATAAAAAATGGTCGCGAATTCATAGAAGGAGCTAGAAAAATTGTTAAGAAAAAGCCTATTCTCGCCTTAAAGGGCGGAATAACTCAGGAATCAGCACTCAGAGCAAAGTCTCATACAGCGTCAATTGCCGGTGCAGACGAAATTTTTGACGCTGCTTTTAAAAAAGCTGGAATTATAAGAGTGGAAAACATAGAAGAGTTAATGAACGCAGCCATAGCTCTTTCAAAGCAACCTCCTATGCACGGGGACAATATTGCCATAGTAAGCAATGTTGGCGGGCCAGCAATATTAGCCGCTGATTTCATAGTAAAAAACTCCCTCAAATTAGCTGTCTTATCCAAAAATACGAAAGAAAGCATCGAAAATATGTTTCCTGGAGTGGATGCAACCAACCCCATTGATATGATAGCTGATGCTAAGGCTAAAAGATACGAGAAAGTGCTTGAATTGATTTTGAAAGACAAGAATGTTGATGGGGCACTGGTGATAAACATGCTTAAATCCACTTTTTTCGAACCTAAAGATGCTAAAGTTCTTCTAAAAATAGCGGAGAAATATCCAGATAAGCCTCTGGTGGATGTAGCTGCTGGAGGAGAAGATTTCACCTTAATTTACAAAGTTTTAGGTACAACAAATATTCCGTTGTATAATTTACCTGAAAAGGCTGTTAAGGCCCTAAGAATCTTAAGAATTTACGGTAAGATTGTAAAGAAGCACTAACTATATTTGCAGATTTGTGGATTTTATTTGCGTGTTTAAACTTATCGTTAAAGGTGGCACTTTGACCAGATCATCAAAAACGTTAGACAATGCTTTGCATTTGCAAATCTTGAAATACTGTAAGTATATTGCTGGTTCTTGCAAGATTCGAGCTATATACATTTGTAAAAGCTACTCTTTGGGAGGTAGCAACGGCAAAGTTCCCTTAGAAGTTTTCGTTGTAATTCATGCTTTCCAGCCTAAACTGGTGAACTATGTTAAAAATTTTTGTCAGAGAAACATAATTTTCTTCGGTGTTGATCAATGGGTTTTTGAAAGAGATGTTGATAGAGGATTTTTAGGGGAGGCTCTCTCCGGGGGACTTCTTTTACCGTATACTCCTTTAACTGGTGAGGGCTATCTTTTTTCTCAAGAGGTCAAATTGAAAAAACGTTTAATTCAAGAGCTTTTAGAAAGTCTTGTCACTGATTTCCCAGAGCTTTCTTACGAAATCCACATAAAACTTGAATATTTTATGTATG
>JAUZRP010000105.1 GCA_030950395.1 Desulfonauticus sp. | reverse complement strand
GATTATATGAAAGGGAGAGTATATAAGGGAAAAGTGCCAATAGCTTTTGATATAGTAACTGGAAAATATAAATTTCCAAAAGGAAAACTTATTGGGAAAGCAATAGTCAAACTACCAGCTAGAAAACTTAAAACAATTCCTTTATGGGAAAGAGGTTTTCCAAAAGATGTGGGAAAATTAATGTCAAGGGGGTGGAGTGAAAAAGCTCAAGCTCAACTTCCATTCTCAAGAACTGCTCCATTTAGTTGGAATGTTTTTTATAGAAGATTTCAAAAACAACTACAACTTGAGCCACAAATTCCTAAGCCAAAGCCAACGTCCAAATTACCTCCAGTAGAACTTGGATTATTTCCTGAACTTCGTATTAAACCTTCATTCAAAACTGTAACCCCTATGGCTGGAGGAGCTGCTTTATTATTTCCTAGATATGCTCCTAGTATTCCTTCAAGATTTATTTCACCAACGACTACTGCATTTTTCCCAATAATAAAAACAGAAGTTCTCCAAGCAACACAAATAAAACTAGATCTTCAGCAGGTTATCAAACCAATTTCATTAATTGGAATTAAGCCAATCGTGATAACAGGACAAGTTCTAAGACAATTTCAAGCTCCAGCTATATCACAACTTCAGATTCCTATTTTAAGAACAGGATTAATTCAAAGACCAATTTTAAGACAAGTTCAAAGACCAGTTCAAATACAAATTCAAAGACCACGAATAACTACAACTCCTTTTATTTTATTTCCAACTCCTTCTAGAGGAAGAATAATATCAAAGAAAAAGAAAGAGTTTGTTCCTGCTTATAGAACTTACATAATAAAAAGAGGTAAAAAGGTTTTCTTGAAAGGAAAATATGAAAGAGGAGAAGCAATTAAGAAAGGAGCAATAGTAACAAGAGAAACAATCGCAGCTACATTTGGTGTGCAAAAAAAAGGAAAGATAAAGGTAAGAAGAAGAGCTCCCTCATTTACTCCTGATCCACAAAGATTTAGAAGTTATAGAATAAAAAAAGGAAAAAGAATTCCATTAAAAGATGTATGGATAGAGAGAGCTCCTAGAAGATTGGAAACTAAAGCTGAAATTGCTGCAGTTATAAGAGGGCGAAGGAGAAAAAGAAAAGAAGGAGGTAGAAGATTAAGATGGTTTTAAATAAAAAGGCTCAAACAGCTATGATAGGATTAATGATTGGAATTATGATCTTTATGGTTGCTATGATTTTTATTCAACCTTTAGGAGATGTTATTGATGAAGTGCAAAATGCTAGTCAATTAGATTGCCTAAATACGAGTATTAGTGATAATAAGAAGGCAACTTGTTTAATTGTAGAATTAACCATGCCATATTTTATAGCAGTTGTTATTGCAGTAGCTGGAGCATACATTGGAGCTAGGTTTGTAACATAAATAAAATGAAAGCTATATATATGGTAGTGTTGGCAATGGTATTTTTAATTCCCTTAGCTAGTGCTTTTGAGTTTGATA
>JAUZRP010000104.1 GCA_030950395.1 Desulfonauticus sp. | reverse complement strand
AGAATTATGTAAAAACTTTGAAATCTCAAGACCCACCGCCTATAAGGTAATAAATAGGTTTGAAAAACAAGGTTTTGAAGGCTTAAAAGAGCAATCAAGAACTCCAAAGGAACATCCAAATGCGACAAAGGAAAATATTGTTGATGGGATACTTAAATTAAAGAAAAAACACCCACGATGGGGAGCTAAAAAAATCAATAAACTATTGTTTAACGATTTTACAGAAAATGAGATTCCCTCGGTGGTTACTGTTCACAACATACTCAAAAGACACGGTTTAGTATGCCCTCAAAAAAGGTTAAGAAGAGTCAAACCAGTATATCCTATTTTTGATCCAAAAGTGTGTAATGAAGTCTGGAGTGCAGATTACAAAGGAAAGTTTTTAATGGGTAATAAAGTGTATTGTCATCCCCTGACCATTGCTGATTCTAAAAGTAGATTTTTATTCACAGCTAAAGGACATTATAAAGAAACTTTAAAGTACGCAAAGGCTGAATTTACAAAGGTTTTTAGGAAATATGGAATCCCTAAACAACTCCACACAGACAACGGAAGTCCCTTTGGGTCTGTTCGTGCTATTCAACGATTTACACAACTCTCCTATTGGTTTATTGAACTTGGAATTACACCCGTTTTTTCTGACCCAGCACACCCAGAACAAAACGGAAGACACGAACGTATGCATCGCGATTTAAAAGCGGCTTGTGCCAAACCTTCAGCCTATGATTTAAAAGCACAACAAAGACGTTTAAATCACTTTGTAAAAGAATATAATCACATAAGACCTCACGAAGCTTTAGGGATGGAAACACCTGCTTCAATGCATAACTTTTCCACCAGACCTTTTCCTGAAAAAATACCTAACTTTGACTATAATTCAAATCTCAAAATTTTAAAAGTAACTCAAAATGGAGCAATCAGATGGAAGTCGTATTATTGGGTATATTTAACAGCAGCTTTAAAAGGAAAATACGTAGGTATTGAAGATTTAGGTAATGGAATTTGGAAAGTCTTTTATAGAGACGTATTTTTAGGTTTCTTTAATGAAACACAATTAAGAAATAAAGAAAAGTCAATAAGGTTAGAAACTAATTTAGTGTAAAGTCTAATCTTTAACTTGTGTAAACTAT
>JAUZRP010000103.1 GCA_030950395.1 Desulfonauticus sp. | reverse complement strand
ATTACTATTTGTTTGTGGTTTTTCTTGGCAACAAAAATAGTTGCGTGTATTTTAACCAAATTTTCATCTTCTTCCCAGTGTTCAATATCCACTGCAACAGAATAGGGAAGTTCCTGGTGCAATTTCAAAAAGAGTTTTTCTCTGATTATTTCAGCAACCATAAACCTCAACGGAACTGAAGAAACCTGGTCTTCTGGAAATAAGGGTTCTCCCACAGGAAGACGTCTTTTTATCTCTTCCAAGAGTTCAAAGGTGTTTTCTCCTGTTAGGGCTGAAATCAAAAATATCTCAACGTCCTTAAAATAATTCGCCATTACTTCCATAATTGGAAGAAGTTTATTTTTATTTTTTACCTTATCAATTTTATTTATAGCAATGATGGTGTTTTCCAATTGATTTTGTATGGGACCTTTTAGGGGGGATATCTCATTTTCTAAAAGGGATAATTTATCCACATACCTTGAACCATCAATCATAAGCAGCACCACATCAGTGCCACTAAGTGCCTGCCAAGCACTTTCCACTAAAAATCTATTTAGGGTCTGATTGGACTTGTGAATACCTGGAGTATCTAAGAATACTATCTGACAATCTTCCCTACTCAGGATCCCATTTATCCTATTTCTCGTGGTCTGGGGCTTTGGTGTTACTATTGATACCTTTTGTCCCAAATAGGAATTTAATAGTGTAGATTTCCCTGCATTTGGGGGTCCAATTAAGGCAACTATTCCACTTTTAAATTCCTTTTCTTTACTGTTTTCCATAACTTTCTCCTACTAAATAATTTAAGATTAAACCATTTTTTGCAATAACTATGTCAAATAGTTATTTTATTGTATTTGTCCAGATTTTAAGACGAAATTTTAAAGATATTATTGCATTCATTTTTTCCTTGCACAAAATTTTGACTCCCTGTATATGGTCCATTATTATGAAAAAGGATTTAATCATTGTTGAGTCTCCTGCCAAGGTCAAGACCATTAAAAAAATCGTTGGTAACAACTACCTAGTAGAAGCCACTGTTGGCCACATAATGGACCTTCCCAAAAATAATCTTGGGGTAGATGAAAAAAATAACTTTAAGCCCACCTATGTCATCGTACCTGGCAAAGAAGCAGTGGTTAAGAAGTTACAACAAAGTGCCAAAAAAGCCAACAGTGTACTTCTAGCCCCAGATCCTGACAGGGAGGG
>JAUZRP010000102.1 GCA_030950395.1 Desulfonauticus sp. | reverse complement strand
AAGTAGGAACAGGAACACCAGTGTGTTTGTAAGAAGTCCATCCTATTCCTGCTTTATTATTTAAAAGATGAGTTATAGTTACAGTTAACGGATCGTATCCTCCATACAAAAGATACGTTTGAGGATCGTGTTTATCAATATGGCCCTTCATAGTCATAGCAAAGGCTTGTAAAAGCTCTGCTTCTTCAAAAGGTTTTAATCTTAAAGGATCTGCAGGATCCCCACTAAACTTTAGACCAAAGTACTTGGTAATAATAGGTTTGACGTCATCAAAAGAAAGTTCTTTGTTTTCTTGAAATTTCTTAACAAATTCATCAGTAAATTTACGAAAGGACAATTTTTGATTGTGAAGTGCGTCAAAATAAGTGGCATATTTGGTGCCTGCAAAACCAAGAGTCAAACCGCCTGTTTCATGGTCTCCAGTAACCACAATTAAAGTTTCTTTAGGATGTTTTTTGTAAAATTCATAAGCAACCTTAATAGCATTATCAAGGGCGATGGTGTCTTTAATTGCAGTTACAGCATCGTTAGCATGACAGGCCCAGTCTATTTTACCTCCCTCTACCATGATAAAAAAACCTTTTTTATTGTTCAACAATTCTATAGCCTTAGAAGTTAACTCGGCCAAAGTAATGTCCTTGGGAGTTTGATCTATAGTATAAGGTTCTGCTGCTTCATCCTGAAGCCAGGGATTGATCACCACTACTTTTCCAACACCAGGAGCAAGATTTAAAAACTCTTGTTTGTCACGAATGATTTTGTAGCCGTGCTCTTTGATGAACTCTCTAGCATCTCCCTGATAGTTTTTGCTATTATGTCTTTTATTGGTAGGATCTTTAAAACCTCCACCACCAAAAAAATCAAAACCACTTTTAGCCAATTGGGTTTCGATATCATAATACTGACTTCTTTTATTCACGTGGGCATAAAAACCAGCAGGCGTAGCATGATCTATGGACACAGTAGAGATAATTCCCACCTTCTTGCCCTGTTCTTTGGCTAACTCAGCAATAGTTTTAACTTTATCTCCAGAAGGAGTAATGCCTATCATCCCAATGTTGGTTTTGATACCACTGGCCAAAGCTGTAGCCGCAGCAGCTGAACCAGTAATAAACCTATTGGCGGCCCTAGTGGTGGTCATGCCCTGAGCTGGAAAAGTATCCATCAACAGTTTATGGCCAAGATATTGCTCTGCAGCCATTCTTTGAGGGAAAGCCATACCATCACCAATAAAAAAGAATACATACTTGGCCCTTTTGGCCCAAGCAGGATTAAAACCAATAGTGATGCATAACACGAGAAAAAGCATCACTCTAAAATTAAAATACTTCTGCCTTGCGTTCATAACTCCCCTTACCTCCTTTTGTTTTTTGTTAAGGAGTTATAGAATACAATTTGTGACATTGACAGGACGACAACATAACAATTATATTAAATATCTTTTTTTCTTTTCAGGCTTGATTTGCTGTAAATCTGCCAGGATAAAACCATCAATACTGCCAAAATCTTTATCTATGCCAAAGCCATGAATGGTTATACCACCTGGCTCAAAAATATCGCAGTACTGTTTTAATAACGTAGGAATACTTGTCTGAAATTGTCTTAAATACTGCTTTAATAGGATAAAATCCTTTTTCATATCCTTATGAGTAAAATAATTTTTAAATTCTTGAACCAATGGATTTTCTAACGCGTAAGGAAATTTTGGAACCATACAAGGCTGTCTGGCTCCGTAATAATGAGAATAATAATAGACTAAAGCGCTAACAGCGTTTTTAGGCATACTAGCACTAATACTTACGGGACCAAATAAATATCTCACCTGCTGGTTATTTTTCAAATAAGCTCCAATCCCCTGCCATAAGTAATCCAAAGCCCTTGATCCCCAATATTGAGGCTGCACAAAACTTCTGCCCAATTCCACACCTTGCTCTAGGTAAGAAACGAAATCAGTCCCAAATTTGCACAAGGAACGCAAATAAAAACCTTCCTCTCCCTTTTCATACAAAATCTTAGGTCCTTCTCCCAATCGATAAGAACCAACGATTTCCAATTTTTCTTCATCCCAAAGCACAATGTGTCCATAGTAAAGATCGTATTGATCTATGTCCCTCCTCTTGCCCGTGCCTTCTCCCACTTTTCTAAAGGCCATTTCCCTTAGTCTTCCTATTTCTCGCAACAAGGCAACTTTATCTTTTGTAAAATAAGAAAAAAATATTTTTTTACCATCTCTGGTGGAGCTTAGTAAAGTACTAGACTTAAGCGCTTGTTTTAGGTCTTTTCTTTTTTCTGGATGAGCAATGCTTTTTTGGGTTTCAAAGAGAATTTTTTTGTTTTTACCCAAACGATAAACGTGCTTTTTAAACAATTTTACTGTTCGATAAATATTGCTCTCACTAAAACTCTCGTAAGGAATCAACTCTCCAATCTTAAATTCTATTAATTTGGAACGATATTTTAACATTTCGTGGGGGAGCAAGATCGTGGAGAACTTCTTACATACAATAGAAGTTAGATAAAAAGGCAGAGAAATTCTCCCTCTAATAAACACGGGCAAAATAGGAGCTTTATACTTTCGGGCTATCTTTAAAAAACCTGCTTTCCAGCGACCATCCTTTATGCCTGTAAAACTGGCCCTGGAGACTTCTCCTGCAGGGAAAATAATAAGCGCCTCTTCGTTCTCAAGGCATTGCTCAATCTTCTGAAAAGACATCTTAGATATTTTGGAAGAAAAATTATCTACAGGAATTAAAAGATCTTTTATGGGCTCAATCCTAGTAACAAGGCCTGTAGCCAACATCTTTACGTCTTTTCTAATCTCTCCAATCAAACTGAGCAAAGCCAGACTATCTATCCCAGCCAAAGGATGATTGGCTATTATCACCACCCTACCTTCAGGGGGAATGTTTTCTTTATCTGTGTTACTAACTTTATAAGATACATTTAAAAACTCCAACCCCGCCTCAATAAAACAAAAATTAACTAAATGTTGATGGGCTTGTAAAAAAGCGTTAATGTCCCTTTCATGAACAATAATCTCAAGCATCCTGATGAGCCCGTTGGTCACAGGACCGGGCATTTTATTGGCCAGTTTACTAAACTTTTCGCTTTGATGAATAAGTTCTCTTACTTTTAAGGCCATCTCAAATCCTCCAGTTTATACATTACCCCACATTACTGAATAATTATATTACGTTAACATACCCATCAAATATGACAATTTGGCAAAAAAAACATTTCAATTATGTGTTTTTATGTCTACACGCAAAAAAAATCTGGACAGTTACAGAACAAAGATAAACGAAAAAAGGAAGGATGAATGTGGTTTTCCTTATCCGATCAACTTTCAGAAAGGGCTAAAGCCTTTTTCATTTCTTTAACCATTTCTGGAGTAAGGATAACTGATATAGGGGTGCACAATGCCCAGGGCTTTTTCTGAATGGCGGCCAAAGCCCATTCCTGTACCTCTGCAGGATACACCTCGGCATTGTTCAATACTTTATCCATATCTACGGTTTGTCCTGCTTAATATAACACATTTCCCATCTCGTTAAAAAAGATGTTAATTCAGGTTGAAGTGTCCGTAGATATTGTAAATATTGTTTTAAGTTACACAAAGAAAGTTCATCTCGTAGCCTCTGTATAGAAATTTCCATCTCCTTTAACATATCTAAAGGCAAATTGATTGTATTTGAGAGATATTTTAGCCAAGGATAAATTTTTTCAGTTGGATAAAACAGTGCACATCTATTACAAATTTGTAGCGCTTCAGCATATTTTTTATGTTTTAAACATAATCCCAAAGCTTCTTTATAGCCATTCCACCAAAAAGGCTCTAAGTTCAACTTTTCCCAATACCACTCTAAGTCACAAACATAATCTTGACGAAGAAGTTCTTCCCTTTCTGAAGAAAT
>JAUZRP010000101.1 GCA_030950395.1 Desulfonauticus sp. | reverse complement strand
GAAGGTTTGGCACAAGCAGCCTTTAAATCGCGATGCATACGTTCGTGTCTTCCGTTTTGTTCTGGGTGAGCAGGGTCTGAAAAAACTGGTGAAATACCCAGTTCAATAAACCAATAAGAAAGTTGTGTAAATCGTTGAATAGCTCGTACAGATCCAAAGGGGCTTCCGTTGTCTGTATGGAGTTGTTTAGGGATTCCATATTTTCTAAAAACCTTTGTAAACTCTGCCTTAGCAGATTTTAATGTTTCCTTATAATGACCCTTTGCAGTGAATAAAAATCTACTTTTAGAATCGGCAATAGTCAGTGGGTGACAATACACTTTATTTCCCATTAAAAACTTTCCTTTATAGTCAGCACTCCAGACTTCATTACACACTTTTGGATCAAAAATAGGATAGACTGGCTTAACTCTTCTTAACCTTTTTTGAGGACATACTAAACCGTGTTTTTTTAAGATATTGTGAATCGTAACCACCGAAGGGATTTCGTTTTCAGTAAAATCGTTAAACAAGAGTTTTCTGATTTTTTTAGCTCCCCAGAGAGAATATTTTTTCTTTAATTTAAGGATCCCATCAACGATATTTTCCGCAGTTGCATTTGGATGTATTTTTGGAGTTCTTGACTTTTCTTTTAAACCTTCAAAACCTAGTTTTTCAAACCTATTTATAAACTTATAGGCGGTGGGTCTTGAGATTTCAAAGTTTCTACATAATTCTGTGATGGTATACTTTCCAGTTCTCCATTCACAAATAAATTCGATTTTTTGTTCCATAGTTGTTGTGTCTTTCCAAGGCATAATAATTTGATTTTATTTCTCAAATTACAACCTAAAAAGTGTAAACTATGTCTCTTTAACTTTGTAAACGATGTCCCTTTATCATACCTAATGTACCCCAACGGTTTGTGTATGAAGCGTTGGGCGTTTATAAGCACTTTACTTTCGGTTTATTAATTGCTTCATTTGTATTCTCTGACTTTGGGTTAAGCGATTATTGCCCAATGATTTATACACGTTGTTGTGTGGCGTATTTTTATTTCGTTTATCAGTTTCATTGTGTAATTATTATCTTTTAATTTCAGAGCATAAAATTGAGGGTTGCTAATTATTTTTTTCAATTCAGGAATATTTTTTCCTATGGAACAATAGAAACCTTCAACGAGTCTTAATCTTTGATAAGGACTAAATTCTTTTCTTAAAATATTCTCTTCAATTATTTTTTGAAATTTATTTACACTTATTATTTCTGT
>JAUZRP010000100.1 GCA_030950395.1 Desulfonauticus sp. | reverse complement strand
AACGCGTAAAATAGGACATATCATACTGCCCACAAAAAAGGTCAATAAACCACTCTTTAATTTTAGGGAACCTCTAAAAACAACTTTTCCAGCCATCTAAAACAGTTCCAATCTATTTTTTGAATAATATTCAACTATAGTTATTGATTTTGTCAAAAATCTTACAAATTATCCTGCAATATTCACTAAAAGTCTCTATATTTTTCTCTTTTTTACATCACTTTCACATTTTGCAACCTAACTAACTGTTCATATCTAAAGAGATTATAGGTAAGATTTAAAAACCCTATAGATGATTTTATTCTTTTTATTCCTATGGATCTCATATGTAATGCATCATTCATAGAGTTTGTTATAAATCCAAATATATGTTCTACTCTTGCTCTTATTTTGGATTTGGTATTGTTTGAGTCTTTTTGTTCTTTGCTTAGAGGATTTCCTCTATAGCCTTTCTCATGCACAAGGCTATCACAATGCTTATCTTTTAAAAATGCTTCTATCTTTTCACTCCTATAGGTACTATCAGCGTGAAGTGTATTATCTGTCTCGTCTACTATATTTTCAATCTCTGTAGAATCATGAGGTGCTACAGAACTTACACTATATTTGGTAATAAGTTTAGTTTTCACATCTGCATTTATATGGTCTTTATAGCCAAAGTGTCGTTCAGCACTTTTTGTCATCCATCTTGCATCACAATCTTTCTGAGCTAGCCTAGAGCGATTACCGTTTGTATCTTTTTTAGCAAACTCTAACGGTATGGCACCTTTTTTAATATCTGCGTTATCTTCTTTAGAATTTCTTTGTCTTGGCACATCTACAAATGAAGCATCAATCATACTTCCCTCTTTTGCGACAATACCTTTCATCATAAGTTGTTTTACAAACAATTCAAATAGGTTTTCTGATATGTTTTTGTTTGCCAATTGTTCTTTAAAGTGCCACACTGCCTTCTCATCAGGTATGCTATCTCCAAACTTCAAATCTAAAAATTGTTTAAACGAAGTTCGGTCATTGATTTGAAACTCTGTTTGTTCATCAGATAGGTTATAGTATTTTTGTAGAATTAAAATCTTAAACATCATTATTTTATCATAAGGTGGTCTCCCACCTGCACCTTTTGGTTCTACATATAGAGCTGTCTCTATTGTTTCTCTAAACAATTCCCAGTTTATAACGCTATTTAGTTTTGTGAGTGGTGGTTGATATTCTCTTATCTTTTTCTCATGATATTCTAAATCAAATAATCCTGACATTTTTTAAAGCCTTACTGATGATATGTAGTATATATTTTAGCTAAATTATCGTTTTAGGTTGATTGCATGAAGGGTTTTTAGAGGTGCCCTTAATTCTATTAATATCGAATTGACCAACCCAAAGCAACAGTATTAGCTAGTGGTCTTGTTTCAGTATCTGTTTGTATTTTCGCCCAAATATAGCTATGTCTTAGACCCTGACTAAGTGTTAACGTGACTGCAAGCG
>JAUZRP010000010.1 GCA_030950395.1 Desulfonauticus sp. | reverse complement strand
ATAACCCTTGCTATTTTTCTTAATTCCATCTTTTCTGCAAATAGTTTAAATATCATCTCTTTTTGTTCATTAGTTAATCTTTTATATTTTCTATATTTCTTACCTTTGTTAAATCCTACTCTCATTTAACATACCTTTTTTCTATTTTTTCCAAATAAAAGCAACTCCTGTTCCATTTAGTCAGTGCCTCAATTTGAAATAGAGAATAAAAAAACATACCTTAAACATTAAGCTAATTTTTTATAAGCAATACTCATTTTTGGGGGTAATAGTGGGGGTAATTATTTTTAACAAAGTCTCCAAATGCCTATATATAGGGAGTTTGCAAGAATTTAGATGGCGGAGAGGGTGGGATTCGAACCCACGGTACGGTTGCCCGTACAACGGCTTTCAAGGCCGCCGCCTTCAACCACTCGGCCACCTCTCCATAACAATTTTTAGATAAATTCTAAGATGGTGCCCGGGGCCGGACTCGAACCGGCACGGGCTATACGCCCGAGGGATTTTAAGTCCCTTGCGTCTACCAGTTCCGCCACCCGGGCTTTGAGGAGTAAAATTATACTCAATAAAACTTAAACTTAGCTTAAATGGAGGCGCCACCCGGATTCGAACCGGGGATCAGAGCTTTGCAGGCTCCTGCCTTAGCCACTTGGCTATGGCGCCATGGAGCGAGCTACGGGATTCGAACCCGCGACCTCCTCCTTGGCAAGGAGGCGCTCTAGCCAGCTGAGCTAAGCTCGCAACGGAATGAAATTATATCAAATTTATAACAAATGTCAAAATTTATGGAAAATAGTTTAAATATTTTAATCTTTTTTTATAAATTAAAATAAGCTTTTTACGCTTTTAGATTTAGTAATTGCTAACTTTTTTAACTAGTAATTTGGGTTTTTACAATATTTTTTATTTAAAAGAAACATTAAACTAAACACTAAACACTAAATACTAAAATCTAAAATCTAAAAACTAAAAACTAAAAACTAAAAACTAAAAACTAAAAACTAAAAACTAAAATCTAAATTTCCTTTTTTAAAGGAAACATTCTTTTAAATATTAAACACTAACTACTAAAAACTAAACACTAAAAACTAATTTTATTTGGTATAATACCGTCCCCCTAACTACAAAGAGGCTTTGCAATTGCTTAAAGAGTAATTGCAAGGGCTGGTCTTAGTAGGACCTAAGGGTGGAGTGTATAATTGAAAATGAAGATTAATTCTCAATTCTCAGTTATCAATTATCAATTAAACTAAGGGGTTATTATGAAAGTTAGAGCATCTGTTAAAAAAATGTGTTCAAAATGCAAAGTTATTAAAAGAAAAGGGATTGTAAGAGTAATTTGCGAAAATCCTAAACATAAACAAAGACAAGGATAGAGTATGGCAAGAATTGCAGGTATAGATTTACCAAAAAATAAAAAGGTGGAGTTTGCACTTCCGTATATTTATGGTATTGGGCTTACAACAAGTAGAAAAATTTTAAAAGATACAGGAATAGATCCAAATAAAAGAGTTTATGAATTAAGCGAAGATGAAGTTTCAACTCTAAATAAAGAGATTCAAAATAACTATATAGTAGAAGGTGAGCTTAGAAAAATAGTTCAGCTTAATATTAAAGAGCTTATGGATTTAGGATGTTATAGAGGTCTTAGACATAGAAAAGGTCTTCCAGTTAGAGGTCAAAAGACTAAAACAAATGCGAGGACTAGAAAAGGTAAGAAAAAAACTGTTGGTGCAAAAGCAAAATAAGGGGAGTAAATGGCAAAAAGAAAATTAACTAAAAAGAAAAAAATTAAAAAACAAGTAGCAAAAGGTGTAGTATATATTTCAGCTACTTTTAATAATACAATGATTACAGTAACAGATGAGATGGGAAATGCATTGTGTTGGAGCAGTGCGGGAGCACTTGGATTTAAAGGTAGCAAAAAATCAACTCCATTTGCAGCTCAACAAGCAGTAGAAGATGTTATGGCAAAAGCTAAAGAGTATGGAATTAAAGAAGTAGGAATTAAGGTTCAAGGTCCCGGTGGTGGTAGAGAGACAGCTGTAAAAACAGTTGGTGCGATTGAGGGTATTAAAGTATTATGGATGAAAGATGTAACTCCATTACCTCATAATGGTTGTAGACCAAGAAAAAGAAGAAGGGTTTAACGATGGCTAGATATACAGGAGCAGTTGAAAGAATAGAAAGAAGACTAGGAGTTAGTCTAGAATTAAAAGGTGAGAGAAGACTTGCAGGAAAGTCTGCACTTGATAAGAGACCTTATGCACCAGGACAGCATGGACAAAGAAGAGCAAAAATTTCTGAATATGGATTGCAACTTAGAGAAAAACAGAAGATTAAATACTATTATGGTGTTTTAGAAAAGCAGTTTAGAAGATTTTTTAAAGAAGCAAATAGACAAGAAGGAAACACAGGGGAGAATTTAATTAAACTTCTTGAGAGAAGACTTGATAATGTAGTATATAGAATGGGATTTGCTACTACAAGAAAAGCAGCAAGACAGCTTGTAACTCATGGTCATATTTTAGTAAATGGTAAAAAAGTAAATATCCCTTCATTTTTAGTAAAAGAGGGAGATAGAATAGAGATTAAAGAAAAAACTAAAACTAACCCTCAAGTTAATAGAGCATTAGAATTAACAGCACAAACAGGTATTGCACCATGGGTTGATGTAGATAAAGA
>JAUZRP010000001.1 GCA_030950395.1 Desulfonauticus sp. | reverse complement strand
GAAATGACTCATACTTTTTCTTCAGAAAAGCCTCCGCCTGTTAAAAAATCAAAATACTGCCGCACTTGCTCTTTTCAGGAGGTATGTTGGGGGTGAATTTTTATTCAAAGTAAGATTATCAAATTAAGGTGAGACAAAATTGTTGGAGGATACCATGTTAGTTACTGTTACTTCTGAAGGGCAAATTGTTATTCCCTCTGAAGTGCGGAAAAAATTAAATATTCAGAAAGGGCAAAAGCTTGTGGTTTCGGTAGAGGAGAACAAAATAATTTTAGAACCTGTGGAGCAGTTAATTCAAAAAGGGCGCGGGCTTTTACCTGGCAAAGGAAAAGCTTTAAGATTCTTGCTTGAGAAACGAAAAAGAGAAGCTCAGCTATGAAAAGGTATGTGTTTGATAGTTATGCCTTGATTGCTTTTTTGAACAAGAAAAAGGGGCAGATATTATTGAAAAATTTTTCAAAGAAATATCAATAAATAAAGGTCAAGGATGGTTGAGTATTATAAATTGGGGAGAAATTTATTATATAACCTCGATTATTTTGGCCTAAAACTTTTCGGATGAAAAAAAACATCTTTTTTTCGTGTTTTTTCATTGAATTTTCTCTAGGTGCTTAGTAAAAATTTACTGATGTTTGTCGAAAGAAGTCTTTTTAAAAAGATTCTTCTCTGGCTTGATTCGCCTCATATTCTCATTATTAAAGGCGCTCGAAGGGCTGGGAAGACCACTCTTCTAAAATTCATTGAAGAACATCTTAAAAAACAAGGGCGAAAAACGGCATTTTTGCCTGTTGATCAATATCTTTTCGAACCCTATTTCAAAACTCCTCAGTTGTTTGAAAGATATTTGCGCCAGGAAGGCCTTTTGGGAGGGGAACGCCTTTATCTCTTTCTTGATGAAGTTCAATATTTAAGTGATCCAGGGCTTTTTTTGAAAATCCTTTACGATCGGCTTTCTCCTGAGCTAAAGATTATTGTTTCTGGGTCCTCAAGTCTTGAGATTTCACGCACTAAAGAGTTCCTGACGGGAAGAAAAGTGGAGTTCATTCTTGAGAGATTTTCTTTTTTGGAGTTTCTTTGGGCGGTTTTTCCAAAAGAGCTATGGAAAGAGGCACCTTTTAATAGCTGGGATGAAATTCAGGAAATTTTTGCCCTTTATCAAAAACAACTTAAAGAATGTTTCGTAGATTATGTAACTTGGGGTGGTTATCCTGAGGTTGTTTTGACATCTTTAAGAGAACAAAAAGAAACTATCTTACGAGAAATTTTGTCCACCTATCTTCAAAAAGATGTAGCTGGATTTCTTAACGTGGGAAACATCTCTGCTTTTAATCATTTGGTGCGCATACTGGCCTCACAAATAGGCTCTCTTTTAAACAAAAGCGAACTTGCTGATACTTTAAAAATCCGCTTTGAAACCGTGTCTCGCTATCTGGATATCCTTGAAGGAACTTTTATCTTTCACTTAATTCGTCCTTACTTTAGTAATGTTCGTAAGGAACTATCTAAAAATCCCAAAGTTTACGCACGAGATTTTGGAATAATTTACTTTTCTTTAAGAAGAATCTTTGATGCTTACGAAGAGGTAAGTGGTCATGAGGTAGAAAATTTCGTATTTCGGGAACTTATGGAACAATTTTCCTTAGAAGATATCTATTTTTACCGCACCAGAAGTGGAGCCGAGATTGACTTTCTCGTGTTTCAAGAAAAAATCATTCTTCTAGAATGTAAATTTCGCAATCAAATAAGAATTCCTAAAATTTTTTCTAATTTTGAGGAAAGACATTTTGAAAAAGAAACTTTAAAAATCATTATTACTAAAGATAGACTGGAAAAATTGGAAGAAACATATTTTATACCAGCATATCTTTTTCCGTTAATCAGCCTCAAAAGTTTATTATGAAACGCGCAATTTATATCCTAAATCCTGGCCATCTTAAACGCGAAGGCAACACCCTTGTCTTTATTCCTCAAAATGAGGAGAAGAAAATTATTCCGGTAGAAACTATAGATAGTATATATGTCTTCGCTGAAATAACTTTCAATAAGAAACTTATTGAGTTTTTAAGCCAAAAGCATATTCCATTACACTTTTTTAATTATTTCGAATATTATGTGGGAACTTATTATCCTCGTGAACACATGAATTCAGGGCTCATGGTCTTAAGGCAAGCCGAATACTATCTAAATCACGAATGGCGTCTTGGATTAGCTCGAGCGTTTGTTTATGGAGCCCTATCAAACATGCTTTATAACTTGCGAATATATAATGCTAGAGGGAAAGATCTATCCCAACAAATTTCTTCTATTGAAGAATTGATTGGAGAATTGAATCAGGCAGGATCTACTGCTGAACTCATGGCAATTGAAGGCCAGGCGCGCATGGTATATTATGAAGCATTTGATATCATTTTAGATAATCCTGATTTTTCTTTTGAGGTAAGAACACGGCGTCCACCGGCCAATCGCTTAAATGCCCTGATTTCTTTTGGAAATTCTCTGTTATATGTAACAGCCCTTTCTGAAATTTATCGCACTCATCTTGATCCACGGATTGGCTATCTTCATGAAACAAATCAGAGATCTTTCACATTAAATCTAGATATTAGCGAAGTATTTAAGCCACTTATTGTTGATAGAGTAATTTTTGGATTAATAAATCGTGGCGAAATAAAACCAAATGACTTTTCTGATAACTTGGAAGGTGTCTACTTAAAAGATAAAGGTACTCGCAAGTTTCTTGAAGCCTACGAAAAGCGACTCAGCGAAACCATTAAACACAAGAAACTGGGAAGAAAAGTTTCTTATAGACGTTTATTACGCCTAGAATGTTACAAGTTATATCGCCATTTTTTAGGAGATGAAATTTATATTCCTTACATAAGGACTCGTTAAATGTTTGTCATATTAGTTTATGATGCTGGCGAAAAACGCGTACAAAAATTCCACAAAATATGCAAAAGATTCTTACATTGGGTGCAGCTTTCTGTCTTTGAAGGAGAATTAAGCAAGGCACAATTGGAACGATTAAAGTTTGAATTAAAACAGATTATGGATCCTAAAGAAGACTCTATAATTATTTATACCTTTCGCACACGACATTATTTTTCTAGAGAAGTAATGGGCCTAGAGAAAGGAGACCCTGACGATATTTTTGTTTAGTGATTTTTTTCACCAGCCGTCGGATGCCCGGGGATTTTTGCACTACTAGAGGTCCGACGGCTATTAAAGCCTTTTCCCGGGAGTTGACTTCTCTGCAAAGCCTTGCTATAAAACGCTTATAAGTTCTTTGACAGATAGGGTTTGCAGCCTAACTAAAAGGAATGGAAAACCTGATTGCCTGTGGTAGTGTTGTTCACCACGTCCCCTGGTTTGCAGCCTAACTAAAAGGAATGGAAAATTGTTTTTCTTTGGGTCATCCCAAACAAGCTCCACCAGTTTGCAGCCTAACTAAAAGGAATGGAAAATTTGTTAAAATAGCAAACTTGGCTTCGGTAGCATTGAAGGTTTGCAGCCTAACTAAAAGGAATGGAAAATGTATCCTAAAGCTTGCATTGCATAATTAGCAGTATTGTTTGCAGCCTAACTAAAAGGAAT